>CAYTUV010000084.1:0-6503 GCA_964441505.1 uncultured Melioribacter sp. | reverse complement strand
ACACTTCTTATAAATTGGGGCAGAAAGATAATGGAAAATCGGAACATCTTCCATCCAATAGTGCAAAAGGATTGCTGGTTACGGATTTCACTTTTTAAACCCGGTTCTCACAGAAATCGGGATTTAATTTCATTTCGCGGAATTATGCATTGATCCTTCCGACCAAACCATTTATATCTGCGTGAAGACATCAGATCGTAAATGTAATCGAAAAGTTTTACCGGAATGAATTCCAGCAGATTAATCAGGATCGAAGGAAAATCCAGAGACTGCATAATTTTCAAAACCGCCTCTGAACGAAAGTAAAGTTGACCATCAACTATTAGAATAACCGTTGCTGATTCATTAGCAATGGAATGTTTCCTTAGTACTGGCTCCACATTGCCCGATTGGGATGCAGCAAACAGGAATATCTCTTTCTTATCATGCCTGATAATGAAGTTTACAAATGAGTTGCAAAGATTACAGACCCCATCGAAAATAATGATTGGCTTGTTTATTTGAGGCATTAATTGCGGCAAATCTTCTATCCCTGTTCCACTTTACCGTTCCAGCTACTGATACCGCTCCTGAGATGATAGACATTTTCAAATCCAAATTGTTTCATCTTCTTGAGTGCTGCGGAGCTTCTGCTTCCTGAACGGCAATATAGCAGGTAGGTTTTTGTTTTATCCAGTTTTTCAATCCTACTAAGAAAATCCGGTTTGTAAATATCTATAAGAACAGATTTGGGAATTCTCACTTCGGAATTTTCTGACTTCGTTCTTACATCTACAACAACAGCATTTTTGTTTTCATTAATAAATTTTTCAAAAGAAGTTGAATCAAGGTTTGAAGTATCTTCTGTTCTTGAGAATAGGTTACTGAGGATGCTCATTATTTCTCCGGTTTTTACTTTGGTAACAATTAGGAATGAAAATTAATTCAATCTTGGGGTTCCTGATCGACGGTAAGTTTTATCATGTCAATTTTGGTATTGTCAGACTTTAAGATAAGAATTGTATAATTATTCATCTTGAACGATTCACCTTTTTTAGGAATGCGTCCTATCTTGTAAGTAATGTAGCCCGCAATTGTTTCATAATCTCCTTCGGGTATCTTAAAATCCATTTCCTCATTCAGATAGTCTATCTCCACTTTGCCGCTCAGCAGATAGGAATGAACATCAACTTTTTTAGCAATTTTTTCGTTTACATCATCATATTCATCACGTATTTCGCCAAAGAGTTCTTCGATAAGATCCTCAACTGTGAGTATTCCTGCCGTTCCGCCAAACTCATCAACCACCACGGCAAAAGAAAACTGCTTGTCAAGAAATTCATTCAGCATTTCCATGCTCTTTTTTGTCTCGGGTACAAAAACAACTTCGCGCGTTACAGATTTAATATCCTTGGGCTGCCTAAATATATCTTTTGTGAAAAGTGTTCCTTTTATATTATCCAGGTTCTCATCAAAAACAACAATCTTTGAATAGCCCGATTCAATGAAAGTATTTAGCACCTCATCCATTGTACTGTTGATTTCAACACCTACAATATCCGTACGAGGAGTCATCGCTTCGTAAACACGCTGCTCGCGAATGTCAATCACTTTGCTGATTATATCGGATTGTTCTTCATCCATCTTTCCGGCATCAGAACTTTCCTCAATAAGATTTTGGATATCCTCCTTATCGAAGAGGTGAAGAAATTGTTCTTCCTCTTTTTGATTTGTCCTGCTGAGAACAGACGCAACCGTGGATATTATTTTTACAAACGGATACATGATTATTGTGATCAGGCGAAGAGGAATTGCGGAAATAATAATAAACCGATCGGCGAGTTCTCTGCCAAAATATTTTGGAATGAGTTCTCCGAACAATAGAACAAGAGCTGTTGAAATAAGAAGAATGGAAAATCCCTTCAGTCCGAAAATCGTTAAAAGAAATACTGAACTTAACGAGGCAAACGTGATATTCACAATCGTGTTCGAGATTAAGATTGAGGAGAAGAATATGTCGGGATTATTGATAAAATAACGGGCATTCTTTGCCGATAAATTATTTTTTCTTGCACGGATTTCTACTTTGATCTTATTGGCAACAATAAAAGCTATTTCCGATGAGGAGAAAAAAGCACTCAGGAGTAAAAGCACAAATAAAGTTAAAAGATCACTAACCATCGTCTATCTCAGAAAGTCATCCACATTTTATAAAAATAAATTATATACACTGCTGAAACCACATACAAGATCAAGTTGATAATCATTGGCGGATCTGTGAGAATTACTTCAATAACATTCTCACCCCGGTCTTTCTTATAAGCCAGATACATGTATCTAAAAATACCAAAAATGACGAACATCGTTGTAAAGATTAATCTTTCAGTCCCGAATTTTTCAACAGTTCTATCAGCAACAGAATAGAGCGCATAACTCAAAATTACGCCGCTTCCTGTCATAGCAACAATCTGATCGATAAACGTAAGCGAGTAGTCTTTTAATACCGCTCTCTGATCATGAGCATCCGGACTATTGGCGATTTCTACGCGACGTTTCATTACAGCAAGGAAAAGACTTAGAAACATTGTAGTTAGTATTAACCACTTTGAAATATAAACCGAAATCAACAAACCGCCTCCTATAACACGAAGCATAAATCCCGAAGCAATGCAAAATATATCGACAATTACAATCTCTTTCAGTAATGTCGTGTAAAGAATATTTATGAAAACATAAACCCAGACAATTATCATGAATGGTAGGTTCATTTTGAGAGTCAGAAGAGCCAGAACCAGATACAATCCGGCGCCTAAAAAGAGGGCTTGCTTCTTGGATATCTTGCCGCTGGCAATCGGGCGATCCTTTTTAAGCAGATGAACTGCATCCTTCGGCGCATCAACAATGTCATTCAACACATATACGGCGCTCGACGCAATTGAAAAGGTTACAAATCCTGCCACTGTGAGGTAAAATGTATCAGTATCGAAGAACATCTTTGCAAAGACAGCCGGGACGAAGACAAAAAAGTTTTTTGCCCAGCTCTTAACCCGAAGCAGCTTAATGTAATTCATTAAATTAGAAAACAGCTGATTCCTCATATATCCCAAATTGTTGTTTCAATTCTTCAACCATTTCACCAAGAGTGACGTAATTGTTCGCCGCTTTTACAAAAACCGGCATCAAATTTTTTCCGTCACGCGCTGCAACTTTAATTTCTTCCAGACTTTTTGCAACATTCTCCTGGTTTCTGCTTTGCTTCAGATCAGCAAGACGTTTCTTTTGACTGGCTTCCACTTCGGGAGAGATTTGAAGAAGAGGAATATCCACCTTCTCATTCTCTTCAACAAAATCGTTTATACCGACAATTATTTTTTCTTTGCGTTCAAATTCTTTTTGATAACGATAGGCTGAATTGGCAATTTCCTTTTGGAAATAACCATGCTCAATTGCCTGAACCACGCCACCGAGAGATTCAATCTCAGCAAAAATTCTTTCAGCTTCCTCTTCCATTTTATTCGTGAGTGATTCCACAAAATAACTTCCGCCCAAGGGATCAACAGTATTAACTACACCGGTTTCGTAAGCGAGAAGTTGTTGTGTACGTAAAGCAATTTTAACTGCTTTCTCACTCGGCAGCGCTAGAGTCTCATCCATCGAATTTGTGTGAAGCGATTGTGTCCCTCCCAAGACGGCAGCCATGGCTTGAAAGGCTGTGCGGACAATATTATTCTCCGGTTGCTGTGCCGTAAGTGTACACCCGGCAGTTTGAGTATGAAATCTTAGCCACCATGAACGGGGATTTTTAGCTCCGTATTTTTCACGTAACCGTTTAGCATAAATTCTTCTTGCTGCACGGTACTTAGCAATCTCTTCAAAGAAATCCAGATGAGAATTAAAGAAAAACGAAAGCCGTGGCGCGAATGTATCAATGTCCAATCCCCGTTCAAGACAATTTTCTATGTAAGCAAAACCATCTGCCAATGTATAAGCAAGTTCCTGTGCGGCTGTTGAACCGGCTTCTCTAATATGATAACCGCTTATGGATACCGGATTCCATTGAGTTACCTCATTCGTGCAGTACTCAATCATATCTGTAATTATCCGCATCGATGGAAGCGGGGGAAAGATAAATTCTTTCTGGGCAATATATTCTTTCAGAATATCATTTTGAAGAGTTCCGCGGAGTTTATCAAAATTCACTCCCTGTTTTTGGGCTACTGCAAGATAGAAAGCAAAAATCATTGCGGCGGGAGAATTGATTGTCATCGATGTTGAAACTTTATCTAACGGAATTCCATCAAAAAGAATTTCCATATCCTGAAGCGAAGAGATCGCAACACCGCATATTCCAACTTCACCCTGACTGAGGGGCGCATCTGCATCCCAGCCCATGAGTGTTGGTAGATCAAATGCTACAGATAAACCGGTCTGGCCATGACCCAACAGATATTTAAATCTTTCGTTCGTGTCTTCAGGAGTACCGAATCCCGCAAACTGGCGCATAGTCCAAATTTTACCACGGTAGCCGTCGGCATGAATTCCGCGTGTAAATGGGTATTCTCCAGGGAAATTAATATCGCGCATAAAATCCTGACCGGCAATATCATCAGGTGAATACAATGGATTTATCGGTAGTCCGGAAACCGTTGTATACTTCGTTCCCGGCTCTTCCGACTTTGCCGATTTATTTTTGTGAGACTGACGTGCTTTCTTGTATTCTTCTGAAAACATCTATTCCTCAGCTTACTTTAGATAATTCAATTATTCTGTAAAAATGAACTGGTTTAAATTACTGCTTTTTTATTCTGTCTTTTTCTTCTCTCAACAGTTTGTGGCTTGCAGTCAGGCGGACATTAAACGCAGCCAACTGTGGCTCCACACAAAAGTTTATTTAATGTTGCTTGATTTTCTTCCGCGCTGCCTGTTCGCTTGCGGTAAGACCTTTTTGGACATAGTTGCTTATTCTCGTGTCAGTGAAAAGTTTAATTGTCTGTCGGTCTTTTCCGATTTGCTCACCTATCAAATTTGATATGTCCACAACGGCGCCATGCTCAATAAACACTTCATAAAATCTGTCATAGTTGTCACCCCAGTAAATCATTGCACAAGCCATTGGAGCGCCTTTCCCGCTGTCCTTTCCGTTTTCAAGAAAACGAAGCCGGGTATCATATAGAAAACAAATTGCTCTAGCTTTGGTAAAGACATATTTTTTCCAATGCACTGTGTTTGCAGCAATGGGAACAAGAGCCAATACTTCTGAATTATATTCTTCGTAAGCATCAGCACATCTTGCAATCCAGCTTTTAATTGTTGTTCCTCTTTCTTTGTCAATTCCGTAAGGTGGATTAACATAGATTGTCGGATAGTTCCAGCTCTCTTTTAGTCCATCATGCTTTGGCAAAGTATATTCTACTTTTGCTTTTACAATCGAATATTCATTAGAACATGGGTCTAAATCAATATGCCCACCAAATACTTCTTTAACTGCCTTTACATATTTGTGTGGTGTTCCCCAGCTTTGACTTAAAGTATTTATATTTCTCCCAGCACTCATTTTAGAATCTCTGTCCAGTTTTTGTTTTTTAATTCTCTTAACTCATCTTTTAAAGTAGATAATTTTTTCTTCTTGGGTGAAATGATGTTGAACCAAGTCTCAATAGTGTTTATGTTTTTACTGAAGTAATCCAGTAAAATTCTGTCTGCTTCAATGTTCATCTGAACTTTGGTAAATTGATTTTTCTTTTTGGTCGCTGTGTAACTTGAGATAAATGCTTCCCGAATTGGAACAAATTTTTTTGTTGGTTTGAAAAGTAATTTCTCTATAAACTCTGATAGTCCTTTGTCGGTAAGAAAAAGTAACCAGTCATAAGATTGTGCAAGAACTTTTAGTTCTTTGTTTTGATTGTCGGATGTGAACCAGTTACCGTGATTACTCACTACGCCAACTGTCAAAATGAAACGCCTTAATAATTCTTTGTCGCTGGAGTAAATTACTTCTTCCATCAAGTCCACAAATGGCTTGATTATATAAGAACCATCACTTTTGTAAATGATGCCATGCATTTCGCCAGATTCGTTTCTGATTTTTTGAAGTGAAGATGCCGTCCGCGCAACATAAGCACCTTGCTTCGCTTTCTCGATTGTCTGAGGTCCCTTATTCATTCCTTCCTCTACGCCAACTCTCTTGCATTCAAAAACTGAATATGGCTTTCTGCTTTGTTCGTAAATGTGAAGTTCAAACTTATCACCGTTGTCTGCTTTGATACTGCATAATAGAAAAGAATCATTTGAAGTCGCAATAGTGCAAGCGTTGCGTAGCACGCCGTTTTTTAGAAGCTGATTGGGCTTTATTTTGAAACCTTTCAAGTTATATTCTTGCTCTTCAAGTGCTTTGAGAATTTTGTTGGCAGTTAAGGACTTGTCGGTTTTGTCAATAGTCAAGAACGAACCGCGAACAATCGGATGGAGCGAAAATTCAACATTGTGAGTAATGTCGGGGTTGCCATATTCTTCAAGCCCTCTTT
>CAYTUV010000083.1:0-7316 GCA_964441505.1 uncultured Melioribacter sp. | reverse complement strand
CGAGGGAGGGATTCGAACCCCCGACACATGGATTATGATTCCATTGCTCTAACCTGCTGAGCTACCTCGCCAAAAACTTTCAATTATCAGCCGAAACTCATTTTAGAGCATAGGCAGAAAAACGGGTTGTAAATATAAACGATCACCTTCCAAACTTCAAGCTATTCTAAACTATTGATTTGATTGAATTATTTCATCTTAGCCAGAATATTCTTCCTGTATTCGTCCCTAAATATTCCTTTGCCTGTTGCCTTATAATTTTTTATTTCCATTCCAGAAGTCAGTAGACGCTGTTCTGTGGATGTAATTCTCGCTATCGGGTCCGGATGAGTTGATAAAAATGTTCCTATCCCTCCGCCCTTCGAAGCTACTTTCCCGTCATCTCTCATCTTCTCGAAGAAGAACTTTACCGAGCCGGGGTAAAATCTTGTTGAAGAAAGATATTTAATTGAATATTCATCACTCTCTTCTTCATTTGCACGACTGTTTGTCAGAATTGCCAGACCTGTAAATAAATTTGCGGCTATCTCTGCTATCTGAGATGGATTCTGACCGAGAGCAAAACTTGCCAGCATCTGGAATCCATAGATACTTGTCATCTTTTGAGTAGCGTGACGTCTTTCCGCATGACCAATTTCATGACCGATCACACCGGCTAAGGCGGCTTCTGAATCAAGATATTTTATCAAACCGGAATAGACATACACGTAACCACCGGGTGTGGCGAATGCATTCAGAGTTGTATCGTTCTGAATAATTTCCAGCTGATATTTGTAAACATTTTTCTTTGCGATTTCAGGAGATGCAAGAATTTCCCGCTATATAATCTTTAACAGCGGGATTCCCTGAATAGATTGGAAATTCTTTAGGATTCTTTCGAATCTCCTGATCCATCTGCAACCCAAAATTTACTTCATCTTGATCTGAAAATATATTTATTCCTGCCGAGCAAGCAGCGGCGATAAAGATCAAGACAGCTATCAAGATTTTAATAGTCTTTCTTTTCATCGTAATTACTCCTTCAATTAGTATGCGTTAAATCTTTTTCGCAATAGATAGATGAAAACGGGTGCGCCAATAATTGCTGTAACTGCACCAACGGGTAGTTCAGAGGGAGAGATTAAAGTTCTTGCGAGTGTATCACATAAAATCAAATAGGATGCGCCGAAGAAAAATGAAGCGGGCAAAACAATTCTGTTGTCAACTCCAAATATCATCCGGCAAACGTGCGGAACAAGTAATCCGACAAAACCTATAATCCCGCTAACCGAAACGATAGTCCCGATCATAAGACTTGATAACAGATAAGTATAATTTCTGAGAACGGTTGTGTTCACACCCAACTGCTTAGCGGAATCAGCACCGAGACTGAGCAAATTGTATTTATTAGAATTCAGCATAAGCAAAAAAGAAACAACAAATGTTACCGGAAGAACAAATTTCAAATTGTCTTTATCCGCTATTGATAAATTACCCATTAGCCAGAAAACTGCCGTTCTTAAAGAATCGTTCAAAAGTGTCATCATCAATAATATCGCTGCCGAGAAAAACGCACCAACCATTACACCGGTTAATAACAAAACATTAGGTTCAAGTTCGCCGAATCTTTTTCCCAGAACAAACACAAGAAGCATAACCACCAGTGCCCCTGTGAAGGAGAACAATTGTGTACCAAGAAACGAGGCGCCGATCAAAAATGATAAGACAGCACCGAATGTGCCCCCGCTTGAAATTCCGAGTATGTAAGGTTCAGCTAACGGATTCATCAGGATTGCCTGGAATACTGCGCCGGCAATTGATAGTCCTCCTCCCACAGCTATTGCATATAATATGCGGGGCAGGCGGATATCAAAAATAATCTGTGAGAAGATCGGGTTGGCGTTGTTTGAAAAAAATGTTGGAACTAAATCATTAAAACCGATTTTGACCGGACCGGCGCTTAATCCTATAAAAACTGCACAACACGTAATCAGAAAAAATAAAACGAGCCGTGTCAGGTATCCACTAATAGTTAGTCGTTTAACTGCTGCCATAGATCATCTAATAATTCAGGAATGCCAAACCGTGTGGCTGATGAAAAAATTAGAATTGGTCCGTCATAGCCGCGGATTTTTCTTTTCCTAATTTTTTTCAATTCGGATGGTTCAATCAGGTCTGCCTTTGTAAACGCCACAATTTTTTTCTTTTTACTCAGCACTTTTGAATACTGATTTAACTCGGCATTAAGAATTTTAAAATCTTTGGCATAATCTTCCGATGAAATATCAATCATCAGTAATAATATTTTTGTACGTTCTATGTGACGGAGAAATTTCAGTCCTAATCCTTTTCCAATATGTGCGCCTTCAATAATTCCAGGAATATCTGCAACAGTTATGCTTTTAAAATCTTTATAGCGGACGATTCCAAGATTCGGCTCGAGTGTAGTGAAAGGATAATCGGCGATTTTAGGTTTTGCATCCGATATAACCGAAATCAATGTTGATTTGCCTGCATTAGGAAATCCAACCAGACCAACATCGGCAATTAATTTTAGTTCAAGGACAATTGATTTTTCGGGACCGGGTCTTCCGTCTTCAGCAAAGCGCGGTGTCTGATGTGTCGGAGTGGCAAAGTTACTGTTGCCTCTTCCTCCTTTACCGCCCTTAACGGCAGCAAATTCTTTATCCGGTTTATCGAGATCGAAAAGAATTTCCTCGGTATCTGCATCTTTAATTATTGTTCCAACCGGCACCCTTATAACTATATCCTTTCCGCTTTTTCCATCCTTAAGAGATGATCCGCCGGGAGCTCCATCCTCTGCCAGATATTTCCTTTTGTACTGAAAATCTAAAAGTGTTGTAAGATTAGTGTCGGTTCTGAAAATTACACTACCGCCGTTACCGCCGTTACCGCCGGCTGGCCCCCCTTTGGGAACATACTTCTCGCGACGAAAAGCAACCGCTCCGTTACCGCCGTCTCCGGCTTTGATATATATTTTTGCGTAGTCTATAAACATAGTTTCACTTATTGCCAAAGAATTCTGAAATAATTGCTCTGAATGTCTGTGCTTCTTTAGAAGTACGATTTATGTGACGGTCCAGAAGAGTGTTATTAATTACAATGTGTGCGTCATCCTCGTTTTTGCAGTCGGAAATCTCATCCAGAGTAGCTGCAAAATCCTCAATATCATAATCAAAGATAACTTCAATAATTTTTGTCATCTCTTTGTGCTCAAGAATTTCGGCCATATCCATTTTTGATTGTTCGACGGATACTTTATCCGCGTCCGGGCCATATGCCCCGTTATCATTCATTTGATTTATAAAGATAACTCTTTCCTGCTCATCTTCTTCTTTTGTTTCTTCTGCTTCGGGACTCCTCTCAAATGCTTCTTCAGGTTCTGTTGATTCATCAATACCCGCAATATCAGTACGATTTAAAGTCTGGACAGGCTTATTCTCGTCTCCCTGTAGAGTTCCGGGGTCATCTTTCTGATCGCGGAGAGATTGCAGAAAGCTCTCATCATTGTCTTCAAATTCTTTCTCTGCTAATTTAAATTCTTTTCCGAAATCTAATTCTCCGATCGGCTTTTCTTCATTTTCATTTTCTTCCTCAGCGGATTCTTCGATTAATTCCTCATCCTCAATTTCATCTTGTTCATCTTTTTCTTCATCAATTTCATCTGCAGGTAGAGATAGTTTAATACTTTCTTCCGGTTCAGTTTCAACCGGTTCAATACGGCTGTCTTCATTTATTCTGATTCGGAATTTAACAGGCTGCGTAATTTTAATTTCATGTCCGGTTACTTGTTCTGTAATTTCATCCTCATCCATATCTTCAGAAATATTAACATTCTCACGATCCTCATCCTCTTCAGGTTCACAAAATTCTACTTCATCCTGATTTCCTTCTAACTCTGGCTTTTCTTCCTCCTCCGGAATTTTGCCATGTTCATCATCCTGAACATTTTCATCAAATTGTTCCGTCTCTTCTTCCGTAATCTCTTCATATTCTTTTTTCAGTTCATCGGTCTCTTCTTCAGTTTTATCTTCACCGGATTGAAGTTTATCAGCAAACCCTCTTTTCTCTTCTACTTCCTCGGTTTCGAATTTTTGCGGTTCTTCCGGTTCGGCTATCAATTCTTCTTTTTCAACAACAACATTGCTGAAGATTTTTTGATAGTCATTCAGATTAAACTTAACTCCCTCCTCAGCTCCGAATACTTCATTAACCTTCTGGAGGTGCTTCATAAGTTCCTTCTCTTCAAGAAACATTTCAACAGCGGACAGGGGAATTTTTGTTTTTTGAATTTCTCCGATATTAAAAAATTCCGCCATCGACTTGAGTGCATTTGTCAAAATTGCGGGGAGATAAGTCTCTACACCAAGCTTATCCGCTTTGTTCAGCAGATCCTCAAATTCCTGCACGTTCATCGAGAGGATTTTTTTCGAATTTATGTAAGAGACAAGAATTTTATTGACGTACTTGTAATAGTAAACGTAGTTGAGAATCTGTTTAATATCATTGGTCGATTTGGTTGTGTCCTCATCGAATACAAATTTGGTCAGTGTCCACTTAGGTCTTACCAGATAATTGATTGTGAATGATGAGGCATGGAGAATGAGTTTGGCAATGTACTCCTGCGCAAATCTTTTCGACTTCTTGGCTTCTTCCGAAATCTGATTGAAGTGAAATGATATTTTTTCACCTGAATAATCGAACAGCGAATTTTTGAGGAGCTTTTGCCGGTCTTCATAGATCAGATAATCAATTTCTGCGGATATATATTGCAATATTGCCGGGTGAATATCAGATGCGAGTAATTGTTCGAATGTGAAGTAAGGTCCTAGGCGGTTAACCTTATTCAGATTAAAATCATAAATAAATTTTATTTCTCTTTCGAACATGAGCCCTTATTCTCCGCGTCCTGGCGTTATCATTGCGCACTTTTCCCATAGGGATGACTATGCCAGCGTGAGAAAGCATTTCACACAGAGACCGCTGGCGAAGCCATCCCTTTCCCGAAGGGATCCCTTCTCGGGAAAAGCAATCGCAGAGTTCGCAAAGTAATTTATTTCTTTCCACTTACATAATACCAAAAAGTGGTAAAAAAATCCCGACTTAATTAGCCGGGATAGTAGAGATTGTCTTAAAAGGTCTAAAGTCATTTCGAGCGAAGTCGAGAAATGGACTTACACACTCTAATCACACTTCGACTCCGCTCAGTGTGACGTGAAAAATACTTTTGAGACAGCCACTAAAATAAAGGAGACGATGCACCCCGTCGAAATGCCGGGCACGCGCATCGTCTTTACATTTCTACGTTAGGTGATTTTATTTTCGCCATGAAATATTCACGGTTCATACGAGCAATGTTTTTGATAGAAACACCTTTCGGGCATTCGGCTTCACAAGCGTAAGTGTTTGAACAGCTTCCGAATCCGTATTCGTCCATCACTTTCACCATTGATTCTACTCGTTGATAACGCTCAGGCTGTCCTTGAGGCAGTAATGCAAACTGAGAAACCTTTGCGCTGACAAACAACATTGCAGATGCGTTTTTACAAGCGGCAACACAAGCTCCACAGCCGATGCACTGTGCAGCATCCATCGCTTCTGAAGCAATCTCTTTAGGAATCGGAATCGCATTTCCATCGGGAACACTTAACGTGTTGACGGAAATAAATCCGCCTGTTTCCATAATTCTATCCATCGCAGAACGGTCAACCATCAAATCCTTGATGATTGGAAATGCTTTAGCACGGAACGGTTCAATATAAATTGTATCGCCCTCTTTGAAATTCCTCATATGCAATTGACACGTTGCTATGCGCGGAATAGGTCCGTGCGGTTGACCATTGATCACAAGTCCGCAAGTTCCGCAAATCCCTTCGCGGCAATCGCTCTCAAAAGTAATCGGTTCAAGACTCTTGGTTTCGAGTTCGTTGTTGATGTCGTCAAGCATTTCTAGAAAAGAGGAATCCGGAGAAACCGAAACTTTATACTCGGCAAATTTTCCGGGTGACTTTGCATCTTTCTGACGCCAAACTTTTAGAGTTAAATTTATTTTTTTGTGTATCATTATTTATAACTCCTTGTCGCTAATTTCACACTTTCGAATTCGAGTTGTTCTTTAGTGAGGTTCCATTTACCGGCTTCTTCGAAGACCCATGCAGAAACGTAAGCATACTCTTCATCGTTTCTCAGGGCTTCACCTTCCGGAGTTTGATATTCTTCTCTAAAATGTCCTCCGCAAGATTCTTTACGATCCAATGCATCGAGTGCCATTAACTCACCAAGTTCCAGATAATCTGCAAGACGTCCCGCGCGTTCAAGGCATTGATTAACATCGTTGGAGTCACCAACAACATTTACATCTTTCCAGAATTCAGTACGCAGTTGACGAATCTCTTCAATGGCTTCTTTCAATCCTTTCTCGTTACGACCCATTCCAACCTTATTCCACATAATTCTGCCAAGCTGCTTGTGAATATCATCGACGGTTCTCTTTCCTTTTATGGAAAGAAGTTTTGCTGTCATCTCTTCAATATCTTTTTTCACTTTTTCGAAGTCAGGATGATCTGTTTTGAGTAATGTTGGTTTATCTCCGGCGAGATAATTTCCTATGGTATAAGGAATAACAAAATAACCGTCAGCCAAACCTTGCATGAGTGCACTCGCACCAAGACGGTTTGCACCGTGATCTGAGAAGTTAGCTTCTCCGGCGACAAACAAACCTTGAACTGTGCTCATCAAATTATAATCAACCCACAATCCGCCCATTGTATAGTGTGGTGCCGGATAGATTTTCATTGGCGATTCATAAGGATTATCACCCGTTATCGTTTCATAAATTTCGAACAAGTTACCGTAGCGTTCTTCAATTACTTTTTTACCAAGCCGATCTATAGATTCCTTGAAATCAAGATAAACGGCATCCTGACCCTGGGCGCCGCGTCCATCATCAATAGCTTCTTTTGCCGCACGCGATGAAATATCACGCGGACTTAAATTGCCATACGTTGGATATTTTCTTTCAAGATAATAATCTCGTTCTTCTTCCGGGATGTCGTTCGGTTTGCGCATATCTTTTTTAAGTTTTGATACCCAGATACGTCCATCGTTTCGCAAGCTTTCACTCATCAAAGTCAACTTCGACTGATTTTCTCCGTGAAGTGGTAAACATGTTGGATGAATTTGTGTGTAGCATGGATTTGCAAACGGAGCTCCCTTTTTGTGAGCGCGCCAGATCGCAGTAGCATTACAGTTCATTGCACTCGTTGAAAGGAAATAAACATTGGCGTAACCGCCGGTTGCAAGAATAACTGCGTGAG
>CAYTUV010000082.1:0-7390 GCA_964441505.1 uncultured Melioribacter sp. | reverse complement strand
GATTTATCCTTATGGTTTTTCCCTTGTCTTTTATTTTTTATCGGACACTACTGAAAATATTTATATTTGCTCAGTCAGAAGGATAGATTATTTACTAATAAAATATAGATACTGGATTATGTTCAAAGTCTTGGTTATTGCTTACTACTATCCGCCGCTTGGATTAAGCGGTGTACAACGCACACTTAAATTCACAAAGTATATGAACCGATTCGGTTGGGAACCGACAGTAATAACAACGGGTAATGTTGCATACTATGCTCACGATTTATCCTTGCTAAAAGAAGCCGAAGATGCCGGTATAAGAATAATCCGGACAGAAGCATTCGATGTTAACGCAATTCTAGGTAAACAGTTTGGCACAGTGAGCATGCCCAAGGAATTTATCCGAAAAACTCTTTCAAGAATTAGTAAAGCTATTTTTATCCCTGATAATAAAAACTCCTGGGCAAAGAAAGCATACAAAGTTGCCAAAGAACTTCTTCAAAAAGAAAAATTTGATATCATTTTCGTCTCCGTTCCACCATATTCAGGATTTGTTACCGCAGCAAAGCTTAAGAAAGAATTTAATATTCCTCTATTTGTAGACTATCGTGATTTATGGTTTGGAAATCATTTCGCATTTTATCCTACTCCGTATCATCTGTACAAACACAGGAAGTTAGAATACAAGGCGCTACGATCAGTCGAAAAAATTATCGCCATCAATCGCAGAATTAAAGAAAATATTTTACTGACGTATCCATTTCTTTCATTTAATGATGTGTTGATTATTCCGCACGGTTTTGATCCGGCCGATTTTGAATCGACAGAAGGAAAAATTGAATCCTCCAATAAGATGAAACTTACTTATGCTGGAATATTCTACGAGAATATTACTCCTGAGTTTTTGCTGAAAGCATTTAAACAACTTTCAATTGAAAGACCCGATATTGCTGCAAACATAGAGCTTGAGTTCATTGGTCATCTTCGCAAAGAGAATAAAAAATTGATTATTGAATTGGGGATTAATGAGTTTGTGCGAGACCACGGATATCTTGATCATAAGGAAACCATTAAACGTTTGAAGGGAAGTGATGTTCTGTGGATGATGATAGGTAATATCCGTAATGCCGATACCATTTCGACTTCTAAACTTTATGAATATATCGGTGCCCGTAAACCTATTCTCGGATGTGTGGTAGAAGGAACTGCAAAGCTTACTCTCCAGGAGTATGGTGCGTCATTCATAACTCAACCGGATGATGTACAGGAGATCAAGGATGCGATAATCAAAATTCATGAGTTATATCTGCAGAAAAATCTACCTGTTCCGGATGAGGAATATGTGAACAAATATGATCGAATCACTTTAACCGAGCAACTGACTAAAACTTTTCAATTCTACTTGAAGGATGAATAATGAAGATTGTTTTGATTGGATCTGGCGGTAGAGAACATGCACTCGCATCGAAAATTTCTGAAAGTAAGTTGACCGAAAAATTGTTCATTATACCGGGAAATCCCGGAACAAAAGAATTCGGGAACAATGTACAAATCAATCCGGATGATCATTTCGGTATAAAAGAATTCTGTGTGGAGCATAAAATAGATCTCGTAGTTATCGGACCAGAGAAACCTCTGACTGACGGTCTATCAGATAAACTACGAGAGAGTGGTTTAGTAGTGTTTGGTCCCTCAAAACTGGCCGCTAGAATTGAAGGGGAAAAATCGTTCGCAAAAAATTTAATGAAGGAATATAAAGTACCGACCGCTTCTTTTGATGTATTCGATAAAGTTGATTATAATAATGCCATAACATACTTGCACAGAGTCAATTATCCTGTAGTAATTAAAGCCGATGGTATTGCTGCAGGTAAAGGGGTAATGATTGCCGAATCATTTGATGACGCAAAAGAAGCGCTAAAAGAGTGCTTTGTAAATTCTTCATTCGGAAGCGCAGGTGATAAAGTAGTAATTGAAGAATTTATGACGGGGCAGGAAGCCTCGATATTCGCAATAACTGATGGAAAAGATTTTATATTACTACCTGCTGCTCAGGATTATAAAAGAATTTATGATGATGATAAAGGGAAGAATACCGGCGGAATGGGCGCGTATGCTCCAACGCCTTTTGTCAATGAGATGGATATAGAAATTATCTCTGATGAAATAGTAAAGCCAATTTTGAAGGCCATGGAAGAGAAGGGAATGCCTTTCATTGGGTGCCTTTATTGCGGTTTAATGATGACAGAAGATGGACCAATGGTTGTAGAGTTTAACTGCAGATTTGGCGATCCGGAAACGCAAGTAGTTCTACCACTTTTGAAAGGAGACTTGGTTGAACTTCTTCATTCTGCCGCAATTAAAAAATTGAATAAGGATGTGGTTAAATATAATGGCGGTGCATCCGTTTGTGTCGTTGCTGCATCGGGTGGTTATCCTGATGTATTTGCAAAAGGGTTTGAGATACATGGCTTGAATAATCTTCCACTAAATATTAAAGTCTTCCATGCTGGTACGAAGGAACTTGACGGGAAGATTTTAACGAACGGTGGTAGAGTCCTGAATATTACTTCATTTACTGAGAGAAACGATCTAAAAGAAGCTAAGAGAATAGTTTATGAAGCTCTCTCCAAAATTAATTTTGATGGGATGCACTACAGAAAAGATATTGCGGATAAGGCAATTAATGGAATAGCACGCAGATAACGCGGATTGAACTGATCTGCACGGATTTTATCAGCGTGAATCCGCCTAATCTGTGTCATCAGCGTTCTATTAAAACTCATCCCGGAGGCCAATTCATTTTTCGTCCGCCTAGAAGATGCATATGAAGATGATATACATCTTGTCCGGCATCTGCTCCACAATTTAGAACCAATCTGAATCCTGTCTCACTTACACCTGACTCCTTTGCAATACTATTTGCCGCAGCGAAAAGAGAACTCAAAAGTTCGGAGTGACGGAGCGGATCAATATCTTTTGTTGATTCGATCTCTGTAATTTTCGGTATTATAAGAACATGGACAGGTGCCTGAGGATTGATATCATTAAACGCGAGAACTTGATCATTCTCGAAAACAATCTTAGCCGGTATTTCTTTTCTAATAATCTTGGAAAAAATTGTTTCTCCCATGGCTATTCCTTTTCGATTTCATATTTCTTGAGTTTGTTATATAAATGGCTTCGCTGAATTCCGAGTATGTCAGCCGTTTTACTGATATTCCAACTATTAGCATTTAGTTGTTTTACTATGAAAGCCCGTTCGGCTTTTTCTTTAAATTCCTGAAAACTGTTCGAGATGTTTAGAAGATCATCAACTTTCGATCCGGAAGTCTGTGTGAATAATAGAACATCTTTTTCATTTATTTCAAGTTTTGAAACCATGATAACAATTCGCTCAACCACATTTCTTAACTCGCGAACGTTTCCTTTCCATGGAAGTAATTGAAGAGTCTTCAGAGCAGCTTCTGTGTATTTCTTTTGCGGAAATTTATTTTTTTCGCAAATGATTTTTGAAAAGTGCTCTATGAGCAGAGGAATATCATCCTTTCTCTCGCGGAGAGGTGGAATATGAATTGGAATCACATTCAATCTGTGATAAAGATCCTCGCGAAAATTTCCTTTTACAATTTCTTCTTGAAGTTCTTTATTTGTTGCCGAGATAATCCGAACATCAACAGAAATTTTGGCATTACCACCAACTCGTTCAATTTTACCTTCTTCAATTGCACGCAAAACTTTAGCTTGTGCTTGAAGACTCATATCGCCGATTTCATCGAGAAAAAGATTACCGCCATCTGCTTGTTCGAATTTACCAATACGCTGTTTTACGGCTCCGGTGAAGGAGCCTCTCTCATGTCCAAATAATTCTGATTCGATTAATTCATGTGGAATTGCGGCACAGTTTACTTCAATCAATTCTTTGTTTACACGATTACTTTGACGATGGAGTTCTTGTGCTATTAATTCTTTACCTGTACCGTTTTCACCGGTGATAAGTATTCGTGCATCCGTTTTAGCAACACGCGCAATCGTTTCGTGAATTGTTTGTATTACTGAACTATTGCCAATGATTTTTTCTGAGGAAGAGAGTTCACTCTTAAGTTTCTTATTCTCTTTTACCAGACTCGATTGTTCTACGGCATTGCGTACACTGATTAAGAGTTTGTCGCGATCAATTGGTTTCTCGAGAAAATCAAAGGCTCCGAGTTTAGTAGATTTAACAGCGTTTTCGACGCTAGCATGAGCTGAGATCATAATGATTTTAATTTCGATCTCTTTATCATGCAGCCAACTTAAAACTTCAAAACCGTTTTTACCCGGCATTTGAATGTCGAGTAGTAAAGTATCGTAATTACCATATTCGAGCTTTTGTAATCCTTTGATAGAGTCGGTTGTGTAATCAACAAAATAATCCTCATATTCAAGAATCATCTTGATGCTTTCACAAATTTCTCTTTCGTCGTCAATGACTAATATTGATCTCATGGGTAGATTATTAAATATAGTAGTTGATAAACTTTTAATGCCTCAGACGGTTTTGCATCTGGATTTTTTTGAACCATCACTGCAAATAACTCGCCCAGATGATTTGCTACCAAATCTCTTCTGTCAAATCCGCCCTGAAGAAAAAATCCTTGTTCAAAATACTCAACAAAGATACCGAGAAATTCAGACAAATTGAAAATACTAACATTGTAACGTAGAAATGCATTTGCAAAAAAATGAGCAAGTTTATCTTTATCACCAAAATTATTATTAGGAGAATCGAAGAACAAATGCTTGGGTGTGTTTTCCACTTTTGCAGTGAATACGGATTGAGGAGGGGAGGGAAGTGGAAATTTTATAATTCCAATCAATGGTAACTTCACACTGATATGATTATATGGTATGAAAACAAAAGTTAAACAGAAAAAAGTTTCGGAATAATCTCCGTCGAAGAAAGACAGAGCTTTTTCATAGACATTATTGACAGATTCTAAATCATCATGGAGGTTTGAAAACTGTTTATATTCATCGGAAGTCATATATTCTGTTAAGTAAAACAATCCGCCGTAGAAGGATTTATCGTAATTTTTTTGTGCTTGTGAAGAAGAAGAGATCAAGAGCACGAGCACGAGCAAGAATTTTTTAGGATTAGTTTGCAAGTGTTTCAAAAACAAATTTCTTTCTCCAAATTATTTTCTCTCTGTTTATTCAGTGTTCTTGGCGAAATTCTTTTTAGACGAAGAGTGATACAGAGAAACATTAGTCAATGCGGCTGTAAGATAGGACAATGCCGCAATCAACAGTACAACAGCAAAACCAAACTCAACCGCAATTACAACCACAAGAACCGATGCCACAACGCTCGAACATCCGTTAATTCCCCATGCCCAAGCTACCAACGATTTACTCTCGGCAGAAATTATTTTCAATCCTATCGGGAAAGGCATGCCCATTAAAAATGAAGGGACAGCAATTAAGAGGAATGCAACAACAACTTTTAAGAAAAACTCAAGACCAATTGTTGATTGTAAAACCGGGGTTAATAAGAATTTATATAAAAACAGAACTGAAAAAATCAATCCGCATATAAAGATGAGATTTCTTTTACTTCCTTTAATTTTGGATGAGAGATAGCTGCCTACTCCCGAGCAGATCAGCATAGAGCTAATAACAGCAGCGGCGGCATAAATAGTATTTCCGAAGTATAGAATAAATCGCTGGATAAAAATTATTTCAACGAACATATAACCCAATCCTATTGCTCCAAAATATATAAGAATTTTTAGTTTACCATTGCCTTTTGGGACTCCTCCGAAGCTCCGAAGGAGTCCCTTTGGGAGAGTCCTTCGGACATCCCTTCGGGACAAATCAGTTTTAAATAGAGGAAGGATAATTAACACAAAAGCAATAATTATTATTTGTATAAAAGTTATCATAACAAGTAAATAACCGATCTCCAAGAAAGGCGCATTACGTATTCCGTAAACATCCTTTAGATAAGGCAAACTTTTCCATTTCAAAAATTGGGAAAAGTAAGGTTGATTATCATCTGCCGGTTTAATGTTGAAATCATATTCATCATAAAATCTTGAACGATGCCCGGATAAAATTTCATCCATATATTCAAAGAACATTTCATCCTGCATCGAGTTGTATTTTGTTCTTTCGAATTCTGAGATGTCCGGTAAAATAATTGGATCAAACATTAACGAATCGGAGAACGACCTGATATTCATAATTTCTTCGGAATTAAGTGGAGATCTTTTTACAACAAAAGTAATTGTCCCCCAACTTTTAACTGCAGCGATATGATTTTTGTATTCTGAAATATTCTTTTTATGCAGCACCTCCACAATCGTTGCAATAACTTTTAACGGATTTCGAAACGGGTAATCTATCCATGATGAAACACAAATGACCCCTTCGTTATCCAGATGATCGAACATATCTCCAAAAGAGTCTGTCGTTAAGAGATACTGTTCTTGAAGCGCATATAAACCTACACCTCCTCCGAATGAATTTGTATAAGGAAGTGTTATCAAATCGTATTTGTTTGTATCTGCTTGCAAAAACGTTCTTGAATCAATATTGCGGATTGTAAGATTCTTATGATGATAGAGAGAATCGGAATCTTCAGCGAATTCATTTTTCATCAAAGAAATAATTATACTGTTCTGCTCAACTGCGGTAATACGATCAGCGTTGTAACTTATCGCCTGCGCTGTTTCTATTCCGCTTCCGGCATTCAATATTAGAACCTTCTCTTTTTCTTTCATTACATAAGGCAGTGCAGCAGTGATGTAATGCAAAAATTCATTCTTACCGTTATTAGCTTTAACTATCGCCCCAAACCAATCTCCATTTAAAAATATTGCTTTACTTTGTGGCACTTCTTTTTGATAAGCAAGACTTAAACCTTGCGAATATCTTAATACCGGAGATGAAACAACTTCAATCAATCCATACGGACTATTTTTTGTGAATACGACTTCTGCATCAATCAGGTTTAATGTTTTGCTGATACTCTTGAATTCGGATTTTTTTAGCGCGGAAGGATTAGTGAAGAAGAAGACCGAGACGGCAATTGAAAGAATGGATATTACAGCGAAAATTCTTTCCACAGAGTGGTGTCCGAAGGACTCCTTACGGAGGATTCCCATATAATTTTTTGGGAATAGGATCAAAGCAGATATTATCGGCAGTAAAGAAATTAACGATGAAATTTTTTCCGGCAAAAAGATTGAGTATAAAATTAGAGCGGTAATACCGCCAAGACCGGAACCGGTAAGATTACTGAAATAAAGCTTGTCTATTTGATCTACATAAATAACAAAAGATAATCCGATTGATAAAGCTCCAAAAAAAAATGGAAGGAAAAAGATCAAATAAGTAATTATAAGATTTATGAATTGTGAGT
>CAYTUV010000081.1:0-7667 GCA_964441505.1 uncultured Melioribacter sp. | reverse complement strand
TGAGAAATCTTTATGTAACATTATCGTAAGATTTCTCAGTCGTTCCACAAAACGGAACTCCTTCGAAATGACATGCTTCCTTGTGCAACACACTCTGCTGGCAGGCAGGGATGCGGTCGCTTTGAGTATCCAATAAAGGCTCTTGCCTTTATTCATGAAAACAGTGACCTTCTATTGTTAATTTATTGCCGTGTAAAAATAACAGTCCAGCTAATTGATGCCTTAAGTGCTCGTGGCTTGAGTTGCGGTTATGCGTTTCTCAGTTTTTACTTTTAATTATTTATTTTTTTTTAATAGTTGATGTCCTTCAAATACAGTAAGAATATCTACCGAGCTTTTCTTAGCCAAGTAAACAATTCGATAATTTCGATGTAGTAATTCTCTGATGTTTTCAATAGATAATTCAGGAACAGTTCTTCCCTTTTCCAGATTATCAATTATTGTTTCAGCCAACGAAATTAACTTGTCAACAAACTGAATTGCGACTATAGGATTATCTCTTGAAATGTAGCCTTCAATTTCTTGTAATCGAAGTAATGCTTCTTTTGTCCAGAATATTTTCATCTTTCTTTCCCGGCGCGTGTTTTTTGCATTTCACTTCTAAGTTGTGAAGTAGATAAAACTTCTCCTTTTTCAGAATCAGATAAACCACGTGAAATTGAATCGATGAAAAACTTTGTTTGTCTCAAATCATCAAATTCAGATGGAGAGATTAATACTCCGGCAGGTTTACCATTTTGAGTGATAATTAAAGAATTACGCTTATTCTGGATTTCTTTGAGGTATTTAGCCAGCCCGGATTTAAATTGACCAACTGGAATTATATCATTTGAAACTAAGATATTTTTCATTTTTGCGTCCTTATATTGTCTTTATTCTGGACTGAATATAAGCCCATATTAGGACAATATCAAAACTATTTTTTACGCATATAACGGCGCCGCTAACCGGCAGCCAATTAACCGCAACAACTTTTATTTATAAAAATGTTTCTTGGAACAAACTACTTTAAAGAGCAACTTAGTTTTGCAAAACAACAACAAATATTAGAACAATGCCGCACTGAAAAACAGTTTACCACGCCTTATGCGTGGCTGTCTGTGTTGAGCGGCTTGATTTGATCTCATAGATATTATCGGCATCGTAATTTTAGTTGAAGCGATCAATACTCAGTTTTTCAAGGAACACTTTACATCATCCATCTATTACTACGGATCGGGCATGAATATTTTTACCCCATTGACTTTTTACTTATTAAAGATGTTATACTTATGGCAGAAACAGAATGCAGAACCAATATGATTCTGCATTAGTTATAAATCCTAAAATCATTTTTTTTATCGTTTGATAATTACGAGCAGTTAATTTATAAATATAAGTTCCACTTGATAATTCAGTATCATTTTTCCATTTAATAATCCGATTCTGTTCGAATTCAAAAATCTATTTGAGAGTAGTTAGGTTGAATAACAGTTAATACATGGCACAAATAAATAAATAATTTACTTTACGATAATAATGGCGGTAGGTAAATAGCACTTGGACTCGAAAAGTTCCTACTCAGAAATTATGAAAGGCAAGTATTTCTGATGGGCAAAAAAGTAAAAGGTTTGAAAACAAATCATTTTCAAACCTTTTAGTCCTGCCCCGTCAGGGGTCGAACCTGAAGTCTCCTGATCCAGAGTCATGACGAATCAATGAATACAATCTAAAAATGAAAGTTTTGGGTATGGACTCCATACCTCATCCGTACAATTTTGTTTTTTGAAGCATCACATCAAACAATTTTTTGTGATGCAAATAATTTAGTTTATTAATTAGTTCTAACTTCATTATCAATTTACCGAATTAGTACAAAAAGAGAAAACAAAATCTAATAAGGTGAAGGCAAAAATATTGCGTGAACAAACGGAACGGAACCTAAAAAACATCGTATCTATGATTGAATTTTATTTGTCATCAGCAATATTTATGACTGAACATCTATTAATAGATTTCTTGATATAAATAACTATGTTATTCGAAATCATTCATCCATTTCCAAACTGGAATTACTTTGATTTTTTTTCCATTAATATCAAATTTATCTTTTTGGTTAAATGTAAGAATGTAACCCTCAGCAAGTTTGGTTTCATTCAAGACTTCCATCAATCCGTTTATTTCTCTTACTTTATTATCTTCTGTCAATTGAAAACATACTTGATATGCTTCGGCTATTTTTCTTTTTTCTTCTATTACAAAATCACATTCGTTTTTGCTTCGATAGTAAAAAAGATTTTTCTTTCGTCTTCTCAGTTCAACGAATACTGCATTCTCAAGTAGCCTACCATCATCTTTACTGAATGAAACTGTATTACAATTTATTAGGCCATTATCTATCGCATAAATCTTTTTAGGATTGACCAATTGTTTTCTATAAGAATACTCAAACTTCGGTACACCGAATAGCAAATAACTGTCTTCGAAATACGAAACAAATGCTATAACAGTATTCACTGAACCAAGTTGAAAATCCTTTTTTAGATTCGTGTACGAATATTCCTTCCCAACATTTGAAAGAAGATAGAGAGCAAGGTCTTTGACAGTTTTTGAGTTTCTTATTCCATGGCGGACGATAATATCACGAGTTATAATATCGTTAAACAATTCTTGAAGGATTTTTGTATTCTTTTGTTTGAGATATTCAGGAAATCCACCGTAGGTAAAATATTCCTTAAATGATTCAACACCCGCTTTTTTATTAGTAAAGAGTAGCATCTCTTTATATGAAAATGGGAATAACTCATATCGTACATGCCTACCGGTAAGTTTTGTGCCGAGTTCTTTACTGAGCAAAGAAGCATTCGATCCAGTTATGTAGATTTGTTTTTTATAATCCAATAAAGAACGAACAAATTTTTCCCAGTGTTCAACATTTTGTATTTCATCAAAGAAATAATTAGAACATTCTTTATTATGTTCTATAAATACGTCTTCGAGTTTATTAAAATCTTTCACATCGAAATTAGCTGCGCGGATATCCTCAAAATTAAAGTAGTGGTAATCATCAGCATTATTCATGATTTGTTTAAGAAGTGTACTTTTCCCACATCTTCTTATTCCGGAGATTATTAAAGCATGGTTGGTTTCAAATTCCATCTGATCTAGCAGTTGTCTGGGGACAGTTTTAGTAGATTCTAATAAATCGCGAGTTTGAGAATTAACTATCTCTTGCAATGTCTCTTTAAGTATCATTTTAGCGTCCTTATTCATTAGGAATGAACGGTATTGTTCAATAGTAATGAACAATACCGGAAGTAAAATAAGTTCTTTACTCCAATTTGTCAAACAAAATTCGATTGAGCAAGTTCATGTAGTTTAATTTTTATTTCTACTCTTATATCAAGAGAAGTTGCCCGCCATAATAATGGCGGGTAAATATTTAAGCAGCTTCCGATTTTCAAATATCTGCTGTTTGAGAAATATCAAAAACAGTTGCAGTAAAGAAGTGAACATCTTCTTCATCTGAAATCACTTCTTGATTTTCATTTTGCTTCGCTTTAGAAGGAACAAAGATCAAAAAACCATGCTGACCTTTACGCACAATTCTACCAGCTTTCTTCCATTGTTGGAACCCGCCAACAATTGAAAAGTTTATTTCTGATTGAGCAACTAAAAAGCATTGATTGTGAGGTGTTAATAAATGCCCTTCAACTGTAACAATGCCGTATTTATCCGCTATGGCTTGTCGTTGTTCTTCCGTCATTTCAGAGAGAGTTTTACGAATGCGAATGATTTTTTCTTTCTTCTCTTGTCTCAACTGTTGTTTCTGTTCTTCTGATAACATGGCTTTAACTCCTTTAAGATTTTTTAAGTGATTTGATAAAAGCATTTAGGAAAGTGCTTGCTGCGGTATATGTTTTGAATGATTGCGAATGAAGTGCACCGGCTGGAGTAAATACATTTACAAAGAAATTTTGATTTGATTGAATTAACCGAACAAGAAAACCTTTGTGCCGTTTAGAGTAATGAACTATTACAGATGCCATGAACAAACCTTTTACGCTGTTAAAAAACATATTTTGCCCGCTTAGTCATGCTCTTGCGAAATAATGGATTGTTACCATGTTGGTGTAAGAAAAGATGATAATTCAAGGCAAGGGCGAAGTATTGCCGTCTTTATAATGACGAAGGAATGAAAAAAGCAGAGGCAAGACGAGTTTCATATACCCTTGCCCCGATTGATTACCACGATATGAATAACACTAAGCTTGTTTATCGGCGGGCAAAATGATGCTTTACTAATCTGAACGAAGTGAAGCAAACAATACAGAAGAGAAGTTTGAAAAGGTTGGAGCGAATGAGAGAATGGAATAAGCGACAACTTTTTGCTTTTGATCTACGAGCGAATCATTTTGTGGAAAGAAAGGATTTTCTTTTTACAAAGTGTGAGCGAGATTAAAGTTCCCGACGAAAGTTCATTTTCTCTTTAAGCAATTTATGAGTTTGGAAATTGGCGCAGCTTTTTGAATCAAAAAGTGTGAGCAAGAGACAAACGAATAATTTGCGTTCATGCTAGTTGAGGGAAATATTTTTGAATGTCTTTGATGAAAAAGTATTGACCGAACTGAAAGTAGATCTTTGCTTTGTGAGGTGAAGTAATGAGCCGAGCAGAGCGTTCTCTTTTTTAGCGAACAATTTTAAGAGAATCGATTTTTGTGAACGCAAATTTGTGAGCTATCGGTAGGTGAACAGGAAAGGGTTACCATGAATGATAACCCTTTCTCAAAATGATTAGCTGAGTTTGGTGAAGGTTCCGGAAGTTTGAACAACTTTACCTTCAGCAGTTTTTGTTACTACACACACATAGAGAATGCTGTGCTGATACTTCGCAGCAGTAGCTTTTTGCAAAACATTGAAATCCATTTCAAGATCGTATGTCTGCGTGAAATTGAAGTTTACAATTTCCTTTGAGAGTGAAACGATCTTGTATGGGTCATCTGCTTCATTAGTTGGATCGTAGTAACAGACTAATGCATTTGCAGAAAGTTTAACTTCATCGGCACCGAAAACAGAAGCAGTATTGAGCGCCGGAAACGAAGCAGTGATTTTATCAGCTTCTACTGCAGCAGTAGTAATCTGCAAAGGAAATCCTTCCGGAGTGAGAATATTTTGTTCGGTTGGTTTTTCAGACGAAGAAAAACCGAAATTGTTTTTGAAGACAGTATTGAATACCGACATTCCGGATGCTTTTACTTTTGTCCAGATTTCTTCAAGAGATGCAAGAGACAACACATTTTTAGCGAAATTAGCTGTAACTGCAAATTTTGCTCTGACTTCCAAAGAAGCAGGGTCTTGACTAGCATTGAAGCTGGACGGACGGGCTGCCATGATGGTTCTGCCATCAACGGTTCTTGCCGAAAGGTTGCCAAGCTTACCTTTCATATTTCCGATTACATTTCCCGATAGGATCGCCATGATAATTTCTCCTTAAAAAGTTATAAATGACACCGGCAATTTTAGTGAACGATATTTCATGATTCACTGTACATTTAAGCAAGTAAGGAACACCTAATCCAAATAAATTATAACGCTCACATATTGAAGAAATTTTAGATTAATTCTATGGCACTTCGCAGGCTTGGAAGAAGCCAGTTAGATACTGGTTATGGGCTGGATGAATTAGGGTCAAAGTGATCGAAAAAGTTGAAGGCTTTTTGTATATCTCTTTCGAAAAATGATTGAGTTGATAGTACCATAGGCAAGGTGATATTTCTTCGATAGAAAAAATATCGATTCGATTTGAGTATTTGTTTTCCTCAGCTGTTTGAATTCGAAATTGATAATATAATTCCTTAATGCAATTTCATCGATGATACCAAGTGAATGGTAAATTCTGAGATTTGGATCCGAAAATATCTCTTCAATATTTAGAAGATGTTTATTCATTGTTCCATTTTTCAATTCCCTCTTAAAATATATTTCTTAAGAAATCTTCGCAACGCTCAATGTTTATGATTTGTTTTCTTTTGTTTTCAGAAGAGAGAAAATATTCGGTGAGTTTGGAAAAATGAGAAAATCAAAATATTAGATTCCCGCTTTTGCGGGAATGACAATATGAGATATGTTTTCGTAAAATGTTGCGAAGTGGTGTGTGTGTGGCAAAGCCACGACATCCCGATTTGCATCGGGATAAACTCCACGAACAGTTAGTGTGAATGAAAATGAAAGGATTCGATTAAGGAGTGGGCGTGTCGAGAGCGCGAGCCGCCCACGACTGGAAGTTATGTTAGGTTAGTCTCAAAATGTGATGACCGGTTGACAGTTTTTGAAAATGTATGATGAGGTGATTAGTATTTTTTAGTGCCGAGTTTATATAATGCAACATTATGCTGGAATGACAGAACTACAAAGACAAATTCGTTGGGACTACCCAAAGACTTTAGCATAATGTTCGTTATGTAATACTGGCTGTCACATGCCCCGATGAGTTGCGACCCTCATGATAGGTTGACGTAAAATAGAAATCTTTTACTCGCTGAAATGTACAGTGAGGTTTAAGTTGAGAATTGAGAGTTTCGAGAGGAGAAATAAAAAAGAAATTAGCTATCAGCTTTTAGTTATCAGCAAAAGAATAAACGGAATGAAAATGAATGCTTCATCGAAAACAACGAAAGATTCATCACCGGATAAATCCGGAATGACAAGCTCAAATGATATCAGATTAACAACAAATTTCTTTTTGAAAGAGTTTGTCATTTCACAAGTTGCAGAGAGACATGGCTACAGAAATGAACCGAATAAAAAGCAAATCGATAATTTGAGATTGCTTTGTGTGAATGTTCTTCAACCTCTGAGAGAGATTATCAATATTCCGATTTTTATCAATTCCGGTTATCATTCTTTAGATGTAAATGTTGCTGTGGGTGGAAGATCGAATTCGCAACATCTTGAAGGTAAAGCTGCGGACTTTATTCTTTCGTCTATGAATTTAGTTGATGTGTTCAACATTGTCTTGCAAAAATTATCATTCGATCAATTGATTTATGAGTTCGGAAAGTGGATTCATGTTTCTTGGAATGGTGAAAAGAATCGAATGGATGTGATGATTTCGAAGAAAGTCTGTGGAAAAACAGTGTATAAAAGTGTGAAAGGTGAAACGTTAGACGTGAGAGGATTTTAATGAGTGAAAATATTTACATATGGATTATTGGCGGATTGTTGAGTCTCGTCAATTTTTTGTTTTGGTCCAGGATTAAAAGAATTGAGAAAGATGTTGATGAGGCGAAAAAGAAATCGTCGTCGATTGAGAAAAATTATTTGTCCCGGTTTGAAGAGTTGCATAATAAGTTGGGTGAGGTTGAGAAAAATATCATCCGTGAGATATACAACATCAAGCTTTCAGCTTTTAGTCATCGGCATTTAGAAAAAGAAGGAGGTTAATATGGGAGTGTTAGATTTTTTAAGTGGGGTTGTAAAACCAATTACCGATTTGATTGATAATCTTACAACGACTGACGAAGAGCGTGGGAAATTGCAAAATGAGCTTACAAAAATTGAAAATGAATTTTTAGGTAAAGCTTTGGAATATGAATCAAAGTTATTGGATTCTCAATCCCGGGTTGTAGAAGCCGAAGCGAAAGGACAAAGCTGGCTGCAGAGGAATTGGAGACCAATTACGATGCTTA
>CAYTUV010000080.1:0-7885 GCA_964441505.1 uncultured Melioribacter sp. | reverse complement strand
CATTTCGAAGGAGCCCTTCAATTTTTCAGGATAAACTCCGCGACTGAGAAATCTTGCTCACTCAGATTTCTCCCTTTGATCGAAATGACAAATCAGATTTTCTTAAGTTTATTTTATTGTTACCTTAACACCATCTTTAATTTTTTCATCAATCGTTTCAATCACTTTATCGCCATTCATCAACCCGGATTTAATTTCAATATATGCACCCATTTCCTTTCCAAGTGTAACAGGTATCTCAACAGCTTTTTCATCACGAACAATGTAAACCACTTTGGAATCGTTTCGATTAACAACGGAACCAATTGGCACAACCAGAATTTGTTTTGTCTCTTCAATATTTTGGCTCTTCGAACTTTCATTTAAGAAAATAACTTTCGCGCTCATTTCGGGAAGAACCCTCTGATCATAATTTTTAAATCCAACTTTCACCATAACAGTAGCTTTTGAACGGTCCGCAGTCGGAACAATTTTAGCGACAAAACCCGGATATGGCTTATCGGAGTAGGCATCAAGACGGATTTCACAATCCTGATTAATGGTGATTTTTTCAATATTAGATTCGGACACATCAATTTCAGCCTGGAGCGAGGACATGTCTGCCATTAATACAACAGCCGCTTTTGAATTGACTCCTGCACCAAGGGGTGCAACAACCTCACCAACATCTGCATTTTTTGTCAGCACAGTTCCGTTGAATGGCGCGCGAATTAAAGTATTTTCCATTGCAACTTCAGCGCCTTGCAAAAGAGCTTTTGCCACATCGATTGATGCAAGTACTCTGTTATATCTTGACTGCGCCGCATCTAATTCCATTGTGGTTGATGATCCGGAATTCAATAATTCTTTCTGACGTTTATAATTATTCTCCGCATCGAAAAGATCGGCTTGATTGAGTTTCAAATTAGCTTTAGCCTGCTCAAGCTGTGCTCTGATATCGCTGTCGTCAATTCTGGCTATCACCTGCTCTTTTTGAACTCTATCTCCTTCAACCACTCCAAGATACACCAACCGTCCTGTGCCTTTAGAAGCAACTGCCGCTTTCCGCTGTGCAACAATGTAACCGCTGGCTGTTAAAATAGCACTTGATTGGGATGGTGACTGCAATGTCGCTGTAGCTAATTTAACTTCTATAGCAGAAGATGTAAAAGATTTCCAGCCAAAATAAATTGCAAGTAATATAACAACAATTCCCAAGGTAGTTCCGACAGTCTTGAATATTTTTCCGCTCTGCTCAGGATTTTTCAGTCGGTTGCTTCTGTCGATTCTTAATGAAGATAAATCTGCGTTTTTAGTTTCCACTTTTTCGCTCTATTGGTTAAACATTACTAGGATCCCTCTGAAAAGATTGGATCGAATTTATAAATTCCCGCTTATCCAAACAAGTATATCAATAAATTTTACGCTCATTTGACGCAGCCAGATATTCGCAAGTTCTTCAATTTTTCAATTTTCATTTCAAAATTAATATGATTTTTCAATTGTACTGAATGGAATTCGGTAAGTAGCGGAAAATAATCGGTGAAAAGAATTTTTATTAACCGCATATAGAGAGCAGCAAGCAGTCTTGTCATGCCCGAATGATTTTATCGGGCATCCAAAAAGAGATTCCTGTTTAACATATGCGGGAATGACGCTTTTCCATACGTCTCATTTCTAAAATCCGCAGGCTGCACGAAGTGAACTTAAGGAGAGGGATTATAAAACTGAGTTCAACACTTTTAGCATTTCGGTGTGAACTTTTCCGTTACTCGCCAAAATTTGTACATTAAAAATATTCATAGGAGTACCTTGAAAATCCGTTACTATCCCTCCCGCTTCTTCAACAAGCAGTTTACCGGCGGCCATATCCCAAGGATTGAGATAAACTTCCCAGAAACCATCAAACACACCCGCGGCAACATAACACATATCAATGGCGGCAGAACCGAGCCTTCGAACAGCAGTGGAAGTTTTTAAGAATGCGGCAAATCTTTCCATGGCGTAGTCCGGATTATCTGCAATATCATAAGGAAATCCGGTAACGAGCATACTTTTTCTTAAATTATCATTACTGCTTACTTGCAATCTTTGTCCATTACGGAACGATCCGCTTCCTTTTTCCGAGGAATAGATCTCATCTCTCATTACATCATAAACAACGCCGCAAATTGTTTCACCATTTTTCTGAACACCTATTGATACGGAAAAAATTGGCAATCCATGTGCAAAGTTACTTGTGCCGTCAAGAGGATCAATGACCCAAAGATATTCGGAGGAAGTTTTATGTTCGCCGCTCTCCTCTGCAAGTACTGCATGATTCGGAAATTCTTTCTTTATAAAATTGATTATTGCTGCTTCCGATTTCTTATCAATTTCAGTCACGAAATTTGACAGATTGGTTTTGTACTCCAATAAAAAATTTGTCCCGAATCCTTTACGAATAATTTCTCCGGCATCTTTCGAAATCTGAATTACTTTGTCAATCATTTTTTATCCATTAAGTCATATATCGATCGTAAAAATAGGAAACTTCTATTCAACCCACAGATGAATTTGTTCTCTCACTTTATGCAATGTCATGCTCATGCATTTGTTAATGATCTTGCTCATGCTCTTCTCTTTCCAAATACCAGAAAAAGATTAAGATTACGAGCAAGAGCAAGAAGAGAATTGTGCTCTACCTACATTTCGTTTCCTTGATAGCCCATCGATTTATTGGTATATTTTGAATGCAAATCAAATACGGAGTTTTTAAATTTGATGGACGATCTGAACATTAAACTTAGCGACGAAATAACAAGCATTGAGAGTATTCCTCATGTACTGCCTGTTTTACCGCTTCGTGATAACGTTATTTTCCCTTACATGATTTTCCCTGTTCTGGTTGGACGTGAACAATCAATTCGTGCCGCAAACTTTGCGCTGGATAATTCTAAATACATTTTCCTTGCAGCTCAGAAAAGATCCAATATTGAAGAACCGACTAAAGATGATATTTACACAGAAGGCACGATTGCCAAGATAATCCAGATTCTTAAACTGCCAAACGGACTTCTTAAAATTCTTGTTGATGGAATAATTCAGGGAAGAATAGTTGCATTTACCGACAGGGCAAACTTTTTCGAAGCGGAGATAGAGGTAATTTCACCAAAACAGGAAGACAAGCGGGAAATGAATGCACTTCTGAGACAGATGACCTCGCTTTTCAAAGAATATGTAAAAATTAACAAGTCAATACCACCTGAAGCGATAAATGCGTTTGATAACATTGATGAGCCCGACCGTAAAGTATTTTATGTTGCTGCAAACGTGAATCAGCAAATTGATGTTAAACAAAAGATACTTCAGCAGTTCTCGCTCAAGGACCAGCTTTACGAAGTTATTCGTCTGCTCAATTCCGAAATAGAAATCTTGAAAATCGAAAAAGAGATTGAAGGCAAAGTTCAGGAGAACATTCAAAAAACACAGCGTAAATTTATCATTCAGGAACAGATTAGAATTCTTCAGGATGAATTGGGAGAGGAAGAGGAGTCTTCTCCGGATTTTATAAAGCTCAAAGAGAAGATCGATAATGCAAGAATGCCTAAACCGGTTTTGGAAAAGGCACTCGAAGAATTCGGCAAATTGAAAAAAACTCCTCAGAGTTCTCCGGAATCAACAGTTATCCGCAATTATCTTGAGTGGCTTTGTGAAGTTCCCTGGCACACAAAGACAAAAGATAATCTTGATATAAAAAACGTCCGCAAAATTTTAGATGAAGATCACTACGGTTTGGAAAAACCAAAGGAAAGAATTGTTGAACACATTGCGGTGCTCAATCTTGTAAAAAATATGCGCGGACAAATTTTATGCTTTGTAGGACCTCCCGGCGTTGGAAAGACCTCACTTGGGAAATCGATTGCAAGAGCGATCGGAAGAAATTTTATTCGTATATCACTTGGCGGTGTCCGTGATGAAGCAGAAATCCGTGGGCACAGAAGAACTTACATCGGTTCAATGCCCGGAAAAATTATTCAATCGATGAAGCGTGCCAAGACCACTAATCCTGTTATTCTTCTCGATGAAATTGATAAAATGAGTATGGATTTCCGCGGCGACCCATCTTCGGCTATGCTGGAAGTTCTGGATCCTGAACAGAACCATACATTTAACGATCACTATCTTGATATAGATTATGATCTCTCACATGTAATGTTTATTACCACGGCAAATGTCCGGTATAACATTCCTCTTCCGTTGCAGGATAGAATGGAAATAATTGAACTGCCCGGTTATCTCGAACACGAAAAAAATCAGATCGCGAAACGTCATATCATTCCCAAGCAAATTACGGCTCATGGTTTGGATAAATATAATATTGAGTTTAAAGACGATGCGATCAATAAAATCATTATGGAATATACCCGCGAAGCCGGTGTTAGAAATCTTGAGCGCGAAGTTGCTTCGGTACTAAGAAAAACCGCCCGCGAAATAGTTTTTACTCATTCAAACAACGGTAAGTCGAAAAAATCTAAGAAGAAATTTTCAATTGATTCCGTAATGGCTGAAAAATTTCTTGGTGTTCCAAGATTCAGATCTCAAAAAGCTGATAAAGAATTGCGAGTCGGAAGTGTTACTGGACTGGCTTGGACAAGTGTAGGCGGCGAAATTCTTCAGGTAGATGCAACTATTATGATCGGTACAGAGAAATTAACAATCACCGGTCAAATAGGAAATGTGATGAAAGAATCTGCACAGGCAGCGCTCAGTTATTTACGCTCAAATGCAAAAGATTTTGGACTTGATCTAAATTTTTCAAAGGGAAAAGAGATCCATATACATTTGCCTGAAGGCGCAATTCCTAAGGATGGTCCCAGTGCAGGAATTACACTGGCTCTGGCAATGTTTTCTGCCCTCAGTAATAAACCGGCACGTAATGATGTTGCGATGACAGGAGAGATTACTTTGAGAGGTAAAGTTTTGCCGATTGGAGGACTTAATGAAAAACTCCTGGCCGCTCGAAGAAATGGAATGAAGATTGTATTAATTCCGAAAGACAATGAAAAAGATTTAAGTGAAATAAAACCGGAAGTTATCGAGGGGTTAAAGATCGTTCCGATACAAACCATAAGAGAAGCATTGCCTTATGTTTTTGATGTGAAGAAAGAGAACAAAAAACCAATGAAGAAAAGACCTGGAAAATGATTAACACATTCTTGGTAAATAAAAACCTCACTGATTTTGAAAAGTATGAGTCCCTGCTTATTCAAATTGAATCGCTGATAAATCCGGACGAACCACTGATTTCCAGCCTTGCAAATGTGACTGCAGTTTTAAAAGCAGCTTTCAATAAAATAAGCTGGGTTGGTTTCTATTTTTTAAAGGATGAAAAACTTTTTCTGGGACCATTTCAGGGAAATGTTGCATGTACTATTATTGAGATTGGCAAAGGAGTTTGCGGACTTTCCGCTTCCCTGAAAGAAACCATTATTGTTGATGATGTTCACAAATTCCAGGGACATATAGCATGCGATGGCGGTTCACGTTCTGAAATTGTTATTCCTCTTTTAATAGACAACAAAATATTTGGAGTGCTGGATTTAGACAGTTATCAGTATTCTTCGTTTAATGAAACGGATAAAATATATTTGGAGAAACTTTGTAGCTCTCTAACTAAAAAACTTTCATTTAAAAAAGATGCTTTATAATTGATGTTACACAAAGAACAAATTTTACCACAGAGGCACTAAGACACAGAGGTTTATGGATAAAAATATTGAATAGTTCAAGGACTTTTGAAGAAACCCTTTATGATTCTCTGTGACTCCGTGTCTCTGTGGTTGAAAATCTTCGATTTGCGCAACATCAGTTAGGTTAATGAAAGAAACGGAAGAAACCGGATTCGAATCCAAATTTGATATATTAATTCAAGAATCAATTGAGCTAACAAAAATATTTTCTTCGATTGTCGAAAAATCAAAATAACTCATTGTTTATAAATTGTATTTTGAAATTTGTTTGTATCTTGTTACTTATTAATTGGTTATTTCCTCACAAAAATAGTTAACTGTAAACATGAATTTTTTAGTTACAGCACGCAAATGGCGTCCTCAAACTTTTGAAGATGTTGTTGGACAAGAACATATTACTACAACACTTAAAAATGCAGTTCTGAATAACAGGGTTGCTCACTCGTATCTATTTGCAGGTCCGCGCGGAGTTGGGAAGACAACAACCGCTCGTATTCTGGCAAAAGTATTGAATTGCACAAATTCTAAAGGTGGTGAACCTTGTAATAAATGTGAGATGTGTCTGTCGTTTGCAAATTCTCAATCGCTCGATATAATTGAAATTGACGGCGCGTCAAACAGACGTATAGAAGAGATTAGGACTTTACGTGAATCCGTAAAGTATGCACCAACGAAAGGAAGCTACAAAGTATATATTATTGATGAAGTGCACATGTTAACAACAGAATCCTTCAATGCGCTTCTGAAAACTCTTGAAGAACCGCCCGAACATACTGTGTTTATCTTTGCAACTACCGATGTGCATAAAGTACCGCTGACTATTATTTCCCGTTGCCAGCGTTTTGATTTCCGTCGAATCGAAATGGTAGTGATGAAAAAACTGCTTAAAGAAATTGCCATTGCTGAACAGATCACGATTGATGATTTAGCTTTAACACTTATAGCCAAAAAGGCTGACGGCGCATTAAGGGATGCACAGAGTTTATTTGATCAGGTAATTTCATTCGGCGGCAATAATGTTAATTCACTAGTACTCTCGAAGATGCTCAACATTATTGATGATGATATCTTTTTCTCAATTTCAGATTCGATACTCGAAAAGAATTTCAGCTCCGCGTTTGAAGTATCGAGGAAAATTTACGAGAATGGCTGGAACTACATCGATTTCATGAATGAACTGATTGAACATTTCAGAAATATTATGACTGTAGTGATTCGTAAGAATACAGATCTGATTGAATCAGCTGAAGTGTATAAGAAAAAATATTTGGAATACGCGGATAAATTTTCTGAAGGGGACCTACTGAGAATTATGACTTTTCTTAATAAAGTACAGTGGGAATTGAAATCATCATCCAATCAAAAACTCAAGATTGAAATTTCACTCTGTCATTTAATCGGATTGGAAAAATCTTCAACAATTACCGGGATACTTAATAAGATTGATAAAATTGAACCCGATTCAAAAATCAGAAACGTTTTCGATTCCGGATCCGGTTACAGTGCGCCCAGTCAGCAGAAATCTTCATTATCAAATATCAGACCCGTTCAGAAAGAGGAAGTCGTAATTCCCGAGATAACTGAGTTCGTAACACCGTCTTTAGATTCTTCTACTGATTTTAATGGAATCATCTCCAAATGGAATGAATTCATTGAACAAGTGAAGACAGAAAAACTTTTCTTTGCATCGGTACTTTTAAATTCAAACCCTACTAAATTTATCAATGACCAATTGCATCTTGAAGTAGAACATCCCGAAGACGGTGATATTATTGATGACAACAAAAGTTATCTTGATAAAAAAACCAAAGAAATTTTTGGGAAGAAAATTGAGTTAAATGTTTCCCGCGGGAAAAAATCAACAAAGAAGAAACAAACCTCCGCATCAACTGAAAACAGCGACTCTTCTAACGTTGCCACGGATGAAAACCCCCTTGCTAATTCTATTATCAAGGAGTTAGGTGGGAAAGAAATAAGAAGATAATTTGGACTTTCAATAAGTTTATTTTTTCCTCTCTGAACTCAGCAATTGCGGAGTTTTTTGAACAAATGTAATTCTCTAATGAAGGAATAAAAAAAGCCCACCATAAATTGCTGGGCTTAAAATAAAATCCTGGCAGCTACCTACTCTTCCACGCACCTGCGCACGCAGTACCATCGGCGTATAAGGGCTT
>CAYTUV010000079.1:0-8150 GCA_964441505.1 uncultured Melioribacter sp. | reverse complement strand
TTTCTTTTTTTGATGTGCAAATTTAGAATTGACGTATTAACTGACTGTTAAGGAAGAGTTAAGAAATTGTTAAGTTTTATTTAGCCGAGTATTTGTTTCGTTTTACAGCAAAAAACGAGACACGGCTAATATTATCATTTCGTTAACAGATGAGATTCTTATAGGAAAGGGGTTATAAGTAAAACTATTTTTACAACAAGTATTATATTTATTATGGCTGTTGTAATAATTATGAAGGGCGGTTCTAAAAATATCAATATCCTCTGCGGACTTTGCATTTTCTTTGCGTTCTCTGCGTTAAATATTTACATACGATAATTTTTAGAACCGTCCTGAAGTCTTTGTTGATAATATGAACACTCTTACAATCAAAATATTTTGTCTTATCATATTGCTTATGGGCAATCGTCTTAGCTTTTGCCAGGGAAAAGAATATGAAGCAACCCAAAGATTATTCAGCAAAGAACTCTTTCAGCGGCATTTAAATTTTCTGGGTAGTGATTTGTTTGAAGGAAGAGCACCCGGCACACTCGGAGGAAATCTTGCCGCAAAATATCTTGCACTTGAATTCGACAAACTGAAATTGAAACCACTTGGCAATAACGGAACTTACTACCAGAACATTCCATTTCATTCAAGCAAACCATTATTATCATCTCAGCTTAAGATTCATTACCAGGAAGAAGAAATCAGCTTTCGACTAAATGAAGATTTTCTTCTATATCAAACCGGAGAACCAACTTTTATTCCTAATTCTATTCCGCTTGTTTTTGTTGGTTACGGAATTGTTGCACCGGAATTTGATTACAATGATTATCAGGACGTTGATGTTGAAGGAAAGATAGTTGTATTTCTGGAAGGAGAACCTCCATCATTAGATCAATCCTATTTCGATGGAAATAATCCAACCGTTTACAGCACACCGGAAGCCAAGCAGCGCATTGCACTTTCGCGAGGAGCTAAAGGAAGTATTCTTATTCCAAATATTATTTCTAATCTGCAATTCGATTGGCAGATGCAAGTTCGTTCTTTCTCATTTCCAAATCTATCGCTTGCTTCCACTTCTTCCGCCAGCTTTGATATAATTATGAATCCGGAGGTTGCGGATATACTCTTCATGGAAAGCGGTCATTCGTTGAAAGATGTTTTTCAAATGCACACAAAATATAGAGTGGTAAGTTTTCCTCTAAATGTTCAACTTAGCTTTAAAGGCAGTTTCAAGCAGGATGATTTTCTCAGTCCAAACATTATCGGGATGATTGAAGGAACCGATCCGCAATACAAAGATAGTTACGTGCTTGTTTCTGCCCATTATGATCATCTCGGAATTGGTCCCGCTGTAAAAGGAGATTCAATTTATAACGGTATATTTGATAATGCCGCAGGGGTTGCTGCTTTGCTTGAAATAGCAAGAGTTATAATGCAAAATAGTTTTCAGAATAAGCGATCTATAATATTTCTTCTAACCACTGCAGAGGAATCCGGACTTTTAGGATCCTATTATTACACACAAAATCCTTCAGTCCCATTATACAAGACAGTTGCAAACATAAATATTGATGGAATTGCTTCGTTCGACAATTTTAAAAGTGTTGTTGGCATTGGTGAAGAATATTCATCCCTATCATCAACATTAAAAGAAGTAGCTGAAGAGAGAAATCTAAAAGTAGTTCCTATTCCCAAACAATTTATCGGGTTCGGTTCTTATATAAAATCGGATCAGCATTCATTTGCAAAGAGCGGAATTCCTTCAATACTGATACTGGGAGGAGCTGATTATATTAACATAAGCAAAAGCGAAGGTCTTGAGAGAATGATAAACTATTCGGCAAAAATTTATCATACACCTTTTGACGATCTTCAACAGCCAATTAATTATGAAGCTGCATTGCAACACATGGAAATTCTGCTATCGATGATAAACAAAATTTCCAATTCTATAAAAGAACCGGAGTGGTTTAGCGGAACTCCGTTTATAAATGCGCGATTGATTTCTAAGGCAGAGAAGAGATGAAAAACTTTTTGCAACTTTTAATAATTATGATTCTATTTCTGTCGGGTTGTTCTTCCGCCCCGGTTAAAATTACCGAAATCAAAATTAAAGGATCGGATACGATGCTGAAAGTTATGCGTGAACTTGCACGTGAGTTTAGTGAAATAAATCCGGGTATTTCAATTTTTGTTGAAGGTGGTGGAACTTCTCTCGGCGTAAAATCTTTGAGCGATAGAACAATTGATATTTGCACCGCATCCAGGAATTTGTTACCGGAAGAGACGAAAATTCTTGCAGAGAAATATGGAAGTATCGGTATTTCAACTTACATTGCCCGTGATGCAATTTGTATTCTTGTAAATAAATCCAACCCGATTAACAACGTAACATTCTGGCAGTTGAAAGAAATATTCACAGGCAGAATAACCAACTGGAAAGAAATTGGCGGCAATGACACTCCGATTGAACCGGTAAGAAGAAATGATAACTCAGGCACCGCAAATCATTTTAAGATCCGTGTTCTGGAAGAAGATGGTTTCGGTCAATCTGTATCGGCAAAATCTTCAGTGGAAAATCTTTTAGAAGAAATTGAAGAGAACAAAAACGCGATTGGCTTTAGCGGATTAGTTCACTCCACTACTTCAAAAGTGTTATCAGTTGATGGTATTTATCCCACAAAAGAAACAATAAAAAGTGGAGCTTACCCACTTGGCAGATACTTACACTTGTATACAATCTCTACACCCACCGGGGTCGTAAAAGAATTCATCGATTGGATATTAAATTCTGACGGTCAAAAAATAATCGGGCAGAATGGTTTTGTCCCGCTGTTCGAAAACACTTATTGAAATATTCCTTATTCCCATTAGCAAATCTTTCTACACCTATTTTTTATTACCATAATTTTTATGCAGATTCTTTTAACTCAGTTTGGAAATTTGATTTGATAAACTTCTCTCTTTTCTCTTCTTTAATTAAGTTTACATTCACCAATATCAATCCATCAATGCAATTCTCAAAATCCGGATCAACACCAAAATTTAAAAACTTTACTCCTTTTTCTTCGCATAGATCTGAATAATGTTTATACAGTACCGGTATAGAGAAACCAAGTGGTTTAATTATCTTTTTAAGAATTTTATAATCTTCTTTCGCAGTAGCAGAGTTGAATAACCCTTCGTACTCCTTCCGATTTGTTTTCATTATCAAAAATTTTCTTTTAGAACTCGCTAATTTCGAATCATCGGAGTACCATTTTTCAAAATAGAACGTAATCAATTCTTTTACATATTCAGTGTAATGAAATATTGTTCTCATACTTTTCATCACCATCTGAGATTGGCGGAATGCATTTATCACCAAATTTAGATTCAAAAAACTCGATCGTTTGTAAAGGGAGATTCAGCCAATTCTTATTCAAAAGGATTTCCAGAATAATCTTATTTTCTTTTTCTGAAAGATCTTTCAAAATTGTTCGTTCTTCCCACGATAATTTTTTGTGATACTCATCTTCGTTTCTAATCTTCCGATAAATATTTCTTTTATATCTGCTGATTCTGTAGAATTCGCTAACAAGGTCTTCAAATAAGGGAGAGTTATAGAGTGCGATATCATAATTGATACTTGACATTTTATTCCCTCTTTCTTTATTAAGTGGTCACGGACAAACTGATATCATCATCAGCATTTGAAAAACCTATATCAACGGGCTCAACGTCAACACTGGGTAATATATAAAGAATGCCAAGAGCTATAATCGAGAAGATAAACCCAAGCGTAAACCAATCTTTCTGAACTCTATTTTTTTCTTTCGCTTTTAAGGAACATAGAGTACCAAAAATTAACCCCGCGATTGAATACCAAAGACCAAACATAAATGCCTCATTTTTTTTCTTAACAAAGATTAGTATTTAATATTAACTGCATGTTATGTAATTGTTAAGAATTTGTTAAATCTTCATTTGATATCTAATTGGATATTCAAGGACATGAATCGTGGTATAAGTGAAAAATAAAATATTGGTATGCAATTGAGATTAGGATTTGAAATTCTCTATCAAACTTATCAGCCGAAATAATTCTCACTTACAGGATATAAATTACTTTTTAGATATTCACAACGCTTCAACAGATGAAAGTTCTTAAACGATACTTTAAGTACAGTATTCTGCTCACTACGAAGAGTGACAAAAGAATCTCCCACAAAGTCAACAATCCCTACAAAAACAGATTTTGTTAAATTATTAGAATCTGGGAATAAGTATTTTACTGTGTCTCCGGTCTTAATTTCCATTTAAACAACTCCTTTATTTTCAACTACAATATAGGTGGTAAATGTTAAGTGAAGGTTAATAATTTGTTACGGGTATGTTAAGTTTTTGGGGGGATGATTATGATGTAGTGACTCGGTCAGTTTTGATTAAACAGAGAAATCCTAACGCTATAAATGAGAAGATGAATCCAAAAAAAGGCGACCGATTAGCCGCCTTTTGACAAAAAATTGCTTATTTAGCCCTCATACCAAGTTCACGATCCAGGAGGAAGAGAGATGTCTTGTTATCTCCAAGCAGATTGAACTTATGAACGATCTGAGTAACTGTGGAGACTTCTTCAACCTGCTCGGTTACGAAGTAATTTAGGAAGAGATTTGTAGCATAATCGTTCTCCTGCATTGCAAGAGCAACAAGTTTATTAATACGGTCTGTGATATAGACTTCATGCTTATGGGCTTCCTCGAATACCTGTAATGGTGATTTCCATTCTGTTTTCGGTTTTTCTATTGCATCCAATGTGACTTTTCCATCAACATCGTTAATGTATTTGTAGAATTTCATTGCATGAGCATATTCTTCGCCGGATTGAACTTTCATCCATGCTGCAAAACCGTTCCAATTTTCGCTCTCGAAATATGCTGCCATTGAAAGGTACAGGTATGAAGAAAAGAGTTCTGCATTGATTTGATCGTTTAATACTTTTTGCATTTTCTCGGATATCATTTTAGCCTCGGCTTTTTTGGTTTTTTAGTTTTTTTTCGAAAACAAGTTATCTATTTGCTGATTACTATTCAAATTCATATATAAGTAACAGGTCTGAAAGAAGAATAGTTCTCAATCGGTACAATTTTATCTGAGACTATACTATTGGCATAACCGATCGAGAAAATTGGTCGCAATCATTAAAATAAAATTTTGCTAACTTTGAATTGCAAATTCAATCCGAGGTCTGATGCAAATATCGAATTCCAATAGTAGTTTCAGAATATTCTGGAACCTTCTTATAGGAGTTGTTACAACTTGTATTGCAGTTTTCTATCCGGTGAACCTTATTTTCCATTTTACGTCCATGAATACACTTACTATTATTGAAATTGGGGTTACCGTTATCTATGCTATAGATTTATTTATTTGGGATTCCTTGAATAAATCGTGGCACTATGAACATTTTTTTGATTCGCTGAAACACTTTGGCGGTAATTCCAGATCTCATTTTCTTTCAGATATTATTTCAGCATTTCCATTCTTTTTGTTGTTCGGATCGCCTTTCCTGTTACTTTTCAGATTAATAAAACTGGTAAAAGTTGAGGAGATGCTGCATCAAGTTCGGCAATGGGCGGTTCGTTACACGGGATATATCACGGTTCTCCTGTTCTTCTTCAGGATGAGCCTGATAGCGCATTGGACTTCATGCATCTGGCTATTATTACACGGCACGGACAAATCAGTCGATCAGGTAACAAATTATGTTAATGCTTTGTATTTTGTCGCAACAACGCTTACAACAGTCGGTTTTGGCGACATCCTTCCCATAACTAATTCGGAAAAGCTTTTTACAGTTTTTATGGAGGTTCTGGGAGTTTTAATTTATGGATATCTGATAGGCAACATTGTAAGCATTATATCAAAAAGAAATCCCGCTAAAGTACAGTTTGAAAATAATCTGGAAAGACTCTCGGCGTTATCGCACTACAGAGAAATATCACCTGACCTTCGGTTAAGGATTCGAAACTATTTTCTTTATGTGTGGCGTAAAAAACTTGGTTTTGATGAATCAGAATTTCTAAAGAACTTACCCGAAGGACTAAAAAGGGAAGTATCTCTTCAGCTTAAGAAGGATATACTCGAAAAATTTACTCTCTTTCATGGAACCGATGAACAGTTCCTAATGGAAATTGCACTAAGATTAAAACCTGTAGTAGCAACTCCGGGAGAGGTGATTATGAAGGAAGGCGATATCGGTAATGAAATGTTTTTTATTTTGAAAGGAGAGTTGTCATTTATAACAGGCGACAAAGAATTTAAAATATTAAGAGATGGAGATTTCTTTGGTGAGATAGCACTGTTTAAGAATACTCTCAGAACAGCTTCAATACGGGCGGAAACATATAGCGATCTTTATTCACTTGATAAAACAAGTTTTGATTTTGTGGTGAACAAGTATCCGGAATTTGCGGTTAAAATAAAAGAGCAGGCAAGATTGAGGAATATCCTGACTGATTTTATGGATAACAACAGTTCTATAAATAACAATCCGGCAGAAGTGAAATGAAATATATATGGCGTCCAATCAAATTTATGGGTTCTTTTTTTCTGCTCTACACTACGATTTCAATCTTTCTGATTTTGTTTTTCAGGATAATTGATCTGCCTGCAACGGCTTTCATCAATGCCAAAGCTGATCCGTTACATGGATTATTTTCCTTCTCAGATGTCAATCAAAAATCGGTTAGTATTCAGAAGATTTCCAAGTACGTACCTCTGGCTGTAATAGCCTCCGAAGATCAGAAATTCTTTGAGCATTTCGGTTTTGATATCGAACAGATCGAAAAAGCAATGAAAGAAAACGAAAGGAAAAAGAATTTCCGGAAGAAGAGGATTCGTGGCGCAAGTACTGTTTCAATGCAGCTTGCTAAGAATATATTTCTTTCCCCAGGTAAAAATATTATTAGGAAAGGTGCGGAAGCTTATTTCACTCTGCTGTTGGAACTGTTCTGGTCTAAAGAAAGGATTATGGAAGTTTATCTGAATAATGCGGAGATGGGGAAGGGGGTATATGGCATCGAAGCCGCTTCGAAAGTTTATTATAAAAAGCCGGCGAGCAAGATCAATGCCGTAGAGGCTGCAACAATTATTGCTGTGCTACCGAATCCGACTGTACGTGATCCAAGGCGGCCATCCTCTTATTTAATATCAAGACGTGATAATATCTTACAGCAGATGAACCTAATTGGTGGTGTGGGAATGTTAAAAGATGAAATAGATTATTAGATCAATGAATTTATTTTTTCTCAATCGGTTGGTTTAGATATTCTAAACACTTAGCTAAAATTTTATCGACATCAGAATTCCGTGTAATAGGGTGGCTGAATTTGAATTCGGGTTTCTCTGAAGCATGTTTGTAACTATACTGCTTTAGGACGTTGCTTTTCGAATCGTAGAAGATTATCTGCAGAATACTGTAACGATTGATTTCTTTATTGATGTGGTAATAAGTCCGTACTTTGTAAATATCACCATTTACTTCTTCCATCGACATGGGTGAATTCATCTCTTCGAGACACCAGACATAGATCTCATTCCCGGTAAAATTAGATAAGCTCGTTACATTGATTAACAAGGATTTGTCTTTCTCAACTGTAATAGGTACCCAATTTGCTGTATTCGATTGAGCCCTCAGAATAGAGAAAGTCAAGATTGCAATAGAGATGATTAAGAATTTTTTCATTTAGCCATAACAATTGTTGAGGAGAGAGAGGGATTCGAACCCTCGGTACCCTTGCAGGTACACTACCTTTCCAGGGTAGCCAGATAAACCACTCCTGCACCTCTCCATTAATTTCGCAGCAAATATATTAAGAATTGCTTAGAGAAAAAAATTTCAACTACTCTTACTTACAGATTTATTACTGAATTCAATTAACGTGCTGTTTAATAGACCTATAGAAAAGTTTAAGGTAAATGAATGACAATTAAATCCAAAGGCATATTTACTCTTCTGTTCATGAATTTTTGCCACAAGCAAAAGTAACGGAGTTGTGTTAAAAGTAATTGATCAAAAAAATAATCTCCAAAAATCCGTTTAATCCGTGGACAATTCTATAATTAGATTAATGTTGTCCGATAAAAATATAGAAAGCCTACTAAACCTGTGTTTATAAGTT
>CAYTUV010000078.1:0-8649 GCA_964441505.1 uncultured Melioribacter sp. | reverse complement strand
CCTCTGCTTTCTGGAATGCGTTTAAACGTAGGTAATTTTTTCTAGTTCAAACTAAGGAGAATCTATCTTGAAAGAGTATAATGCAGAAGCTATTAGGAATATAGCATTCGTTGGTCATGGAGGAAGCGGTAAAACTACGATTTCGGAAATTCTTTTGTTCACAGGCGGAGAAATAAATCGTATAGGTAAAGTTGAAGAGGGAAATACAACTTCAGATTTTAACTCGAACGAAATTGAAAAAAGAATTTCGATTGCGGCTTCACCTCTTCATGTTGAATGGAGCAATGCGAAGATAAACATGCTCGATACACCCGGTTTCCCTGATTTCATAGGTCAGGTTATATCGTCTTTGCATGTTGCAGATCTTGCAGTCTCTGTTGTAAAAAGTTTTGAAGGTGTTGAAGTAGGAACAGAACAGACGTGGGAGGTAATACGCAAGAATAAACTTCCTGCCGCCGTTATAATCAATAAGTGCGATAACGAGCATTCCAAATTTTTTGAAACCGTAGCTCAGGCAAAACTCCGCTTAAGCCATGATATTACAGTTGTTTCTTTTCCGGTAAAAGAGGGTCTTAACTTCAATTCGGTTGTCGATCTTGTTAAAATGAAAATGATTACATACGGCGATCAGGGTTCCAAAAAAATAACCGAGGAAGAAATTCCAGCCGATCTTAAAACGCATGCCGATAAGCTAAGAGAAGTTCTTGTTGAGAAAGTCGCCGAATCGAGCGAAGAATTGATGAATAAGTTTTTTGAAGAGGGTGCATTAAGTGACGATGAAATTCAGGTTGGATTAAAAGCATCCATCGTTAATGGAGGTTTGATTCCTACATTCGCATTCGCGGCAACAAAAGGGATTGGACAAAACACATTCCTCGATTTCGCTGTAAAATATTTCCCGGCTCCGAATGAAAGAGAACCGATTGAAGCATCGATGAAAGAGGGTGGTAAAAAAGTAAAAGTTGCCTGCGATGTAAAGGGTGAAGTATCGCTTCTCATTTTCAAATCGTTATCCGAGCAGCATGTCGGTGAACTTTCGATCTTTAAAGTTTACTCCGGCTCTTTAACTCCGGGTATGGATCTTCAGAACACACACAGAGATAAAATTGAAAGACTCGGACAGATCTATGTTCTGAACGGACACAACAGAAAAGATATTCCGAAATTAAACGCAGGAGATATTGGTGCGGTTGTTAAGTTGAAAGACAGCCATACTGGCGATACTCTCTGTTCCAAGAATTTTACAATTGTTCTGCCGAAGATTGAGTATCTCGAACCGGTTATTCGTTTTGCCGTAAAACCGAAAGCAAAAGGGGATGAAGATAAAATTTCCGCAGCGCTTCATACGGCGCATGAAGAAGAGCCGACTCTCAGAACAAAATTTGATGGTGAAATTTCTCAGACAGTCGTTTCCGGACAGGGTGAACTTCAGCTTAATCTTGCTATCAAATTATTGAAGGACCGTTACGGAGTTGAAGTTGAACTGGTTGAACCGAGAATTCCTTACAGAGAAACAATAAAAGGAAAATGTGAAGACTCCGAATACAAACATAAAAAGCAATCGGGCGGTCGCGGTCAGTACGGACATGTTCACCTGAAACTTGAGCCGATGCCTCGCGGAACAGGATATGAATTTGTTGATGCTATCGTGGGCGGAGTTGTTCCGGGGCGTTTCATTCCTGCAGTTGAAAAAGGATTGAAAGAGATCATGACGAAAGGCATTCTTACCGGAAGCAAGGTAGTTGATGTTAAAGTTTCCTTGTTCGACGGAACTTATCACGCTGTTGACTCTGATGAAGTATCATTCAAGATAGCTGCATCACAGGCATTCAGAAAAGGTTTTATGGAAGCCAAACCGATGCTGCTTGAGCCGATCTATGATATCAATGTTAAAATTCCCGAGAAATACATGGGCGATGTTATGGGTGATATATCGGGACGACGCGGCAAGATCCAGAATATGGATTCGGAAAACGCATTCCAGATTATTAAGGCTAAAGTACCGTTGGCAGAACTTCACAAGTATTCAACTCAACTTCGCAGTTTGACATCGGGACGCGGAATGTTCTCGATGAGTTTCTCTCATTACGAAGAAGTGCCGAAAGATACCGAAGCAAAGGTTATAGAAGAATATCAGAAACACAAAGAAGAAGAAGCAGAATAAATTAATTCTAATTAAATTGCTGGCGGAAGTAATATCAACTTCCGCCTTTTTTATTTATGGAAAAACTCTGGTCACCCTGGCGCTCTAATTACATCGAATCTTTCAAGACTAAAAAAGATTCTGATGAGTGTGTTTTTTGTGAGGCTCACAAAATTCCGGCCGATAGCGATGAATCTTTAATTGTTTACAAAAACAGTTTATGCTATGCTATGCTGAATCTGTATCCTTACAACAGCGGGCATTTGATGATAATTCCGTACCGTCATCAGAGCGATATGAGCAATCTGAATGAATTCGAAATGGATGAAATGATGCGCACAGTACAGTTGTCAATGAAGGCATTGGAAATTACAATGAAGCCGCAGGGATTTAACTTCGGCGCCAATCTCGGAAAAGCTGCCGGTGCCGGAATCGATACACATTTACATTTTCATATTGTACCGCGATGGAGCGGCGACATAAATTTTATGCCAGCAATAGGTGAAGTGAAAGTCATTTCTCAGGATCTTCTTGTGACTAAAAAAAGTTTAATTAAAGCATTCGGACAATTATTAAAAAAGTAGAGAGCAGCTTGAATACACCAAAACAATTCAAAATATTAATAGCGCCGAATAGCTTTAAAGAATGCGCTGATTCTGTTGAGATTACGGAATTTATAAAAGCATCGCTTTTTAGGTTATTGCCTGATGAGATAAAAGCCAATATCGATTTTTGGCTTAAACCGATATCCGACGGTGGGGACGGATTCCTGCAGGTTTGTCAGAGGAATTTCGGAATTGAATTCCTCCACTTTGAAATCAGAAATCCATTTAACAGCGATAAATTTTTCTGCCCCGTCGGTTACTATCAGGAAACGAAAACCTTATACATTGAATCTGCCGAAGTGCTTGGTCTTAAAAATATTCCCGAAGAGTTCAGAAAACCGATGTTTTTATCTTCACAGGGTATGGGCGATCTTCTTCTTCAGATATTCGATTCGGTTAACGCGGGAATTATGGAAGTTGAAAAAATTATTATTGGGATCGGCGGAACCGGAACGAATGATCTCGGCATGGGAATGATGGAAGTCTTCGGATTGGAATTATATGACGCCAAAGATAATATTCTTGATGTGCTTCCTAAGAATTTCTCGCTCGTCAAAAAAATTGTTGTGCCTGAAGTTCCTCTTCCATTCAAAATTGAAATTGTCATTGATGTTGAAAACGGGCTTCTGGGAATTGACGGTGCGAGTCTCTTATTTGCAGAGCAGAAGGGTGCAACTGATGAGGAAGCCGTGCTGATGGAGAAAGGGTTTGCCCATCTTCTTGATGAACTTGAAGTTGATGAAGCTACGCAGGATAAACTGAGCGGTGCAGGGGGAGGAATTGCCGCGGCAATGAGTCTATTCTTCAACGCAGAATCTAAATATGCCGATCAGTTCATAAGAGAAGATCTGAAAGTGCACACCGAGAACAGCGACGTCGATCTTGTTATTACGGGGGAAGGAAAGATTGATTCGCAGACATTCTTGAACAAGGGAGCGTTCATTGTTGTAAATGAATTCGCACAGAGGAATGTGCCGATTGTAATTCTGTGCGGCAGCAGTGAAGGAGATTTACCGGAAATTGAAAATCTGAAAGTGATCGAGCTTTCCGAATATTTTGATTCTATCGAAGAATCAATTCAGAAGATTGATCAAGGTATTGAGATCGCTTGTAGAAAAATCAGTAAAAATATCATTCAACTTTTTGCAAAGAAAAATACTAAATAAAAATGTTGATAATCACTTTGCGATCTCTGCGAAAAACTTAGCGCACTTTGCGTTTTGCTTTTTAACCGTAAAGAATGCCAAGAAGGCGCAGAGAGCGCAAAGATTATAACCTATTATCAGAAGAAAAATTAAAATGGAAAATCAATTCGAAGGTTTGGAAAAAATAAAAATAGATTCTCTGGAAGAAATTCTTGGGAAGAAATATCCGGTACTGGATGACGGCTTTGTGCGTGTGATTGATTATATGGGCGGCGATGAATCTATTGTTCAAGCGGCGCGTGTTTCATACGGCAAAGGAACCAAAAAAGTGAACGAAGACCGCGGACTGATCCGTTATCTGCTTCGTAATTTTCACACAACTCCCTTTGAGATGTGCGAAATTAAACTGCACGTAAGAGTTCCGATGGACACGTGGCGTCAGTGGATAAGACACCGCACCGCAAATGTTAATGAATATTCAACACGTTATTCTCTCGCAATTGATTCATCGCAAAAAACCGATCCCAATGAATGGCGCTTTCAGGCAATGGACAACAAACAGGGGAGTGAAGGTTTTTTTAATGATGCCATCGGCAGCAAACTCTCCGAAAGGGAACTGGAATTACAGCAATTCGCACAGGAGATTTATCATGAACGTCTTCAGCTCGGTGTTGCACGCGAGCAGGCACGAAAAGATTTACCGCTCTCAACATACACGGAAGCTTATTGGAAAATTGATCTGCATAACTTGCTGAACTTTCTAGCGCTTCGAATGGACGCGCACGCTCAGTTTGAAATCCGCAGCTATGCCAACGTAATCGGGAATGAGATTGTGAGCAAATGGTGTCCCGTTGCATGGGAAGCATTCAAAGATTACAGAATGAATGCAATGAATTTTACCGCGCTTGAATTACAGATAATGAAGCAGTTGATCCCCGGTAACAAGGTGGGAGCTAAAAAACTTGCAGAAGGTTTTGGCTGGCTTAACAGAGTAGAGGGAAAATTATCCAAGAACCGCGAACGTATTGAGTTTGAATCGAAACTCGAAACACTCGGAATAGAAATACCATGGCTTTGATATTCTTTTAATGCTTTGATACGAAAAGAAGAGGCTATCACAAAAGGTTCTAAAGCCATTTCGAAGGAGTTCCGTTTTGTGGAACGACTGAGAAATCTTACGATAATGCTACATAAAGATTTCTCACCACAAAAAACGTGGTTCGAAATGACAGTGAAAAGAGTTCTGCAACACACTCGGTAGGCAGGCGAAGTCGAGAAATGGGCTGATGTGCTCTGATCACACTTCTCCGAAGGAGTCCTACGGACGACTCCGCTCAGTGTGACGTGAAAAATACTTTTAAGACAACCTCTTTTTTTATTTATGAAATCGAATGAAAACTTCGTTATCTAATTTGGATAATCGCTTTGCAGTTGTTATAAATCCCTTCATCTGAATCTTCTGTTTTTTCTTTATCTTGAGTAAGGGAATTAATAATTGGATTGCGGTTTTCATTTCTCTATTGAATATTCCTACCAAACATTTGGCGGAGAGATGAAAAGAGTAACATACATTTTAATTTTTCCTTTGCTGCTTGCGCTAAGCTGCAGGGAAAATGTAGTTGAGTTTCAGGACGAGGATAAAACCGGCAAAATATATCTTAGTTCTGCACCTGCGGGTGCCGAAATCTATTTCGAAAATAGTAAGACAGGCAAAACTACGCCCGACAGTTTGACAAGTGTACTACCGGGCAGATATCAGATCAAACTGCATCTGGCAGGGTATCCTGATGAATCGGTTAGTGTAACCGTAATATCGGGACAAAAAAGATTTATCAATGTTAGCTTTGGATATTATTATTGAAAAAAATAATTATCGCGGCCGTTTCAAAAAATAACGTTATAGGAAAGGACGGTAAATTACCCTGGCACTCCAAAGAAGAACTTCAGCATTTCAAAAAGATTACTATTGGTTTCCCTGTTATTATGGGAAGAAAAACGTGGGAAGTACTCGGTAAACCCCTCGAAGGAAGATTAAATATAGTAGTAACCAACAATCAAGATTATACCGCTCCTTATAGGGAAGTAGTATTTTTCTATTCGCTGAAGCAGGCACTGGATTTTTGCAAGACCAGCGTTTACAGCAAGGTTTTTATAATTGGTGGAAGGGAGATTTTCAATCAGATAGTTGATGATGCCGATGAGATGATTATCTCCGAAATGAATTTTGAGAGCGAAGGAGATGTTTACTTTCCGGAAGTGGACGGCACAAAATGGCAACTCGACTCGAATGAATTGTTTACGGATTTCACGGTTCATTATTATATTAGAAGGTAAGATTTTTGAGGAGACCATACTTGACTGTGCCAACAAGCGGCAGTGAATTAAGAATTGTACACAGATTAAACAGATCGAACTGATTTTAACAGATTGATCAGAGCAGATCTGTCAAATCTGTTTAATCTGTGTTCTATTAGGCTGTTCAGTCATAATAAAGTGAATAGATAAATGAGAGCAACGCTTGAACAAAAAAATTAAAATACTGCCTGAGAGTTTGTCTAATAAAATAGCTGCAGGTGAAGTTGTCAATCGCCCTGAATCTGTAGTCAAGGAATTGGTTGAAAATGCTATTGATGCCGGTGCGCATAATATTGATGTTATGATCAAAGGTGCGGGAAAAATTCTGATTCAGGTTGCCGATGATGGCGAAGGTATGCAAGAGGATGATGCTGAATTATCCATACAAAGGCACGCAACAAGCAAGATCGAGACAATAGACGATCTTGAGGCGATTGGTACTTTTGGTTTCCGGGGTGAAGCGCTTGCATCAATTGCTTCTGTCTCCATTTTTGAACTGAAGACGGAACGGCATGACCGGGAATTAGGTACATTCATCAAGATTGACGATAACTCAATCCTCACCAAGGAGAAAGGTTCGTTTTCGAAAGGAACATCAGTCTCTGTTAAGAATCTTTTTTATAATGTTCCTGCCCGGCGTAATTTTCTGAAAAGCAATCAAACCGAACTGAAGCATATCATTGAAACATTCAAAAAAATATCAATCAGCCATCCCGAAGTAGGTTTTAAGTTCTACAATGATGATGAAATAGTTTTCGATTTTCCGAAATCCACAATTCAGGAAAGAATGAAACTGGTTTTTGCCGAGAATATTCTTGATGCTGTTATCGAAGTGAAAGAGATGACCGATTATATCTCAATCACCGGATTCGTTACAAAACCAGCGTATCTGCGCCGCAGTAAAGGGGAACAATATTTTTTTCTGAACAAAAGATATGTGCAGAGCAAAATTGTCAATCACGCAGTATTCACGGCCTTTGAACATGTGCTGGAAAAAGGTGATTACCCTTTCTTTGTTCTCTTCATGACAATTGATCAGAAGAAAGTTGATGTGAATGTTCATCCTTCCAAACTGGAGGTTAAGTTTGATGACGAGAAGGAGATCTATTCATTTGTTCAGGCAGTTGTTAAAAAGGCTATTGGAAGTTTTGATCTTGTCCCCACCGTAACTTTTGACGGCTCTCCTGTGGATAGAGAAGCATTACGATTCCAGAATAATATGAGAACCGAACATTCGGATTTTTCCGACCGTCCGTTTTCATCTTCTCAAAATTCGCAGCGCAAATCTTCAATAATGAGCGAGGAAGATGTTGATCGTATGTTTGATGATCTGAATACCGAAATTAAATTGGCATCTCCCGGTTCACAGGTCACAACACCGTTTGACGACCGCCAGGCTACAGAAGTATTCCACCAAAGTGCTTCGATGCAGCATACGGAAACACCATTCCTGGTTCTTCTTCACAATAAATATATTCTTACACAGATTAAAAGCGGTTTAATGATCATTGATTCGCATGTGGCCCACGAACGCATTCTGTACGAACAGGCAATGCAGTCATTTGAGGCTAATATTCCGTTTGCACAGCATCTGTTGTTCCCTCAGAAGGTGAATCTTGACCCGGCAGATTTCCAGTTGACAAAAGAACTGGAGCCGTACCTTACAAATCTCGGCTTCGAACTGAAATTTCAGGCTAAGAATAATGTGGTCATTGTTGGTATTCCTTCAGATGTAAAGGTTGAACATGAAGTTGAAACTCTTTTAGATATTCTTCATGAGTACAGAAAGAATGAACAGCAAAGTCAGCTTGAAGTGCGGGATAACCTAGCTAAATCTTACTCCTGCAAGGCTGCTATAAAGGCAGGTGATAAGCTTTCTGAAAATGAGATGCGCATTTTAGTTGATAAACTTTTTGCTACTTCAATGCCGTACGTGTGTCCGCACGGCAGACCGATTGTAATAAAAATTCCGCTCGAAGAGTTTGATAAACGATTTGGAAGGACATAACCTGCTTGCAGTAGGCAAGTCACTTTCGTATTTTTTCAGCAAAAGTGAATGAGAATTGAGGTTCATCCTATAGTTGAACGACAACCATATTGTTCGTTTATTGCGGACTGGGCGTAATTGTAAAAAAGACGACAGTAACATTTTAAAAACTATCTTTGACGTTAGGGAAAATATGGTATACGAATCGGTAGACAAACTTCAGAAAGCCTTAGTTGAAAATGTTTTTCATTACGCAAAGGACTCAAAAAAAGCTGCGGGACGGGCACTTGGAACTATAGTTGAGATCATTACTTACTATCTCATAAAGACATGGGGATTGAATAACCAAATCTCCATTGAAAGAGGGCTTGAAGAATATGGCAACCCCGACATTACTCACAATGTTGAATTTTC
>CAYTUV010000077.1:0-8693 GCA_964441505.1 uncultured Melioribacter sp. | reverse complement strand
TGGGCAGTTTGTGGACCACCAAAAATATCATGATTGCCAATGACAATTGTTGTCTTATCGCTTCTAAGTAAATCAAACTTTTTTAGAATTTCTTTAAAAATGACAAAATCCTTTTCATCTGCGTTATCTGAAATATCCCCGGTAATAACAAAATGCTGCACACCGTTGTCAAGAGCATGCTGAATTAGTTTTTTAATTTTCGAAATATTTTCTCTTTTGTGTTTTGTACAAAGGTGCAAATCTGAAATGTGCGCAAACCTCATTACAATCCTTTTAAATTTTTCTGCACAAAATTAGATAACACATGTTAAGGCAATATGAATGAATTGTTATCAAATCATTAAGAAAAGATTTTAGGGTGGTTCTAAAAACTTCAATATCCTTTGCGGACTTTGCATATTCTTTGCGTTCTCTGCGTTAAATTTTTACAAAAGATAGTTTTTAGAACCCGCCTTTATAGAATTAACAATTTCTTAACTCTTAGTTAATATTGAGATAATATCAATAATTTTAGTTCATAGATGCGATAATTTACCAAAACTCTCAGGGCGACAATCAAATTATTTTGAGTATAAATATCAGAAAAGTGCAAGCTGGTTGTGTGAGTGACAAAAACCAATGTTAACAATAAATTAGCAATTGCTTAACACATTGTTAATATAGCATTTCTATATTTCGAATAGGAATGTATGATAAATAAGCAGCTTAAAAGGAAGACCATGTTGAAACTCGATTCCAAATTAAAAGATCTTCATTTGGTCGACTCAGCAATAGATTCAGATGAACCATTGAAAGGAATTTTCAAATTATTCGAAAAGAACGACACAATACCCGGCGTTATAGTTTTTAAGAAGGGGAAATACTTTGGAATGTGCTCCAAAATTAGATTTTTCGAAATCATGAGTAAGGAATTTATGCTTGAATTGTTTTCAAGAAGATCTGTTGAATCATTTTTCAAAGATCTTAAAGAAGATCATCCTTTGTTGATTTCTGAAAATGAATCTATTCTCATGGCCGTAAATCATGCATTAAGAAGAAATCAATTATACAGGCAAGATCCAATTATTGTTGAGCATGAAAATGGTCAATTAAAACTTCTTGACTTTTACGAGCTTCTTCATGCTCAGACTCAAGTTCATATGTTAACTCTCAGTTCACTAAAGGAAGCAAATGAGTTTAAAAAAGAAATTCTTGGCATAGCCGCTCATGATCTGAGAAATCCGCTAAACGCCATTCTGGGTTTTAGCAGATTGATTGAAGAGATGGCAGACGATAATGAAGAGTTGAAAACATATGCCGGTTGCATAAATTCGGAAGCTCACAGTATGAATGATTTGTTTTCCGAACTGCTCAATTCTGCCATTAACGATTTAACCGATTTTGAGATAAAAAAAAGCGAATTCGATTTGGTCGATCTAATCGCTTCAATTATTATTTCTTTCAAAAATTCTTTTGACTTGAAGAAGCAAACTGTTGAATTATTTTCAGAGACTGAGCGATTAATAATTCTGGCCGATAAGCAAAAACTAAAAGAGGTATTTGAAAATCTCGTTTCGAATGCAATTAAGTACTCACCGCTTCAGCGTAAAATTACAATAAGAATTACTCCAAAGAATTCAAAAGCTATTATTCATGTTGAAGATGAAGGATTAGGGTTGTCAAAGGAAGATTTAACAAAAATTTTTGGAAAGTATCAAAAGCTTAGCGCCAGACCAACAAATAACGAAACCTCAACCGGACTCGGTTTATTCATTGTCAAAAAGATTGTTGAAAACCATAACGGTGGAATAACCGTAACGAGTGAGTTAGGTAAAGGCAGCATTTTCACAGTTATTATACCAGGAGTTTGCGATGATGGTAACGTCAAAACATAATTCAAGCACATTAAGTAACGGGATTATTGATGGATCGAATATTAATAAACATCAACTATCCAGCGATGGGCCATTCAATAGCCTGTTAGAACAAAATTTGAATGACCATGGAAAAATCCTTTCAATGATATATGAGAATACTTCGGATGCCTTAGCACTAATCAATGTTGATGATGAGAGGAATTTCAGTTTTCTTTCTGTAAATCAAAAATTTATTAAGATTGGAGGAATTACCAAAGAAATATGCATTGGTAAAAAAATTGACGAAATCTTTCCCGCCGATATTATGCACAGTTTATACAGATCAATAAGATGGCTAATGAAAAACAAAAAGCCCTTAAACAAAGAAATAATGTTGAATCTACAAAATGAGAATTATTACTTCGATGCCTCGTTAATTCCCATTTTAAGTATGGAAGGAAAATGTATTTCTATTTTGATGGTTGCCCACGATTTAACTGAGCGGAAGATAAAAGAGAATGAACTGCTTAAAGCAAAAGAGGAAGCAGAAGAATCGAATAGATTGAAAGCAACGTTGCTTGCGAATATGAACCATGAAGTTAGAACTCCATTAACAGCCATATTAGGATTTGCGGAATTTTTGGAGGAAGATTTGAATAATCCCGACAATCGTCAACTTGCCCAATATATTCGAACCAGTGGAAAGAGATTGCTAAGAACCTTGAATTCAATAATCGAATTATCACGCCTGGAAGCCGATAAAATTGAAATCTATAAAACAAAACTGAACATGAATGATACCTTACAGCAACTTGCGAAGAGATTTCAGCCAGAAGCCGAAATGAAAGGATTATTTTTCGAAACTATTATTAACACAACTGATGTTTCTTTCCATCTAGACCAAGCACTATTCAGCCAAATAATGATAAACTTGATTGATAACGCTATCAAATTCACGAAAACCGGCGGAGTTAAAATTATTGTTGACAATGAGATTGAAGGTAACAAAACCTACATAGCAATTAAAGTAATAGATACAGGAATAGGAATATCAAAAAACAATCTCAAAACAATTTTTCAAGAATTCAAACAAGAAAGCGAGGGATGGGGAAGATCTCATGAAGGAATGGGACTGGGACTTTCATTAGTGAAAAGGATGACCGAGCTAATGAGCGGGAACGTATTTGTTCAGAGCGAGAAGCATAAAGGAAGCACTTTTACGGTGAAATTTCTTTGCACATCTGAAACTTCGAATGAAGATAGCGATCTAATATTTGACATGAATAATGATAATACTCAGGATACAATTAAAGAGATTCCGAACATTTTAGTTGTCGAGGATAATGAGCTGAACAGAAAACTAACTCAACTTTACTTGAAAAATATCTATAATGTTGAACTCGCTGAAGAAGCTGTTTCCGCTCTGAGACTGATCAAAGAAAAACAATACGATGCAATTTTGATGGATATAAATCTTGGCGACGGGATGAATGGAGTTGATGCGTTAACTGAGATTAGAAACCTGCCGCTTTATAAAAAAACGCCTGTATTTGCTCTTACCGGTTATGCAATGGGATTCGACAAACAAAACCTTTTGAACTGCGGCTTTACAGGTTATCTGGCAAAACCATTTGAGAAGAATCAGCTGTTAAAACTCCTGAGTGATATCCTTTCAACTGCCAATTAGCAAGCGAGATGTAATTTCTAATTCATGTGAGGTCTTTAAAACGATAGCCGACACCTTTAATTGTTTCTATCAGTCCGGCATACTCACCAAACTTTTTACGGATATTTAGAAGATGAACATCAACAGTTCTTTCAACAACAAAAACATCTTCCCCCCAAACATTGTTAAGAATTCTATCCCTCTTAAATACTTTACCCGGGTTTGAAGCGAGAAGATGTAGTATCTCAAATTCCTTACGTGCCAAATGAATCTGCCTGTCGGCCAGCAATACAAGATGTCGATCTTTGCTTATAACAAGCTGTCCTATGGCTATATCCTTATTAATTGTTGATTGCCCGATACTCTGCTCACTAAGACGAAGATTGGATTTAATCCGTGCCATTATTTTATTGATGGAGATCGGTTTCTGAATAAAATCGTCGGCTCCAAGATCGAGTCCATGTATTTCGTCACTTTCAGAGGATCTTGCCGTTAGAAAAATGATCGGAACGTTTTTATACTCCTCCATGCTTCTTATCCGGCGGCATACATCAAAACCATTTAGCTTCGGCATCATTACATCCAGAATAATCAAATCCGGTTCGTGAGAAAGTTTTTCCATCGCTTCCTGACCATCATAAGCAGTTATGACTTTAAAGCCAGATCGGGTGAGATTATATTTGAGAAGTTCAACAATATCTTTCTCATCATCAACCACAAGTATTTTAGCAACTGAGTTATCCATAAACTTTCTTTACCATAATCTGATATACGACTATTTAATATCCACCGAGTAACTAGAAAAAACGTAACATTATTCTTTGGAATTGGATACTTTCTGAATCCATACGATGCTTTGGCGATTTATAAAGATTTCAGTTTCGAAATCATTTTCAATTTTTTTTACCGCAAGGTATTTCTTTTCTGTTTTGAACAAATCTTTTTTCTTTGCTTTTATTTTTATTTCGCTCGAATTAAGAAGTCCTAACTGCCAGATTTCCATAGCTCCTCCAAATAAAAAATGTATTTAGTTGATTTTTCCATGTGCGAATTCTTTCGATTTACTATTTACCTTTAACGGGGAAATAGCCAACCTCATCTACAATCGTCTGCCCCTCCTTACTGAGCGCCCAATCAATGAACTTTTTGATTGTACCTTCCGGCCTTGTTTTGGTGTACATATATAGGAATCGTGAAATAGGATACTCACCGGACTCAATATTTTTCTTTATCGGCAGAAACGCCTTTGAAGCCGCATCTTTCTTAACTGCAATGTCTTTAATTCCTTTTGCATAAGCAGCGCCGCCAAAACCAATTGCATTTTTGTCTTTACTAACAGCATTTACTACAGCTCCTGTACCCGGTAACGTTTGAACTTTGGAACTGAAATCCTGATTTTCCAGTACATGCTCTTTGAAATAAACGTAGGTACCGGAACTATTTTCTCTTCCGTACATAATTATTCTAGCATCTGTACCACCAACTTCTTTCCAGTTTGTAATTTTTTCTGTATAAATATCTTTAATCTGCGCCAGAGTAAGTTCGTTCACTTTCTTATTTGCTTTATTCACATAAACGCTAAGACCATCAATAGCAACTTTAATTTCTACTCCGGTCGAATTATATTTTTCTTTAAGCTTTCCAATTTCGCTTTGCTTCATTGGGCGGGATGCATTACAGATATCTGTTGTTCCATTTATTAAAGCTGCAATCCCGGTTCCGGAACCGCCCCCAGTTACCTGTATAACAACATCTTTATTCTTTTTCATGAATACTTCAGCCCATCTCTGAACCAGGATTACCATTGTATCAGAACCTTTTATAGTAATTGTTCCATTATTCTGATAATAAAAACCAACTGAAACTGTAGCCAATAAAACTACTGCTATTAAAAAATACTTTTTCATCATTTAACTCCTTTATTAATAAAAAATAAAAAAGGAGCGCCAGAGAGAGAGGCGCCCCACTTTGTATCAGAGAAGAAAGGGAAACTTATTTCATTAAAGTTAATTTCTTTGTTATCATATTCGATTCTGCTTCCAAGCGATATATATAAACACCGCTCGATAATTTAGAAGCATCCCAAGTAATGGTATAAGTACCTGCATCCTTATAACCATTAACTAAATTTTCGATTTCTTGACCAAGAATATTAAAAACAGTTAATCTAACATTTGCTGCATTTGGTAATGCAAATTTGATGTTTGTTGTTGGGTTAAACGGATTAGGATAATTTTGACTCAATTCAAAACTGCTTGGTATAGCTGGATCATTACTTTCTCTAACACTTACCGGAGGTGAAATTTTCAAACTGCTCCATCCTTCTGCCCAATTTACTTTTCCAAAAGCACCAACAAAATTTGCAGCTGCATCAAAGAAGCCATCTGATGGTGGTGTTGCACCACCTGTGAATACTGGTGAACCTTGTGTAGGCATTGGATTTGGATTTGCTACATTAAATGCATCCGCTAATTTTACTTCTGCATTCTCTGCATATGCTCTGCCTCCATTTGTTGTAAACCATGTCGGCATTTCTGTTTGGAATGTTGCGTCTGTTGATTTGAATGTTACTGATGTTGAGCCGGATACTATACTATGCTTTATAAACGCTGCTGTACTTGCTTTCATATCTGCTACTGTGTTGGTGCCATCTATTAATAATCCTTGTGGCCAGCCCATTATTAATGCATTGTGAATCTTATTCTGTGATGATCTTCTTAAGTGCATTCCATTTTTGAATAATGTATTTATTGTTGATGTCTTTGTTGCCGCCGGGCCAATCAATGTTACGTTATACCAGGTTGGGGATGTTCTTGGTGAATTGGTTGAGCCGCTTCCATCATTATCACTTTCAAATCCATTCGATGCTGATTGATCTGCTATTTGCGGATCTCTGACGCCAAGCAAGAATTGTAACTTTCCACTGTAACCGAAATCCGTATCGAAATCATCATCCCAGCCACGGTATGCTATCAAATACTTTGCGTTGACAGTTCCGCCAAAGAATTCATATGAATCATCGCCTGAATAACTTACTTGAATATATTCCAACTTTGTCTTATTGCCTACTCCGCCTAAGGTTAATCCGTTAATCTCATTATTAAGTGAGTATGCTATGCCCGGATATTCTATTCTTACATATTTCATTACACCGCTGTCATCTGCTGCATCATTTCCACCATATGAATCGCCTGGACCTTCTATTGCGGCTGTTCCGCCAGGTACATTGATTGGTGCTTTTCCTAAAATGATAATGCCGCCCCAATCCCCATATGTTGGTGTTCTTGTTGCGCCAGTTTTTGTAAACTCTGATGTGAATACGATTGGATTAGTTGCTGTTCCTTCCGCCATTATTTTACCGCCTGGTTTAACTACCAAAGAACCTTGTGATGAATTTTCTCCGTATATCTTTGTACCGGCTTGGATGGTTAAGGTTGCGCCAGATTGAACGCGAACAATACCTTTCAAGAGATAAGACTTATCTGAAGTAAGTGTAGTATTTGTGGTAATATTACCTGTCACGGCTACATCTTGTGCATTAATAATGTTAACAAACATTATTAATGTAAAAAGGATAAAATACTTCTTCATTGTACCTCCGTTTGATTAATAATTGATTTAATTCTTTTCATTAATTCTTAATTCCAAATTCTCTAGCTTTATTAAAATTGAAAACTTAGACCGACTGAAATGTTTTGACCTCTCTTTGTAATTTCGGAGGGCTTATTACCATCCGGTGTTTTCTGAATGAATTTAATATCCTTAGCAAGAAGGTCCTTTGCTACGATCTTAATAGTTAAGTTACTCCATAATTTTTTTGAGAATGAGAGATCAACTTGATCTCTTGCCAACTCAACTACATCACCTAAACCACCGAAACCTACCTTAGCAATTCTATCTCCAACTTTATTGTAAATAAGCGAGGCAGATAAATCACTATCAATAGTTTCCCAATAGAGACCTAAGTTCAAAATGAAATCAGCCTGACCCTGGAGCGGACGGGATGCAGATTGAAATCCTCTATCTTCCAATTCAATATTGGATTTAATGATGCTTAGATTTCCGATCATCATAAAGTCATTAAAAAATGAAGATATGAAGCCAAGAGTTTTTCTTAACTCAAATTCTACTCCATAATTATTTGCACCCTTTGCATTTTCAAAAGAACGGATTGGTTCAAAAGCAGAGGAGGCTAGCAGTATTTGCTCAATAGGATTTTGAAACTGTTTATAAAACCCACTGATTGCGTATAATTCGCGTGGTGCAGGATAGTATTCTAACCTTACATCGTAATTTGTAATTACGCTTCTAATCAAATTTGGATTACCCTGGACCAGTTCGTTTGAAACGAAATCGAAATAGGTAAATGTTGCAAGTTCTCTAAATTCCGGCCGGGCAACTGTTTTGCTGTAAGCTAACCTTAGGTTCAATTTGTCATTATACTGGTAAGCAATATTTACACTTGGGAAAAGATCATTAAAATTACTTTCGACATTAATCGGTTCACCAGTTCTAGATTTTGAGTTCATTTTTTGAACAGCATTTTCTAAACGAACACCTGTTATTATTTTTATCTTTTTGAATAAAGAAAAATCAGTCATTAAGTAAGCGGCATTTATTGTTTGTTCGGAGAGGTAACTATCTGTAGGTTGAGTGATCTCTACAATCTCAATAAAAGAAGGGGTTATGTTTTCAGGTGAAAAAATTTGATTTACATCTTGTAATAAAATCTGTTGCTCTTGAACAAAATTACCGCCGGAACCATTTCTAAATCCAAAAACACGGGCATTAAAATTTCGATCTTTCTTATCAAAAGCGTAACCAAACTTAATTGTCGGCATTGAAGTATTATCAAATGGCTTTACCTTAATATTCCAGTTAGTACCAAGAATTTTATCATCAAGATTTCCAAAATATCTTGTTGTTAAAGATTGATCCAATAAAAACTGCATCGGGTCGTCCGGTGAGAACATATCGTTTGAATATATATAGCGTCTTGCATCCGGTTCATTTCTTTTAGATTTAGAGTAGTTGATATTCCAGTCAACATTAAGACCATTCATTATTCCAAAAAAGTGTTCGCCAATTAATTGGGTTGATTGAAGTGACCGTGAAATGTAACGAAGCGAAGTTGTTTTTCTATTTTGCAGAGTACCATTGTAAACTCCTTCATAGACTGTTGTTTCATCATC
>CAYTUV010000076.1:0-8910 GCA_964441505.1 uncultured Melioribacter sp. | reverse complement strand
AAGATAATGTTTCTACGCCGCAAGCGGCGGGGAACTTACCCCGTAGCGATTAGAAGAGGTAATTATGCAAATCAAATTTATGTCTGTAATGGTTAACAATCAGGATGAGGCACTTCTCTTCTACACAAACGTAGTTGGTTTTAAGAAGATGGCGGATATTCCCATGGGAAAGTACCGCTGGCTTACAGTAATTTCGCCGGAAGGTATAGAGGGCGTTGAAATGGTGCTCGAACCAATGGGCTTTCAACCAGCACGGTCTTATCAAAAGGCTCTCTTTGATGCCGGTATTCCTGCAACTGCATTTATCACTAAGGATATTGAGACAGAATATAAGCGTCTTAAAGAACTCGGCGTTGTGTTCCGCGGAGAACCGAAAAGCATGGGTCCGATTACAGCAGTAACATTTGAGGATACCTGTGGAAATCTCATCAACCTGGTACAGCCTCCGTTCTAATTTATTAATGCTCTCTCTGCCGGAAACTTCTTTCCGGCAGCTTTTTTACATCTTGACACCAACACGGCAAGTAACTACTTTGCGGATAAATAAGAAGAGAAAATTTTAATGCGAAGACATCTTATCCTTCTGCTTTTTATTTTGGGATGCGCGGGTACGGAAGTCTTCCGCATCTTTCCCGTCCGTCCTGTTGATGAACTGATAAAAAAAGCACTTCAGAATAGTCCTCCCGTTGAAAAAGGTACATTCAAAGAAACCGATCTTACAGAAGTAATAACTATTGATTCAACAATTCACACGGATATACGTTACGCTACGAAAAATAATTTTCTGAGCACGCCGTTATACAGTCAGGCGAGAGCATTTTTACAGCGCCCCGCCGCGGAAGCGGTTGTACGGGCTAATCAGAAATTAAAATCGCTGGGTTACGGACTTCTCATACACGACGCATACCGTCCATGGTATATAACAAAAGTTTTCTGGGATGCAACTCCCGAGAAACTCCGGGATTTTGTTGCAGACCCTTCGAAAGGTTCGAGACATAACCGCGGTTGTGCAGTTGATCTTACTCTTTACGATCTTAAAACCAGAAAGACTGTAAAGATGCCGAGTCAGTATGATGAGATGTCCGAACTCGCTTATCCGGACTACAAAGGGGGAACCTACGAAGAGAGGAGACTCCGCGATCTATTGCGGTCAACAATGGAGGCAGAGGGATTCATGGTTTTCAAATATGAATGGTGGCATTTCGATTACAAGGACTTTGAATCGTATGCAATCCAGAATGTGCGGTTCGAAGATATTCCACCGCAAAAAAAATGAGAATAAATAAAAGATGAAATATAAATTTCAGATCTTACTCACGGCTGCGATAGTAATCGGTGTTTCTATCGGTTGGATGGATATACGTCCTAACTGGGATGACACTGGAATAACAGTGATGATTGTTTTAATAGGCTCTGCGGTATTAGGATTTACAATGCCACCACAAGCCTGGGTCTGGGCAATTGCATTTGGAATCTGGGTTCCCCTTTTTAATATCATACTCAATCAAAATTACGGATCGGCAGTTGCGCTGGCGATAGCATTCGCCGGTTCTTATATCGGTGCATTTACGCGTAAACTATTTTAATTTTTTGAAACGCTGAAGTAAAAAAATTATTTATTGTATTAACAAGATCAGCCGTCATACTCGAATGGTTTTATCGAGTATCCATTTGTTGATTCCCGCTGGAAACATGCGGAAATGTCACTACAGGCTACAGAAAAAAAATAACTCAAATTGATAAAAAGGAATAAAACAAAATGGCTCATATGCTTGCACGACTGAGAAATGTAAAACTGGGAATAATAAAAGATATCCTGATGAGAGATGCTACCGAGCATTCCAAGGAAGGATTATTTCTAGACCATATCTGGCAAAATGCTGATGATACGGATGAAATTCTTTTTCTTTTCCATACAACCGATCTGAATCACGTAAAAGAATTTATAAATAGAGTCCATTCAGAAGCCCTGCGGCAGGACCCGAATGCCAATCTTCCCCAGATGACGTATTTGGAAGAAGGATGATTAATACTGCAGCACAATTGATCGTCCCCGATCCCCGACTTCGACTTCGCTCAGTCTGACGCGACTCCTTCAGATAGTAGAACATAAAATGTTATCTGGTAAGTTGAGTGATCAATAATATCAATATCATTTTTTCCATTTAATGGTGCAGCCGATTGTGAATGTCTCCGGCACCGATACCGGCTTGCCGGCAAGTAATTCATCGATAGCGTTACGGAGGTATTTACTCTTTGCGTTTTCCGGTTCCTGCCAGTTATTATCTATCTTTCCATGAAAAACCAGTTTCCTCTGTGAATCAAAAAGAAATACCTCCGGTGTGTGCGTTGCGCCGTAATCTTTAGCAACCGACTGAGTTTCATCGTGCAGATAGGGGAAGTTGAATTTCTTAAACAGCGCGCGCTCTTTCATCTTTTCGAAAGAGTCTTCCGGATAATTATTATCTTCATTTGAGCTAACTGCGACTATCTGCACTTCCCCGGCATATTCTTTCTGAATTTCTATGATTCTATCTTCGTATGCCTGAACATAGGGGCAATGATTACAGCTGAAAATCACTACCAATCCTATACTGTCAGTAAATGATTCCAATGAATAAGTGTTTCCATCGGTAGCGGGTAATGTAAAATCGGGTGCAGGAGAGCCTAAATTTAAAGTATCGGTTGCCAAATTTTCTCCATTTATTAGATTTTATCAAAAAATAATTGTTTTGAATTATCGACGTAAGAAAAAAATCTGCGTCCCATTTATATTTTTCAGAAGTTTGTCTGAATAAAATTCAGTCCAGAACCAGATCTGGATTTATCTGAGTGTGAAAACAATTACGTAAAAAATTAACGACTATAAAATACGGAGTAGATTTTGGATTTCAACCAATTATTTGAAGGCTACGGAAGTTTCCGAGAGAACAGTTTAAGCAGCGGAAGGATAATTCAACATGAAACCGCAAAGATCATAGAACAAATTGCGGCTAATAAATTATTCCGTATTGATTTACTGGGCACATCTGTTGAAGGCAGACCAATCCATTCAATTTCATTCGGATCCGGAAAAACAAAAATATTTGCGTGGTCGCAGATGCACGGTGATGAAGCCACAGCAACAGCGGCATTATTCGATCTGTTAAATTTTTTCGCGTCGGATGATTCGTTTAACGAATTCCGGAGACGGTTGCTTGATAATATTACTTTTCATTTTATGCCCCTGGTTAATCCGGATGGCGCTGAATTATTTCAGCGAGAGAATGCATTCAATATAGATATCAACCGCGATGCGCTGCGGCTTGAATCAGATGAGTCAAAAATTCTTTGGGATTATGCAAATAAAATAGAACCGGATTTTGGTTTCAATCTGCACGATCAGAACAGTTATTACACAGCCGGAAGAACCAATAATCACTCTACAATTTCTTTGCTCGCGCCTCCTACGGATTATGTAAAAAGTATAAACTATACACGCGAAAAGAGTATGCAGGTTATACTCAGCATTTATGATGCTCTCAGCAATTTTATTCCAGGCCAGATTGCCCGATATAACGATGATCACGAACCAAGAGCATTCGGGGATAATTTTACCAAAACCGGTATCAGCTCAATTCTTATCGAATCCGGTTTTCAGAAAGATGACCCTGATAAAGAATTTGTCCGTAAGCTGAATTTTATTGCATTGCTCTCAGCCTTCAGATCAATTGCAGAGAGAGAGTTTGAGAAGAAAGTTTACACAAAATATTTTGCAATACCGGAAAATGAACAGCTTCTTTTTGATCTGCTTCTGAGGAATGTAATATTATTACACGCCGGAAGAAAATTCAAAATTGATATCGGCATTAATAGAAAGAAATGTTGGGATCCGGCTACTCAGAATTTTTACTACAAAGGAACTATAGCCGAACTTGGCGACCTCTCTATCTTTCATGGAATTGAGGAATATGATTTTAGAGGGTACCAGGTTTCTTCGACAATCAAACTTGCCGTGGATGAGCCTGCGGACTTCAACCTGAAAGAAAATATTGAATTGAAGGTGGAAAACGGATTTTTTACAGAATTAGAGAGAATTAAAACGATATTAAATGAACGGGCAATTGGTTAATTTTATTCGGAAAGAATTTACCTTTTATGAAAGTTATTAATGCGCGCAATTAAGAACAGATTGACCGATAAAGAACTGAAAAGCCGTTATGCGAGATTTGAGAAAGAAGCTGTGCCCCATATGGACGCAGTTTACAACTTTGCGCTCCGAATGACAAGTGACGAAGACGATGCTGACGATCTAGTACAGGAAACCTATATGAAGGCTTTCCGGTTTTTTGATAAATTCGAAAGCGGCACCAACTGTAAAGCTTGGCTCTTCAGAATCCTGAAAAACTCTTTCATAAACGACTACCGCAAGCAGAAGAAAGAGCCGAATAAAGTTGATTACGACGATGTTCAGAATTTTTACGAAAATATTAAATCCGACGAAGTCGAATCCAGACATTACGAGCTGGATGCTTTCAGCAGTCTTCTTGATGATGACGTATCCAAAGCCATAGCAGAACTGCCTGAGGATTTCAGAACTGTTATTATCCTTAATGATATAGAAGGATTCACATATGAGGAGATCGCAGATTTTGTTGACATTCCGGTCGGAACCGTAAGATCAAGGCTGCACAGGGCCAGAAAGATGCTTTACGTTCAATTGTTTGATTATGCTAAGGACAAAGGATTTATTAAATCCGAGAGCTCAAAAAAATAATTTTCTGCAACTGGTACAATCTCTATAGATTATACATTACTCTGATTTACAATCTTATTTATAAAAATTATCGAATTTATCAATTCATACGAGTGCCATGTTTAATCTTAAAAACATAATCGTCCCTACGGATTTCAGCAAACTGTCTCTCTCTGCAGTTGAATATGCCAGCGATTTGGCGGAGATGATGGATGCAACCATTCACCTGATTCATGTGCTAGAGAATAATCCCCCTTTCATGTCTAAACGCGATTCGAATATTTCAGAAGAAGAGTTGATGAAATCTCTTATCGGCAGGACACAGATTCAGCTGAAAGAAGTTTCCGATGAGATCAAGGAGGATTCTTCAATCAGGATTGTCGAAATTCTCCGTCAGGGGGTAGATTACGAAGAAATTATCAAGTATTCGGAAGAAGTTAAAGGTGATATGATTGTAATTGCAACACACGGCAGGACAGGCATTTTTCACACATTACTAGGCAGCGTGGCAGAAAAGGTAATCCGCTATTCAAAATGCCCGGTATTGGTCATTTCCCCACAGGAAGAGGAAGTTTTCTAAAAATTTTTTTAGAGGATTACTTGCCAGCTCAGACCGTTTGTCCAGCTGTCCATGACCATTCCTTTATATAACTATTTCCGGACAACTTTTTTCTTCATTTAGGAAAATCCTTGAGAGGTTGTGTTAAAATAGGGGGTCAAGTGAATTTTGGTTTCGTTTTTAAGCTGAAATCAAAATATTTTTTCATAAAAATTGAATTATCACACAGCCTCTTGACGGCAGGGGAACAAAAATCAGGAAAGGCGACCAATTTTGATCGCCTTTCCGTTTCTCGTCTCACGTCTCACGTTTTACTTTATCAATAACATCTTCTTAGTAATTGAACTGTTTCCGGTTAGCAGATTATAGAAATAAACTCCACTCGGTAAATTACTTGCATCAAAACGTACTTCATACTTACCAGCTTCGTAAACTCCTTCAGCAAGAATTGTAATTTCTCTTCCGAGAAGATCAAACACTCTTAGCTTTACATTTACTTTTTGAGGAATTGTAAAACTTATTCTTGTTGTTGGGTTGAATGGATTTGGATAGTTTTCAACTGTAACGGATCCTTTTTCTGATGCCGAAGTGTTTTCCCCGGATTGCGTAACAGTTATGTAGCCTCCGTTCTTTAAGTCACCGCCTGTTGTATTTAGCCAGCGGTCAATATTATTTACAAGGTCATCTTTTGGGTATTTTGTTTTTAATTCGTCAAAGTATTTCTGTGCGTTTTTCTTATCACCGAATAGATCCGCATAAAACACACCAATTCTGTACAAAGTATTCTTGTCTATGTATTCGTTTAGATTATACTTCTCTTTTATCAAGAAAAGATTGTCCATTGCCTCCTTGTTGGATCCGGCATTTACAAGCTGGTGTGTTTCCAACTCAAGCAGTACAACAAAGGTTTCATCCGGTGTTTTGATTAGCGGTCTAAGTACTTTCTTTGAGTATTCAAGAAAATCCTTCTTACCGGCTTGTGTAAAACATTCTTCTATTTTAATGAGTGCAAACTTGCCTAACAGAGCGTCTTTATTACTCTTGAACACTTCCAGAAACAATGGTATTGCCTCATCATATTTTTTATCTCTCTGTTTGTCAAGCGCATAATCAATGTCATCATCTTTTTTGTTTAATCTGACTCCAGTGATTAAACTTATCTCATCTCCGGGAGTTGGTACAACCGATCGACCGGGATTTGGATTAGATGTTAATGGATTGCTCCAGTTAATTGTTGAACTTTCCCCTTCACAGAATTTATAGTAATTCGGGGGATATTGACCCCACCAGTTATATTGTGCTGCGATGTAACAATTATATTCTGCTAATACTTCGCAAGAAGAATTGCTATAAATACTGTTTTGACCGCCATAAGAACTGCCGTAAAGATGTGGATTGGAATTATATGATGCATATACTCCATAACGCGAATTGTTTCTGATTACATTATACCCGGGATAAACATAACTTAATAGATTTGGAGAACTATAGGAATTACATCTTATACCATCGATTGTGTTATACCTGAAATTGCTGTTTGAAATAATTTGCGGACTAGAATAGTAATAACAAGAAATTGCAGTACCGTTATACTCGAATGTACAATATCTTATTTGTGGCGATGAACTGTTATAGAAGTAAACACCAACTGTTGCATTATTAATTGTGCAGTACTGCAAATTACCACTGCTGCCATTGTTGAATTGAATACCGTTCCATGTGCTGCTACTTGTATATGTAACGTTATTACTATTAAAAATCCCATTTACATTTATTTTTTTCCCACTGGAAAAATTAACAGTTATGTTCCCAAGCAATTGCAAACTGCTCCCGCTGTTGATTGTTAAGTCATTAGTAATATTTATTATTGATCCACCAAGATATGGTTTCCACTCCTGAACCATTAGATCCATTCGCAAATTTTGCCCCTCTGTCAATTCTGTTCTGCATGGGTCATTTGTGTAGTTCATATAGTTATGAATTGGATCTAAGCCTGGTTGTATTGGACATGTATCGGGATTTGGGCTTGGGCATCCATAGTTTGCTTCTTTATGAATAGGTGTATCTTCAACCTGATCGGCATCGTTACATTTATTCCATTCATTAAATGTATGATACAAACCCAAATAATGTCCCACTTCGTGAGTAGTAATCCTTCCAATATTATTATCAGGGTCGCTACCACCCGGTAAGACATTAGTTCTAATTACCACACCAAATAGAGAAGGATTCAAATTTGCATAGTAATCCCAAGGATATGTTGCCCATCCTTTATAACCATATGTACTTGTAATATAAATATTTAGCGCATGTATTGGATCTACTGCTAGTCCATTTTTCATATCAGTTTCTTGTTGTGTTGGGGGATCGGAATAAGTAAGGTTACGCCAGTTATTATTAACCGTCCTACTTATCCCAGCCGAATAAAATGAAAAGCCAGTGCCGCTAAATCCTGAGTTCAACACAGTAATCTGTTCTTGTAATTGGCTATCAAGAACATCCCCGGTACCATCACTCCCTTTAATAACATGAAAAAAGACCGGTATACTCCGTGATAATGTTGATTTGTATAATCGATTTGGAATAATTGGGTTTTCAGAATTACGATTTCCGCAAATTTGTGCTTGACTATAATAATTACTTGATAAAATAATAAATACTAAGAAGAATCTAATCGCTTTCATGTCCTTATCTCCTATTGAGTTATGAAATAATTACTTGAAGTTTTTATTCGAAAATTTGGTGCTTGTTAAAAATATTCTTTTATTTTTTTTCAAACATATCGTAAATAAACACAAGCTATTTTCAATTGACCTTTTCTAGAATAATTATCGTTGAAGAAATTGATATAAGTTGACCCTCTAATTTTTTCTCTTTTATTATAAAAAATAATTGCGAGTGTGAAAGAATATTATCCATATTCTTAAATTGTAATGAATCATTTTTTACTTTATAACTGCCTTCAAATGTTTCATCAAATGTTTCATAAGACCAGTCTTCACGCATAGTAGGGTAATTTTTAATCACTATTCTTCCTTTAGCAGCAAATTCTAGTGACAATACAACTGTTATCATACCGCCGTTTGCTAATACATCGAAAGACCCATCATTCGGAGTAGGAATAATAAAAGTAGTTGCAATATAATTGCCGGCAACACGCATAGCGTCAGGATCATATTGTATAGGTTCAATAATGTTATTGCTACAAAATGTAACCGATAAAAGAAGCAGTGAAATCATCATCACATAAATTTTTCTTTTCATTTTACACCTCGCTATAAAATTTTTTCTACTCTTCCTTTTTTTAATAGCCGGGAAGGTTTTATAAGCAATGCAAAGATAAATTAGCTACGTCATAGTCCACCCTCCTGTTTGTTAAGCTAATCTCTTGTTTACGGGAAAGGAAATATTTAATTATTAGTTGTCAGTTTCAAGATCCGCCCCTCAAGAAGTAATGAATATTGGGAGTTATCCCAATATCAATTTCTGAGATTAACTTAGTTTTAGTTCTTCCTATTGTCAAGAGAAATCTTTTACTATTAATATTTTACTATTAATATCCAGTAGTGTCCGATAAAAAATAAAAGACAAGGGAAAAACCATAAGGATAAATCCC
>CAYTUV010000075.1:0-8957 GCA_964441505.1 uncultured Melioribacter sp. | reverse complement strand
ATGTAATATTTTCTCTCTTTAATTTCTTGTGAAACTTTTTTTTGCTAACTTTCGCTGGCACAAATCATGAAAGAAATTCACACAATAAAAGCATTTTGCAAATTAATTTAATCTCGGAGGATTAATGAAATTGAATATGAACGATATGATGAAGCAAGTGCAGAAAATGCAGGCAGATATGGCAAAAGTTCAGGCTGAATTGGAAAATAAAACTGTTACAGAAGAAAGTGGCGGAGGAATGGTTAAAGCTACGGCTAACGGTAAAAAGGAATTAGTCTCTCTGTCAATAGATGAGGAAATTGCAAAAAGCGGCGATAAAGAGATGATCGAAGATTTAGTTGTTGCTGCCGTAAATAAGGCTTTACAATCGGCAGGAAAAATGGCCGAAGATGAATTGGGGAGTGTAACCAAAGGAATGCTCCCTCCCGGAATGAACATACCTGGATTCTAAATGTTAATAGCAGAACCTTTACAAAAAGCTATAGATGAATTAAGCAAACTTCCATCTATCGGCAATAAAACCGCGCAACGTCTTGCACTTCATATATTGAAGAGCGAGGCGCAGACAGTTGACTCATTGGTGAAATCAATAATTGAGTTGAAAGAGAAAATTCGCTTCTGCGAGATTTGTTTTAATATCTCCACGGAGGAAAAATGTGAAATCTGCTCCAGCACAAAACGTAATAGAAGTCTCATGTGCGTAGTCGAAGATGCGAGTGATGTCATCGCAATAGAAAAAACAAATGAGTATAACGGATTATACCATGTCTTAGGCGGAGTTTTAAATCCACTCGCCGGTATCATGGTGGATTCTCTTAAAATACGAGAATTACTTGTGCGCCTGCAATCGAATGAGACCACCGAGATAATATTGGCTCTCAATCCTAATTCTGAAGGAGACGCTACTTCCGTTTACCTAATGAACACATTGAAAAATTTACCAATAAAAGTATCAAGAATTGCGCGTGGTCTTCCTATCGGCGGTGATCTGGAGTATGCCGATTCTGCGACTATCGGCCGGGCATTCATCGGAAGAATTTCAATACAATGAAAGAATGGTATAAAGACTGGTTCAGCTCTGATGAATATCTGAATTTATATCCGCACAGAGATGATGAAGACGCCGATAACCTTTTAGATTTAATACTGATTGAAACAAATCCTGTTAAAAATGCTTCTGTTTTGGATGCGGCCTGCGGAGCGGGGAGGCATGCTATAAATCTTGTTTCCAGAGGATATCATGTTGTTGGTTTCGATTTAAGTAAATCTCTTCTCCGGGTTGCAAAACAAGATGCCTTTAAGAAGAAAGTTGTTGTAGATCTGTTTTGCGGAGATCTACGGAAGATTTCTCTGAATAAAAAATTCGACTTAATTCTAAATTTATTTACAAGTTTTGGCTATTTTCTGAGCGATGAAGAGAATTTTAGTTTTGTCAGATCAGCATATCACATGTTGAATGATAATGGTTTTTATGTACTCGATTTTCTTAATTCAAATTATATCCGGAATAATTTAATACTTGAAACTGTTAGAGAATTTGAAAATAAAAAGGTGACAGAACAAAGAAGAATTCAGGTGGACAGGGTAGTAAAACAGATAACAATACAAAACGGCTTAACAAAAAATTCATATGCTGAATCGGTTCAACTTTATTCAAAGGAAAAGATCGTCTCTGAGTTTGAGAAAATTGGATTTAATTGGTGCAAGGAATTTGGCGATTACGACGGTTCAATTTTCGATGTAGATAAATCGCAAAGACTAATTTTATTTTTTCAAAAATGAAAAAGATCATTTGTGCTTTCTTGATAATGAGTATAGCTTCTTGCGATCTGTTGACAACACGCGATCCGGAAAAACCTGATACGCTGGCAAGTAATAATATACCTGCAACTTCTCCGGATATTTTATTCAGCAACTTGAAATCATCCATCGAGGAAAAGGTTGTCGAGAACTATATGCAATGTTTTGTCGATCCATTATTCCTTCAAAAAGAATTCAAATTTTTCTCTTCCACCACCCAGTATCCAATCCTGAACAATTGGAATCTGGATCTGGAGAAACAGAACTTCGTTAATCTGAAATCACGGTCAAAGACGGGAAACTCAATCTCACTTGGAATCTCAAAAATTACTACTACACAGTTCGGTGATAGTGCTGTTTACCAGTTCGATTATGTTCTATCTCTCGCGGCAAATGACCAGAATATCAACGGAATTTATAAAGGAAGAAGCGAGTTCAAAATATTTCTGGATAAAAGAAATCCGTCACAATGGGTAATTGTAGAATGGCGTGATTTTGCCATGGGAAATTCATTAAGTTGGAGCGATTTGAAAGGGAGGCTTTATTAAAAAATATTTTGCCTTCGGATTTGTCTTAATTGTTCTTATCAGTTGTGTTAATCCGTTCGCACCCAGAATTGATGAAACACTCGGGGAAGCAAAGGGACTGATTAGCGATCAACTAAATGTTGACGGTGTTTTCCAAAATTTTCAATATGCGTATACATTTAAAGATACTCTCATCTACAGCAAAATAATTCATAAGGATTTTACTTTTAGTTTCAGAGATTATGATGCTGGAAAAGATGAGTCGTGGGGTAGAGAACAGGAAATGACAACCTGCAGCGGTTTGTTCCAGAACTCTCAGAGATTAGATCTAGTCTGGAATAATATTAATTCGATCTCCGGGGATTCCTCACATATTGTAAGAAGTTTTAATCTGACAATTACTTTTAATCCCACCGATATTATTTATATTGATGGAAGAGTAAATTTAACTCTGGCAAAAGAGAACAATAAATGGAAAATCCTCCGTTGGATTGATGAATCTAATTTCTAAGGTCTTATGATAATTTTTTACCTAAAAGAAGCTTTGAGAATATTCAGGCGGTCATCCCTGGCTACAATAATAACTATTACAATTACTACAATCGCCGTTCTGCTTACCACAGTTTCATGTTTCCTGATCTTCAGTGCCAATACACTGAGCAATCAGATAAAACGCACCATTGAGGTAAATGTGTATTTGGAGGATTCGCTAGGTGAAGGTGAAATTCATTCAATTGAAGATCAAATTCGGAAAGTGTCCGGTGTACTATCTGTTGATTATGTGAGTAAATCTGAAGCAATAAAAAAGTTTCTAAGCGAAACTGGAGAGGATTTCCGTAAAGTGATAGAGCAAAATCCTCTGCCAAGTTCTTTGATAGTAAAATTTCAGCCGGATCCTCTTAACGAGAAAAATATTGAGCAGTATTCTGATCAATTCAAAAAAATTAGCGGTGTTAATGATGTGGTATATGATTATAAGACAGTGATCCGCATCCTTAATCTTATCAAATCATTCAGAGTGTTCATATATCTCTTGTCGTTCACATTAATACTTTTATCGATCTATCTTGTCTATAGCAATAATAAAATTCAGATGTTCGGAAACCGGAACCTCTATCTCACAATGAAATTGGTAGGTGCAAAGATCAGTACCATGAAGATACCCATCATACTTAATGGTCTTCTGATAGGAATTATTTCATCCCTGTTTACACTTATGCTTTACAACATTACTTTGATTTTATTGACTAAGGTTTTTAATAGCATTAATTTTATTATGCAGGTTCAGATTGTAAATTTGCTGATTCCTGTGATAGGTATCTCTTTGGGATTTATAGGAAGTTTTATATCTTCGTTTAAGATATCTCAATTGCTTACCGACAATTAATTTTTAAAAGGACAAATTTTTATGAAATTTGCGGTCCAAATAATCTTCTTTTTAGTTTTAGGATTTGTATCACTTTCCGCCCAGGTAAAAGATTACGAACTCGGTGCAGATGTTATGGGCTTAGGACGGTATACACAGGGTGGGTATTTTAATTATTCCGATCCTGAAGCGATAAATGTGAATGTTTCAGTCTGGGGTTGGGTTAAATATCCGGGAAGATATAAGGTCCCTATCTATACAACAGCAATTGATCTTCTCTCTTATGCGGGCGGCCCAACCGATGCAGCCGACCTAGAGGATTTAAGAATTTACCGTGTTAACTCAGACTCAACACAATCAATGATCAGATTTAATTACAATGATCTGGTCTATGAATCCAGGCTGGAATCAAGATATCGGAAGATTCCTAAGTTAGAAGCCGGCGATGTGCTAGTCATTCCAGGTGAACCACGTTTATATTTTAGAGATCACTTTAGTATTTGGATGTCGATCTTCAGTGTTTTAATCTCATTATCGATTTTAGTCTTAAATATTGTTAGAAATTAATAGGAGTAATTGTGAACGCAAATCAACCGAGTAATTCATTTGCTCAGGAATCTCATACGCTCCGTGATTATATCAATCTGGTTCGATTAAATTTCATTCCAATATTATTAATAAGTCTGACCGGATTATTAGTATCTCTTATCTATGCCATTAATGCACCCGATATTTACAAATCAACCACTGTTCTTAAGTTATCCAAACCCTCAGGAAGCATTCTTTCCGGTTCGCTTATGCCTGAGTTCCAAGATTTTGGCAGTGACCGCTTCATAGCAAATGAAATGGAAATTCTTAAAAGCTATCATTTACGAGAGAGAGTAAGTCAGTCTCTAATTGACAGTTTCAAAACAAGTGCTGATAAGAAAAAATTTGCGCTTATCATAGACGAAACCGCGAGTTCCAAATCGGGAAGTCAAAAGTTAAAATCTATTGCGACTATTGTTGGGATGTTAAAATCCAAGGTGTCAATTGATCAAAAACGCGGGTTGGATATTCTCGAAATCTCTGTCGAATCAACTTCACCTTATGAAGCCTCCGTCATTGCCAACAGCTATGCATCAGCCTATAAGGAAATTAATCTATCCTACAATCGACAACAGTTAACAGTCATAAAGAATTTTCTTGCTCAACAGAGAGACGAAAAATTAGCACAAGTTGGAACTGTTGAAGAAACGATGAAGAGTTTTCAGGAACAACGGGGAATAGTTCAATTGCCCGAACAGGCAAAAGTATTGATTGAGCAATCCTCTGATTTTCAGGCAAAGATGAATGCTGCAAAAATCGATCTTTCGATGACTGAGAAATCTCTCAATAACTATAAGGATGAATTAAAGAAGCGGGATCCTAACCTGACAGATTATATTGAAAATTTAGCGACTGAACCTTACATAAAAAAATTACAGGAACAGATTGGTGATCAAAGGATTCAAAGGGATAGAGCTATCGCAAGCCAGAGTCCGAATTCCCAAAGAATGGTGAAAGATTTTGATACTAAAATCAATGAACTGAAAGATAAACTTAACAATCAACTCTCGGTTTTTCGTGCCGGTGTACTTGCCTCTACTCCTGAAGAGATTAAAGATCTAACAAGAAAAGTACTCGACGAGGAAATTAAGTACCAATCGCTTATGGCTTCATACAAAAAATTAAATGAGATAGTCGGCGATTACGATAAAAAAATGAATACACTTCCTACAAGCACTATCGATTTGGCAAGATTACAAAGAGAACAATCGGCCTACGAGAAATTATATCTTCAGGTTGAAGAGAGATATCAAGAGGCAATTATTAATGAACAATCTGTTCCGGGCAACGCCTTGATAATTGATGCGGGGTTGGTTGCATCAAGTCCGGCAAAACCAAACAGAATATTGATTGTGATCATCGGAGTTTTTCTTGGAATTGGTATGGGAATCGGTTTCGCTTTTATACGGAATTATCTGGATAACACAGTAAAGACCCCCGAAGATATTTCTAATAAAAATATTAATATACTCTCGTGGATTCCGCAGATTGAAGGAATGGAATCCGGCAATAAGGATTTTGAATTTATTGTTGCAAAAAAACCGGATGCCAGTGCAAGCGAAGCATACCGCGCTCTTAGAACAAGAATAAAATTTTCCAAAATTGATAAAGAATCGCTTAAAACTCTACTCGTAACTTCACCGACCTCTCAGGAAGGTAAAACTACAACTTGTATCAACTTAGCAGGTAGTTTTGCTCAGGCAAATTTTAAGACAATTCTGATTGATGCGGATTTAAGAAAACCAAGAATCCATTCTGCATTTAATCAAAAGAGATTCCCCGGTTTTACAGATTACTTTTTTGGGCAGGCTACCTTTGATGAAATTCTCAGAAAATCAATAATCAATAATCTCGATTTCATTACTGCCGGAACAATTCCTCCAAATCCATCTGAAATTTTGGGCTCAACACAGATGGAATCGTTTCTTGAAAAACTAAAAAGTGAATATGATTATGTGATAATAGATTCACCCCCTGTTATAGCAGTAACAGATTCTGAAATTATATCGAGTATTGTTGATGGAACTATATTAGTTGTATCAGCAAACAACACAGAAATGGAATTAATGGAAAAGGCAGTTCAGTTAATTAATCATGAACGCTCCTCGTTCCTGGGAGTAGTATTGAATAACTTTACCTACCGTAGCGGTTACGGTTCATATTACAAGTACTATTATTATTATTCGAGACCTACCAACGGGGCCAAGAAAAACAAAATAAGCGTTTAATCTGATGAAAAATAAAACGGCTGTTGTAACCGGCGGGGCTGGTTTTCTTGGTTCACATCTCTGCGATAAATTAGTTTTAGAAGGGATGAAGGTTATCTGCTTGGATAACCTTCTTACCGGAAGATTAGAAAATATTGAACATCTCATCCCAAATGAAAATTTTCAGTTCATCAAGCTGGATGTTACAAATTATATTCATGTTCCAGGCGAAGTAAATTATGTTTTACATTTTGCTTCTCCTGCCAGTCCAGTTGATTATTTGAAATATCCTATTCAGACTTTGAAAGTTGGTTCTTTAGGAACACACAAGGCATTAGGACTTGCCAAAGAAAAAGGTGCAACATTTTTACTTGCATCAACTTCTGAGGTTTACGGAGATCCGCTGATACATCCGCAGGATGAAGAATACTGGGGGAATGTAAATCCCGTTGGTCCGAGAGGAGTCTATGACGAAGCCAAGCGTTTCGCAGAGGCTCTGGTGATGGCTTATCACCGCTATCATGGACTCGATACCAGGATTGTTAGAATCTTCAATACTTATGGAACCAGAATGCGTTTGGATGATGGACGTGCGTTACCCGCATTCATCTCTCAGGCACTTAAAGGGGAGGATATTACCGTATTCGGGGATGGTTCTCAGACCAGAAGTTTTTGCTATGTAAGTGATCTGATAGATGGAATTTTTAAATTGCTTCTGTCAGCTGAAACCATGCCCGTTAACATTGGCAATCCGCATGAAATTACAATAGAAGATTTTGCAAAAGAAGTAATTCGTCTTACCAATTCGAAAAGCAAAATCATTCACCAGGATTTACCGATTGATGATCCAAAAATTCGCCAACCTGATATTTCACGCGCAAGAGCAATATTAGACTGGGAGCCAAAAGTCAACAGGGAAGAGGGACTCAAATTAACGTTAGATTATTTTCAACAAATCAATAAATAAATTGAGTAACCTTCTTACGATAAAATTTCATCTGGAAAAAATTCAATCCATCCTTAGAATTGAGATACCCGCTTATTTGCTGCTCTCGCTTTCATTCTTTACCGGCATCGGATTTTTTATTTTAAAAATTGTAATCCTGCTTTTCTCTCCATATATGGTCTTCGTTTTGTTCAGATTAAAGAAGTTTGGATGGATAACAACTTTTTGTCTGATTGTTGTTTTACCGTATATTTTTTCGTTTATAAAATTTTCAGATGCTACACTCACCCTATTGATTAACTTATTTCCATTATTAACTTTTTTGATCTTCACATTCCTTTTGAAGATGGTTATTCCGGATTGGTTAGAGGAAATAAATGCCAAAGTATTTCGTAATCAGTCGTTGCTGAAAAAAATAAGTAACTTCAATAAAGATTAGCAGAAAAGAAGAAAAAGGAGATTTAGATTTGCAAGAGAAATAAAAAACAACAAGGAAAGCTTGCAGAAAATGAGACCAAGGAAGGGGCAAAAGACTCTAGAAATCTTCAAAGTACGGTTAGAAGAAATCATTAACAAAACAGATCCATAGGTAAGATTATCAGAGACGCTCAACTGGAAAAAGCTGGAAGAGAAATTGTTGGTTAACTACATAGAGAAAATGGGGGCTCCGGGCAAAGAGACACGCGGGAACGAATACTTTGAGCACATTTAACCGATAGATTCAAGTAGTATGACAAGATTCAGAGAAAGGCTGGGTAAAGAAACGATAGAAGAACTATTGAAAGAAACCGTAAGCAGCGCAAACCATAGCAAAGCACTAAAAGGAAAAGATTTTGGACAACTAAATGTAGATACACCAGTAGAAGAGAAAGCGGTCAGTTTTCCAACCGATGCAAAACTGTATAATAAGATGTTGGAAGTATTAGTAGAGCATGCAAATAAAAGAGAGATCACCCTAAGACAGAGTTACAAGTTTGTATGCAGGACAGCCTTGACGAAACAAGCCAACTATGCCCACGCCAAGCACCGTGCAAGAAAAATGACAAAGAAGTTGAAGACCTAAGAAAACTCTATGCAGTTTTCTCTTATTGCCAATTTTGAAACGGTTGGAAAATCGAATTACAGAAAAATATTTTCTCCTATCCATGAAACTAAATAAACAATTTCTCATTGTTCGGCTAGATAACGGCTTTTTCAGTGACGACTAGTTGGGGTGTAATTTTGTTTGGTAATTAATGTTAAAAACCATACTTTTCCGCCCGAGAAGTGAAAATATATCCGAATTTGATTGACCCCAGGCAGTGACAACAAGATATCTTAAAACGAAAGGCTGATATTCATTAGATAATTACTTTTGAACTCAATTAGAGAGAATCCATTCTGAAAACGAAGTTTCCGTACCAGATGACCATTGTAATTCCCCAAAAATTAATCAAAGAAAATTTTAAAGAATCAATCTGTAAATCTGAACAAATAACTAACATAATCTCTAACTGAATTACGGGAAAACTATGAATCGGTTT
>CAYTUV010000074.1:0-9806 GCA_964441505.1 uncultured Melioribacter sp. | reverse complement strand
AGACAACAATTGTCATTGGCAATCATGATATTTTTGGTGGTCCACAAACTGCCCAAGATGTTTTAAACTTTCCTACAAAATGCATGAATACAAATTACAATGAAAAGGTTGCAAAGTTTATTGATCACTTCAAAGAGCTATTTGAGAATACAATACGTCCTCATGATGAATTATTCTTCCCGTTTGCAAAAGAATTTAAGGATGTTCTTCTTGTCGGATTAAATTCCAACGCCGAGTATTCGCGGTTTAAAAATCCGTTTGCCTCCAATGGACATGTCTCAAAAATACAAAGGCAATTTCTAAAGGCAATTCTTACCAAAAATGAGTTCAAAGAAAAAGTTAAGATCATTTTAACTCATCACCATTTTTATCCTAAGAATGTTACATCACACAGTTCGGAAGGTACAATGTGGAATAAGATTGAAAATTATACAATGAAATTGCGTGGTAAAAAGAAACTCTTGAAATTGTTCTTGGAAAGTAATGTAAAACTTGTACTGCACGGTCATAGCCATGGAATGAAAGAGTATTTTAGAGAAGGAATAAGATTTGTTAATTCCGGTGGTTCTGTAGATAATAATCTTAAAGATGAGGCAAGTTTGTTTTTAATAGATGCTTTTCCGTTTGAAATCACCGCAGAAATATCCACGCCAACTCCGAAATCTAAAAACATTGCTGCACAAGAAAAATTAGTTGTTTCCTTAGCCGGCTGATTATGGGTGGTTCTAAAAATTATCTTTTTTAAAAATTTAACACAGAGAATGCAAAGAATACGCAAAGTCCGCAGAGGATATTGAAGTTTTTAGAACCACCCTAATGTAATTCTTAATGATCCAGCAAGAATGATGCAACCTTTGCAATACCGTTTTCAAAGTTAAAATTAGCAATGTTCTTTTTATACTGCTGCAAAATTTTAGGGTCGGTAAACAATTGATTTATTATTGCTGGAAGCTTGCTGATTCTCTTTTCGTAAATACCAAGATTATTCCTTATCAAGAAATCAACATTCCCTTTTTCCTGTTCCCAAAGGTAACTGTTAACTATTTGAATTTTCCCGGAGATTAATAATTCCATAAATGTTGATGCACCACATTTTGAAATAACAACATCCGATATACTGATCAATTCATAAATAAAATCAACAAAGCCATAAATTTTTAGATTATCATATTTATCATGAATAATAAGTTTTTTGGCTTGTTCATAGAACTCTTTATTCTTGCCGCATACAACGGCAATTTCGAAATCACTATTTAATTTTAGAATACTTTTCAGTATTTGAATCCCTTTTGGAATGCCGTCACCTCCACCCAGAATCAGCAAGATTTTTTCTTTTTGAAAGCCGAATTTCATTTTATAAGATAGAATCTCATCTTGCGTCGCAACCTTAGAATATTTCTCATCAAGAACAAAATCGAATACTTTAATATTCTTTGAGTCAATTCCCTTCTTAATACAATGATCCTTCAGTTCTTGGCTGAATAAAATAAAATTTTGATTCTTATTCAAGAACCATAATGGTGGAGCAATATAAGGATCTGTTACAATAGTGATTACGGGGATATTCAGATTTAATTCTTTAATTATTTTATATACCGGTTTGATGGCAAAGAAATGGAAGAGTACTATCTTTTCAGGTTTTTCTTTTTGGATTATTTCAGATAAATATTTTTCCATCTGAATAGAAGCTAAATATGAACTAATCTCTGAAATGATTCTAACTTTATGGATAGCGTAAATTAATTCATAAAGCCATTTGAATTTACTCTGTAGAATCCGGTACCCATCTTCAACAATTGAGCGTGCGTATCTTTTTGTTTTTTCAAATCCATCAACAAGAATTACCTCGACTTCTTCTTTGTTGTGTTTTTCAAGGTACTTTGACAATGATCTTGCCGGTGCAAGGTGACCTCCACCGGTTTTCAAATAAATGAAAAGGAATTTCCTTTTATTGTTAAGAGTTGTGTCCAATTTTATCTCATAACGGGGGATTTTTCAGAGATCAGTTTACCTGTCTCTAATATTTCTAAAATTTTAAATGTGCCTAATTTTCTTGCCTTCAAAAATCCAGACCACGCAGCTTCGGCTAATCTTCCTTTGTTTAATGATTCAAAGAGCCATTGATCGGTGTAATCGGGATTCTCTTGTTTAATACCGGCTTGAACTTCATATAACCATTTCGCATTAAACTTTTCTTGTGAACCGATGGGCGGGGCAATGATGATAGGAATTCCTAATGCACAATAAAATGACAACTCGCTTGGTTTCGTCCAGAGAACATCGGTGTACTTTAGTATTCCATTAAATTTATCAAAGTATTCGTACAACGTTTCGGCATATACAATTTCAATTTTAGAATCATCATTAGTGATCTTCTCTTTTACCGAGTCAAAAAAATCTTTCACTTCCTTTCTTATTCCCGCAACCAAGACAAGTTTTACCTCATCATTAAGTATCTTAGTCTTCAGACTAAGTGCAATTTTTTCACCAATCTCTTTTTGTGCACCGGCTCCGCCAACGGCATATGTTATTGTAAGTTTTCTATCTTTTCGTGGAATACAATTTTCTTTCCCCAAAAAGTGTTTTACGTTCCTTTTATGTCTCCGCCAGAATATATTTTCAGGATCCAGGTAATCTAATCTTTGAGCAAGGTCAGCTTTCAATATTGTTAAATCTCTATCTCCAAGTAATTCAATTGGTAAAGGGAAACCGGTAGTGAAAATTTTTTCGTCTTGAACGCCGTACGCTTTTAGTCTTTGTGCAGCTTTACCGCATGGTGCGAAATATTCAATTTTACTTTCCCATGGTTCCTTTGCAACCCAGACGCGGTTTATATCGGCATCACATATTATGCAATAGACAGAATTAAATCCCTTCATATCTGCCGCAACTGCAGTTGCATAAAAAGAAGTGACGACCGGTAAATCCTTAGTTTTTACAGTCTCAAGCATTCCTAAACATAATCCCTTATTAATGCTCGATTCTAGAATAGCAACTTGTAATGTCTTGTTGGAAAGATCTCTCATCGGGTAGGGAGATGGTATGTGCATGAAGGTGTCGAGTAAATTAAATAGAGGGTTTCCAATAACCGGAATTTCTTTTGCCCGTGACATAAATTCATATCCGTTGAGAACGCGCCTCCACAATTTTTCTTCGTTTCTTGATGCGGCTTGCCCTGAGCCGACTGTGATGATACCTTCTTCAGCCACAGCTCGTAAAGGATAGACTGCACGCTGATGACCGTAACCCATATCGGCTGTTATAACCCAAGCTTTTTTTGAACTCTTCTCTACTTCGGGGGTTATTTGTTGTTCTATTTCCATAGGGAGTATAAATATTTAATTGTGGAAGAAGTACTCGAATCGGAGTTATTAAATGAAAAAACTAGTTGCTTGCGATTCAATTCGAGTAGGATTAAATTTTCACTGCAATATACTTTACATTATCAGGTGCACAATATTAAATAATTATTAAGTCTTGCAACGTTTTCAATAAGGCTTTAAGCTGAGCTAATTTTTTTCTATTATTTCGTCTCATTTTCACAAATTGCCAAAAACTTTCGATTGAAAACCTTAACAATTCCTTAACATTAGCGTAACATTGAGTTAACATTCAAAATATAAGTTTACCCATCACAAAAAACATTAATGGAGTAAAGATGAAGAAGTTGTTCCTGTTTTTGTCAATGTTTACAATAATTTCACTTAAAACTTTTGCTCAGCAGGATACGACAGTTGTAAAAGTTGCCGAGAAGGTTGAAGAAGTTAAAGGCGCACTCGAAGGTTTAAACGAGTCATACCTTGAAACAAAAAGTATTGTTGATGCACTCAAAAAAATTAAAATCAGCGGTTATATCCAAACCCAATTTCAATCGGCTGATGTTGATGGAATTGCATCTTTTTCCGGTGGAAATTTTGGAGCAGGTATGCACAACAGATTGATGATTCGCCGCGGAAGACTGAAAATTACTTATGATAATGATTTAACAAATTATGTCTTACAAATTGATGCTACTGAAAAGGGTCTTGGTTTAAAAGATGCATATATTTTATTCACCGAACCTTGGATGAAAACCTTTGCTCTTAAAGCCGGTGTTTTCAATAGACCATTCGGTTTCGAAATAGATTATTCTTCCAGCAACCGCGAATCACCGGAACGCTCAAGATTATTCCAAACATTATTCCCCGGTGAAAGAGATCTCGGTATGAGTCTAGAAATTGCCCCTAAAAGCGATTTCTTGAGCATCTTCAATTTCAAAGGTGGACTTTTTGCCGGTAACGGAGTTAATCCGGAAGTAGATAATCAAAAGGATTTTATTGGAAGACTAGGATTTCAACTTCCATTCACAGAAGAGAATTTTGAAATTGACGGTGGTATCTCCACTTATATGGGAAAGGTTAAACTTGCCCCCGGTAAATCAATTTTTACAGTTAGCTCGCCAACATTAGCTACTGCAACAACTTCAGAAGTTTGGGCTGATAGATCATATTTAGGTTTAGATGCGCAGGTTTATTACAGTCTTCCTCTACTTGGCGGGTTCACACTAAGAGGCGAATTTATAAACGGAAAGCAGCCCGGCGGAAGCTCAACAAGTTCATCTTCTCCGACAGCACTCCAAACGGGAGACCTTTACCTAAGAAACTTTTCCGGTTACTATTTAATGTATGTTCAAAATCTTGGCGATAAAAATCAGCTTGTTGTTAAATATGACAGCTACGATCCGAACTCAGCTGTCAGCGGAGATCAAATCGGTCAAGTTTCAGCGGCTAAACTCAGCGCCGGCGATCTTAAATATTCCACATTAGGTTTGGGCTGGGTTCATTACTGGGATGATAATATTAAATTCACATTCTACTACGACTCTGTATCCAATGAAACATCTAAAAATCTTGCGGTTTACAACCAGGATTTGAAGGACAATGTATTCACATTCAGGATTCAATACAAATTCTAAAAACTTATCATGAGTTTTGTTAATAAAATATTAGTCAATAAAAAAAAGGAATTAAAATGAAGAAATTATTTTTAATCATGATCACAGCATTAACGGCATTTGGTTTTTTTATGCCGGATAAAGTCATTACAGTTAAAGGTTCAGATACTATGGTTATACTTGCTCAGCGCTGGGCGGAAAAATATATGGCTGAACATCCCGGAATAACGATTCAAGTTACAGGCGGCGGATCTGGAACCGGCATAGCGGCTTTGATTAACGGTACAACCGATATATGTAATGCTTCCCGTCCAATGAAACCGAGCGAAAGAGAAAAACTAAAAATTCGCTATGCTTCATTAGGTGTTGAGATAAAATCCGCTAAAGATGGTTTGAGTGTTTATTTGAATGAAGCTAATGTCATTCATGAGTTAACCATCGAACAAATAAAAAACATCTACACCGGAAAAATCACCAATTGGAAAGATGTCGGTGGCAAAGATTTGAAAATTATTGTTTACGGAAGAGAAAATAGTTCGGGCACTTATGTTTATTTCAAAGATAATGTATTGGGTGGCGCAGATTATACTTCGTCAATGCAAAGTTTACCGGGAACTGCAGCAGTCGTTAATGCTGTATCAAAAGATAAAAATGCTATCGGATTCGGCGGAGCCGCTTATGCCAAAGGAATTAAATTTGCCGCTGTAAAAAAAGATGCAAATTCAAAAGCATATTTACCAACTGCTGAAAATGTTAAATCCGGCGATTACCCAATATCAAGATTTTTATATCTCTACACTAAGAACCGGCCCACAGGCGAATTGAAAGATTACATTGATTGGATATTGAGCGCTGAAGGTCAGTCGGTAGTTACTCAAGTTGGTTATTTCCCTGTAAAATAAATCTCATGACAAAATTATTTCCGATGCAGAATAAGAAAAGGGAAGGTAAGAACTCGCTCAACCGTAAATTTCGGTTGAGTGAGTTTCTTGCTGAAAATATAATTAAAGCTATCTCCTTCACTTCGTTTGCGGCGATAATACTAATATTTGCTTTTGTTTTTCGTGAAGCCGCTCCTATCTTCTTTCCTCAAGAAAAAAAAGAATTATCAAGCGAATTTCAACAATCGGAAACTTATGGTGAAGAACCGTCAGATAGTCCCAAGAATAGTTCGAAAGGATATGCTTCATTTCATTCAGGCGCCGGTGATGTCGCCTCATTTGAAAATCTAACTCAAAAAGAATGGCAGCCCGTAGGTGAAAATCCAAAATATGGATTGCTGCCTTTGTTCATAGGCAGTTTGAAAGCAACAATTCTCGCTATTCTATTTGGAGCTCCTCTTGCAATTCTTGCAGCAATCTACTCTGCATTATTCGCTTCAAAAAGACTGAGGGAAATAATAAAACCCGCTATTGAACTGCTTGCAAGTTTTCCATCAGTTGTTATTGGCTTTTTTGCTTTGATGACGATTGCTACTTTTTTCCAAAATGTATTTGGATTTACATACAGACTTAATGCGTTTACCGGTGGTGTTGCAATGGCATTTGCAATTATTCCAATCATTTACACAGTAACAGAAGATGCTCTAACGGCGGTGCCAAAATATTTTTCTGAAGCGAGTCTTGCACTTGGTGCAACAAAATGGCAGACCGCACTATTCGTTATTATGCCCGCCGCAACGCCCGGAATTTTTGCCGCTTTACTTTTGGGATTTGGTCGTGCATTCGGTGAGACTATGATTTTATTGATGGCAACAGGAAATGCGCCTTTATCTTCATTCAATATTTTTGAACCTGTTCGAACTCTTTCAGCTACAATTGGTGCGGAGATGGCAGAAGTTGTGTTTGGTGATACTCATTACACGGTTTTATTTTTCATAGGTGCGATGTTGTTTGTTATAACTTTTATCATCAATGCAATTGCGGAATTTTATGTCCGCGCTAAATTGATGAAGAGATTTCGAGGCGAGTGATGAATAATAAAATTCTTGGAAAATCCATTGTAATTGTCTCTGCGCTCTCTGTCTTGATGATTCTTGCCGCACTGATTTATATTATTTTAGATATCTATTCAGGGGGAAGAAATTATCTTACATGGGAATTCTTAACCGGCGATCCTAAAGAGGGAATGACAGCCGGAGGAATTTTTCCGGCAATTGTTGGAACTGTTTTGCTTGTATTGATAATGTCTATCGCTTGTGTTCCAATAGGAACAATCACCGCTATCTACCTTAACGAATACGCGAGTAAGAAATCTATATTTACCAAAATGATTCGGTTTGCAGTGAATACACTTTCCGGTGTTCCCGCAATCGTCTTCGGTTTATTTGGATTAGGTTTTTTCATTCAATTTGTAGGCGCCGGAATGGATAGAGCAATTTATTCTGACGGACAACTTCACTGGGGACAACCGAACTTACTATGGGCAAGCTTAACCATGGCATTCCTAACTGTTCCGGTTGTTATTGTTTCTGTTGAGGAAGCATTGAGAACAGTTCCGGATGATTTGCGTGCCGGCGCTCTGGCGCTTGGCGCAACCAAATGGCAGACTATTCGAAAAATTGTTTTACCAAATTCCATTTCTGGAATTATGACAGGTGCAATTCTTGCGGTTGGGCGGGGTGCGGGAGAAGTAGCGCCGATTCTTTTTACAGGTGTTGCTTATTTTCTTCCGCAGCTACCGCAAAAACTCACGGATCAGTTTATGAATTTGGGTTATCATATTTATGTGATGGCTACTCAATCTACCGATGTAGAAGCTACGAAGGGAATTCAATATGCAACAGCATTCATTCTATTAATACTCACATTCAGTTTATCATCTATTGCAATGGTAATTCGATATAGATTCAGAAAAAAATTAAAAGCCTAGGAATAATTAATGATTGATAATCCTAAAATTGTTGTTGAAAATCTTAATCTCCATTATGGAAAAAAGAAAGCTCTAAATAATGTTTCGATTAAAATTCCATCGAATAAAGTTACGGCTCTGATTGGTCCTTCGGGATGCGGAAAATCTACGTTCTTACGTTCACTTAACAGAATGAATGATTTGATTGACGGCGTTAAGATTGACGGAAGTGTCCTGCTGGATGAACTTAATATTTACGATAAAAATATTGATGTTGTAGAGCTAAGGAAAAAAATCGGTATGATTTTTCAGAAATCGAATCCTTTCCCAAAATCCATTTACGAGAATGTAGCATTTGGTCCCAAGATCAATGGAGTTACGGACAAGAAAAAATTGAATGAAATTGTAGAGACAAGTCTACTCCGTTCAGCGTTATGGGATGAAGTTAAAGATGATCTAAATAAAAGCGGGTTATCTCTTTCCGGCGGACAGCAGCAGCGGTTATGTATCGCGAGAGCACTTGCTGTAGATCCTGAAATTCTATTAATGGATGAGCCGGCAAGCGCGCTCGATCCCATTTCAACAACCAAAATTGAAGATCTTATCTTCGAGTTGAAGAATAATTACACGATTATTATTGTAACACATAACATGCAGCAGGCATCACGCGTCAGTGATTACACTGCCTTTTTTTATATGGGAGATTTGATAGAATACTCCAATACAAGAAAAATGTTCACAACTCCCGACAATAAACAGACCGAAGATTACATTCGTGGTCGGTTTGGATAATTCATAAAGGATAGTTCCAAAAACTATCTTTTGTAAAAATTTAACGCAGAGAACGCAAAGAATACGCCGAGTCCGCAAAGGATATTGAAGTTTTTGGAACTACACTATAGGAGATTGTAATGCAATTGAACTTTTCGAGAGAAATTGAAAATCTAAAATCGAATCTTTTAAAGATGGCATCGCTTGTTGACGAGCAGGCAGAAAAAGCTTTTAAAGCATTAGAAACCGGAGACGTTGAATTATGCCGCGGCATCAAAGCCAAGGATATGGAGATTGATGCTTACGATAATTTGATTACTACTCAATGCGAAAATATTCTCGCTTTATTCCAGCCGGTTGCGGTTGATCTGAGATTTGTTATGTCCGTGCTGATGATTAATAATCAACTCGAAAGATGCGGAGACATCGCAGTGAATATAGTGCAGCGTGTTAAGAAAACCAGCGAGCACCATTCTCTTATTGCCGAAACGCAGATATTGGAAATGGGACGTCAAGCGCGTAAAATGTTGAGGGATGCCATAGACTCATTTATCCAAAACAATGTTGAATTGGCAAATAGTGTTTTACAGAGTGATCAAGATGTTGATAAATTCAACAAGCAGATTTTTAAGTCGTTGGTAGAAAGAATGCAATCTGAACCGCAACTTATCGAACCATGTTCACACCTCATTGTTCTAACAAGACATATAGAACGGCTGGCAGATCATGCCACAAATATTGCGGAGAATTTACTTTTTTATGTAGAGGCCAAGGTTGTTGCTCATAGCAAAAAACTGGATAATTTCCCAAATGAAGAGAAAATGTAAAGAAAATAATTACCCATTAGTTCTTCCTTCTTAGAGTATGAGAGTCTCGGATGATCAAAAACATCTTAATTTTGAGCGAAAAATCAATTTCCTTTTGTAAACCAAGAAGAAATAAACAAATGAACCCTCTTAAAAATATATTTTGTCACTTCGACTCCCGCAAATTGCGGGATGAACTCCGGGAGAAATCTTTGAATTTAGAAGGATTTCTCAGTCGCTGCACTCCTTCGAAATGACATTTCAGAATTTTTCAGATGTTTCCAAATATTAATTGGATAAAATAATTGACATGCTATAGGGGTTTCTATTATATTTATGGCTCAAAAATCGAGTATTTGGAGGAATGATGTTTGCTGTTGTTGATATCGCTGGACAACAATTCAAGGTTGTAGAAAATACAAAGTATTATGTCCCGCGTTTAAAAG
>CAYTUV010000073.1:0-9912 GCA_964441505.1 uncultured Melioribacter sp. | reverse complement strand
GTTGAAAGGAAATAAACATTGGCGTAACCGCCGGTTGCAAGAATAACTGCGTGAGCAGAATATTTTTCAATTTCTCCTGTTAACATATTACGAACAACAATTCCTTTCGCCGCACCATCAACAACAACTAAGTCAAGCATCTCACATCGTGTGTAAAGTTTTACTTTGCCTTCTTTGATCTGACGATTCATTGCGGTGTAAGCACCCAGTAAAAGCTGCTGTCCCGTTTGTCCTCTTGCATAAAAAGTTCTTGATACAAGCGCACCGCCGAATGAACGGTTATCAAGCAAACCGCCGTATTCGCGGGCAAAAGGAACACCTTGACCAACACATTGATCAATAATATTATTGCTTACTTCGGCGAGACGGTAAACATTAGCTTCACGTGCACGGAAGTCGCCGCCTTTAACAGTATCATAAAATAATCTATAAACGGAATCACCATCGTTCTGATAATTTTTTGCAGCGTTAATTCCGCCTTGAGCCGATATACTGTGAGCGCGTCGTGCACTATCATGAAATGTGAACACTTTTACGTTATATCCAAGTTCACCCAAAGATGCTGCGGCAGATGCACCGGCTAATCCTGTTCCAACAACAATTATTTCGTACTTACGCTTGTTAGCCGGGTTCACAAGTTTCATATTGAATTTGTGGTTAGTCCACTTTTCTTCCAATTTACCTGCCGGCACTTTCGAATCTAATTGTATCATCACTTACCTCCAAAGAAAAAAAAGTAAACCGGAATTGATCCGAAACCGATGGTCATAAGTATTGCGTAGAGCGTTCCAAGTTTTTCAATGAATGGAAAATATTTTTTATGGTTCCATCCAAATGTCTGAAACGCACTTTGAAAACCATGGTTGAGGTGAAAGCCTAAGAGTAATACTGCAATGAAATAGAGAGCAGCATACCACCAGACCTGCATCCAATCGGTTGTAATTGTATAAAGATCCAGTTCACTTCCAGAGAAATTAAACTTATACCAAATTGTTTGCAGATGAATTACTAAAAAGATAAAAACTATGCTTCCGGTTATGAAAGCAGTGCGTGAAAAAACAGTTGTGTTCTTTCGGAATCCATTGATTGAATACCCTTGCGGTCTTGCCTGCTTATTTTCAATCCATAAACGCGTACCGTTAAAAATGTGGAATATAAAAATTGCTGCAAGAATGACTTCGATTACCCGAATAAAAGGTTTGATATGTTCGAGTAAACCCACATAATTATTGAACGCATCCTTACCGCCGTACAAACTCATATTTCCGGCGAGATGAACGATTAAAAAAAGCATAAGAGCCACACCGGTAATTGCCATCACCAACTTCTTACCAATAGATGAATTCAAGCTTTTCCAGACCCAGCCCATGAATTTTCTCCTTTTTAAGATAGTTTACTTTATTAACAGATATGATTTGATGAAATGAATTATTTAGAAATTCTTTTGAGATATGATTTGTTTTGATCACAGTGCCGAACAAGTAGTTTAAATTTCCGATTCCAAGATAAAGCTAATAATGAAATATTTCAAAGAAGAAATGATCTGTTCTTTTGTCCAAATGGGTTGTAAATTTTTATAATATCAGAAATTTTGCCGAAGTCTTTTACATCTCTCGTAATAAGATTACATTTATTCTCAACAGCCGTAGCCGCAATTATTGCATCACCGATTTTTAGTTTATAATTCCTTCTGATTTTCGCGGCAATATTTGCGATTGATTCATCGAGCGGGAAAACATGAGCATTGTTGAGAAATGTTTTTATGGCATTTTCTTCTTTGGAACTCAGATCACGACTGAACAATTCAATCTTTGAAATAACCGAGATATTTATATCCTTATCGAAGAGGTTTGATAAAAAATCATTATGGGGGGCTGGAATTAAATCGCCAAGGAAATAAATAACGATGTTCGTATCGATCAGATACCTCGTTCCCATTCTTCCCTTATCTCTCTGATTTCATCATCAATCTGCTGTATTGTCTTCCCTTTTAGTACACCTCTTAGAGAAGATGGTTTCACTGTCTTTCCATTTCCATCTTTCTTCTTCCCGTTTTTAACAGGCAGAATTGTTATTTCCAGTTCCCTTGATTGTAAATTAACTGGTAAATCAAGAATTAGTCTTTTACTTCTAACTTTCTTAGTGATTTTATACGCTTGCATAGGGTTATCCTTTTCCTAACTCAAGTTAAAAATTACTCATTCAAAATGCGAGAAAGATTTTGTTGCAATCAGAGGATTGCTTTCCTAAATTGTGCTCGAAGTTCTTAAACATTTTGCGGTGTTCGTTTTGAACTCAATAGGGAAACCGGTTTAAATCCGGTGCTGCCCCGCAACTGTAGGAGACATAAAAAGTCGTTTAACATTCTGCCACTGGTTGGATAATGTAGAATGTATAATTGAGAATGAAGAATTGAATATTAATTTTTCATTATACATTCTTAATTCTACATTATTAATAACCGGGAAGGCGTTAAACGATGTCTCAAGCCAGGAGACCTGCCGCAGATATCACTAATTTATAAACCTTCGCGGGTAGAGGTTTTGATTCATGGTTTTATCTTCCATTAAATCGAATCAATCATAACATCACGCGGAGTTACATCTTTTAATCGAAGGAGTAACTTCAATGAAACATCTGTATACCATCTTCACAATCATTCTGCTGATTCATCTTTCAATCGGCGCACAGCAATCAGATTCCGTAAGGGCCACACTGAACGAAATAGTTATCACCGCCACAAAAACTGAAACTCCCTATTATGCAATCGGAAGTTCAGTTTCGGTTATCACCTCTAAAGAAATTTCCGAACGACATTTTAAAACCGTTGTGGATGTTTTGCGAGAGGAACCGGGCCTTTCAATTATTGAACAGGGCGGCCCCGGAAAGCTCGCCTACGTTTTTATGCGCGGTTCAAACACTAATCATACACTTGTAATTGTTGACGGTGTTACGATGAATGACGCATCATCACCAAACAACGCGTTTGATTTTTCATCGATGAACACGAACGATGTGGATAGAATTGAAATCGTGCGGGGGCCGCAGAGCACATTGTACGGTTCAGACGCATTAGCCGGAATTATAAACATCATAACTAAACATGGCTCCAGCAATCCCGAATATTCATTATCGAGCGAGGGCGGAACGAATGGATACTATCGCGGTAATGTCTCCGCCCTCGGTTCATTAGGAATTTTACATTACGCAATCGCCGCTTCCAAGAGCGGGACAGAAGGAATTTCCGCAAGTGATGCTCAATTCGGGAACCAGGAAAGAGACGGCAATAAAAATAATTCCTTTACTTCCCGCCTCGGTCTGGATCTCTCTAGAAAGGCCAAACTCGATTTTATTTATAAATTTTCCCGGACGGAAACTTCGCTGGATCAGAGCGAAAAACTCGGTGATGACCCAAACTATACATATAACATCGAAGAACATCTTTTTCTAGGCGGAATAAAAATTTCAGCGATCGACAATGTATGGCTTCAGCAGTTTAATGCGTCATTTATAAAACGGTTCAATCATTCTCTTGATTTAACCGATCCCGTTCATCCGAATCTTTCTTCGGACAGCTACAATTTTGCACAAAGAATTAAATTAAGCTGGCAGAATAATCTGCAGGTTGTGGAAAACAATCTAATTACATTTGGTATCGAGTCGGAGAAAGAAACAGCGAGAACAAGCTATTACTCAACCAGCGAATGGGGTTCATTCGATAGTGTATTTCCCGAACAGTCAATCAGAACAACAGCATTTTATCTGCAGGATCAGATTAGTTTAGCAAATTCATTCTTCACTTCAATTGGAGTAAGACACGATGAGAATCAAAAATTCGGCGGTGTTACAACTTTCAGAATCGCACCCGCCTATTTTCTCAGTTCAACGGGAACGAAATTAAAAATGTCATATGGTTCCGGTTTCAAAGCACCATCATTGTTTTATCTCTTTGATCCAATGTTCGGTAATCCGAACCTGCAGCCGGAAAAGAGCAGAGGATGGGATTTAGGAATAGACCAGAATATTGCCGATGGTAAATATAATTTCAGCCTGACGTACTTCGATCTGAAATTGGAAAATATGTTCGGCTTCGATTCAAATTTCAGGACTGTTAACATTGCCGAGACCTCGTCAAAAGGATTTGAATTTACTGCTTCTGCTTTAAACCTCCGGAGTTTTTCTTTGAATGCAAGTTATACATACATGATTACAAAAGATGAGTACAGTCTTAGTCCCGATTTTGATAAACCATTATTGAGAAGACCTAAAGATCAGTTCAGTATTGTTGCTAATTACCGTATGAATGAGAATGCAGGCATCAATCTGCAGATACGATACGTGGGCGAACGTGATGACAAAGATTTTTCAACATATCCCGCTTCACGTGTTGCACTTTCCGATTACACTCTGGTTAATATTGCCGGTTCATATAAATTTTCCGAATACATAGAGTTGACGGCGCGTATTGAAAATCTATTTGATAAAAAGTATGAGGAAGTGCTGTACTACGGAACTTTAGGAAGAAGTTTTTATGCTGGATTAAATTTCAGTTTGTAACTGGATGCGAGATATTCGATGCTGGATGCTTGATACTAAATTTATGAATCTAGTATCAAGTGTCTAAATTATTGACCGCGTCTCATTCCCTGCCCTCTTTGAGCAACTCTCTCTTCCTGCATTTTCTTCCATTCGACTTTTTGTTCATCAGTTAATATTGCTTCGATTTTTTTGTTTGTCTTTTCTCTTAGTTCCATCATTGCAGACATAATTGCCTGTCTGTCCCCGCCCGCACTTTTTCTCAGTTTTATCTGCTGGTTCATCTGATCAGTCATGATTGTATCAATTTTTCCGAATTGAGCATCGGTTAATTTTAGTCTCGTCTTAAAATCTTCGAGAGTTTTTTCAAACGGTCCTCAGGATTACCGCCCATCTGAGCATATGAGTTAACTGTCATTGCCAAAACAAACATTACAGCGATTGCGAAAATTACTTTTGCTTTCATTTCATTTGAGTTCCTTTATTTATATAAAGTTGCTTTCATAAAGAACACAATTGCTTCCTGCATGTCAGATTTTTTTAAGTATTATCATTGGGTATTGAAAATACTGTACGAAGATATTTGGAAATTTATCTTCAAGAAAGAACAGCATTTTTAACATTACTTTACCAATCTTATTATTAGGAATAATTTTTTTTTGTTCATCAGAGGCAAAAGAACGCCATGGAAATATTTTTACATCTGAAACATCGGAAAATCGTTCCCACCATTTAATTGGATGTGCATAAAAATAAATTTCATGATTAACAGAATCTGTTTTTGGGGGGGGTGATATAATATGTTTTATTTTTCTTAGGATTTGCAAAGGTAAAAGAAAAAATCTTACAATTGTTTTTGGATTGCTATAAACAATTATAACTGGTTTATTAGGTTTTGTTACTTGAATCAATTTTCTCACTGCTTCTTCTTGTTTATCTTTATCAATATGAAATATTGTATGAAGACTAATACTGCAGTCGAAAAAATTATCTGATAAATTTATATCAAAGAAACTACCACATAAAAAAACACCATGTTCGCCGATTTTTTCTTTTGCACTTTCTAATGCTTGTGATGATAGGTCCACGCAATATCTCTTTTTGTAATTTCGCGAGTACTCTAAATATTCCTTATATTGAATAGGACCGGAAGCCATGTCAAGAATATTCTCCCCACTATCTGGTATATGTTTTAATACCCTTAATCGACATCCCTGCACATATTCTTGTGCATATTCTCTTAAATCTTCCCATCGACGGCTATCCTCAGATATCCCCTCCTTTTCCTCCCAGCCAATTGTGTTGTAAAAATTTGAAACTTTATTTTCAGCAATATTGTCCATAAATATTCCTCTGAAGTATTAAATTCAAGCAGATTATATAATTATTAAAAGTCCATTATCCCACGGTAGAAGTATAAACTTATTAAGAAATTAGCAAAGCATACTAATTTTTTATTTAACCTCTTTTTTAAACCCACCTTTTTGATTTTATTTGTAGCCTTAATCTTTTGTTTAAATATAAGAATCCCGAGGGAATATTTGACTCTTATTTAACGAGAATCGCTTTTTTTGTTTCTACAAAATTACCGATCTCGATTGCATAAAAATATGTGCCGCCCGATGATTTACCACCGTTAATATTTGTTAAATGTTCGGTTTCGAATCCATTAAACAATTCTTTAGCTGACTTCTCCTCTTGGAGTTGATTCTCCATTTTCTGAATTAGCTACTCAATAAAAGATGATAATAACCCTTCATTATTTATCATGTATTTTATCTCGTTATAAGAAATAAATATTTCAGTCGGCCCGATGGCATGTGGTGCTACTTCATAATCATTAAAGAAAAATTTCAATCCTGCCTGGGTAATTAAGAAATTACTTGTTAAAGAAAATTTGTTTTCCTTAAACCAGAAGCCGGATTTTTCCAAATTATCTTCCAGATTTAATTGTCTGGCTTCCCGGAATTTCTTCTCACCAATCAAATTCAATTCCTCTTCAAATCCTTTCTTGAATAATTGATCCAGAGCAATTTTTTGTCCGGTACGAATATTTAGATTTATAAAATTCATCAAACTATTTGGATGCGCTCCACCCAGAAATGAATACTCCTTGAATTCGAGTGAAATTATATTCCCCTTATTTAATATTACATTAATTCTTCTCTCCAGTTCATATCTGATAGGTATATCAGGAAATTCTGTTTTTAATTTCTTGTAGTCGGCAATAAGACTGTCCGCCAGTTTCTCAAGAGAATTAATTTTCCATTCAAATACCGGTTGAAGTATCATCCGGTCAATCTGACTATTGAGAGAATCTTTAATAACCGGATTTTTTGTTGCTGTAAAGAACGGATAATTTATTTTAACTGAGACGCAGTAATTTGAAAGAGAACCGCACTCACCAAATTCCTTGGTGAAGGATTTCATTTGATACTTTGAAGTACTCTCATTTGTATTTCCTCTACTGCAGCATTCAAAAAACAAGACCCATATGCAAACAAATGTCGATAGTACATTTTTAATCATTGTATTCTCCTCTCAAGAGAATCATCTCAATCCGGCTGAATGTATAGCATTGAACAGAAGTTTGAATGTCCCGTAGGTCTGGTGTCTGTTCTGAACTTTGAAACCAAATAAAACTACATGACCATTCTTCTGCTTTACATCAACAACTGCACTTCGTTTGAAGAGGTAATCTTCGCCAAGCAGAAATCCGGACTTCAGTAAATTCTTTGTGGGATATCTGACAACAACACTGCGATCGAACTGACCGAACGGGGTTGTTGTAGCAAACGCAATATTCTCGCTCAGATAACCGATCGATTCAAAATCCATTCCGTAGCCGATCGGATTTGTGTTGTCGACATTAATTCTGACAAGAGAACCGGGACAATAGAAATCATCACTCTTTACACTTTTTAAAACGTTTGTCACTTTCAATCCCAAATCCTCTATAGCAAAGTTGCACGCCTGACCGAGAGTGATAAGATAACCTCCATCTTTCTCAACAAAGTTTTTTAAATTTTCGACACCTTCCTTTTCGATACCGCCTTCAAATTCAGGCGGTTTTGTTCTATAGAATCGGGCGTTCTCCCCTGTAGGTTTAGCAGTTTTAATTTGATCAGCGTTCATATCTGGTATGATAACTACATCAATATCATCTTTCATCTTTTTGTTTTTAAAATCTTTGTTCACCATTGTCTTGAACTCGAACGCATAGTTCTCAAGTAGCAATCGTGTCCAACCTTCATCCATGTTTGCCGTATATGGCTGATACAAACCAACTTTTACTTTCTTAATCTCTTTCAATTTCGTTTTATCAATTACATCAACAGATGATACTCTCAAGTGAAATTCTTTGGCTAAGTCGGTCACCATATTTTTAGATTTATCATTCACCGGGACAAAAACTGATCCTTCGGAAAAATTATTTACGCCATTAATTATTTTATCGGTATTCCAGAAGACAGTTACGTTCTCCTTTTGAAGCCTGTTAATAAAAGTAGTATTCACATTTGAACCCGATTGGACAGCATAATAATTAGAATTTGCGGCAGAGATTTCTCCGACTTGATAATTTGCATCGGTGAGTAATCTTGTCTCAATCGAAAATGGTTTTTCGATTGTAGAGTGAGTTACTCCCATTAGATACGGAAGTGTCCATCCGGCTACATCATAAGGTCGTATTGGTGTTTCTGTTCTTGCTTTACGAAGATCGGGATATACCTGTTCTTCAAAAAGATCCTTTGCATATCTTCCGTTTGGTTGGGCAGTATAGACAACATAACTGTTCGCGGGATATATTTTGTTTTCGATCTTGAACTCTTTATCGGCATAATGAACTTCGACTCCGCCAAGCTGCAACATTTCAATCATCTTAGAAGTTGTCTGCGGATCCCGTTGATCGCGGGGAACAATAAAAGCATAGGGACTACCTGTCTTTCCCAATTCAATCGATTCTTTACACATTCTATAGTAGTTAAGCAGCAAATCCTCCTTAAACATTGCTGCTGTTTCGAGAAGACTTGTCGTAAGACCAAGTTCGTAATCCACTATATCACGCAGACGCCACCATCCTCCGCGCCAAGGGGAAGGATAGTTGGTGCGTATATCATAAGTCGCGAGTTCAGGACTTACTTTAACTTCCGATGAATCAATGAATATTGGCGATGCTATATTGCAGCTCGCCATTTCGGAAAGCATAGCAATCTGATTATGCCACAATCCACAATCGCTTGCCGGTCCTTCCCACCATCCTTCAAACAGAGCTTGAGTAATAACGCCCGTCTTACCTTGTTTCTGTAGATCGAGCGAACTCATTCCACCAAAAATACTTTGCCAGCGCCAAATAAGAGGATTAACATTTGGATTAAGGGGATCTTTGTACGGGACAACAAACAAACGCGCACCATTACTTCCCATCTGATGTTCATCCAGCCAGATTTGAGGAAAGTATTCCTGAAATGCAACCTTAGCAACATTTCTTGTTTCTACTAGATTGAATTGGAACCAATCGCGGTTATTATCATGCCCGGAATATTTCTGATAAAGATAAGGCATACTTGCACCATCAAATTCTGTATTAAGATATTTGTTATACCAGTTTACAACCATTGTTGTACCATCGGGATTGATTGACGGCATCAGAACAAATATTACATCATTCAATGCATTGTTAGATTTCTCGGATGCTTTTCCGGAAACGAGGTTGTATGCAAATTCCATTGACATTTGTGATGAGGCAATTTCTGTTGAGTGAATATTACAAGTAACAAGCACAACAATTTTTCCATCTTTAGCAAGCTGTCTTGCTTCATCATCGTTTATTTTTCGCGGATCAGAAAGTTTTTTGACGATTGTTTTATACTTGTCTAAGTTCTTTATATTTTCTTCCGAGCTGATTACTGCCATAAACATGTCGGCGCCAAGTGAAGTTTTACCGATAATTTCGTAATGAATTTTTTGTGAATTTTCCGATAGTTGTTTGAAATACTTCGAGATTGTTTCATAGTCGGCAATTTTATAATCGGTGCCTACTCTATATCCAAGAAATTCTTCGGGTGATTTTAGTGATTGGGATTTTACAATTACTAATGACAGGAAAAGAAGAGCGATTGTGAGAACACGACTCATGTTTCCTCCGATATGGTTTGAATAATTGGAATGATAATATGGAATTTATCAAAGGATAACAATCAGATATTTTATTAATGCATGAAAGGATTTTGTCTGATTAACCGATTAGATTTCACAGACTTCCGTGAGTCTCATAATCTTTCTCATTTATTAAATAGTATTTGCATTAAGCCGGCTCCCTCAAATGAAGCTCCCCGCCGCAGAGCAGCGGGGTATCAAAAGCTTGTTAAAAAAAAG
>CAYTUV010000072.1:0-10177 GCA_964441505.1 uncultured Melioribacter sp. | reverse complement strand
AATTTCCGAACCGATACTAAACAATTACACTTTCAAATTTGGATTCAGCCAGCCGTTGTTTACAGGATTCAAATTATTATCGTTAAGAAGCTCGGCGAAATTAAATCTAAATGCTTCAGAACAGGATTATTCAAAAGAAGGAAATGAAGCAGCATTTAATATTTACAACGCTTATTGGAATTATTACAAAACCGATGAGATTAACAAAGTTGTCGCACAAACACTTCAACAAATGGAAAATCACTTGAAAGACACAAAAAGTTTTTTCGAGAACGGAATGATCTCAAAGAATGATATGTTGAAATTGGAAGTTCAATATTCCAATATAAAACTTTTGCTTATAGAAGCTGAGAATAATTTAGAGCTTGCAAGAATCGCTTTTAATAAAGCTATAGGGATTGAACTTACTTCACAGACCAAAGTTGCCGCAAGCGAACAATCATTTAATTACGAAAAGTATCAGCTTGCCGATATAATCGATGAAGCAATCAACAATCGAAAAGAATTAAAATCAATGGCGTATCGTTTTGAGGCGAGCAAAGAAGGCGTTAGCGCAGCTAAATCCAATTGGCTTCCCTCAATCTATTTAACCGGTAATTATTATTACAGCAATCCGAACCCAAGATTTCAGCCGGCAAAAGATGAGTTTAACTCCAACTGGGATGTTGGTGTTACATTAAGCTGGGATGTATGGAACTGGGGCTTGACTTCTTCACAAGTTTCGCAAGCCGAACAAACTAAAATACAACTTGAAGCCAATCTGGATCAGCTTAAAGAAAATATTCAAATGGAAGTTTACTCAAATTACCTAAACCTAATTAAGACCGAAGAGAAAGTGAAAGTAAACAAAGAGGCATTGGATCAGTCATTGGAAAATTACCGCATTACTTCGGAAAAATACAACACTCAGTTAGCCACAAGTACGGATTTAATTGACGCGGAAACTTTGAAACTGCAAGCAGAAACAAACCTCAAAACAGCAGAGGTGGATTTTCAAATAGCCAAAGTGAAATTAGAAAAATCTTTAGGGAGAGTAATTTATTAATGAATGCAATTGAGGTAAAAAATCTGACAAAGGTATTCGGAAAATTCACGGCTGTTGATAATATCAACTTCGATGTAAAACAGGGAGAGATTTTCGGATTCCTCGGCGCTAATGGAGCGGGTAAATCTACTACCATAAGGATGCTTATCGGGATATTAGAGCCTACATCTGGCGATGCACTTGTTAGCGGTTACAGTATTAAAAATCAATCCGATCTTGTCAAAAAGAATATTGGATACATGTCTCAAAAATTTTCTCTTTACAATGATTTGACAGTAGTAGAAAATATAAGGTTCTTTGCTGGGATTTATGGATTGGACGGAAAGAAATATGAAGAAAGAAAAAATTGGGTATTAAAAGTTGCAGATTTAGAGAATATGGAAAATGTTATTACAGGTTCTTTACCGGGAGGAATTAAACAACGTTTAGCACTTGGTACGGCGGTAATTCATGAGCCGAAGATTGTATTTCTTGACGAACCAACAAGCGGAGTCGATCCGATATCACGCAGAAATTTTTGGGATTTGATTAATGAACTTTCAGAAGGCGGAACCACAGTGCTTGTTACAACACACTATTTAGATGAAGCAGAATTTTGTAATGATATTATTTTAATTAATGCAGGCAAGCTCATCGCACAGGGAAATTCCAAAGAGCTCAAAACAAACTACATCAAAAACCCGATACTTGAAATAGAAAGTGACCGTATAGTTGACAGCATGGAGATTTTAGAGAAAGAAAAATGGGTTGGGGAAACTTCAATTTTTGGCAATTACATCCACGTTATTTTGAACGATAGCACGATTAATGAAAATCACATCTATGAAATACTAAGAGAAAAAAACGGAATATCTGTAAAGCGGGTAGAAAAAATTACTCCTACGCTCGAAGATGTATTTATTCATTTAATTGAAAAGGACAGCAAGAAAAATGTTCAATAGAATATTTGCAATTGCAAAAAAAGAATCGCGCCAGCTTAGACGGGATACTCGAATGCTTTTTATAGTTTTTTTCTTCCCGGTTGTATTGCTGGCAATTTTTGGATATGCGATAAACTTCGATGTGCATCATATTAAAATTGCAGTTTATGATCAAGACCGCTCAGAGTACACAAGAGATTATATCAGCGGCTTAATTAGTTCCGAGTATTTCGATCTTGTTACATACATAGATAATGATGACCAGATCAAAAAGATGTTGGACGAAAAAATAGTACAAGCCGTTGTTGTCTTCCCGAAAGACATGTCCAGAAGATTGCTTTCGAAGCAGGAAGTTAAAATTCAGTTTTTAGTTGATGGAGTGGATGGTACCTCCGCAAATGTAATTCAAAACTATGTTAACGCCGCAACCTATAGTTATTCAATTCAGCTAACTAAAGAGTATTTAGCCGTTACAGGTAAAAATTTGTATGTGCCGATAGATCTTCAACCACGGTTTTGGTTTAATCCGGATTTACAGTCCACGAGATTTCTTATACCCGGTTTGATGGGAATGATTTTAATTATTACTGCGGTTATCTCGATATCACTTTCGATTGTTCGAGAAAAAGAAAGAGGCACAATAGAACAGATTAATGTTTCACCTCTTTCATCAATAGAATTTATTCTCGGTAAAACAATTCCATACATTGTAATTTCTTTGATTAACGCTACAATTGTTTTACTTGCCGGCTACATTCTGTTCGGAATAGTTATTAAAGGGAATATTCTTTTATTGTTATTAGGAACGTTTGCCTTTTTATTTGCCGCATTGAGTTTGGGCGTATTTATCTCAACAATATCTGATTCTCAGCAAGTTGCATTTCAAGCAGCAAACGTAACCTCATTGCTTCCATCATTAATTTTATCCGGATTTATTTTCCCGATAGAAAGTATGCCTATTGCTATTCAAGTACTAACCAATATTACTCCGGCAAAATTTTATATAGTCATTCTAAGAGCAATTCTTTTGAGAGGTGCAGGAATTTCCGCTTTCTGGGATCAATTGATCTATCTAGGAATTTTCGGATTAGTCTTTATTGCGCTAGCAACGTTAGTTGATAAAAAATCAAAAAATAAGTGAGAGATATGAAAACGATTTTTCAATTTATTATTAAAGAGCTTTTGCAGGTAAAACGGGACAAGAAAATGCTCGTAGTAATATTTATGGCTCCCATCTTGCAACTCATATTCCTTGGCTACGCCGCTAATATGGACGTTAATGTTATTCATACAACTATTTACGACCAGGATAAAACTTCAACAAGCCGAGATTTTATAAAACGGTTTGAACAATCAGGATATTTCACAATGGATCATTACGTAAGTAATTATGAAGAAGTCACGGATCTATTGAATGAAGGAAAAACTCTTGTAGCAATAGTTATCCCAAAAGATTTTGAAAAGAAAATCAACAGACGCGAAACTGCACCGCTTCAGACTCTCTTTGAAGGTTCAGACGGTAATAAAGCATCCATAGCGCTTGGATACATTCAAGGGATTGCTACAGAATTTTCGCAAGGAATTGTAGCTGAAACAAAAAATAAACTGGGAATGAAAATTTCATTAAGCGGGTCTTTAATTCCGGAGGTTCGTGTTTGGTATAACCCAGAAATGAAGACACGTAATTACATGGTGCCGGGAATTTTAGGCCTTATCTTGATGATCTCAACAATCTCTTTAATGTCAATGGCAGTTGTAAGAGAACGTGAGATTGGAACGCTTGAACAATTGATAGTTACACCAATAAAGAATTATCAACTCATACTCGGAAAACTTATTCCCTTTACACTTATTGGTTTTGTTGTTTTAATAATTGTAATGATAATTATGACTCAGTGGTTTGGAATTGTTGTTCGAGGCAATAAACTGTTTCTTCTTTTCACCGCATTGCTTTTTGTTCTATCGAATTTAGGTATTGGTTTATTTATTTCAACTGTATCCAAAACACAACAACAAGCAATGATGGCGTCTGTCTTCGCGATAATGATGCCGATGATTTATTTATCTGGTTTTGCTTTCCCAATAGAAAACATGCCTCGGATAGTGCAATATATTACATATGTAATACCTTTGAAATATTTCATCATTATCATTCGTGGCATAGTGTTAAAGGGAATCGGTTTTTCATCCCTTTGGTTTGAGACTCTAATACTTCTTGGTATGGGAGTAACTCTCTTGCTATTTAGTTCGTTAAGGTTTAGTAAGAAAATAGAATAAAGCGATTTTATTTTAAACAAGTAAGAAAGGAAACAATGAGCAGTATAGATTTTGATCCAAAGAAAGCCGCACACTATGAAGACCTAGCACGTAAAGTTGTTTTCGGCTATGATCAGCTTTTTATTATGGCGTTATCTCTTTTAGTGGAGAAGCAGAATGAATCCGCAAATGTTTTAATAGTGGGTTGTGGAACCGGGATGGAATTAATAACCTTTGGAAATATTATGACAAATTGGAAGTTGACAGGTGTAGATCCATCCGAAGAAATGATAAAAATATCCAAAGCTAAAATTGATGATCATAGGCTAAACAACCGGGTGACATTACATCATGGTTTTATTGAAAGCTTGCTCGAAGATAAAGAGTATGATGCAGCAACATTAATATTCGTTCTGCGTTTTATTCCAGATGAAAGAAGGAAACTGTTACTTTTCCAAAATATTGCTAAACGGTTAAGATCAGGGGCGAGGTTGATAATAGTTGATCAATATGGAGATCCGGGTAGTGAGGGTTTTCAATATATGACGAAAGCATGGAGAAATTTTATGAAACTTGGCGGTACACCCACCGACTTGGTAAACAAGATCATGGTTCAAGCTATCGAACAGAACTTTGTTACCGAACGCGATTTGCAAAAAATATTATTAGAAGCAGGATTTGAAAGGGCTAACCGGTTTTACAATTCTTTCATGTATGGCGGCTGGGTTGTTCAAAAAAAATAATTTGCAATATGATAAGGTAGCTTTATGAAGATCATAAAATATACTTCAATAATACGAATCTTGACTATAATTTTACTTTTGATTTCCGGTTTTCATGGGAATAAATCTTTTGCCCAGTCAAACGTGCAATACAACTTGCCCTCTGGTATGTCGAAATTTCCATTTACAAATTCGCAAGATTCTTCTGTAGTAAAAACCACAATAGAGAAAAATTACTGGCTGCCAGCCGTTGAGGTCATCGGACTTAATTTGGGAGTTTGGGCTTACAGTGAGTATTTAACTAGTGAAGGTTGGTCAAATATCAGTTGGGAGACGGTAAAAAATAATTTCAAGACAGGTTTCAAATGGGATGTGGACGGTTATCTAATGAATCAGTTTTGGCATCCATATCATGGTTCAAACTATTTTAATCTTGCCCGGTCGAACGGTCTCGGGTTTTGGGAGTCGGCTCCTTATGCATTTGGCGGAAGTTTAATGTGGGAATTCTTTATGGAAAATGAAGCGCCATCTTATAATGATATTGTAAACACACCAGTAACCGGAATTATTTTAGGTGAGATTTCTTTTCGCGTTTCGAATTTGATTATTGATGAAAGCGCTGTCGGACTCGAAAGATTTCTTCGAGAGTTTTCTTCGACAATTATTGATCCGATGCAAGGATTCAATCGTTTGATTAGAGGAGATATGTGGAAAGCCGGAAAACCAAACAAACGTTCAAAATTTAACGTGATTGTTTCCAGCGGTGTGCATAATGTTTTTTTTAGCAGTAAAATAAACAACAGCAAATCTTATGTTGCACTAAGAGTAGACTTGAATTATGGTGATCAATTTTCTGTTTCAGACCACGAAAAACCTTTCGATTATTTTACGCTGCATACAGAGGTCAATATAGCACCAGGTGATAATATTGTTGGAATATTTGCAAGCGGTGTTATTTGGGATAGTAAATTAAAATTATTCGAAAAATCAAAAAACATTATTGGTATTTATAAAGAGGTAGACATTCATATAAATACTGTTTACAAACTGTCGGCAACCAGTGTTACCGGACAAATAATAAATACGGTACCATTATCGGAGTCAGTTTCTCTACAAAACTATTTTGGGCTATCTGCTATATTAATGGGCGCTACAAACTCACAATATGCATCTGAATCCGGAAAAGACTATAACATCGGGCCCGGCGCCAGCGCAAAAATTGGTGCCAAAGCTATTTTTAAAAACTTTGGAGAAATTTATTCAAATTATAAAAGATTTTGGATTCATACTCTAAGCGGAGCCGAAGGCGAGGAGTTTGTTGGTCTACTTAATATCGGAATTAACTATCAACTACTTGAAAATAGTTATTTGGGACTGGATTTCTTGTTGTATGAACGTTATGGCGATTATAGATATTTTCCTAATACTCAAGATGTAAACTCAGCATTAAGAATTTATCTCAAACAAAATATTTGAAGTAAAAACATTTACGAACAACAGAGATAGAAATGAAGACAAATTTATATAAAATGATTGCCGCCATGATCGCAATCATTTTCAGTCTACTAACAATAGTGGAAGGATCTACAGTTTTGCTCGGAATATCTTTGCAAGATTATACAGTATTTACTCCTTTGTTAGTTTATAACGTAATAATGGGTATAGTGGGTCTGTTTGCCGGTGGTATTATTTGGTTTAACCCTAAAGAAGCAATGACATATACAAAAATTATTTTAGCAGCACACATAACAGTGATGGTAATAGTGATTTTCATCCATCTATTGAGCACTACGGTCGCAATGCATAGCGTACAAGCGATGATTGTTCGAGTATTGGTCTGGGTTGTTATTGCTTTATTAACTTGGAAATCGAATCAGTCGATCATCAATAAAAACATTACCGACAAATTATCAAAAGGGAAAAACGATGAGAAATAAAAGTGTTGCACTTATAGTAGTAATATTATTTGCAAATTTGAGTTTTGCACAAAATAAAATATCCTTGCTCGACTCTGAAAAAGCGAATGTGTATTTAGGGTTAACGCGAGAACAGATTAAAGTTATCACTCCAAAAATTGAGCAGATAAGAAAAATACTTGAAGAAGACAAAAAGATAATTGAAGAAATAAAGGAACGAGTTAAAAATGATGATGAACCCGGCTTCTTTGAAAAAATCGGTGTAAAGCGAGGGCACGATAAACGCGCTTCAAAAGTGGAAGATTTGATAGATGAAATTGAAGATCAACTAAATGATCAACAAAAAATTAGGTTTAAGAATATTGAAAAACCAGAATTAAAGCCACTTAAAAAAGAAGATGTTTTTGGGAAATAATATTCAAATAAGATGTAATTCTACTCAGCTCTGATTTTATAGAATAACAGATATAAAGAAAAGCCCGATTGAAAAACCGGGCTCTACCTTACAGATATCTAAAAGAAGTTTTTTATTTTTCGGTTGGTAGCAAATCTGTTGTATTTAATTTTGATGGCATAAAAATACCGATCACACCCTTCAAACCCACACTCATAACGATATTATAGAAGAAAGCTAAAAATGCGAGAAGAAGCAGTGAACCGGAAATGGCTGCCAAGATCATATATACATTGAATTCGCCATTGAGATAGATTGAACGGCGCAACATTCCTCTTAAACCAGCCATACCCATAAAAGCACCCATACCAATACCTCCAAGAAGATGTGCCCAGAAATGAAAACTGGCTAATTTTTCGCTGTAAAGTTTTGCACCATTAGTTAGAATTGGGAAGAGAAAATATATTGCTGAATATAATGTCATTGTCAATCCGACTAATATTGCAACATGAACATGAGGTCCAACAATCCATTGAGTATTATGAAGAATTCTATTCAATCCTAAATCTGCTTGCATAATGCCAGCCGGGACAGCTAACGCAAAACCTAGTAATCCACCGAGTAAAAACTTTAACGGATTGCTCATTTTTAATGGTCTTGCGCTCCAAAGTGTTGCAAGAGTAATAAAGAAAGCTAAACCTTGAGTAATAAGTTCAAATGCAGTTACCATTTCTCCGGAGAGAATTTTCAAAATACCAGGTTGTGCTTGATCTGACATTAAATGATGCGACCAGACAGTCCAACTAACAACCATCTCAATAAATAATGCCGCACGAGCCCAGTTTTCCATAAATAATTTTTTACCCGTAATTAATGTTGCGAGTAGATACCATGTGCCGGCAACAAATATTAAAACTAGTCCATCTGCTATTAAATCCAGTCCCCACCAAAAAATATTTTTATACAATAAAGCATCAATAGCAGAATGTTTAAGACTAACTCCAAATAATTCGGCAACCATATAAATTAAGATTAGAACACCAGCGAATAAAATAACGACAGCATTAAAAGCTGTGTCAACGGTTCCTCTTGCAATAGCGGCAACAGGCAGAGAAACCAAATGTTCTTTTTTCTTTTTTGAGAAGAGATTTGTTAAACCGGTTAAGCCAAGTGCAGATTTAATTAATGCTCCTTTAGGTTGTTTCTCCCATCCTTCCGGAGTATATGTGATAGTCTTATAAATATTGATAACAAAAAATGCGGTACCTACCATTACGAGAGCAATCCCAACGATAAAAAATGTTCCACCTAAAACACTAAATTGAGTAAAATCTGCCGGCAAGGGCCAATAAAGTGTGTAGAGAGGAGAATAGTGAGATATAAAACCCGCAAACCAAAATACAAATGTGCCGATCGCAATTAACCATAAATTCCAGTTCCCTAATTTTATACTCCACAAAGGTTTTTTCATTAAGAATGGAACTAGAAAAAGAAAAGCACCAAAGACAATTGAATAAGTAGATCCAAAAATTCCAACTAGCGGGTGTGCAGTCATTATGGCAAAAAACTGTTCCGGGCTTACACCTAAAGCGAGACCTTGATTAACTTCGAATAGTCTCATCAACATCCCTTCAATAACAACAATGCCGTAATAAATTAAGCCGACTACTACAAACCGCAATGCTAATTTTTGCATTGGCGTTAGGGAATTCGGTTTGAATAAACCTTGTTCGCCGTTTGTTAATATTTTTATAAAACTCATTTTCAAATTCCTTATAAGTTGTAAAAATTTTTATTCGATTACTTCGACTGCATCTCTCACTATCATATTGACTCCTTTAGGTCCAGAATATTCAGTCGATCGAATGGAATAAACAGCCGGGCGATCAAACTGCCAAAGTATATCATTCACATGACCAGGGACTACTTGCATCTGAAATACCATCGTGTTATCACTTCTGAAAATTCCAAAGCCATATGTCAAATCTTTAGACTCAACATTAAATCTTACTATTTGATTTTTTGTTATTGTGAGTTTTGGAGAAGGGAGCTGAAATTCGTGATTTGCCATAGTGATGCTAAATTCTTTATCAGCTTTGATCTCTGCACGATTTAAATCCATTGACTTCCAGGGAATAGTTTCATGTGTTGCAATATGAAGAGAGACTCCGATAACCACTAGAAAGCCGACAAATGAATAAAAGAGATACGATTTTACTTCCTTGCCGGAACCGTCTCTCGTTACCTTGTAAGCAAACCATCCCATCAAAGCCATAATAGCGAGGACATAAAAGGTGTAGGCAATTGTTTGCCCGGTTAATACAGTGTTTGAATCGATCATAACTCCGCCTTTTTAGTTTTGAATTTATTTGACTAATACCTTCGAGTATTATTATTGTACATAAAAAAGTATTCGTTAATTAATCTTATAGATTAAAATTTTTCTCCCTTTGATTCTCTAATATGACTTCCAACTGATCTGATTCGCCCCCAGATAGAAATGAAGAAAATAATTATGCCTATTACTTGTCCGATTGCAGATATTGTAAGTAAGAATTTTAGAAGCTCATTAGGCAAAACAAAAGTAGATATAACTTGAGAAGAAAAACGGATAAGCGTTGAGGCAGTAATAATAAAATATGCCGCAAGAATGAGATCGGGTTTGTAGAGTTTGTCATCTTTTTCGGGACGTGGAAAGAACCATAGCGCAACACCCATAATCATCATCATAACAGAACCGACTAGAATAATGTGAGTGTGAGCTGAGACTAGATCAGGATGCGGCCATGAACCAAAATAATTGCGTGCAATTAATAAATATAGACCAGTAATAATTCCAATGAGGAGAAATATTATACTGGTTTTAACAAAATATCTTACAGTAGAAAACATACGCAATCCATTCTACAGTTTAATAATACGTA
>CAYTUV010000071.1:0-10242 GCA_964441505.1 uncultured Melioribacter sp. | reverse complement strand
AGTGATGCTTATGGAAAAGAATGAGAAACTAATTTTAGAAATTGAAGATGACGGTAAGGGAATGAGTGAGGATGATTTGAAGAAAGCAGTTGATCCTTTTTTTACAACTAAAGAAGGGGAAAAAATCGGTCTTGGTCTTCCGTTCCTTTCACAAGCTGCTGAAGAAACCGGCGGAAATTTGAAAATTGAAAGACTGACGGAAAAAGGAATTCGAATCACTGCCTGCTTTAATAAAAATAATATAGATATGAAACCTTTCGGAGATATAAAAAAAACTATGCGTGTTCTTAAAGCTTCTCATCCTGAAATTAATTTTGTATTCGAACAGATAGTTGAAAAGGGAGACACAGCGTGATTCAGTTAAATATAAATGGGAACAAATTTGAATTCCCGGAAGGGAAAACTCTTCTTCAGTCTATCGAAAGTGTAGGGCTCAGTGTACCCAAGTTATGTTACCATAAAGCTCTGTTGCCGTATGAAGCGTGCAGGTTATGCTTGGTTGAAATTCACCAAGAAGGAAGAAAACCTGTTGTTCAAGCATCTTGCTCATATCCTGTAATAGATGGTCTTTCTGTTTTTACTGATACCGATAGGGTTGTAAGAGCAAGGAAAATTGTTGCGGAACTTTTACTTGCGCGCTGTCCTGAATCAGAAAATATACGACGAATCGCTTTCGATCTGGGAGTTGGCGAACCACGAATAAAGGAAAAATTTGATGATTGCATTTATTGTGGTCTCTGTGTTAGAATTTGCGAAGAAAGGATGGGAAGAAACGCAGTGACTTTTTCCGGCAGAGGTTCGAGTAAAAAAGTTGAAGCCCCTTTTGGAAAACATAACGAGATGTGCTGGACTTGCGGTGCCTGCAATTTCATCTGTCCTGTCGGGAAAAAAGTTTCCGACCTTACGAGCATGAATGTTCCAATACCAATTCCGGATCCATTTAATTTAGGATTAGATTCTAAACCCGCTATACATATTCTTTATCCTCAAGCAGTTCCTAATACACCTATGATAGATAAGGAAAAATGTATTTATCTGAAGTATGAGGGATGTAAAATTTGTGAGACAGTGTGCGAAGCGAAAGCAATTAATTATGAACAGGAAGAAGAAAAGATAGAACTGAATGTCGGAGCTATAGTTTTATCACCGGGCTTCGAGTTATTCGATCCAAAAATAAAACCGGAACTTGGATATGGACTTTTTCCCAACGTAATTACCTCTCTTGAGTTCGAAAGGATATTATCTGCCTCGGGGCCATTCGATGGACATGTATTGAGACCTTCGGATAGACAAACGCCCAAAAGAATTGCGTTCTTACAATGTGTCGGCTCACGTGATTGTGACAGAGATTATTGCTCATCTGTCTGTTGTATGTACGCAACAAAGGAAGCGTTAATAGCAAAAGAGCATGTTGGCGGAAACTTAGAATGCGACATATTTTTTATGGATATCCGCGCTCATGGTAAAGGGTTCGATGAATATTATCAAAGAGCTATAAGCAATGGTGTGAATTACATAAGATGCCGTGTCCCTGCCGTCGAAGAAATTCCTTATACACAAAATCTATTAATCAAATATTTGACCGAAGATGATAAAAAAATATCGAAGGAATATGATCTCGTTGTTTTATCGGTTGGAATACTACCACCAAAGTCTGTAACCAACATTGCAGAGAAATTTGGAATTGAATTAAATGAATTCAATTTCTGCAAGACTTCTATTTTTAATCCAACAGAATCTTCACGCGATGGTATCTACGTAGCCGGTCCTTTTACTGAACCTAAAGATATTCCAGAAACCGTGATGCAGGCATCAGGTGCGGCATCACGAGTCTTATCGCTTTTATGTGATGTAAGAGGCAGCTTGATCACTGCGAAGGAATATCCGCCCGAGATAGATGTTGCGGGACAAAAACCAAGAATTGGAGTATTTGTTTGCCATTGCGGAACAAACATTGCGGGAGTAGTAAATGTTCCTGATGTGGTAGAATACGCAAAGAAACTTCCCGACGTAGTATTTGCAGATAATAATCTATACACCTGTTCAAACGACACGCAGGAGATCATCAAAGAAAAAATTAAGGAGTATAAATTAAATCGTGTTGTTGTTGCCTCTTGCACCCCTAGAACGCACGAACCGCTTTTTAGAAATACAATCCGGGAAGCCGAACTGAATCCTTATCTTTTCGAAATGGCTAATATCAGAGATCAATGCTCTTGGGTTCACATGTTTGAACCGGAAAAAGCAACTGAGAAATCGAAAGACCTGGTAAAAGTTGCGGTTGCAAAGGCAAGATTGTTAGAACCTCTTCAAAAAAGATCTATACCTGTAACTAAAGCGGCGCTTGTTATTGGCGGCGGACTATCCGGAATGACTTCTTCTTTAGCGCTTGCAAACCAGGGATTCGATGTACACTTGGTTGAAAAAGAAAAAGAACTCGGCGGTAATTTACGAAACATAAAATATTTACTTAACGGAGAGAAGCCGCAAGAAGAATTGGAACGCATTGTTCAAGAAGTAAAATCCAGCAACAAAATAAATTCATATACTCAAGCTGAAATAAAAAGTTTGGAAGGTTCTATCGGAAATTTCAAAACTAAAATTACAACAGATGGAACTGAAAATGAATTTGAACATGGAGTGGTTGTGGTTGCAACCGGGGCGAAAGAATATCAACCCACAGAGTATTTATATAATCAAGATAAATGTGTAATGACTCATCTCGAATTAGAGCAGCATCTGGCAGCAGGCAATGGTTGGTTGGCAACAGATAAAAAGCAACTGCCGAAAACATTTGTGATAATTCAATGCGTCGGCTCTCGCGATAAAGAAAGACCGTACTGTTCAAGAATTTGCTGTACGGAGTCCATCAAGAATGCGCTGAAGATAAAAGAGATCTCGCCAAAGACAAATGTTTACATACTATATCGTGATATTCGAACATACGGATTTAGAGAAAGCTACTATACAAAAGCAAGGCAGCAAGGCGTTATGTTCATAAGATATGATGAAGATAAAAAACCGGAAGTTTCCAGAAATGGCAATGGATTACAAGTAGAAGTTTTTGACCGGATTTTAAGAATACCGATTGAGATTTCAGCGGATTTCGTTGTGCTTGCGGCTGGAGTAGTGCCTAACGAAGGGAATAAATCAATCGGACAGTTCTTAAAAGTTCCTTTAACAAGTGATGGATTTTTCCTGGAAGCTCATATGAAGTTGCGTCCCATAGATTTTGCGACAGACGGAATATTCTTATGCGGCTTAGCGCATTCGGCTAAGGCAATAGAAGAGAGTATTATCCAAGCACAAGCGGCTGCGTCAAGAGCCGCTACAATTCTCTCAAAAGATTTTATTGAGCTTGAAGCTAATATCTCTCAAGTGATTGATGAAAATTGCGATGGTTGCGCATTTTGTGTTGAGCCCTGCCCCTTTAATGCTATAACACTAATAGAATTTATGAGAAACGGAGCTATAAAAAAGACCGTTGAAGTAAATGAATCCGCATGTAAAGGTTGCGGCGGCTGTCAAGCCACATGTCCAAAGAAAGGAATAATAGTTAGAGGATTTAAGTTAGAGCAAATTTATGCTCAAGTAAATGCCGTTTTGGGAGTTTAAAATGCAAAATGATTTTGAACCAAAGATAATTGCTTTCTGCTGTAACTGGTGTTCTTATGCCGGCGCAGATCTGGCGGGTGTATCAAGGTTGCAATATCCAACCAACGTTCGGATTATCAGAGTTATGTGTTCAAATATGGTGCATCCCAATCTTGTAATTGATGCGTTGACTAAAGGTATTGATGGAGTGATAATGTGCGGTTGTCATATTGGGGATTGCCATTATATTGATGGCAATAAGAGCGCAGAAAAGAGAGCTAATGCAATTACTCTAATGCTTGAGGATTTTGGAATAGAAAGTGAACGGTTTCGACTCGAATGGATTTCTGCTTCTGAAGCGCCAAAGTTTGCTGAAGTAATGAGAGAAGTTGTTAATACAATTAAAAAACTCGGACCAAGTCCGTATAGTTAATGTAATAAATGGTTTTACCGCAAATAGTGTGAAAGCGATATAAATTTTTATAGCGCAGCCATCACTATGTGAGAGAATGATAGAGGTGGTCTCAAAAGTCTTAGTGAACCTTCGTGCTCTTAGTGTCTTTGTGGTTTGGGCTTTGTTTTTCTATTAAACAAAAAGATTTTTACCACTAAGACACAAAGATCACTAAGAAACACTAAGTGGTAGAGACAAATAAATAAATGAAACGCAAAATTAAAAATCTACAAACCTCTCAAAATTTTAGGAGGTAACTTTTGGCAGAAAACTTAAAAATAATTGATGGCAAAAAGTTTATGTGGGATGGAATAAACTATGAGTCAGAATCTGCTGCGAAGGAGAATGTTGATAAATATTCTAAAGACAGATTCGAGACAAAACTCATAGAGGAAGATGGGAAATATTTTGTCTATAGTCGGCGCGCAGCAGCCGAAGTAAAAATTGAAGGTAATCATTAATAAAAGAAGTGGTGAATTGTCTCCACTTTATTTTTCAATCAGTATATAGAAGGAGGATTAATGGCAACTGTAGCTGAAGAATGGCTCAACATCTGCGGAGGATGTGAGATAGCCATTCTTGATATAGGAGAACAACTTCTCGATCTACTTCCATCACTCCAATTTGTTCATATGCCGGTTTTAATGGATCACAAGTACTACGGACAGACTGGTGAAAAAACTGAACTTGAGATTCCTCAAGCCGATGTAGGAATGATCTCCGGTGGAATAAGAAACGAGAAAGAAAAACATGTGGCAGAAGAGATGAGGAAAAAATGCGGAACTCTTATTGCACTTGGTTCATGCGCTTGTTTTGGAGGAATTCCCGCGCTCGCTAATATGTATGAATTGCAAGAATTATATGATAAAGTATTCAGAGATTCAAAAAGTACTGAATCGAATAATACTCCATCTGTTGATATCCCTCCCCTTACCGACAGGGTTTACGCTCTTGATGAGGTCGTAAAAGTTGATCTCGCTATTCCCGGTTGCCCAATGAATCCGGCTATCATCGTGGAAGCATTGACTGCCCTTCTTGGCGGAAAACCATTTTCACTTCCTGAAAGAAGTGTTTGTGATGACTGTCCAACCAAACGTGAAGAGAAGAGCAGTTTCAATTTGAAAAGACCATTACAAGATGCAGAGTTCACTCCCGGAGAATATAATTCTTTAAGATGTTTTAATGAGCAGGGAATTATCTGTTTAGGACCAGTTACAAAATCGGGATGTGGAAAACCTATGAACGGAGAAGAAAATATTCCTCGCTGCGTTAAGGGATATATGCCGTGCCGCGGTTGTTTCGGTCCAATTAGAAGCGATGCCAATCCGATGGTTGATATGATGAGTGCTCTTTCTTCAATTGGACTTGACGCAAAACTTGTTGATGATAGACGTGCGATGTTCAACCGTTATATCGGAGGACAAAAACGCTTACGACCTTTGCCAACAGCAGGAAGGAGGGAATAGAAATGGGAAAACAGATTATAATACAACCGGTTTCGCGTATTGAAGGGCATGCAAAAGTTACAATTCAACTTGATGATTCTGGTAATGTTGCAGATACCAGAGTAAATGTTGTTGAATTAAGAGGATTTGAAAAATTTTGCATTGGCAGACCTGTAGAAGAAATACCCAGGATTGTTACCAGTATCTGCGGTGTTTGTCCCTGGTCGCATCATCTGGCTTCGGCTAAAGCTAACGATGCAGTTTTTGGAGTTAAACCTGCCCCGGCGGGAAAAAAACTTCGTGATCTTTGCAATAGTATTGCTTACACAGAAGAACATATTCTGCATTTCTTTTTCCTATCAGGTCCTGATTTTGTTATGGGACCGGATGCTGATTATTCGGTTAGAAATGTATTTGGAATTGCACAAGCAAATCCGGAGATAGGCAAAAAAGTTGTACGCAACAGGCATTTAGGTACACAGATGCTCAATATCATATCCGGAAAATCAATTCATCCGGTAACTGCTGTACCCGGCGGGTTTAGTAAACCTTTAACGCAAAAAGAAAGAGATCTAGTTCTTCCTATGGCAGAAGAAGTTCTTGAATTTGCAAAATTCTCGATCGCTTTTGCTAAAGAAAACATTTTTCCAAAATTTCTCGATACCGTTAAAGTATTAGGTGTTTTCAATTCAGGCTTTATGGGTACTGTTTCCGAAGATGGTGCTTTGAATGTTTATGATGGCAAAATACGGCTTATGAAACCTGACGGATCATATACAGATTTTGCATACGATCAGTATACAGATTTTATTTCAGAGCGGGTTGAAGATTGGTCGTATCTAAAATTTCCATATGCAAAATCCTGGGGCGAAGGTTTTTCTATGGATATTGACAACCCTAAAGGTATTTACAGAACTAATTCGTTGGCAAGAATTAATGTTGCAGATAAAATGGCAACACCATTAGCTCAAAAAGAATTCGAGGAGTTCAGAGCAAAATTTGGACGTCCTGCTCAACTAACTCTTTTGTATCATTGGGCTCGACTTATTGAACTTCTTTACAACGCAGAACATGCAGTGGAATTATTAAACGATCCCGAAATTACCAGCAGAGAAACCAGAGTACCTGTTACTCCAAGAGCTGCAAGAGGCGTTGGATGTGTTGAAGCTCCAAGAGGAACATTAATTCATGATTATGAAACAGATGATAAAGGTTTGATTACAAATCTTAATCTCATTGTAGGTACAACACATAATAACGCACCTATCAATATGTCCGTGAATCAAGCTGCAAAGTTGTTGATTAAAGACGGGAAATATGACCAAGGAATTTTAAATCGCGTTGAAATGGCAATTCGGGCTTATGATCCTTGCTTATCATGTGCAACTCATAATCTTGATGGTCGTCTTCCAGTTAAGATCGATATTGTTGATGGTGATGGCATTCTTATTAATTCAATTCAAAATTAGAAGTATTTTTTCTTTTCTTGAATTACAAAAATGAAAAGGGTGCATGCTTAATCGGATGCACCTTTTTGTTTATCTACAAAATAAAATATGGACTACTTAGAAAAAGAAATACTTGTTTTTGGATGTGGAAATATTCTCTTCGGTGATGATGGTTTTGGTCCCGAAGTTGTTCAATATTTACAAAAGAATTTTGATATTCCACCTCATGTTTATGTTGGCGATGCTGGATTAAGCGTAAGAACATATTTGTTTAATATCGTTCTGAGCGAAAAAAAACCAGGCAAAATAATTATTGTGGATGCTGTAGATTTGGGAAAACCCGCCGGTTCAATTTTTCATCTTGATGTTGACGGAATGCCCGAAATAAAATGTGATGACTTCTCCATGCATCAGGTACCCACTTCAAACTTATTAAAAGAATTAAAAAATTTTTGTGGAGTTAATGTGAAGATCATCGCTTCACAGGTTCAATATATTCCAGAGGAAGTTTCTCCAGGCTTATCAAGTGTGATGAAAAATGCAATTCCTGCCGCATGTGAACTGATACTAAAAGAGATGGGTTCGCTCTAAAAACGTGAGACTATCTAAAAAGTAAGTTTTCTCTGTGTCTTTGTGCCTCTGTGGTTTATCCTTTATTCATTTCCAAGTTTTTACCACAGAGGCACGGAGTCACAGAGATTTATTGGACAGCCCGGGTCTGAATTACTTCTATCATTATTTAATCTATTTCTAGTTGACTCATTTATAAAACAAACTCGACCCGGCTCATCCCTTTTGTGATCAATTCATTCACCACCATCACCTGTCCGAATGAAATACCGCCGTCATTCGTTGGGATTTTGGAGTGTGAGTAAACATTAAATCCTTTTGTTTGTAATTCATTCTCCATCAACTCAAGTAGCACTTCGTTTTGAAAAACTCCACCGCTTAAAACAACATCATTAATATTAGTTTCAGCCCGAGCTTGTTCAGTTTTATTTATTAAGAGATGTGCAAATGTTTTGTGAAATCTTGCACTGATAGTCGAACTCGATGTTCCGTTATTCACATCATCTACAATTTTTTTAATTAGTGATTTAATCGGAATAAATTTTTGTCCGGTTTCGTCTTCATCAACACAGTACGGTTCTACATCCATCGTTTCAATTTTCTGCATCAACTCAATTGCAGCTTGTGCTTCATAATGTATTGTATTCGGTCCACCGCAAATAACTGAAACAGCGTCGAATAATCTGCCTGCGCTGCTGGTTAATGGCGAGTTGATTTTTTTTGCAAGCATTTGCAAAATCAATTCTGTATTTGTGTTTTTCATGAAACCGAGTTGTGGAAGTTTGCCATCGAAAGCATGATACAAATAACTTACTGCAATCCGCCACGGTTCTTTAATTGCCGCATCACCGCCGGGAAGAGGAATAGTTTCAAGATGGGCGAAACGTTTTACATTTGTATAGCTACCGATCAAAACTTCACCGCCCCAAATCGTATTGTCAATTCCAAAGCCGGTTCCATCGAGAATAATTCCGATAACATCTTTCTTCAAATCATGTTCACCCATACATGCAGCCATATGTGCATGATGATGCTGAACTCCAAATGAGGGAAGCCCGCTTTCTTCTTTTGCCCAGCGTGTTGATAAATAATCGGGATGCAGATCATAACCGACATATTCAGCTTTGCAGTCAATAATTTTTTGCTGGTAGTTAATTGTTTCTCTGAAAAATTGATGTGCTGAAAAATTAGTTAGATCGCCGATGTGCTGACTTAAAAAAGCTTTATCATTTTTTAGCAAACAAATTGTGTTTTTCAACTCAGCGCCGACACCAAGAATCGCAGCGCCAGGTTTTTTAATAAAAAATGGTTTTGGTACAAAACCTCTGCTGCGCCGGATCATTCTTTGTTTATTGTTAATGAACATTCCAACGGAATCATCTGCGCGTATCAGAATGTTGCGATTGTGGAAAAGAAATGAATCTGCTACTTCCGATAAATTATTTTTTGCGCCATCGTTTGTTATCTCAATCGGTTCTTCCGAAAAGTTTGCGCTCGTCATTACCAAAACAGGAAGATGTTCTTTTGAAAAATTCCCAAACTCTTTCAATAGAACATAATGAAGCGGAGTATAAGCAATCACAACTCCCAATCTTTTATTATTTGGAGCAACGGATTCACTTATGCTGCAATTCTTTTTCTTTAATAATAGAATTGGTCGTGCAAAACTTGTTAGCAAAATTTTCTCATCATTACTCAACCAGACAAGTTCGTTTAGTTGATTAATGTCAGTCACCATAACGGCAAATGGTTTTTCTTCACGCCGTTTTCGCTCCCGTAATTTTTTTATTGCCTCATCGTTGTATGCATCAACTGCAAGGTGAAACCCGCCAAGACCTTTTACAGCAACAATTTTACCATTTGCCAAATCCCTTGCTGCTTTTGTAATCGCTTTATCTTTTTCGAGTATTACATCATCTCCGGCTTGTTCAAGCCAAATATTTGGTCCGCACTTTGGACATGCATTCGGCTGAGCATGAAATCGGCGGTTATGCGGGTCTTGATATTCTTTTGAACACTCCTCACACATTTCAAACTTGTTCATCGTTGTATGTTTGCGGTCGTAAGGAATATTTTCGATAATCGTTAACCGCGGTCCGCAATTTGTACAATTGATAAATGGGTAAAGATAACGTCGGTTTCCTGGATCGAATAATTCGCTTAAACAATCATCACAAATACATACGTCGGGAGAAATGAGTGTTTGATTACCAATCTTCTCTGTTGATGCAATAATTTCAAATTGATTTGAATGTTGAACCGTCCCATAAAATGTTTCTATATGAATTATCTCTGATAAGGGAGGAGCTTTCTCACGAAGGTCAGTCACAAATCTATTTATATCTTTTGAATTGCCTTCAACTTCAATCTCAACACCGGCTTGTGAATTTCTTACGAAGCCGCTTAAATTATTTTCGGTTGCTAATCTCAAAACAAACGGTCTAAATCCAACACCTTGAACGATGCCGTTTACATTGATTTGCAGTCGTGAAATTTCGTTTGATTGCAATTATCTTTCCTGCGCTCAAAAAATTATTTCTTGCTGTTATGTTTTTTGGCTCTGCCACTAATTGTGTGAAAAAGTTTGAAATCGTTATTTCCAGAGGGATTCAATATTGATAAAAATTTCAAAACATCAATAGCTAATTCCCGTTAGGGACTATTCGCTGTTGTTTAATTTATTCTAACAATATTCAGAGGTTGTCTAAAAAGTAAAAAAATAACTTATCCC
>CAYTUV010000070.1:0-10383 GCA_964441505.1 uncultured Melioribacter sp. | reverse complement strand
AGGAGAATTTACAATTGGCACCGGCTTTTCTTTCTGAAGTTGAATTATATTACACCAGTCAGACCACAATTGGAAATGCAATTTCAGTTGAAGGTGAGGAATGTCATCATATCATCAACGTTATGCGCCATAAAATTGCTGATACACTTTACATTACCGATGGAAAAGGAACAATTCATAAATCCAATATTTCTGCGATAGAAAAGAAAAAAGTCGTAACAACAATTATCGAATCAATTAGGTATGAGAATAAGTTTTCCAAGATCTGGTTTTGCATACCACGATTAAAAAGTCCCGACCGTTTCGAGTTCGCTCTGGAAAAATCTGTTGAATTGGGAATTACTAACTTCATCGTTTTTGATTCGCAGCGCACGGTTGCAAAAGGTGAGAAGATTGAACGATGGGAGAAAATATTACTAGCGGCCATGAAGCAGTCATTACGGGCTTGGCTGCCGAAAATCCAATATGTAAAGTCAATTAACGAAATTGTAAAGTTAGACGGCAAAAAAATCCTTTTCGATCAAAACGCAGAGCAAACATTTCAATCATTCCTTCCAACTCTCCATTCTCAATTCTCCATTCTCCATTGCTTTTTAATTTTCGGTCCGGAAGGGGGATTTACGAACGAGGAGTGTAGAGTGTTGAACGAAGAGTTAAAAGTAAGGCTAACTGAAAATCGTTTACGAAGCGAAACAGCTATTGTTACGGCTGCAAGCGTGTTAGCTTCTGAGTATTTATAATAACTCAATCGATTTCTTAACCAATCTTTCAAAATCTTTTTTAGACAGCCCTGCCGTCTCCATTACCTCTGCATGAGATAGTTTCTGATCGGAAAGGCCGGCAGCATAATTTGTTATACAAGAAATTGAAGAAACTTTCATACTGATTGATTGTGCATATATCGCTTCATGAACTGTAGACATTCCAACTGCATCACCTCCAAATTTCCTAACCATTTTTATCTCAGCCGGGGTTTCATAGCTGGGTCCCTTGCTAAGCCAATAGACACCTTGACGCAATGCAATCTTCTCTTCAAGCGCTGCAGATATAATTTTATCGTTCAATTCTTTAGATGGAAAATCGATAAAAGAATTTTTTTGAGACATACTTGCTAAACCCATCAGTTCCGTTAATTCTTTTTTTATGTTGGATCCATTGAGAGATGTTGCTAACATTAAATCGCCGGGTCTGAAATTAATATTTACACCGCCTGCGGCGTTTGTTAGAATTATTTTTGTGCAATTCAACTTTGATGCAATGTGAACCGGAAGTAAACACTGCGATAAAGTATATCCTTCATAAAAATGGATTCTGCCCTGAACGATCAACAATTTTTTATTCTGGCATTTTGAAAAGTGAAGATATCCTTGATGACCTTGAACTGTTGATCTTGGATAATTGGGTAGGGATGCAGTCGGGATTGATTTAACAGTTTCAACTTTTTCGGCAAAATCACCAAGACCACTTCCGAGAACGATACAAATTTCCGGTTCGAAAGGGATTTCTTTTTTGATGGCTTCAAACACTTCACTGTACTTAGCATTCATATTTATCATTGAACAAGAATTCCCGCAAGAGTTGCTGTCATCAATGTTGCAAGTGTTCCGCCAAGAACTGCTTTTAAGCCTAGAGCTGCAATATCTTTTTTTCTTGTAGGAGCCAGCGGTCCAATACCGCCAATCTGTATTGCTATTGATGAGAAATTTGCAAATCCGCATAACGCGTAAGTAGCCATCATCATTCCTTTGGCGCTCATTCCACCTGATTTAATAATAGTTGTCATATCGAGATAAGCAACGAACTCATTCAAAACGACCTTTGTACCAATGAGACTTCCAAAATGAAAAGCATCATTCCATGGAACACCGATACCAACTGCCAGGTAGCGTAAAACAATTCCGAATATCAGCTGCAATGAAAGTGGCGAACCAAAAGTAGTTCTTAAATAATTGTTTATGCCTACCAGGTCACCAAAGCCTGTGAACAAATAATTTACTAATGCAATCAATGCGATAAACGCAAGAAGCATTCCCGCAACATTTAATGCTAATTGTAAACCATCGCCGGCGCCGGTAGCTACTGCTTCAATCACATTTGATGCATTCTTATCGACTTTTAGTTTTACAGTGCCTCTTGTAACGGGTTCTTCGGTTTCAGGGTATAGAATTTTTGCTATAACCAAAGAAGCCGGCGCAGCCATACAACTTGCCGCAAGTAATTGAATAGCGAATTTAATTTGTGCATCCTGTATTGATATTTTATATACTTCAGCAAAAGTCTGGCCGAGCATCTGAATGTAACTTGCCATAACACCACCGGCAATCGTTGCCATTCCTCCAACCATAATTGTTAAGATTTCGGAGTTTGTCATTTTTTCAATGTACGGTCTTATCAAGAGCGGAGCTTCTGTTTGTCCGACGAATATATTTGCAGTGTTGGAAAGAGATTCGGCACCGCTTGTACCCATCAATTTTGCCATTATCCAGGCCATGCCTTTAACAACAAGCTGGAGAATTCCAAGGTAGTATAAGAGTGAAGTAAGTGCAGATACAAAAATTATTGTAGGTAAAACCTGAAAAGCAAAAAAGAATCCGAGACTATCAGGACCATAACTATTAGCAAGTTTGCCGAATACAAATCTGGATCCTTCCATAGTGAAGCCGAGTAAACTAACTATTGCAGTTCCCACCCAGTTGATTGCATCCTTAGGCCAGCCAAGTGGGAAAAACCAGCCGCGCAGTGTTTCACTATGCAGAATAAAAATTGCAAATAAAACTTGAATCGCAATTCCGGTGGATACAAGTTTCCAATTAATTCTTCTTTTATTATTTGAAAATAAGAAAGCTATTCCAAGTAATAGTATTATTCCGCCAATACCTCTCAGAAGAGAAATAATAAAATCCATTTAATCCTCGCTTTATTCGGGAATGTAATGACATTTTCTGCAGCGGGCCTCATAACTGTCCGCAGCACCAACAAGTACTCGTTCTGTAGATACTATTTTGCGTTGGGTTTTATCGGCGGGATTTCCGCACACAACACAGATTGCTAAAGTTTTTGTAATGTATTCAGCTATTGCAAGAAGCTGAGGCATTGGTTCGAAAGGGATTCCTCGGTAATCCTGATCGAGACCTGCTACAATAACCCGTTTACCCTGATTAGCAAGTTTATTGCAGACGTCCACTAATTCATTACCGAAAAATTGTGCCTCATCAATTCCCACAACCTGTGCATCTTCCGAAAAAGTTAAAATTTCATTTGTAGAGTCGACCAGAATTGAGGGTAATGATTGATCACTGTGAGAGACAATTTCACTCTCAGAATAACGGATATCAATCTTTGGTTTGAAAATTTTTACATTAAGGCGTGCTATATTTGCTCTTCTAAGCCTCCGGATTAGTTCTTCCGTCTTGCCGCTGAACATACATCCGGCAACAACTTCGATCCATCCGGTATTTTTGGGATTTGAGTGAGGAGTGAATTCCGACATTATTTCAAAAACTCCTTGCTAAATGAGAAGGGAATCAGTTCATCCATTGTGTTTTGTTTGAACTCGCCTTTATTATTGACCATGAAAACCTGAAGACCTTTTCCGCACAATTCAACAAGTACTTGTCTGCACGCACCGCAAGGGGAGATGTATTCTTCGGAGTCACCTGCAATTGCTATTGCCTCAAACTCACGCTCTCCATCAATCAGAGCCGTAAACACCGCCGTTCGTTCAGCACACATTGTCAGTCCGTAGGATGAATTTTCAATGTTTGCACCGAGATAAATTTTACCGCTCTTCGAAATTAATGCTGCACCTACATGGAAATTTGAGTAAGTAGGCATTGCCCTGGATTTTGCGTTAATGGCCTGTTGAACTAAATCTTTTGCGTTGTACATATAGCCTTACATATTTTTGTTCCAAAGATAGTTGATTGAATAATTAAATGAAATATTTGTTATTGTCACTCTTCCAGCAGCCATTGTTCCGCCATCTCATCACCGATACCATCTATGAAGCGTGAAGGTTTCGAGAAAGTAATTCCTTGATGACGGTCGAATATGTGCATTGGATAACAAACGTAAAGATTTTGTTTGGCACGAGTGGAAGCAACGTACATTAAACGTCTTTCTTCTTCAAGTGATTCAATCTTATCAACGGATTGTGAGGAAGGGAAGAATCCTTCAATCGCATGAAGGATGAAGACGGTATGCCATTCAAGTCCTTTGGCGGAATGTATCGTTGATAATGTCAGGCGCTCTCTTTCTTTGTCATCTGCTTCGATATCCACAACACTATCACGCGGAGGTTCAAGCGCCATATCCGAAAGAAAACTATCTAAACTGCGATAGTTCTCGGCAAGATTCAGAAATATTTCTAAATCCTTTTTACGTTTGTTCCAGTCATCATATTTTTCTTTGAATAGGGGTTCGTAATATTTGAAGACAAGTTCCGTTTTGTCTGCAGGTAGTTGGTTCTTAATATGAATATCATTAAGAAGGTTGAACAGATTAAAAATCATGCTGTTATATTTTTTACTTACAACCGCCTCAGGATTATCACTGATTGATAAATTCTTTGCAGCGATCTCATCCATAATCATCTGGGCTTTCTTGGGACCAATTCCTTCATGAAGCAAAAGAACACGGTACCAGCTTACATAATCTGAAGGATTAGTAGCAATCCTCAGGAAAGCCAGCATGTCTTTCACATGTGCCGTTTCAATAAATTTCATTCCACCGAATTTAACATAGGGGATGTTTGCCTTGTTCAATTCGATCTCGAGATTGAAGGAATGAAATGATGACCGGAAAAGTATCGAGATATCATCCAATGGAACGCATTCTTCTCTCAATTCTAATATTCTTTCAACGATAAACCGGGATTGCATATTTTCATTGGCGGCAGAAATAATTCCCGGCAATTCTCCGCCAACCTTTCGTGTGAATAGATGTTTCGGATATTTTTCAATTGCATGTTCAATAATATGATTGGAGAAATTCAGAATCTCCTGAGTGCTTCTGTAATTCTCTTCAAGCGTAATAACTTTTACATCAGTAAAGAGTTTTGGGAAGTCCATGATATTTTTAAAATTGGCGCCACGGAAGGAGTAGATAGATTGTGAATCGTCACCAACAACCATAATGTTCCGGCGCATCTGCGAAAGTCCGCGTATAATTTCCGCCTGCAACTTATTTGTATCCTGGTATTCATCTACCATTACAAATTTAATGGTTGACAGGAATGATTTTGCGGCAGGTCCAAATTCCAATAGAAAATCACGGAGAAATATCAGCAGGTCATCGTAATCGAGAAGATTATTTTTTCTTTTATACGAAGTATAGATTTTCCGGATCTCTAAAATTTTATCAATGTAACCTGAAAAGTGAGGGTATTCCTCCTCTAAAATCTCTTCGACATTTCTTTCCGTGTTGGCGCTGTAACTCAAAACTTTGAAAATTGTTGCTTTGTTGGGAAACCTTTTTTTGTGCTGCGATAAATTAAGCTGGCTGCGTATAAGGTTAATGACATCTTCGCTGTCCCCCTGATCGAGTATTGTAAAACCATTATCAAGATTTACTGCTTTGGCATATTTGCGCAGAACAATATTTGCAAATGAATGAAACGTTCCGCCGTTAATTTTTGTACAGCGGCTATCAAGAAGAATCGATGCACGGTCCATCATTTCTTTTGCCGCTTTACGCGTGAAAGTAAGTAATAAAATTGATGATGGATCGTAACCTAATTCGGTAAGTCGCGCAACACGGTAAACTAATGTTCTTGTCTTACCGCTTCCTACGCCTGCTATGATGAGATAGGCTCCCTCTACTGCGCTTGCAGCCTCATACTGGGCATCGTTTAACTGTTCACGGTAGTTTATCTGAAAACTGGATTCGTCGACAACCGGTTTGTGCTCTTCAATCTGCGCAGTTCTTTTGAGGACGTATTTTCTTGCCATTATCTGCGGAGTGCTTTTGGCTTATTTAATATTTCCGAGATTAGATATAACTCTCTAAGTGAATTTGGATTTTTTATTTTCCGGATTAGCTCTATTGTTCTTTGATTCAGTGTACTGCTCATTTCATATGCAGAATGATAATCGGCAGAGGAGGTTACATTCTGAGAAACTTCTAATGAAGGCAGCTTATCGTAATCAACATCAGGTAAATTTCTTCCTTCAGTATCTGAAGTGTATCTCCCTTCAATCTCCGGCTGATTGTCAATATCGGGCAGATCGGTTTCAAGATTAGACGGATATCTGTTTTGGGAGTAAGTTTCATACTCACCCCCGGTTTTGGGAATCTTAAAACCAAATAAGTCCTGAAGTATATCGCCAGAAGATGAGTACTGAGGCTTTGGAGAAGTTTCAGTTTCAACATCTCCACTACCCCTTTGAGGAATCTTTCTCTCCGTACCTTGCGGTTTCTTCTTGCCAAATATTGAATTGATAATTGTATATATGACAAAAAGAAAAATTAACAGTTGAAATAAATTATCCATTAGTTATTGTCTTTATTTTTTTTCTCTTCGGGCTTAGCAATAGAATTTCTCATCTCTGTATCCGATTGAATATTCCTAAGGTTGTAATAATCCATCACTCCTAGATGACCCTTATTGAACGCCTCTGCAATTGCTCTTGGAATTTCGGCTTCGGCTTCAACAACTTTTGCACGCATTCTGGCAACTTCAGCACTCATCTCTTGTTCTAAAGCAACAGCAGCGGCGCGTCTTTCTTCTGCCTTGGCTCTTGCAACTTTCAAGTCTGCCTCAGCCTGATTGGTTTGTAAAATTGCGCCAATGTTTGAACCCACGTCAACATCGGCAATATCAATCGAAAGAATTTCATATGCGGTTCCGGCATCTAATCCCTTTGCCAGTACAACTTTGGAAATCTTATCAGGATTTTCTAATACTTCTTTATGAGAGGTACTCGATCCGATCGTGGACACAATTCCTTCGCCAACACGTGCGAGGATAGTGGCTTCGCCGGCACCTCCGACAAGTCTTTCAAGGTTTGTTCTTACTGTCACTCGTGCCATTGCTTTCAATTGGATACCATCTTTTGCAACACCTGAGACAAGGGGAGTTTCAATAACTTTGGGATTGACAGACATTTTAACAGCCTCAAGTACATCTCGTCCGGCAAGATCAATAGCTGCCGCTTTGGAAAACTCCAAATCTAAATTTGCTTTATTTGCAGAGATGAGTGCATTAACAACTTTTGTAACATTACCACCGGCTAGAAAATGGGCCTCGAGTAAAGAAGTATTTAATTCAATTCCGGCTTTTGTAGCAGCGATCAGATTTCGAACTATCACTTGCGGCGAAACTTTCCGTAAACGCATACCAATCAAGTCTTTGAAGATTCGAACCTTCACACCTGAAAAGTATGCGGTTATATACAATCCGATTGGTACAAAATAAAAAATCATCATTAGTACAATTACTGAAACAGCAATAATTAAAATTGATACACCGGTAAGCGCTTCCATTTATTTCTCCTTTATTAAACTGAATGCAAAATATCAATACAATTTGACTAAAACAATTATTGGGAATTGCAATCCCATTTACATAGACAATGTTGCGCCAAAAGAACAACAATAATTTGAACCCTCTGAAAAAAATGTATTGTCATTTCGACTCCCGCAAATTACGGGATGAACTCCGGGAGAAGTCTTTGAATTTACTGATGTTACGCAAACCTCAAAGAAACCTTGCCACCAAGACACTAGGGCACCAAGATTTCACGAAGAATATTTGGTTTTTGAGTTGTTTTTCCACAAACAATTCTTTGTGATTCTTCGAGTCTTGGTGACTTTGTGGCTAAAAATCCATCGCTGCGTAACATCAGTGAATTTAGAAAGATTTCTCGGTCGCGGAGTTTATCCTGAAAAATTGAAGGGCTCCATCTTCCGAAGGAATGCCTTTGGCAGAAATGACATTCCAGAATTTTTCTAAAATTCAATAAAAATTTCCTTGACTATTTAAGTCTATATTCATACGTTTAGCTCAGTTTCCAGCCGAACTACGTAATGATTGTATTAGAACAATCGATAAAGAGATTGAAAAAAAATTTTCTTTTTTCTTTTATAGTTATACCAGCCGAAAAAAAACAGCCGATGTTTATTAGAATTATTTAAACAATATTAAGAGGGTGCTTATGAAAAAACTAATTACTTCATTATTTGTGGTTTTGCTTTTAACAACACAAGTATTTCCGCAAGCAACTGCTTTAACACCAAATACTATTGTTACGTCTCAAACCCTTACACCAACATTATCCTGGACTGCAGATGGTACACCACCACCTGTAACTCATTATAGAGTTACTGTTGCCGCAGCTTCTCCAGTTGCAGGGGGTGTAGGTGTTTATGTTTCTGCTGCAATTGCAGTTCCAACCGTATCCCAGATTGTTCCGGGTGCTACACTTGCAGAGAATACACAATATTATTGGATTGTAGAATCATCTACTGCCGGTCCCGGTGGACCATGGATTAGGCCATCTTTGGAGGCGACTTTTAAAACAATTCCTGTAGCACCAGCATTAACTACTCCAGCTGCCGCAGCTACTGGAGTTGCCGTAACCACGACATTCGTTTGGGGAGGGGTTGCCGGCGGTAATTTTTATCAACTACAAGTAAACGATGATGGTACGTTTACTAATGCAAATGAGTTTGCACCTGCACCCGGTAATTATACTACTTCTCCGGCAGCAACAGGTTTAAGCACTGGTACTGTATATTCTTGGAGAGTTAGAGCCTCTAATGATGGAGGTGCTACATATGGTGCATGGAGTGCCGTTAGAACTTTTACAACAGTTCTTCCTAACCCTGTTCTTACAGCACCTGCTGATTTAGCATCGGGCATTTCTATCACACCTGATTTTACATGGACATGGTCCGGCGGACCTGCTACTTATACAATTACGATTGCAACAGACCCCGGATTTGCCGCACCAAACATTGTATATCCAGCTACGGCGGCAACTTCTCCTTACTCGCTTCCGATTGCAAGTGCTTTAAATAACGGCACCATTTATTACTGGAGAATAATTGCAACAGTTGGAGCGGTCACTTCCTCAGCAACCGGAAGATTCTCAACAATATTCGCTGCAATACCATCATTAGTAAGCCCGGCACATTTATCAACAATAGTCGGCACAACAATCAATTTTCAGTGGACAATGCCGACAGGCAGTTTACAATATATTCTTGAAGTTGATAATGAACCGACTTTTGCCGCTCCGCAGGCCACAAGTTTTCCTAAGCCACCTACAACTCTAAATACTTTCAGTTATCCTTATACCTTGACAACATTGCCAGCCGGAACTTATTTTTGGAGAGTGAAGTCATACACTATGACTAATCTATTAATAAGTATATCATCTACATATCAATTTGTAATCTCCGGTCCTCCGACAGCTGTCCCGGCATATCCGATAAATCTAACAACAGTTTATTCAAACTCACCTATAATTTATTGGTACTTGAATAATTACTACTATAATCAGGGTGTATATTATCAAGTAAGATATGGTGTTGCCGCTGGCGGTCCATATGGAGCGGGCACCAGTCCAACTACAACTAACCAATGGGTACCTCTGAACAATCTTACAATTGGTCAGACATATTATTATGTTATAGATGCTTCAACAAGTCCAGTATTTGCTGGAACAGTAACAACGAGCACAGAGGGAAGTTTTGTTGTATTCTATTCAGCCGTAAATGGTATACCCGTATATTTAAGTTATCCATTAGGCAATACGGTTTATAGTTTAACCCCAACTTTATATTGGTACTTAGGAGTTCATGTTCCAGGAGTAACATTTGATGTTCAGGTTAATAATGGCACAGACTTCGTAACAAATTTACCGTTAGAAGTAAATGCGGGAGGAGTTTCATCATATCAATATACAACATCCACACTGACAGCCGGAACGAGTTATGTTTGGAGAGTAAGAATAACAGGTTCTACAGCATGGTATGGACCTGAAACATTTACAGTGGACCCAAGCGCAACTACAGCACCATCAGCTGCCGATGCAAATATACCAACTCCTTCATCACCTATTGGAGGTACTGTTGTAGCAACACAAAGTCCAGTATTAAACTGGATCTCTTCTTCATTAAATGTACTTGATTATCAAATAATATATTCATCAAATCCTACATTAACAGGTGGAGTTTTATCAACAAATGTAACCCCACCGAATACTGCACTTGGTGGAACATCGGGATGGCTCGTAACAAATAGTTATGCACTATCAAGCTTAACACAAGGTGCAACATATTACTGGCAGGTAAGATCAAGATTGGCATCACCACCTAACACGGTATCGAATTATTCATCGGTAGCACAATTTACAGTAGCACCGGGTGCATCACCTGTTG
>CAYTUV010000069.1:0-10919 GCA_964441505.1 uncultured Melioribacter sp. | reverse complement strand
GATGGAAGATGTTCCGATTTTCCATTATCTTTCTGCCCCAATTTATAAGAAGTGTATTGCTAAAATTCTCAGTTAATTATAACGATAAAAATTCCAAAGCACGAGTCGGAGAGCTAATTACCGGGCATGGAGTTGTAAAAACCCCTATTTTTATGCCGGTTGGTACTCAGGGTACAGTTAAAGCAATAACTCAACGGGTCCTTGAAACGGAAATTAATGCCGAAATTGTTCTTTCAAATACTTATCACTTGTATTTAAGACCTGGGACAAAAATTCTTGAGCAAGCCGGAGGGCTGCATCGTTTTATGAATTGGAATCGTCCAATTCTTACGGACAGCGGTGGTTTCCAGGTCTACAGTCTTTCAGATCTTCGAAAATTGAAAAAAGACGGGGTAGAATTCCGCTCTCATCTTGATGGCTCTACACACTTTTTTTCACCGCAAAAAGTAATTGAGATTCAGCGAAGTATTGGTTCCGATATCATGATGCCTCTCGATGAGTGTACACCTTATCCGTGTGAATACGAATACGCAAAAAAGTCGAAAGAGCTAACTTCGGATTGGGCTGTTCTGAATAAGAAAACTTTTGAGGAAACCGAACCGCTGTACGGAAGTTCGCAATTTCTTTTTGGTATAATTCAGGGAAGTGTTTACAAAGACTTACGTGAATCATCAGCAAAAGATCTGGTAAATCTGGATTTCGACGGATATTCAATCGGCGGACTTGCAGTAGGTGAGCCGACAGAATTGATGTATGATCTAGTTGATTTCACAACGGATTTTATTCCGGAGAATAAACCAAGATATTTGATGGGTGTAGGGAGACCGGAAAATATTCTGGAGGCAATCGCCCGCGGTGTGGATATGTTCGATTGTGTTATGCCTACACGTAATGCGCGAAATGCGTACCTGTTCACTTCCGGCGGCATTGTCTCGATGAGAAACGCAGCATATAAAGATGATTTTACACCGCTCGATTCAAATTGCGGTTGTTACACTTGTTCGAATTTTTCGAGAGCTTATCTGCGTCATCTGTTCAATGCGAAAGAAGTGCTGGCTCTCGAACTCGCAACAATCCATAACTTAAGTTTTTATCTTGATCTGATCCGGGAAGCAAGAAAAAGAATTGTTGATGGAAGTTTTATCGAATGGAAAAATAATTATTCAAAAATTATTTCAATAAACGTACAAACAAAAGAGGAGTAGTAAATGGGAATCTTATTAGCAATGGCTCCACAACCGGGCGGTGAAGGCGGTGGCGGAGGAATGGTTAGCACATTGATTATGTTCGGTGCTATTTTCGCAATTTTTTATTTCATGATCATTCGTCCTCAACAGAAGAGAGCAAAAGAGCAGAAAGCTATGCTTGGAGCAATTCAGAAAGGCGATAAAGTCGTTCTTACCGGCGGGATGCACGGTACAATTGCCGGTCTTGAAGACAAAACGGTTTTGGTTGATGTTGGCAATAATGTTAAAATCAAATTTGAACGCTCAGCAGTTGCTGTAGTTGTAAAAGATAACGCTGATAAAAAATAAAGAAGCCCACTCCCTAACCCTCTCCCAAAGGGAGAGGGAAATTAATTAATGGAGTTGAATTTCTAAAAAGCAGCAATGATTTTTTTAAAAATCAGTATTGAATAAAATTTGTTACCTGAACCCTCTCCCTTTGGGAGAGGGAAGGGTGAGGGCCTGTTATGAAACAACTTGGTATCAAGAAAAATTTTCTTGCTATAGAAAAGGAATATTCCAATTACACTGACTCTCAGATTGTAATTCTATCTGCACCATTAGAAAAAACGGTGAGCTACGGAAAGGGAACAGGAAAGGGGCCGGAGGAAATTCTTAAAGCATCTCACTATGTTGAATTCTATGATGAAGAGCAGAAGAGAGAACTCTGTTTTGAAAAAGGAATATGCACACTTGAACCGATAAATCTTCAGAAACTCTCTATTGAAAAATGCCTTGACAAGATTCACAAGGAAGTTGCAAAACATATCGACGCCGGTAAGTTCGTTGTTACCCTTGGCGGTGAACACTCTTTGTCGACCGCACCGATCATGGCTCATTTCGAAAGATTCCCGAATTTATCGATACTCCAGATAGATGCCCATTCGGATCTGCGGCAGAATTACGAGGGATCCAAATATTCTCATGCGAGTGTAATGGCGCGTGTTGCGGAATTCAACTCTAATATCGTTCAGGTCGGAATCCGCGCCCAGTGCAAAGACGAAGCTGATTTCAGAAAAGCAAAAGGGATCAAAACATTTTATTCCCGTGAAATCAAGCTCGGAATGTACGGCGATAACTGGCAGGAATTAGTGGCCAGAAATCTGAGCGAAAACGTTTATATAACTTTTGATGTTGACGGTTTCGACCCATCGTTTATGGCTGCAACAGGCACGCCTGAACCGGGCGGTTTGTTCTGGGATGAAACGATGAACCTGCTAAAGATTATCGGTTTAGAAAAAAATATTGTCGGATTCGACGTTGTTGAATTGGCGCCCAACAAATTTCATATATCGTCTAATTTCATAGCGGCGAAACTGGTTTATAAAATTTTGAACTACGCATTCATTCACCGCTAATAAAGAATTGTTGAAATAGTTCTTCTTTTTAAGTAAGTAGTAGTGGAAAATTTCCACATTATTGAGGGACAATTGAAACGACTGCTATTCATATTAATTTGCATTTTCTGCTTTTCGAATTTATCCGCTCAACGCCCATTAGTGTACCAGGCGAACATCGAAGGTGATATTGATATGGGTCTTGCACCCTTCGTGAAAAGAGTTGTCAATGAGGCTGTGAAGGCCAATGCCGCTGCGATTATTTTCCGGATTAATACTTTTGGCGGCAGAGTTGACGCTGCAACTCAAATTAAAGATGCAATTCTCAACAGCCGAGTAAAAACTATTGCCTTCGTTGATAAACGTGCCATTTCTGCCGGTGCTTTAATAGCTCTTTCATGTGAAAAAATTGTTATGGTTCCCGGGGCTTCAATGGGTGCTTCAACAGTTGTTGACCAAACAGGTCAAAAGCAGTCGGAGAAATATCAGTCATACATGCGCTCGGAGATGCGTGCAACTGCTGAAAAAAATGGAAGACGAACGGATATAGCTCAAGGAATGGTTGATGAAACTATTGTTGTTACTGATTTGAATGATGATGAAAAAAAGCTTATCACACTAACATCCGAAGAAGCAGTTAAGTATAAAATGGCTGATACTGTTCTTACCAATATCTCCGATTTGAAAAAAGTATTTAGTCTTGAAAATGCAGAGGTTATATCAATTACATCAAATTGGGCAGAAGATTTTGTACGGTTCCTGAATAATCCAATTGTCTCATCAATACTGATACTCGTAGGAATGCTTGGAATCTTTACTGAGATCAAGATGGGTGTCTGGGGATTGCCCGGAACAATAGCTGTAATAGCCCTGGCACTTTTCTTCGGATCGAGTTACATACTTGATCTTGCTTCAGTAATTGAAATAGTAATTTTTATCATTGGCGTAATTCTTTTGCTGGTAGAGATATTTGTAATTCCGGGATTCGGAGTAATAGGTATATTGGGAATATTATTCATGATGGCTGGATTGTTCTTCGGACTAGTCTCTGATTTTGGTATGACTGATTATTCCATTCTTTCGGTTGCCCTAATTCAACTGGCAACAGTTTTTGTTGTAACGACCCTTTTTATTTTCATACTTTCAAAGCTTTTGCCAAAATCTGCTATCTGGAACAGATTAATTCTTCAGGATAATATAGCAAGTAAATCCGGCTATGCTGCAAAACAGTCGTTTGAACATTTAGTCGGCGCCGAGGGAATTGCTCTAACCGCGCTTCGTCCGTCAGGTGCTGCAATAATTGAAGGAAACAGAATTGATGTAGTAACCGAAGGAGATTATATTGATCATGATTCGAAAGTTATTGTGAAAGCCGTGGAAGGATCAAAAGTAGTAGTTGGTAAAAAGGAATGACTTCTTGTTGAAGTGAAGCATCATAGCAATTATGAATGCTGATACTTCACTTCATCTGAGGGAAAAATAATTATAACAGTTCAACAATATTTTTATTCATCGAAAGATCTTTTCTGTAAGTACGCCTCATCTTTTGGGATGCATCTTTCCCGTCAACCTGAACGCCCATCTCAACAGTTGTAGATGTCTCGCTTTTCACTATCAGACCTTTGTCTATATTGAATATGATGGTTCCGTCACCGGAAATTTTTGGATCATCAAAAAGAAAATTCATGCCTTCCTGCGATCCCTTCTTTTCGCCTGTCCATTTCGAAGTAAGTGAAGCACTTATTCTTGCAGCATTATCATCGCCGACTTTGACAAAATTTTCCACCTTAAATTTGGAAATATTCTCCATCTGGAAAACAGCCACTTTTGCGGGAGAAATTAATTGCCAGCTCGAATCTTTGGCGACTTCACCTGTAGTTAATTCTCTGAAGAGAAGTTGCGTTCTCGGTCTGATTTCCCCCTCGCTGATATTTTTGATCAGCGCAACTTTCTGATCGGCCGCCATATTTTGCATTTCAGGTTTCATGGATATCATCTTCTCGAGCATCTTATCAATACGGGTAACTTCCAGAACCTCACCTTTCTGGTTTATACGCGCTCTGAAAGGAGAGTTTACAATTACTTCAAACTCGCCGAATTTATCTTTGTCTGTTTTTGTTTGTTCCGCCTTTGAGTCGTAGTAAAGTTTCTCACCATTAATATTTCCGTTGAAGGTTATTGAAGTGATATTGACTGAAAGTTCTGCAACATTATCCTGGTCAACATCAATTACCTCCAGATCAAAATTATATGTAAGTGTTTGATCTGCGGTTGATTTCGTTAATGTATCTGCTTTTACTGTTTGAATCGTGTTTGTGATGGTGGTTAATTTGTAACGGAGTTTATCATTCTTCTTAAACTGATATTTCAGATATATTTTTTTACCACTCATATCAACAGATTGCAGTTTGCTTGTATCAATTGAGGCTGCATTTTGTGTATTCTCTTTCTTGCCGCATCCCATCAGAATAAAAATTAAGAGTAATGCTGATGTCATTCTGAATAATTTGTTAGTCATTTAATTCTCTCCTTGTGGTTTGTAAAAAAGAGGCCGTCACAAAAGTATTTTTCGCGTCACACTGAGCGGAGTCGAAGTGTGATTAGAGTAAGTAAATCCATTTCTCGACTTCGCTCGAAATGACTATAAACCTTTTTAGACGGCCTCTGTGGAAAAATTAGAAGCCGTTTATATCAAGAAGTTCTTTGCGAGAGAAGAAGTGTGAAATTTCCTTCGCTGCATTCTCATCCGAATCCGAACCGTGAACAATATTTTCCTGAATACTGTCTGCGTATAATTTTCTTATGGTACCTTCGGCAGCTTTAAAAGGATCTGTAGCGCCGATAAGTTTGCGGAAATCCTCAACCGCATTCTCCTTTTCAAGAGCGATTGGAACGCATGGACCGGATGTCATATATTCAACAAGGTCATTATAGAAAGGGCGTTCCTTGTGAACCTCATAAAATCCCTTAGCTGAGTCATCAGTAAGTTTGACCATTCTCAATGCAGAAACCTTAAAGCCAGCGTCCTGAATCTGAGATATAACTTTTCCTATTAAATTCTTCTTTACACAATCCGGTTTCAGAATTGCCAGTGTTTTGTTGCTCAAGGTTTTCTCCGTTTATTTTATTATTTCTTTTTAGATTTTTTCACAATTACCTTTTTCTTCGGTACAGCTTTCTTCACAATTTTCTTTACTGATTTTGTCTTTTTAACTGTAACTTTTTTGATAACTTTGGCTTTCATTTTATCGAGAGCTTTTTTCATCGTAATTCCTATTTCGGCAGGACTTTCAACAACGTGAATTCCAGCTTTTTTCATTGCAGCCATTTTCTCAGATGCGGTGCCTTTACCACCTGAAATAATTGCACCTGCATGCCCCATCCGCCGCCCGGGAGGCGCTGTTCTGCCAGCGATAAATCCAACGACAGGTTTCTTCACATTCTTCTTGATAAACTCCGCAGCTTCTTCTTCTGCACTTCCGCCAATCTCACCGATCATTACAATTCCCTCGGTTCCGGTATCCTCATTAAATAATTTAATAATATCAATAAATCTTGAACCGATAATCGGATCACCGCCGATACCAACGCAAGTTGACTGTCCGATGCCAAGATCGGATAATTGTTTTACAGCTTCATAGGTAAGAGTTCCACTGCGGGATACAACACCAATTTTCCCCTGTTTGTGAATGAAGCCGGGCATAATTCCGATTTTTGCTTTGCCTGGTGAGATCACTCCGGGACAATTGGGACCAACTAAGTGCACATTTTTTTCTTTGATAAGATTGTAAACTGCGATCATATCTTTGGTAGGAATTCCTTCCGTTATGCATACAACCAATTTGATTCCCGCATTAGCAGCTTCAAGAATTGCATCTGCTGCAAAAGAGGGGGGTACAAAGATTGCCGATGCTTCAGCTTTTGTTACACTCACTGCCTCTGCTAAAGTGTTAAAAACGGGAACGTTTGTATCTTCAAATTTTTGACCTCCCTTGCCAGGAGTAACACCCGCTACAACTTTTGTTCCGTATTCTATCATCTGTTTAGTATGGTATGAACCTTCACCACCTGTGATTCCTTGAACAACTACACGTGTTTTTTTGTCGAGTAGGATACTCATATTTATTCCTTGATGATTGATTTCAAAAATTGACTCGCTAAAATTAAGAAAGCTTAGTGAATATTACCTATCAAAAACTTGACTGAACTGAAGTAATGCTAATTCATCAAACTGATTTGCCATTAACTGCATACCAATCGGCATTCCTTCTTTATCTTTACAGATCGGAAGACTTATACCGGGAATGCCAACAAGATTAGCCGATGTTGTGTAAATATCTTCAAGATACATTTCAAGAGGATCTTTTGTCTTTTCACCGATCTTAAATGCAGTTGTTGGTGTTGTAGGAGTTAAAATGATTTCTACTTTCTCGAATGCTTTATCAAAATCTTGCTTGAGGAGTCTGCGGACTTTTTGCGCTTTTCTATAGTATGCATCGTAATATCCTGCGGAGAGCACATAAGTTCCGAGCATAATTCTTCGTTTCACTTCTGTTCCGAATCCTTCGGAACGTGAATTGACATACATATTCAGTAAATTATTACTATCCTTAGAACGGAATCCGTAACGCCCTCCGTCAAATCGTGCAAGATTTGAAGATGCTTCTGCAGTCGTCAGTATATAATATGTAGCAATAGAATATTGTGTGTGCGGAAGATCGATATCAATAATTTCATGCCCTTCTTCTTTCAAGAATTCTACTTTTTCAAGAATGGCTTTCCGTATTTCATCATTTAACCCGTCGGCAAAATATTCTTTTGGTAAACCGATTTTATATTTTTTATTTGAATCAAAATTTAAAGAGAACTCCGGCACATCAATTTTCTGGCTTGTGGAATCTTTTTCATCATAACCGGAAATGACTGAAAAAACCAGAGCAATATCAGTAATAACCCTAGCAAATGGACCAATAGTATCGAATGAAGATGCGAATGCGGTCAGTCCATAACGGGATACTCTTCCATATGTTGGTTTTAATCCATAAATACCGCAGAATGCAGCAGGCTGACGTATTGATCCGCCTGTATCGGTTCCGAGAGCGACATCGCAAAGATCAGCGGCTACTGCTACTGCCGATCCGCCGCTTGATCCGCCCGGTACACGTGATTTATCGATTGGGTTGAGCACGTTTCCAAATGCAGAGTTTTCATTGGAAGAACCCATTGCGAATTCATCGCAATTCGTTTTACCGATTATGATTGCATCCTCGTCAATCAATTTCTGAACTGCCGTGGCTGTATAGAGAGAGGTGAAGTTTTTCAAAATTTTGGATGAGCAGGTTAGCGGCTGATCTTTTAATGCAAGAACATCTTTAATAGCGATTACCATTCCGGCAAGTTTACCATAAGAACCATTCTTAATTCTTGTTTCGATTGATTCTACATTTTTAATGCAATCATCAAAAACAAAATTAAATGCATTTAGATCTGATTTCTCTTTGAGTGATTTAAGAAAGAAGGCAACGTTCTCGCGAAGAGAAAGTTTGCCTTCTTTAATCAAAGATATTTTTTCTGAGTGGTTTTTATACTCAAGCAAATGAAATCACCGGAAGAATTGTGAGATGTTAATGAAATTATTTTTTTTCGCTGTTCGAGTTAGATTTATCGGAAATTTTAATGTCTTCCTGAACTTCGTTTAATGCTTTTTTGAATTCACGCATTCCTTTTCCAATACCTTGGGCAAGTTCGGGAATTTTTTTCGAACCGAAAAGAATAAGTATCACGAGGACGATCAGTAAAATTTCTCCTGTACCTAGATTACCCATAATTACCTCTATATATTAAACATCATTTCAAAAGTTGATTCTGCCAAAGGATGCACGGACTAACAAAGTTACTTCGTCAAATTTTCTGCCACCGATTTGAACAACAAGGCACCGTCGGTGTTCCCGAGAAGAGGATCGCAGCATCGCTCGGGATGGGGCATAAGACCCATTACATTCTTTCTCTTGTTGATGATACCCGCAATATTGTTCAGTGAACCGTTTGGATTATATCCCGCTTCTAACTTTCCTTCCGGCGATACATATCTGAATAAGATTTGTTTATTAGTTTCCAATTCTTTCAGATTGCTTTCGTCAGTAAAATAATTACCGTCACCATGAGCAACAGGAATTTTTAACACTTTTTTAGAAACTGATTTTGTAAAAATATTGTCGTTCGTCTCTATACTAAGGTAAACATCCTTACAAACGAATTTGAGTGAATCATTTTTAAGCATAACACCGGGCAATAATCCTAACTCAAGTAAAATCTGAAAGCCGTTACAGATTCCTATAACAATTCCGCCATCCTCGGCAAATTTGTGAACAGATTCCATAATTGGTGAGAAGCGTGCTATTGCACCGGTACGCAGATAATCGCCATAAGAAAATCCGCCGGGCAGAATAATTACGTCGCTTTTTTTTAAGTCTTTTTCCTTGTGCCACAAAAATTCTGCCTGATACCCTAAAATTTTTTTAATTGCGAAGTAAGCATCGTGATCGCAATTTGAACCCGGAAATACAACTACACCAAATTTGGGTTTCATTTTACTTCTTCCAGAACGTATTCAAAATCTTCCATAATGGGGTTGGAAAGCAGCTTCTCGCTATATTCACGCACCTCTTTCTCAGCAACGCTTCTGTCGGCTGTATCGACGAGGAACTCTATATATTTTCCGATTCGGGTCTTTTTAACATTATTGAATCCCAGGAGTTTTGCCCCTTGTTCAACGGCTTTTCCTTCCGGGTCTAAAATCTTTGGTCGTCTTTTTACAATTACTGTTGCTTTAAACACTTTTATTCTCCGGTGTTTTATTTCCGTTTCCATTTTCATCTGCTTTGTTTAATACTACATAATAAAGCTTGCGAAAGATCCCGAATAGAACAATTCCGATAATAAAATAAAAAAGGATCTCGCCGCTTGAGATTATGGCAAGTATGAGTATGATAATCAGACTTGAGAATAGAAAAAATTTATCTCTCACACTTTTGTTCCGCAATTTCGGCAGAGCATTGTAACGGATTCTGCTTACCATTAATAATGAAAGTACAATTATCAGAGGGATGACAATGGTATCGAACGGTTGAATAATTCTGTCTGTGTGATAAAACGATAATACAAAAAGAGCGATAGTCAATGCAGAGAGCGGAATGGGTAAACCTTTGAAATCTCCTTTCGTATTCAGATCTTCAACCTGAATATTAAATCTGGCCAGTCGTAACGCTCCAAAGATCAGCAACAGAGAACTCAGTACTATGCCCCATCCGCCTAGCTGGAATGCGTATGCCTGGTAGATAAGAAATGCCGGTGCTGCACCAAAACTTACAACATCGGAGAGGGAATCAAGCTCCACTCCAAACCTGCTGGATGTTCCCAGAATACGCGCAACAATTCCATCAAGCATGTCAAAAACTGCGGCCGCAATAATCATTATTGAGGCGAGACGAAAATTGGGCTGCGGGTGTGATGCAAAGACAATCGACAAAAATCCGCAAAAGACATTAGATGTAGTTACGGAATTTGCTACCCATGATTTTTGAAATGTAAATTTATCCATCATTCGGTCTCGAATAATATTGTCTCACCTGCAGTTACCTTATCTCCAAGTTTTACTTTTAATTTCCAATTTGCCGGAACAATAACATCAGAGCGGCTACCGAATTTAATCATCCCAAACCGAGCTCCCATTTTCACAGAATCTCCGACTTTAAGCGTACAGACAATTCTCCTGGCAACGTATCCGGCAACTTGTGTAAATAACATTTTCCCTTTATTACTCGTAATTCCAATTTCCGTCCTCTCATTTCGTTTATCAGCTTTTTCATGAAAAGCTACTAAATATTCACCTTTGATATAATTGAAATAGTCAACTTTGCCGTCAATAGGAATCCGATTGACATGAACGTTAAGAGGCGACATGAAAATGGAGATCTGTTTTGCATTCACTTTCAGAAAATTACCTTCATAGATATCTTTCACAATAACAATTGTTCCATCCGCCGGAGAGACTACGACATTGTTCAGATTTGGGGTGGTTCGTTCCGGATCCCTGAAAAAATTTAATGAAAAAAGAAAAAATGCGATCGAAATGACTATGAGCGGGTATTTAATCCATCCATTCTGAATGAATAAAGAGCCGATTATCAGGGCAAGGGAAAATCCCGCACAAAATAAGAAAGTGGTTAAACCGTACTTAGTAATCATAGTGCCAATTTTATAAGTAAGAGATTTTATTAAGATACTTTAATGACGGTGCAAATGTAATATTTTCTCTCTTTAATTTCTTGTGAAACTTTTTTTTGCTAACTTTCGC
>CAYTUV010000068.1:0-11179 GCA_964441505.1 uncultured Melioribacter sp. | reverse complement strand
TGAGTGGACGGTAGATGTTATTGATACACCCCCACCTCAAGGAAGCATTGTTGCAGATAGTAATAACGATATAATTTCTTTAGCAAAATATTCTGAGGAAATATCTGTTCCAATAGATTATGCACTTAATCAGAATTATCCTAATCCATTCAATCCCACAACAAGGATTTCATACTCGCTGCCCGATGCAAATTTTGTAACGTTAAAAATTTATGATATGCTGGGAAGTGAAATAGCAACACTTGTTAATGAGAACAAACCTGCCGGTAAGCATGAAGTTGAGTTTGATGCTTCAAAACTTTCAAGCGGTACATATGTTTACAAACTTGTTGCAGGTAATTATCAGTTAACTAAGAAAATGCAGCTTGTGAAATAATTTTCAGTTCAGCTTTAGAAGCCATTCTTATTATTGTAAGAGTGGCTTATTCTTTTCATTAATTTTTCACTCAATTTATTCAATTCAAAAATCTCAATTGGCAATTCTCAATTTTCAATTGGTTTTTAGATTTATTGTTTCCGTTTTGTCAATGGAATTACTAATTTTGCCCACCATAAGAATACACATCCGAATGAAAAAAATACTATTTGCGGTTCTGATTTTTCTTTCTTCGAAGGCATTATTTGCTCAGGAAGGAGAAGATATTGGTTGGGTTGCCCGTTTTGGCGCTGCAGTTGGGGTTACACCCACTTATGCCTTCCCAAATTTTGATCCTATCAATGCCCAGATTAAAGAGATGAAAATTGATCAACTCTCCTCCTCCGGAATGTTCATTATCGGCGGCGGCGGATATGCATACATAATGCTGATTGATAATTTAAGAATCGGCGGAATGGGTGTGACGGGTACAAAAAGTACAAGCGGGACTATTGGCGGATTAAATAAAGAAGTAAAATACAACAGCAGCTTCGGCGGATTTTCTATAGAATATACTCTTCCATTCGTTCAGAAAATTGCTGTTTCAGTCGGGGCGGTTATTGGTATGGGCACAACCAGCATAGAGATTTTCCAGAACTCAGGGAATTTTACGTGGTCAGATACCTGGAAAAAGGTTATTGATGGCACTGGAACAGCTAACTCTGTGAGCGATAAAATTACAAATTCATTCTATCAATTTACACCTACACTTAATGTTGATATACCTCTTTCCAGATTTGCCGCAATTAGAATTGGCGGCGGTTATGTTGCATCGTTTGGGAACGATTGGAAAATTAATAACCAGAAGACTCTTAACGGAACACCTGATGATCTTAGCAGTAACTCATTCTTTATTCAAACAGGAATATTTTTCGGATTAATAGCGTTTTAATTTATGGCCTCAAAAAAAATACTTGTAACAGGCGGCGCCGGATTTATAGGAAGTAACTTCATCAATCATATCTTATCCATCCGTGACGATTACGAAATTGTAAACCTGGATAAACTTACATACGCCGGTAACCTGGAAAACTTACGGCCGAGCGAAGGAAAAAAGAATTATCATTTTGTAAAAGGTGATATAACCAACAATGAATTGGTCGATTATCTGTTCAATAAATATTCGGTTAAGTATGTGATTAACTTTGCCGCTGAATCGCATGTTGATAGAAGCATTCTCGGCTCGGAAGTATTTTACAGAACAAATGTAATCGGCACAAACGTGTTGCTTGAAGCTGCGCGACGGTATGAAGCTGAAAAATTTTTACAAATCTCAACAGACGAAGTGTATGGAAGTCTTGGTGCAACCGGATTATTTACTGAACACACCCCACTCTCACCAAACAGTCCTTATTCATCGAGCAAGGCAGCAGCAGATATGGCAGCCCTCGCATTCTACCACACATACGGATTACCGGTTGTAATTACACGCTGTTCAAATAATTATGGACCCCTTCAATTCCCGGAAAAATTAATTCCGCTGATGATAATTAATGTGCTCAACAACAAAAAACTCCCTGTTTACGGCGATGGACTGAATGTGCGTGATTGGATCTATGTAATTGATCATAATAAAGCTGCGAATCTGGTTTTTGAAAATGGAAAACCCGGTCATGTATATAACGTTGGTGCCAGCCGAGAGATGAAGAATATTGAAATAGTTAAGTTAATTTTAAGAAAACTCGGCAAGGGAGAAGATCTAATCGAGTATGTTAAAGACCGTCTTGGTCATGACCGACGCTATGCAATAGATTCTACTAAAATTCAAAATGAACTGGGTTGGAAGCCAACAGTTGAATTTGAGCAGGCAATCAGCGACACAATTGATTGGTACCTCCAAAACAAGAATTGGTGGGAAAGAATAATTTCCGGCGAGTATCAAAAATATTATGAACTTCAATACAAAAATCGTTAAGTTTGGAATGATCGAAAACCATCATGGAGCAATATACTACTGCCTCTTTTTACCTTTCTTAATTATCACTTTTTTACAATTATAATCGAATGCAAATGAAAAAAAATATTTTATTACTCATCGCATTATTCAGTGTGAATTCTCTCTATTCACAGGATCAGAATTCATCATCAAATAATAAGAGCGATATAGTCAGAGCGACTTTAGTAAGTGTAACTATTGGCGGTTCGTTCATCATAAACGGTACGTTTCCGGCTATGATGACAGAACGGGTCGATCAATTTGTGACAAGAATATTCACGGAAGCCAAAGCTCAAATAATATCAAGTGCCAAAGACGAAAAATTGATGGCACGAATTAAAAATGAGCTTGATAGCTACGCAAGAAGAGATATCGTTCTTAAACGATTTTCCGGTGATGTGATTAAGCTTGATCTCGAAAAATTCAGACTGACGGGAGACTTTAAGTTTAATCCCTATCTGAAAAATGATGATGTGATCATTTTCCCAGCATTTGATTTCAAAACTAGTTTTGTAGAAATAATCGGCGCGGTAAATAAAGAAGTCAAATTCCAATTTGTTGATGGCGATGTTCTATCAGACGCCTTACTCTTTGCCGGCGGCGTTAACCGCTCGTATGATAATATCACGACCGCAGAGATCTCAAGGTTAAATTCCGCTGGGGACAAAGAAGAAATTATACGTGCCGATATTAATTCAAACTTTCCACTTAACAGGGGAGATAGAATTAGAGTTTTAGCAGATCCAAATCAGAGAAGGATTTTTAAGGCACTGGTTCTTGGCGAGGTTAATAATCCCGGATATGTTTACTTAAAACAAGGTGGTACCTCATTGAAAGAAGTAATCGAGAAATCTGGTGGTTTTAAGGCAACGGCAGATTTATATCGCGCGGAGGTGATTCGCGATTATTCATCTTTGGAGATGCTAAAAAAATATCAGCTCACGGAGGATTATTTAAACAGTCAGGATAAAATGCTTCTCCCAGAGGCTCAATTAAGAATGCGTCAAATGCAGGATGCACTAACATTATCTCGTACAAATAATCTTCAACTTGAAGATACTCTCTTTTACAATGTTGATAATCAATTACGAGTGCTGCGCGGTGAGAGTCTTGTTAATTTTACGATGCTGACCGATCCAAATTCGGATGAAAGTAATTTTTCAATAAGGGATGGGGATTTAATTCTCATTCCTCAACCGTTCGACTATGTTTATGTTTTCGGGCAGGTATCTAAGTTCGGATATGTTAAACATGTCGAAGGAAAAGATTATCACTATTATATAGAAAAGGCTGGTGGGGAAACAGAGACTGCGCGCGATGGTGATGATGAGATTGTTATAGTTAAAGGAAAAGGGAAAGAATGGATTACAAAAGAGAAAGAAAAGCTAAAAATAGAAGCCGGAGATTTTATCTATGTTCCCAAAATCATTCCTCGAAATTTTAATTTCTACTTGTCAAGAATAGGAAGCATAGCGGGAATCATCGGTAGCGTTGCAACAATAATTTTATTGTTAGTTCAATTTGGAAAATAAATTTGAGAGAATTTAGAAATGGCAGAGAACAGAGGATTAAGTTTTTTTGATTACCTAATAATAATTGTCAAGTGGAAGAAATTTCTGATTTCGCTTGCTGTGGTGGTTGCAATCATTTCATATCTTGGTATTTACTTTCTGATACCTCCGCAGTATGAGGCTACGGCGGTAATTGTTCCTTCGGAACAGGACCAAATGGGTGGAATAGGATCTCTTTTGAAAAGTTTTTCCAATCTTCCGGTTAGTATCCCTGGTCTAAAAAAATCTGCCAGTACCGATATTTACAAAACGATTATTTACAGCCGGACTTCCATGGAAAAATTGATTGAGAAATTTGGATTATTTAATGAATATGGTTTTGATACAATGGAAGAAACGATCAAGGAAGCAAGAAGCGTTGTATTTGCTGATGAGACAAAGGAAAATGCATATGAAGTAACAGTCCGCGCAAGTTCGCCCCAGAAGGCAGCAGACATGTCAAATTATTTAGTGGATCAACTGAATAAAACTATTATCGAGATGGATGTACGAAAGTCAAAAGAGAATAGAGAATTTCTTGCGGCACGATATGATGAAATTAAAAACAACTTGAAATTGTCTGAAGATTCTTTGACACTGTATCAGCAGAAAACCGGAATTTTAATGGCAGAGGATCAGACTAAAGCATCAATTGAGGCCTATACAAAACTTGAGGCTGACTTAGCTGCAAAACAAACAGAGCTATCAATTGTGCAAAAACTGTACGGTCAGGATTCACCGCAGGCTTATAATACAAAGATATCGGTCACTGAGTATGAGAATAAACTGAACAAGATTAAAGCCGGCACGGATGGCAATGATCTGTTTCTCGCTCTAAAAAATTTGCCATTAAAAGGGATGAATTATTTACGCCGCTACAGAGATGTAAAAATTAATCAGGCAATGTTAGAATTTATTATTCCGCTATATGAACAAGCCCGTTTTGAAGAGCAGAAAAATATTCCTTTCCTTCAGATCATAGATCATGCTAAAGCGCCGGAGAAAAAAGCTTACCCAAAGCGAGGAATGATTACAGTCCTAATCACTTCTATTGTATTAATTTTCGCACTACTGCTCATAATTGCGAGCAATATAATAACCAGTTCAGAAAATCCAAAGATGAAAGAACTGCGAAGATCTTTTAAATTTGGTAAGTAATTTAGAGGCAGAATTGAATTCGATTGTTTTGAATCATACTGATGAGAGACTAACACTAAAATTAAACAGACTACTGATTCTGGTAAGTATAGTATTCACGTTAACTCTTGTTGGTTCATTAGCCTATGGAATTAATGAGAAGTTCCTCTTTTTTATCTTAGTAGGTTTTCTCTGTTTGTTAGTGAGTTTAAGTTCAACATTGGTCTATTTCTTATTCGTTGCGACTATTTTTTTACCCCATAATCATTTTTTACATGTATCGGTTTTTTTTACTCCATTTATAGCTTTATCCTTTCTAATTAATACTTACAGCTACCATAGAGCTGATTTTAAAACACCATTAAATAAAGCAATACTAATCTACACATTATCTGTTCTGCCCTCTATTTACAATTCATCTGATAAGTTGGCATCTTTGGGTAAATTATATAATTTAGTTGCCCTATTGATAGTGATGTTTTCAATTTTAATTTCGATAAGGGATGATAAAAAAGTTGCTGCTTTAATTTATCTATTTCTTGCAGGCGTTTTTTTCAATACAATCTATACTATCTACTTAGCATTAAGTACAGGCAATAGAGCATATGGATTTTCGGGTATTTTTTATGTCGATTTTGTGGGCTTAGGGGCTCTTTTTCTTGTAATTATTTTTATTTACTCAAAAGGAGTTAAAAAAATATTTTCCGGTTTTCTTGTGATATTTTTTATCACCGGTTTAATATTAACTCAAACGAGAAACGCCTGGCTAAGTTTTGCCGTCTCGTTTATTCTTTTAATGTTATATTTACTGAAAAATCATAGAAATTATTTCCTCTCTCGTAAACTTTTAGCATCGTTTATCTTGTTGATGATAGTTGTGGGATATGTAGTTTATTTCAGTGCCTCAAGTATAAGTACAACTCTTGATGACCGAATTAGCGGGAAAACTCAAATTACTGAATTGACCGAGAGTACAGCTTCGATAGGTGAAAATTCATTTATTACACGAGCATTAATCTGGCATACTGCTGCAAATGCCTTTATTACACATCCATTTGTCGGAATCGGAGTATACTCTTTTCCTTTCTCTTCACAATATTATTATACTATACCAAAAAGTTTTTATAAAGTTTATGTTGAAGGAAGAACACCACATGTTACTTTTATTGCTGTTCTTGCGGAAACTGGTGTAATTGGTTTTATCGGATTCGTTTTCCTTCTTATTGTAATAATAAAGACCGCTTTCCAAAATCTAAGGCAACTGAAGAGCGTAAAGAACATCCCATTTTCTTTAATAATTAATTGGACTTTTGTTTATATGCTTATTTCTATGTTTATGACCGATGCATGGTTATGGGGGCAGCAACTAATGATAATTGCAATATTTCTGGGTCTCCTAGTGGCTCAAAATAAAAAATCTATTGTAATAAATTAATAAATGAATTCAGATAAGAAAAATTCATTTTGGCTAGCCCTGCAATTCATTATCTCTCTTTTCTCAACCCTCATAACTTTAAAATTGAATTTAGATTTGTATGGGAAGGATCTGTTCAGTCTTTGGCTCTTATTATTTTCTCTTTGGGGAATGGGTGCTTCTCTTGATCTTGGATTCGGTCTAACTGTCGTAAAATATGTTGCTGACTATAATAAACACAAGAAGGAAAAGATCAATGAACTAATTTCGACAATATTCTTTGTTTTTATTTTTTCAGGAATAATTGTTTTTTTCATTCTGAACGTTGTGGGAGTACTCCTCTATTTTAATACAGATAATTATATCTCCAACTATAATCATCGATTATTCCGAACAGTTTATGTTTTGTTGGGTATATCATTCTTGTTCCAGTATCTTATTTTATTTTTCAGGGCTGTTTTGGAAGGTATGAACAATTTTGTCATGTCCAGCAAGATTAATCTTGCAAATAATATTACGGTTCTGGCAGGCGTAGTTATAATCTATTTGTCTAAATTGTCAATGATTTATCTGGCATGGGTGTATGTTGTGGCATCACTCGGCATCGTATTGGCCTATTTCATCCTTGTTAAAAAAAGCTATCCGTTTCTCAGTATAAAAAGAAAGTTTTTCAATTTTCGATTGATTAAAGAATTGATAAGATACAGCATTTCTGTGCAATCGGTATCTTTCTTTCTGGCATTAATAGATCCCGCAATGAAGTACGTAATTGCAACTTATTTCAGACTCGACATGGTTTCCGTATTCGAAGTAGCCAGGCGTGCCGCCCTTGCCATCTCCGGTTTATTCATGACCTCATTTAAAATAATATTACCCAAAGCCAGCATATTGAAAACCAAAGAACAGTACAGAGATTTTTTAATGTCCGACGGAATTAAATATGTTAAAATGGGTCTGGTTTATTCGGGTATAACTTATGGCATTCTTTCTTTACCGATCATCATGTTCCTTAAATTCTGGTTCAGGATGGAGGAGATAGTTTTGTTCTTTTTATTGCTTAGCCTTCCTGAAATAATTAACAACGTTGGTTATACAATTTATAATTTCATCTTAGGAATCGGAAAGGCTTACTTTATTGTACTTGTACAGTTTATAAATGTTACAATAATTACAGGCAGTTTGATTCTGGGTTTTTCATTGTTTCATAATATTTTTGGCCTTTTAGGATATTTCTTTACAGTTGTATTGGTAAATATCTTGATGCTTCTTTTTGTAAAGAAACATTCTTTGATTTCTCTAAAACAATTTTTAACAGAAATTAGATTTATAAATCTTCTGTTTTTATTAGCTTTGCATATATTAGTACTTATTTTTACTACCTCATTTCCCAGATATACGCTAGGCTATTTAACTTTTCTTTCACTGGGAGCGTTCGTTATTTTCAAAAAAGAGATAATCAAATATTCGAAACTGATTCTAAATGATAAAAAAAATGATTAAAAATATATTCTCCCTCTTTGGAGCAGATATAATACGAAGCTCCTCAATTGCGGAAAGAGTGAAAAGAAGAGAATTTGACTGGCTCCGAAATATGGGTATTAATTCCGTAATTGATGTGGGGGCTAATGATGGGAATTTTGTTCGGTTGATTCATACAGTGCTTCCCGAAGCTTCCATCTTTTCTTTTGAGCCGTTAACTAATACTTATGAAGAATTGATTAAAATGACCTCTCATATCAAAAAAGTAAAATATTTTAATCATGCATTAGGGGATACCGATGGAGAGACTATCATTTATCATAATGAATTCTCACCAAGCTCCTCAATGTTAAAAGTCAAAGACGCTCACACAGTAGCATTCCCTTATGCTAAAAATGTGACTGAAGAAAAAATTGTTATAAAAAAACTTGATAGTATAATTGATGAATTAGCGCTTATTCCCAAAATACTCTTAAAAATTGATGTACAGGGATTTGAAATGACAGTTCTTAGGGGTGCATTAAATTCACTTCCCATATTTGATATTATTATCCTTGAAGCAAGTTTTGTCGAATTGTACGAAGGTCAACCCTTATTTGATGAAATCTATAGATTTTTAACCGAACATGGCTTTCAATTTGTGGGAAATTTAGAACAAATTACAAATCCATTGAACGGAAGAATTCTGCAAGCCGATTCAATATTTATCAACATGAGAAACGGTTAGTAATAAAAATTATGAGTATAACTGAATTCCATCCCTTAGTTTCTGCTATTGTCTCAACCTACAACTCCGAAAAATTTATAAGAGGTAAAATTGAGGATTTACTTAATCAAACAATTATTAGCAAACTTGAGATAATAATAGTAAACAGCGGATCAACGCAGAATGAAGATTCAATAATAAGAGAGTATATGACAAGGTACTCTAATATTAAATATATCAAAACAGAAGAGAGAGAAACAATTTATAAAGCATGGAACCGAGGAATCAAAATTGCAACCGGGATATATATTACTAATGCAAATACAGATGATAGATTAAAAAATGATGCTCTAGAAAGATTAGCAGAAGAATTAGAGAAAAATGATGATCTCGGATTAGTCTTCGCAAATCAATACATATCTCATATCCCCAATCAAACATTTAATGAAATTAAAAGTAAAAAAATATGGTCAATTCCTGAATTTGATTTTCTTGTTCAACTTGATAGATGTGTTGTATTATCGCAGCCGATGTGGAGGGCATCCTTGCATTTTAGCAAAGGGATATGGTTTGATGAAAAATTGGAAATTTGCGGGGACCATGAATTTATTCTAAACTTATTAGAGCATTATAAGATTAAATACCTGCCGATCGCCTTGGGCGTGTTCTATGTTGACAGGAAAAAATCAAATAAATCTCTTCAAAACATTAAAACTCTTGAAACGGAAAAGCTAGAGATGACAAGCGAATATATTGTTCGGTATACATATGGGCTGGACAAAACAGAACTGATTTCTTTAAAAAGCAAGTTTGAATTTTCAGTCAAGATTCCCGTTTCCGTTTTGCGGGGTAAAAATATAATTCAGAAATATCTCTTCCCCGGCAATCACCCCTTTACTTCTGAATTTGTCTATTATATGATTGCTCTTATTTACGAACGCCTGGGTGAATATGATTCTGCGATATATTATTGCAAGAAAATACTTAAAAGCAAAAATTCAACCAGAGTTCAAAGCTTATTGAAAAAACTTTCGGCAAGGTATAATGAAAATATTGCAGATAAATAATCATTATAACCGGGTCGGTGGTGCGGAAGTAGTTTTTTCAAATACCATCAACATTTTTAAAAAAAATGGCCATCGTGTTCTATCTTTATGCCGAAGCAATGAGGGCGGTGAGCAGGGTTTTAATGATAAATACTTTATTAAATATTCCGGCTCCCTGCTAAAACGATTTTATTCGCATGATGCTGCCGGTTTGATTGAGCGGATAATTATTGAAGAAAAGCCTGATATCGCTCATATCCACAACATCGTCGGCGGAATAACCTTTTCAATTTTACCAATCTTAAAGCGATATAAAATTCCAACTGTTGCCTCGATTCATGATTTTAGATTAATCTGCCCGGCATGTCACTTTATTGATGGAAAAAATCAAGTCTGTCAAAAATGTCAGGGGGGTAAGTATTTTAATTGTGCAATCAACAATTGCTCACAGGACGGAATTATTAGAAGTTTATTTTTAACGGCTGAAAGTTATTTGAGAGATAATCTCTTCCCATTCCAGAATTTTATTGATCACTATATCTTCGTAAGCAACTTTGCTAAGGAAAAATTTTCAGAGACTCACCCCTTTGTATTATCAAAATGTACTTCAATTTATAATTTCACCGATCGGTTCAGTCAAAAAATTGAGAAAGGTTCTTATTATTTATCTTTTGGAAGATTAGCTAACGAAAAAGGTCTTCTTACACTGATCAAAGCATTTAAGGATATTCCGCAAGCGCATTTGAAAATTGCCGGAAGAGGTCCCCTTAAGGATTTATTAAAAAATAGTATTACAGAAAATATTGAATTAGTCGGGTACAAAACCGGACCGGAACTGGAGGAATTAATTAAAAGTGCTTCTTTTGTTATTGTGCCTTCCGAGTGCTACGAGACAAATTCACTGACAACTGTAGAATCATACGCTATGGGGAAACCTGTTATAGGATCAAGCATCGGAGCTCTATCAGAATTAATAATAGATGGCAAGACGGGATTTACTTTTCCGCCGACAGATTTTAATTCATTATCTAAACTAATTTCGAAGTGTTCCAAAATTAATGAAAGCGAATATTCAGAATTATCTGAAAATGCTTACTCGTTTGCTGTTAATAGTTTTTCACCTGAAATATATTATGACCAATTGATAAATGTCTATAATGTGGTATTAAAAAACTTAAAAAATAATTCCCTTTAATATTACTTACAGTTCGTTTTAGTTATCTATGAAGGATTTATTAATATGTTAACAGTAAACCCGTTGTGTGAATTAGGTTGTAAACCGTTAAAACGGTTCTAAAGTTGTTCTTTACTTTTCTAACCCCGCGATTAATCGCGGGGTTAATAAAAAAAATAGAGATTTATTTAACTGTTTTAACAGTTTACCAGATTTTACTTTTTAATTCACACAACTGGTTAATAGTAAATAATTATTCACGATAAGAAATTTATTTAGACTTAAAAAACCACGTCCTTTGGGCGTGGTAATGAACAAAAGG
>CAYTUV010000067.1:0-12549 GCA_964441505.1 uncultured Melioribacter sp. | reverse complement strand
TTTCTAAATTCAAAGACTTCTCCCGGAGTTCATCCCGCAATTTGCGGGAGTCGAAATGACAATACATTTTTTTAAGAGGGTTCAGTATAATTGTAACTCCATAAGCGGTCTCGTTTCGTTTATAAATGAAAATGAATTCGGACATCATTTGAGCAGATGGATGATAATTTCCCAGTTTGTTAGTCATATGACGATTTTTATTTTTAACAATTTTTCCCTAAATTTGCAGCCATAATAAGGGAAGAATAAACATGGCAAAAACCCAATCCTTTGGTGACAAAGCAAAAGGCAAAGTTAAATCGACCGTTGTTAATGTTAAATTCATTAAAACAGTTAAAACCGGTAATAGCTATAAATTTCAAGAGAAGTTTGTTAAGCTTGACGATATTAGTAAAGTGACAACACTTAAATAAAATTTGTTACTGCCTATAAAAAATCCCGCACAGAGCGGGATTTTTTATTTTTAATAGGTATTTCGATTAATCGGAAACGACCTCAATGGCCGGATTGATTTCACGTCGCAATAAGTTCTCAATAGCAACCAAAGTACCTCTAATAGAGCTTGGACAGCTTCCACATGCGCCTTGGTAACGTATCTTAAGTGTTAATCCTTCCATTCCTGTTACTTCCAGTCCGCCACCGTCGCCGGCAAGAGCTGGACGAACCCGCTGATCTAAAATTTCATTCACTTTTTTTAGAAGAGCAGTTTCTTCTTCGCTGCTTACAGGAATTGCCACATTTTCTACGGGTATCAAAGCTTTATCAAAATTTTTGATGAACTCAACAAATGGACGTTGAATCTGTCCCCATGCGGCGGCAGTTTCTTTCTCAATCGTTATAAATTTATCCATATAGAAAACAGAAACCACACCGGGAATATCGAAGATTCCCTTAGCGAGCGGATCGTTCTGAGCTTCTTCTTTTGTTTTAAAGTTACGTGTCTCTTTATTTAAGAGTTTTTCATTTATAACAAACTTGAGTGCTTGCGGATTTGGCGTAAGATCTACATCCTGAACCATTAACATATTCTACTCCTTTTCTTCCTAAACAAATAATGTTTCTAATTAGTTTCGATACAACATTATCAAAAATTGGACTCTGATTCAAGAGACCAATCACTGGTTACACCCCAAACTGCCTTAAATGATGATCAAGATGTTTGTACATCAGAGAACTCCATTCTATCGGTGTCAGTTTACCAAAGAAAGAATGCGGATTTGCTGTACACTTCAATTCCCCACCTTGACAAAATTGATTGATAAGGCTGATTAAATTTTGTTTTTCCTTATCAAATCCTTCCGTGCTTTTAATAATAAAAGCAGGATTGGTGGGACTATTTTTCTTAATCGGTTTTTCACCAATTCCAGAAGATTTAAAAAATCTACCAACCAACTTTCCAAATAGGAGTTGCGGAAAATATTTTGTACCAATTGCTGTTTCTAAACCGATTGAACAATGCGCAAGCATCTGTTCAACATTCATTTTGCCCCATACATGTTGAGTACTTGGCGTAAGCTTATTAATTCGGGCGATGATCTCATCTAATGATTCCCTTTGAAATAAAGTTTTCATAGTTCGCCTTTCTGTTGTTATTTATTATTGTCTATCAAAATCACAAACTCGCCTTTAAGATTTTTCGATTCTACGATTTTCAATATATCTAATACAGTTCCCCGGAAAAACTTTTCTGTAGGAAGAGTTAAATCGAAGGCGACAGCAATTTTTGAACCAACACCAAATATTTTTGATACATCGCTTAAGATTGCTTTGAGCCGGTAAGGAGTTTCCATAAGTACAATCAACTCTTTAACATTTTTCAATCGCAATAATTCTTTCTTCCGGATATCACTTTTTGGAGACAACCATCCGGCGTAATAAAATTTATCGAGATTAAATCCTGAGCCAACAAGCGCAGGCAAAAGAGAATTAGCGCCTGGGATTGGTACAATATCAATCTTAGCTTTTATGCACATCTGAACTAAAAGAAAACCGGGATCTGAAAATAGAGGAGTGCCGCAATCCGAAATTAAAACCGCGGTTTTCCCTGAGGATATTAATTCGAATAATTCACGGGAGTATTCTTCCTGATTATGCTCATTAAGCGAGAGAAGTTTTTTTTCGATTTTGAAATGTGAGAGCAAACGGCGGGCTTCTTTGAATTCCTCGCAAATGATAAGATCGACCGACTTGAGAATGTTTAAAGCGCGGAGCGTAATATCTCCGTAATTACCGATTGGTGTTGAGACGATATATAACTTGTTGTCGCTTGTCATGCTGAACTCGTTTCAGCATCTTCATTTCTTTTAAACCAGTCCTCAGCTAAATCAACCCACTCTTTATTAACTGACTCGACCAAATTGATTTTCCAATCTCTATGCCAATTCTTAAGTTGTTTCTCCCGTTTAATCGCAGAATTTATATCCGATGTCTCTTCGTAGTATACCAATTTTGTGATGTTGTATTTCTTAGTGAATCCATCACTCAGTTTTTCTTTATGTTCATATACACGTCGCTTCAAGTCATTAGTGACGCCTACATAAAGAGTTTTTGATTTGTTGGTCATTATATACACGCAGTAATTCTTCATAGTAGACCCCGAAACAAGTTCGGGGTGACAAATGAGAAATACAAAGTTATACTAGTTCTCTTACAGCAGAACTTAATTTGCTTAATTCAACAACTTGTTTTTCGTTTGTTGAGCGTCGTTTTAACTCAACATTTCCTTCTTTCAAATTCTTTTCGCCAACAATTACCTGCATAGGCATACCAAGCAGATCAGCGTCGTTGAATTTAAAGCCTGCGCTTGCATCCAAACGGTCATCGAACAAGACTTCGTAACCATCTGCGATCAAACCAATATAAATTCTTTCACATGCTTCCGAAACAGTCGCGTTTTTCATATTCAAACCGATCAAATGCAGATCGAACGGGCTTAGAGGTTCTTTCCACACGATTCCTTTCTCGTCAAAATTTTGTTCAAGGAAACATGCAAATACACGGTCAACTCCAATTCCATAACTTCCCATTACAATCGGTTTTTCTTTTCCGTTTTCATCCAGGAACATTACGCCAAGTGCTTCAGAGTATTTTGTACCGAGTTTGAATATATGGCCAAGTTCTATAGCCTTGAAAACCTCAAGTGTGGAACCGCAACGGCTACATTTTTCACCGCTCTCGGCAGTTCTCAGATCGAAGTATTCAATCTTCGGTGCATCACGCTTCAAATCTATTCCGCCAATATGATAATCATTTTTATTGGCGCCGCTATATAAATTATTTCCATAAAGTAAAAGATTGTCCGCTATAGTTCTATGTTTAAAATCAATCGGCCCTATCGATCCGGCATCCGCTCCAGTAATCTCACTCAACTCTTCAGGATGAGCGGGACGAACAACTCCACCTAATACGGAGGTAAGTTTTGTCTCGTTCACTTCATCGTTTCCAAGCATAAGTACAAGCACTGGTTGTCCATCGTGTATATATATTCGCGATTTTGCAGTTTCATTCTCGTTAATTTTTAAGAACGAACAGAGTTCGTCTATTGACTTAACATTCGGTGTTGAAATTTCAAAAACAGATTTACTCTCCGCATGATGAATTGCACTTTCCGCAACCGACTGAGCAACTTCTGCATTAGCGGCATATCCGCATTTTTCGCAGTGGGCAACTGTATCTTCACCTGCGGAACTCTTAACCATAAACTCTTCGGATTTGCTTCCGCCCATTGCGCCGCTTGATGCGCCGACTACAAAATATTTCAAACCGCATCTGTCAAATATTGCGCGGTAGGCTTTATCGTGAAGGGCATAACCAACATCCAATCCTGCAGTATCTTTATCAAGTGTATACGCATCCTTCATAATAAATTGTCTTCCGCGGATTACTCCGCTGCGTGGACGCGGTTCATTCCTAAATTTAGTTTGAATCTGATACCAGATCTGAGGCATATCCTTATATGAAACGATCGAACCTTTAGCATGGAAAGCGACAATCTCCTCATGAGTCGGGGCTAAAACGTAATCACGGTTTTTAATCTGAAAAAGAATATCGCCGAATGCTTCAACCCGTCCTGTCTGTTCCCAAATTTCTTTTGGATTTAGTCCCGGGAAATGAAACTCCTGTCCACCTATCGCATTCATCTCTTCGCGGATAATATCCATAATTTTTCTGAGTACTTTGTATCCCAGCGGCAGCCATGTATAGATTCCGGCTGATACCTGCCGGATCAATCCGGCGCGCATCATTAGGATGTGGCTCGGAATTACAGCTTCAGATGGAACTTCTTTTAATGTCGGAATAAACGATTTACTTACTCTCATTCGGAATATTTCTTTTTATTAAATGTTGGGCAAAGATAAGAAATGAAGGGGGTAATTGAAAACATATACAGAATTTTTGGTCAGCTTATTAGACTAAATTCAGTATAGAATAATTATAAGAGATTTTGTAACTGAAAATAAAAAATACTAATGCTTTTAATGTGGATTATAATTAGTTTTTATTAAAATAATTAATGCAATAGGAATAATTATGAATTCTGAAAATCAGTCCAAAAAACCTAAAAATTGGAATTTAATTTTTTCTGGTATAATTGCTATCTCTACGCTACTATATTTAATTGTTAACACAATAATGTATCTAGAATTAAAAGAGTCTAATGATTTAACAAGAAAGGCCCAAGAATTATCATCAAGAGCTTATGTATATATAGACGCAATTCCTATTCAATATAGGTATATAGGTAAAGTAAATGAGGACTGGACAACTTCGATACAAATAGTTAATAAAGGATCCCTTCCAGCAAATCTTTCTTTCTATGCTTGGGTCAATGAAATAGATAGTTTGTTATACGAGCAAAAGCCTTCAAATCTAACTTCAATAGTATTATCACCTTTGGGTGGGAAACTTTCTCATTCTGTGTATTATACAAAAGCAGAGATGATTGAAAAGTTAAAAAGATTTGGGAAAGCATATTTACATTGTATCATCTGGTATAAGGATATATCAGACATTGAACGAACATCAAAATATACTTTTGCGTTGAATTATCGAGAAGGTATCACATTACCCCAGTGGGATATTTTTTATGTAAAAACAAATTAATTCTTCAATTTATAAATTGTTTTTCATTCCTCGATAAATGAATTAGCATTACAGAATTAAGCAATCAACCATTGCTTTCTCCATACAAATCTTTTCTCTCAATAATTTCAACCAAATCTTTTTCTCCTTATCTTTGATTATAAAATGAGAACTATTGAGGATTGCCCAATGATTGATTTCGATCCGGTGATACAAGATCAACAATATGATCCGAACTTTCCGGCTTCACTTATGCCGGCGATGTTTGAAAGTTCCGGCTGTAAAATATTAGGAACGATGTTCCTTACGGCAGGTGAAGGTCCTCACCCCGTAATTATTTTAATGCATGGTTTCCCGGGTAACGAAGTAAATTATGATTTGGCTCAAGTATTCCGCAGACAGGGATTTAATGTTTTGGCTTTTCATTATCGCGGATGCTGGGGGAGCGAGGGAGATTATTTGTGGAAGAATTTGGTTGAAGATGCTTCATCAGCAATAAGTTTTGTGAAGAGTGATTATGCTCAGAATAATTTCCGCATCGATCCGAATAAAATTATTCTGATAGGTCACAGCATGGGTGGATTTGCCGCATTGTTCAATACGATTATGTATGGTGAGATAAAATTTGCTGTTTCAATAGCAGGATTCAATGCGGGAATGTTTGGTGAATTAATCGAAAAAACCAAAATGATTTTTGACTACAGTACGGCGCATATGCAGCCCGCGATGGATTTTGTGAAATGCGATTCTGCCGATATTCTTCTTAATGAATTAATTGCAAACAAGAAAGAATGGAATCTTATTAACCATCTCGAAAAACTATCCTGGAAAAATTTATTGATCATCGGGGCAAAGTTTGATACAACGGCACCAATGGATATCCATCATAAACCGCTGGTTAGCGCATTGAAAATGGCAGGGGCAAATAATATTGAAGAAGTTATATTGGAAACGGGGCATTCATTCTCCGATAAACGAATTGAGTTAGCGAGAACAATTTCAAATTGGCTTAGCGGGATCAAATTTTAACGAAAGGGCATGAGCAAGATTATGAATAAGAGTAAGATCAACAGCAAGAGCAAGAGTTATGGCGATATGCCTGCGAAAGAATTTAAGAAGTACGGATACGAACTGATCGATTGGGCCGCGAATTATTTGCAGAATATCGGCTCATTTCCGGTACTACCCGATATTAAACCCGGAGATATAAAATCTAAGCTGCCATTAAGCGCGCCTATAAAAACAGAATCGATGGATCAGATTATTGCCGATGTTGATAAAATAATTTTACCGGGCACAACTCACTGGCAGCATCCAAATTTTATGGCATATTTTAATTCCACCGGAAGCGGTCCGGGAATACTGGGGGAACTGCTAAGTGCCGTGTTCAATGTAAACTCGATGGTTTGGAAATCTGCACCGGCATCAACAGAGCTTGAAGAAACGGTTTTAATTTGGTTTAGAGAATTAATGAATCTACCAAAAGAATTCCGCGGAATAATTTACGATACGGCTTCGGTCAGTTCCATGCATGCAATTGCGGCTGCGCGTGAATCGGTTGGCTATGATATCCGCAAGAAAGGAATGAGCGGCGCACCAAAATTACGGTTGTATTGCTCAGAACATGCCCATTCATCCATCGATAAAGGTGCTCTAACTCTCGGAATTGGTCTGGATGGAATTAGAAGAATTCCGGTTGATTCTGAATTCAGAATGATAACTTCAGAACTTGAGAATGCAATCAGAGAAGACCGTGCAAATGGATTTCTGCCCTTCTGCGTTGTTGCGACGATCGGTACTACATCTACGACAAGTGTCGATCCGGTTGAGGAGATAGCAGATATTTGTGGAAAAGAGAAAATATGGCTACATGTTGACGGTGCTCATGCAGGTGTAACAGCAATGCTGCCCGAAATGGAAAATCATTTCAAAGGTCTTGATCGCGCTGATTCTTTTGTGGTTAATCCTCATAAATGGCTATTCGTTCCGGTTGACCTGAGCATTTTATTTACGCGAAAACCGGAAATTATTAAACAAGCATTTTCGCTTGTTGCGGAATATCTAAAAACAGCAGAGGATTCAGTTGCAGAGAACTATATGGATTACGGAATTCAGCTTGGCAGAAGATTCCGTTCATTAAAATTATGGTTTGTTCTACGGTATTTCGGTGTAGAAGGTTTACAGGCAAGGTTACGTGAGCACATCCGTCTTGGGCAGCTTTTCGCAAAATGGGTTGATGATCATTCCGAATTTGAAAGACTTGCACCAACTCCATTTAGCACAATTTGTTTCCGTGCAAAACCAGCAGGATGGAACGATGAAAATATAATCAATGAGTTGAATGAAAAACTCATGAACGCAATAAATTCCACCGGAAAAGTTTTTCTTACTCATACAAAATTAAACGGTAAGTTTACTATCCGTCTCTGCATTTCGGGATTAAGAACAGAAGAAAAACATGTTGAGTTGGCTTGGAAAGTAATTCAAGATACGCTTCTTCTCAAATAGTCGAAGGCATTTCTTCCTGCCTCTAATCGCGATCTTGATCGTGTTCATACTCTTGCTCAAAAGAATTAGATCAAGATTAAAATCATGAGCAAGAGCACGAAAGAATAATCACTAGAACAGACCTTCGACGGATAAATATCTTTCACCTGTATCGTAATTAAATGTAAGTATTTTTTTGCCGTCACCAACCTCACTGATTTTCTTTGAAACTGCTGCCAGTGAGGCTCCTGTAGAGATTCCCACAAAAAGAGCTTCCTCTTTTGCTATTCGCTGAGCAAACTCAAACGCTTCTTCTTTTGTAATTGTTATGACTCCATCTAATAGAGTTGTATCAAGATTTTTAGGAATAAAGCCGGCACCAATACCCTGCAACGGATGAGGTCCCGGTTGTCCGCCTGAAATAACTGAAGAGGCAGTTGGTTCAACCGCAAATACTTTTAAACCGGGAAATTTTTCTTTAAGTACTTTTGAGACTCCGGTAATATGTCCTCCTGTTCCAACACCTGTAATTAAATAATCAAAGCCTTCGGGAAAATCATTCAAAATTTCCTGTGCGGTTGTTCTGATATGAACATCAACATTTGCCTCGTTTTCAAATTGCTGTGGGATCCAGACGTTAGTATTATGTGCCGCAATTTCGTTGGCTTTTGCTATTGCGCCTTTCATTCCAAGTTCTCGCGGAGTCAACTCCAATTTAGCCCCGTAAGCCAGCATTATCTTCCTTCTCTCGAGTGACATCGATTCAGGCATAACCAGGATCAATTCATATTTCTTAACTGCCGCAACCATTGCTAAACCAATTCCGGTATTGCCTGATGTCGGTTCGACTATGATACTGTTTGGTTTAAGAATTCCTTTCTTCTCTGCATCTTCAATCATTGAAAGAGCAATTCTGTCTTTAATACTTCCGCCGGGGTTAGTTTTCTCAAGCTTTATCCAGATTTCATTCTTATTTCCGAACAGAGTGTTCAGCCTTAAATGTGGGGTGTTTCCAATTGTCTCGAGTATATTTTGTGCTTTCATGATTGTTCTCCTTAAATTGTAAAATCAATTGAATCTTCGAATTCGCGATTGCTTTTAACACGGACTTCGCTTTTATTATAAACAATAGAGTTCTCCGGAATGCTCTGAGTGATCCATGCATTTCCGCCGATGATGCTGTTCTTGCCTATTACTGTATTCCCGCCAAGTATTACAGCTTGAGAATAGATAACTACTTCATCTTCAATGGTAGGATGACGTTTTGTTTGGGCTAAAGATTTATCAACACTTAACGCGCCAAGCGTTACTCCCTGATATAGCTTTACATTTTTTCCGATAACCGATGTTTCGCCTATAACGATTCCTGTGCCGTGATCTATAAAAAATGGTGAACCGATATTTGCACCGGGATGAATATCTATTCCGGTTAATTCATGAGCGTATTCAGAAAGTATTCTTGGAATGATTGGTAATTTCAATAAATAAAGTTCATGAGCAATTCGGTAAATGGCAATTGCCATAAATCCAGGATATGCAATAATTACCTCATCTACACTTTCCGCAGCCGGGTCGCCTTTATAAATTGCCTCGGCGTCATTCCAGAGCATATGATAAATATCAGGAATGCGCTTCGTGAATTCACGGGAGGTGGCTGTTGAATTATCTGAATAGTTAGAATTCAATTCTTTAATTACACTTATCAGATTCCGCTCCATTAGCTGGAGTTTTGCAAGAATATCCTCCTGAGAATAGTAAACTTTATTTGAGAAGTGAGGGAAGAGGAAATCTATCATATCTTTCAGATATTCAATGGCTTCTGTTTTTAATGATGCCGTGCATGAATTTGTCTGCCTCTTTGTTAAGAGTGCATTGGCAAAATCACTATACAAAGTATTGCTACTTGGTTTCGTTTTCATATTAGTTATCTATGATGGTTAAAAATTAGTAATGGTATAACAACAAGAGAGAGATTAGCAGCAACAACAACAGAAATAGGTCGGATTGTAGGAGACGATAATTGTGGTATTTACAAATAATATATTATTTCGGTGGAGAGGATTCATTTTCTGGTTACACTTTATTGGTAAAAAATTTCTTATATCAATATTAACAAAAATTTCGGAATAAAGTTCAAAGTTGACCCGGATCATAATTCGTCAAAAAGCGGTATATAAAAGCGGCAGTGCTGCCGCTTTTATGGGAACAAAAATAATTCTACCTGAATATTAGCTTTTGTACATCATCAGAATTTGTGCTGCCTGTTTCTGATTATAATCAAAGGCTATTTTTTTGTAATTCACTAAGTCAATGATTGTTCCGATCATACAGATACCTCCGGTTAGAAGGTAAAGAATTCCCCATCCGATCTGATCGGTCAGAAATCTTTGAATGCCCGCGATGCCGAGAAAACCGACAAGTGTAACTAAAAGAATTGTTTGGGGGTCTTTTCTTCGTGAACGGTAGATATTCGCAAACTGCTGTGCTTGTTTGTCGTCCATATTCTTGATGAGACCGGAAATATAATACTGTTCTTCACCCATGATTTCAGGAAGAATTTCGTAAACATTAGCCATAAATAACCTCTCTCGATTTGTGATAGTTGTTAATTGTCTTTATGAAAAGTTTTACTACGCGTACTGTGAGAAGAATCAGCGCTATTATACCCAGCGGATGAGTCCGGATTGAATTTAAAAAGTCACCGTGATAGAAAAAAGAAATTGACAGTCCTAAACCACATCCGGGGCAGAATGTTATTCCCAAATTATGAAAAGGGCAAAGAGTAAAATACTGAGTCTGGTAAGGATTAATAAATAACAGATAAGTTAATCCAGCCAGCCAAAAAATCGCTTCCCATTCGATTATTCTCAGGATTGATTTTGTCTTCTGCATTTGTAGGATCATTATTAATCTATGCTTATTATACTCGAAAATATTTCTTGAATCAAGCTTCAATTTATTAGTCGTTTTGAAATGAGATATGTTTTGAATTGGGGAATTATTTTTTTGTGGCTACCACAAAAATGTGTTTGGAGCCGTTGACACCGAACATTGAAGACACTTTCATAAGAAACCGGGCGATTAACCGGCTCTCAATTAATTTTTGAGCCAGAATATTCTTTTCAGCAGCCTTCAGCCATGAATTGAATTGATAACAAAGCCTGTCATTAAATCGATGGGTTGATACAACTTCTAATCCGCTTGCGTTTACCAGAGCGAGGTAATCGTCAAAATATTTTTGATTTCCATAATCGCATAGTATAACAAAACCATTCTTCATCAAAACCCGATATGTTTCTTTAAGAGCTTGAAGTCTGCTCTCATAGTTCATAAACCATTCAAAAATTCCATCGCAAAGAAGAACTAAATCAAAAGTATCTCCCGAGAATGTAAGTGCTGTGATATTTTCTTTCTGAAAGAAATATTTATGGAGGAAATTATTTTTGCTGTTAGATTCATCGAAAGATTTTTTCGCATATGCCAGAGCTGTTTCGGAAACATCAATGCCATAAATTTCCAGAGAGATGCTGCGAAAAAGAGCAGTGAGCTGTCCCTTGCTGCAGCCGACATCTAATACTCTTGTATAACTACTCTTTAGAGAAAGTACGGTTCTTAATGTAAAATCATGACGCAGAACTTCAACAGCTTTTTTGCTGTACTCCCAGGGTTCAGATTCGTTTTTGTATTTCTGTTCATAGAATTCTTCTGATTTTTCTTTGTTCATGTTAAACCGGAAAGAGTATTTATGTAATCATAATTAGATAAAAATGTATCCCTTGTGTATCGGGACTCAGAGTTAATTTCATCAATTATCAATCGTACTATATCTGGTTAAATTACGCTTTATTCGCACTGCCGAGTACATTCACAATTTTGTGCTTGTACAATACCTTAAGAGCGTCACGTGCAGGTCCAAGATATTTTCGCGGATCAAATTCAGCAGGGCTATCATTAAAAGTTTTACGAATAGCTGCGGTCATCGCAAGCCGGCCGTCAGAATCAATGTTTACTTTGCAAACTGCGGAAGCAGCAGCCCGGCGTAATTGTTCTTCGGGTATTCCAACTGCGTCTTTAAGTTTACCGCCGTTGCTGTTTATAATTTGCACCAATTCTGCAGGCACCGATGATGCACCGTGCAATACAATCGGGAAACCGGGAATTCTTCTTTCGCATTCTTCAAGTATATCGAAACGAAGCGGAGGTGGTATCAATATTCCATCGGCATTGCGAGTACATTGAGCTGGTGTGAATTTGTTTGCGCCGTGCGATGTGCCAATAGAAATTGCAAGAGAATCAACACCGGTTTTTTTCACAAAGTCTTCAACTTCTTCCGGTTTTGTATAATGAGTAACCTCGCTTGATACTTCATCCTCTATTCCGGCTAACACACCGAGTTCGCCTTCAACGCTTACATCATATTTATGTGCATACTCAACAACCTGTGCAGTGAGTTCAACATTCTTATTGTATGGATGATGTGATCCGTCAATCATAACTGATGAAAAACCAGATTCAACGCATGATTTGCAAAGTTCTAAAGTGTCACCATGGTCCAGATGAAGAACGATTGGGATATCGAAACCTAATTCATGCGCATAATCAACAGCACCTTTAGCTAAATGTTTGAGAAGAGTTTGATTTGCATATTTGCGTGCGCCACTTGATACCTGAAGAATTACAGGAGATTTTGTTTCTACGCACGCTCCTATAATAGCTTGCAACTGTTCGAGGTTGTTAAAATTGAAAGCCGGAATTGCGTATCCGCCTTTCACTGCTTTCTGAAATAATTCTTTGGAATTCACCAATCCTAATTCTTTGAATGAAGTCATGTTCCTTACCTTTCTATAAATTAAATTAATTGTGTCAAATTCTTAGTTGAAATACGCAATAATCCCTACATGGAATGTAACCAGATCGGTTTTTGATTTTTGCGGATTGAAGATAGTATCGCCAAGATTGTTTACAAATACACTTTTTTCA
>CAYTUV010000066.1:0-12881 GCA_964441505.1 uncultured Melioribacter sp. | reverse complement strand
AATTGCCCGGATGGCGGAATTGGTAGACGCGCTAGCTTCAGGAGCTAGTTGGTGCAAGCCAGTGCAGGTTCGAGTCCTGTTCCGGGCACAAGATTAGGTGACAAGTTCAATCCCTCTCGGTAGATAGTTTCTTGTAAAATAAAGAGGTAGGAATATTTCAGTAGAAACAGCATACAAAGAAGCCCTTCTATTCACGAAATCTCATTATGAAAATTTTCCCGTTGTCTCTCTTTTCCTTCCAAAACATTTAAGAAAACATGTAGCAGTTGTATATCAGTTCGCTCGTCAGGCGGATGATCTAGCGGATGAGGGAAATATTAATTCAGAATTGAGAACCTGCCTGCCGGCAGGCAAGGTTGAGAATTTAGAATTATATAAAAATCATTTTACAAATTGTTTGAATGGTAAATATGAAAGTGATTTCTGGTATGCGCTTGGAAATACAATTACAGAGTATAAACTCACACCAAAATATTTTTATGATCTTATAAGCGCATTCAAGCAGGATCTTCAGAAAACTCGTTATCAGACTTTTGATGAGCTAATCAACTATTGCGAAAGATCGGCTAACCCTGTCGGCAGAATCATTCTCGAATTTTTCTCTATACATGATGCTGAATCTTTGCGTTTTTCCGATGCCGTATGTACTGCACTTCAACTGACAAATTTTTATCAAGATGTCTCCGTTGACATCAAAAAAGATCGAATATATATCCCATTGGAAGAGCTCCAAAAATTTGGTGTCACTGAAAATCAGTTTGAGTTTAGAGAAAATAATACTAACTTTGAACAGTTAGTAAGGTATCAGGTAGAAAGAACAAAACTGCTTTTTATTGAGGGGCGCAATCTAGTATCAAGATTGCCCAAAGAATTAAGATCGCAAATCTATATGACCATACTCGGCGGTGAAAAAATTCTTTCAAAAATTGAAAAGACGAATTATAATGTTATTTCCGTACGTCCAAAACTATCTAAACTTGATTACTTGACAATATATTTAAAAACATTAGTTTAGGAAATGATAGATCAATCCAAACAGATAGCAAAAGAGAGCAACAGCAGTTTTTATTATGCTTTCTCATTATTGGCTAAACCCAAACGCGATGCTATGAATACCGTTTATGCTTTCTGCCGCAAGACTGATGATATTGTTGATGAAGGAGATGACTCTGAAGAAGTGAAGTATGAAAGACTCCGCAGATGGAGAATCGAGCTGGAAAAAGCTTTGTATCATAAATCAGATTCTCATTTTTTTAATAAACTTGCCTCTATTATAAAACAGTTTAATATTCCAATCGATCCTTTCTTTGAATTAATAGCGGGAATGGAAATGGATCTTCAGAACAAACGTTACCGTAATTTTGAAGATCTGGTACAATATTGTTATAGAGTCGCTTCGACTGTCGGATTAATGTGCATCGAGATTTTTGGTTATAAAAACAAGTCCGCAAAAGATTATGCGGTCAATCTCGGTCTTGCGATGCAGCTTACAAACATTCTTCGCGACGTTAAAAAAGATTCTGAAAAAGGAAGAATATATTTGCCGCAGAATGATTTAATAAAATTTCAATATAGCGAGCAAGATCTGTTTGAGAAAAAATACGATCCAAATTTCATCTCATTAATGAAGTTCGAATCAGACCGGGCAAAAGATTTTTTTGCAAAGGCAAATCAATCCCTCGATTTCGAAGATAAACCTTCATTGTTTCCGGCGCGTGCAATGCAGCATATCTATCAACGCTTACTTACAAAACTCGAAACTGAAAAATTCGATGTATTCAATAAAAAAATTAAAGTAGGCACTTTTGAAAAGGCGGCAATCTCTGTGGGCGTTTGGGCTAAATACGGTCTTGTTTATTGATGAATCGCGTTATTGTGGTTGGCGGTGGCTTTGCCGGTTTAAGCACAGCAGTTTATCTATCAGAAAATGATTTCCAAGTAACACTTTTAGAGGCCTCACCCAAACTCGGCGGGCGGGCCTACTCACTTTCCAGCAAAGCTAATAACGATATCTATGATAACGGTCAGCACATTTTAATGGGCTGTTATGAAGAAACATTAGCTTTCCTTAACAAAATAGAGGCTCTCGATAAACTAAACTTTCAACATTCGCTTTCCATTCCTTTTGTCCACCCCAACGGATCAGTTTATAAACTCAACTCACCTAAATATTTATATCCATTTAATCTCCTCATAGGGATAATGAATTATAAAGTTCTTTCTTTTAAAGAGCGGTTCAAAATAATTGATTTCTTCCTTGATCTAATGTGTTGTGCTTCATGTGATCTCAAGAATAAAACTGTGGCTGAATGGCTCAGCTGTAAAAAGCAGAGTGAAAATTCAAAAAAAGCTTTTTGGGAAATTCTGGTTGTCGGTGTTATGAATACAACCATTGAGAAAGCGTCTGCAGAAATGTTCAGTGATGTATTAAAAGCAATTTTTCTAAACGGGAATACTTCAGCTGCGATTCTTCTACCAAGTGTCGGGCTGACTCAACTTTATGTTGAAGATTCGATGCGATTCATTAATAAACGAAACGGGGTCATAAAACTTTCTGAGAAGGTCGTAAGTTTTGAAATAAATAAAAATGAAATCACTAAACTTGTGACGAATAAAAATTCTTATGAAAATTTTGACTATATAGTTTTCACCGTTCCTCCTTATGCTTTGGAAAGAATTTTTTCTGAATCCAATGAACATTTTGAACCCTTGAAATTCCACCACTCTCCAATAATTAATGTACATTTTTGGCTAATGCAAAATTCATTCAAAGAAAAATTTTATGGTCTGATAGATTCCAAAATACATTGGGTCTTTAATCATGGATCTCATATCAGTTTAACTTCCAGCGCCGCAGAGGAATTAGTTTTATTAGAGGATAGTGAGATAAAAAAGCTTTTTTCTTCCGAGTTAGAAAAATATTTTCCTATATTCCACAAAGAAATTGTTACTGATTCAATAGTAATAAAAGAAAAGCGTGCAACCTTTGTACCAGATATTGCATCGAACCATGTAAGAAATAATTTTAGTTATTCAACAGGCAAGATGATGATAGCCGGAGATTGGATTAACACAGGGTTACCGGCCACAATTGAAAGTGCAGTACTGAGTGGAAAAATCGCCGCAGGTAAAGTGATCAATTCTCTGAAATAATATCTTTTAGAGAAATTTTATATAAACAGTACAGTAACTATAAGGAGGAAACATGTCCATCCTAAAACAAAAGCTACGCGAAAAAATATTAATTGAGCGTCCGAGAACCGATAAGCTGTTGAAAGAATACGGCAATGTAAAAGTTGATGAAGTTACCATAGGCCAAATTATTGGAGGTATGCGCGATATAAAGAGCCTTGTAACTGATATCTCTTATCTGGATCCATACGAAGGAATTCGATTTCGTGGATTCACGATACCAGAAGTATTGGAAAAACTTCCTAAAGTTTCCGGTAAAGATATGCCTTCAGTTGAAGCTTTCTTTTACCTTTTACTCACCGGAGATATTCCTACCGCCGCAGAGGTGGATGCTGTTCATGAAGAATTCAACAACAGGAAAGAAGTACCAAAATATGTTTACGATGTACTCCGAGCCATGCCTGCGGATTCTCATCCAATGACTATGTTCGCAACAGGAATCATGTCGATGCAGAAAGATTCGATCTTTGCAAAAGAATATCACAAAGGAATTAAGAAGGGAGATTACTGGGAAGCTTATTATGAAGATTCGATGAACTTGCTTGCCAAATTACCTGAATTGGGTGCATTCATTTATCGTTTGAAATATAGAAACGGAGAAATCATTCCGGGCGATCCAAATTTAGATTTTGGCGGTAACTTTGCACACATGATGGGCATTGATAAACCATATGATGACATAGCCCGTTTGTATTTTATACTACATAGTGACCATGAAAGCGGTAACGTTAGCGCTCATACCGGGCATTTGGTTGCAAGCGCACTTTCAGATATCTATTACGCAATCAGTGCTATGTTAACAGGTCTTGCAGGACCATTACACGGTCTGGCAAATGAAGAAGTTCTTCGCTGGCTGCATGGAGTAATGGATTCTATGGGTGGAAAAATTCCAACAGAAGACGAGATGAAGAAATTTGTAATGGATACACTTGATAGCGGAAAAGTTATTCCTGGATTTGGCCACGCAGTTCTAAGAAAAACCGATCCCCGTTATACTGCTCAAAGAGAATTCTGTCTGCAGCATTTACCGGAAGACCCAATCTTCAAGTATGTTGATTTACTCTACAAGGTTGTGCCGGATATTCTTCTTGCAAAAGGCAAAGCTAAAAATCCATGGCCGAATGTTGATGCGCAAAGCGGTGTAATACAATGGCATTATGGAGTAAAGGAATATGAATTCTACACAGTATTATTCGGTATAGGGCGTGCGCTCGGAGTATGTTCAAATATTATATGGGCTAGAGCTTTGAGCTACCCACTTGAGAGACCAAAATCATTGACAACTGCGATGCTTGAAGAAGTGGCATTCGAAAAGAAATAAAGTAATAGTATAGTCTAATTGAGCCCCGATTCGTCGGGGCTCTTTGTTTATGGTTCTTTATATTGCGAACAAAAAAGAAAAGATATAATCATGATTGACAAGAAAAAACTTTTTTTGATCATTGCAATTCCAATTTCGTTTACTATTCTGATTTTTCTAGTTGTCTTCTTTTATCTTCGAAGCGAAAAGGCACTGCGCCAGACTCCTGTTATTATTACTGAAAATGAAAGAAGGATTTCTTCACCACCAATTCCCGATGAACTTGTATTTTCTGGTGAACGTGTACCGCTTGAGGATTTTGATGTTTACGAAAGAATCGATCGTGAATTTTTGGTTAATACGTACTGGCATTCGGCAACATTATTGTATCTCAAAAGAGCAAATCGATGGTTCCCTGTTATCGAACCGATATTACGACGGAACGGAATTCCTGATGATTTTAAGTATATGTCCGTCGCTGAAAGCGGGGTAATGAATGCCGTAAGTCCGGACGGCGCAACAGGATTCTGGCAGATGATGGAATCTGCGGCAAAAAAATACGGATTAGAAATCAACGCCGAAGTTGATGAGCGGTACAATGTTGAAAAATCGACTCAGGCAGCTTGTGATTATCTGAAAGAAGCACACTCAAAATTTGGGAACTGGACATTAGCTGCCGCTTCATACAATATGGGACTTGACGGCGTTGAAAAGCAAATTGCCCGTCAAAAGACTAAAAATTATTACAACTTGTTGTTTAACGATGAAACATTCCGGTTTATTGCCCGAATTGTCACACTCAAGGAGATATTCAAGGATCCGAGAAAATATGGATTCTATTTTTCTGATGATGATCTCTATTCAGAAATCGAAACGCATGTGGTTAAAGTTAACTATCCGATCAAAGATTTAGCCGACTTTGCAAAAGGTTATGGAATTAATTACAAGATTCTAAAACTGTTGAATCCCTGGCTGAGGGATAATTTTCTGAAGAACAAATCACGTAAGAATTATTTGATCAAAATCCCTAATAGCAGTGATATAAAGCCTATTCCTGAATAAAAAAGTTAGTAAGCGTAAATTACTTGACGTGAAATAACTATTTTTTTTTATCTTTGACAAACGAAATCTCCAACCAATTCTTTGTCATCAAATGCCTATCAAAAAAAAAGTAAAATACATCTTTGTAACTGGCGGAGTTGTATCCTCTCTTGGAAAAGGTATCACTGCTTCTTCAATAGGATTGCTTCTTAAATTACGCGGTTATAGTGTCACCATTCAAAAATTCGATCCATACATCAATGTCGATCCGGGTACAATGAATCCGTTTCAACACGGGGAAGTCTATGTGACTGATGATGGTGCGGAAACCGATTTGGACCTTGGGCACTATGAGCGTTTTCTTGATGTAGACATGTCGCGTGCTAACAATACAACTACAGGCCAGGTCTATTATGAAGTAATTACAAAAGAAAGGCGGGGCGATTATCTTGGCGCAACCGTTCAGGTCATCCCCCACATTACCGATGAAATCAAAAAGCGGATGAAAGTTCTGGGAGACAGCGGTAAGTATGATATAGTTATTACCGAAATTGGCGGAACGGTTGGTGATATAGAAAGTCTTCCATTCATCGAGGCAATGCGCCAAATAATGCTGGAGATGGGTAGAAAAAATGCGATTAGCATTCACGTTACACTGGTACCTTATATTGCTTCGGCCGGAGAAATGAAAACAAAACCAACTCAGCATGCAGTTAAAAATTTGCTTGAGCTTGGAATCCAGCCAAATATTTTAGTTTGCCGTTCAGAAGAAAAGTTATCGAAAGAAATTTGCGAGAAGATTGCACTTTTTACAAACGTGAAAAGAGAGGCTGTAATTTCAGCTTATGATTGTTCTACAATTTATGAAGTACCATTAGTGGTTTACGAACAGAACCTCGATCAGATTATTCTTAATAAACTGAAACTGCCGGAACTGAATATAAAACTGGAAGACTGGCAAAATTTTGTCTCCACAATAAAAAATCCCAGCGGATCAGTCAAGATAGCCATAGCAGGAAAATATACTGAGAATAAAGATTCATATAAAAGTATAATCGAGGCATTCATCCATGCGGGTGCTGAGAACAATGTTAAGGTGATTGCTGAGTTTATCAGTTCTGAACTGATTGAAGATAAAGGTGCGCTAAAATTCCTGAAAGATTATGACGGTCTCCTTATTCCCGGTGGATTTGGTGAAAGAGGAATTGAAGGAAAAATTCAGGCGATAAAATACGCACGCGAAAATAAAGTCCCATTTTTTGGAATTTGCCTGGGAATGCAGTGTGCTGTAATTGAATTCGCCCGTAATGTGTGCGGAATTAAAAAGGCTAACAGTGCTGAGTTTGAAAAAAATGCATTTAATGTTATTCATATTATGTCTGAGCAATTAAAAGTAACGCAGAAAGGCGCAACAATGCGTCTCGGTGCCTATCCTTGCATTCTGAAGAAGAATACAAAATCATATGAAGCTTACCGAAAGCCAAAAATTTCAGAGCGTCATCGTCACCGTTTTGAGGTGAATAATAAGTTCAGAGAAATTTTAGAAAAGTACGGAATGATTATAAGTGGTCTTTCTCCAGATGAAAAATTAGTTGAGATGACAGAATTGGCAGATCATCCATGGTTTGTGGGATGTCAGTTTCATCCGGAATTAAAATCTCGCGCAACAAAAGCACACCCGCTTTTCCGAGATTTTGTAAAAGCGGCTGTTCAATATTCTCAAAGGAAAATCCAAAATTGAAACTAAAAACTATTTTTTTCGTTCTGTTATTTATCAACATAGGATTATTTGGCCAGGCACAGATTCAAAGTCTGGTTCAGCAAGGTATGAACCAGGCTTACAACATGGAATTAAATGCTGCTGAAGCTACCTTTAATAAAATCTTAAAACTCCGGCCCGCATCCCCGATCGGTTACTACTACATCGCGAAAATTCATTTTTGGATTTACCTTGGATCACGCGATCCAGGCGAATATTCAGTCTTCATTAAATTTGCAGATATTGCTCAGCAAAAAGTCGACAAGCTACTTGAAAGCAAACCAAAAGATTTTCAGATGACATACATTGCAGGAAATCTTGCCTTATACAGAGCGATGGCCCAGGCAACAAATAATTCTTCAGTGGATGCATTTTGGGCAAGTAAAAAAGCCGTCAGTTATTTTGAAGAAACTCTTGAGTTAAATCCGAAATATTATGATGCCTACCTGGGTTTAGGTCTCTTTGATTATGCAATGAGTTTTGTTCCCGACTTCTTAAAATGGGCGGTGAATCTTACCGGTCTTTCTTCAGATAAGGCTCGCGGCTTCAGGTACATCAAAACAGCGTTCAGAAAAGGTACTTTTGACAAGACTGAAGCCTCGTTTCATCTTTCAAAAATTTACTCGGATTATCTGGCAGAATATGATAGTGCATATACGCTGTTGCAAAGTCTGAGTGCCCGTTATCCTAATAATGCTCTGTTCGGCTATCAGTACGCGATTACACTTATTAAAGACAAGCAGTTAGATAAAGCGCAGGATGTATTGAACAGAGTAATCAAGTTGCATAATAAAAAACTTCCTCATATTACTGCGCTAGCTTACTTCAGAAGAGGGGAGATTTATTTCAAAAAGAATCAATTTAGAAACGCAATTAAACAGTACGATAAATTTTTAGACTCATCTAAAGAATTGGATTTAACCGGACTTGCGGCGCTGAACACTGCACTTTGTTACAAATCTTTAGGAAATGAAGTACAGTTCCAGCAGAATTTGCTTCTGGCCAGGGGAGGCAACCAGGATGTATTTGAAGATTCATACGCAAAGCAGAAAAGCGATAGATATCTTGCATCTGGGATTTTGCCGATTGAATTGAAATTAATACGGATGAAAAATTCTTTGGATGCGGGTAAAGATCGCTTGGTGTATGATAGCCTCAAGACAGAAATTCCCAAAATTGATAATAACGAAATGAAAGCCGTTGCTCTCTGTTATTTTGCTGAGGCTGCACAAAATCTTAAGAAGTACCAGGATGTGATTCATTCAGCAGATCAGGTTAAAACGATGAACCTTTCATCTGAGAAATGGACCGGGCCGATGACGCAAATGTTATTGGCAAAGGCCAGGTATTTCTCAGGGACGAAATCGGAAGTGAACGATCTTATTGAAGAAGCAGAGGATAATAACAATCACGAATTTAAAGATCTAATTCAGTCGCAGATCGAATGGCTCAAAAGAAGATTGGAAAGATAAGGCGTCAAAATCCTCATAAATATTGGCAAAATCGCAACTTATTAATTGATTATTTGTCTTCGTTTAGATAATTTTTTCCACCAAAATTATTAATCTATGTTTAATATCGCTGTCTTTGCTTCTGGCAAGGGTTCTAATTTCAAATCAGTTTTTGAGAAAGTCTCAGAAGAGAAAATTAGAATTTGTGCGCTGGTCAGCGATAATGAAAAATGTGGTGCCGTTCAGTTTGCTTTAGAGATGGAAATTCCGGTTTTTTTGGTTAGTTCAAAAAATCAAACCGGTTTTTTTAGTTATAATGAACTGATAATTCAGCTAAAAAAGATCGAGGTCGATCTGATTGTTCTTGCGGGATTCTTAAAAATAATCCCCGAAAATTTTGTTGATGAATTTGAAAATCGAATCATAAATATTCACCCGGCGCTTCTTCCATCTTTTGGTGGAAAAGGAATGTATGGAGAGAATGTTCACAAAGCTGTATTTGAGTCATCGGTGAAAGTTAGCGGTGCAACTGTTCATTTAGTCGATAAAATTTTTGATCATGGTAAAATAATTGCGCAACGAGTTGTGGATATTTCTGATGTTAAGGATCCTGAGGAAATTGCCGAACGGGTTTTAAAAATTGAACATGAACTGTTGCCATATGTTGTTGAAAAATTTGCTGATCAAAAAATTGTAATAAATCAAAATCGCGTGTTGATTACGTAATCTATGGAAGATGTGTGAAAAAGTTTGCATTGATAAGTGTCTCTGATAAAACTGCTATTGTTGATTTTGCCCGGGAATTAAATTCTTGCGGATATCAAATTCTTGCAACGGGTAACACTTTTAGATTACTTGAAAAAAATAAAATTGACTGCATCGAAATAAGAGATTTTACAGGGTTTCCAGAAATCTTTGATGGCCGTGTTAAAACTCTTCACCCGAAAATCTTTGGTGGAATTCTGATGAGACCGGGTAACGAGAGCGATCAGAAACAGGCCGAAGAGAATCAAATCTTTCCTATCGTTATTGTTTGTGTGAATCTTTATCCATTCCCGGATGTGGTTAACAGGAATGATATTTCACTCGAAGATAAAATTGAGAACATAGATATTGGCGGGCCAAGTTTAATACGTGCCTCTGCAAAAAATTATGAGTACATATCAATCCTGACAGATCCTTCTCAATATTCTGAATTCATATCTGAATTGAAGAAGGGAAAAATTGAGCGGGATACGCGAAAGAAACTTGCTTATGCTGCTTTCAGTTACATTTCATATTACGATACACTTATTGCGAATTATTTTGAAAAAGAATTTAACCAGCCCAAAACGGCTATCCGATTGAATTTGAAATCAGCCTTTGGACTCAGGTATGGAGAGAATCCCCATCAGACTGCCTATCTATTCGGTGACTTTGAGAAATATTTTGATATTCTTCATGGTAAAGAACTATCTTACAATAACATTGTCGATTTGACCGCGGCAGTGGAACTGGTTAATGATTTAGATGGAATTGCATCTGTTATAATCAAGCATACTAATCCTTGCGGAGCTGCAGTAGGAGTAAATACTCTTGATGCTTACGAGCGCGCTTTATCGTGCGATACAGTCTCTGCTTTCGGAGGAATTGTTGCCTTCAACCATGAAGTTGATGAATTAACGGCTGCAAAACTAAATGAAATCTTTACTGAAATTATTGTTGCTCCATTTTTTTCTATACAGGCGCTTGAATTATTAAAAACGAAAAAGAATCGCCGGATAGTTCAGATCAGAAAGAATAGTGAACCTGATGAACTTCAGGTCAAGTCGATAACCGGTGGTCTTCTGGTCCAGGAACGTGATAACTCTAGAATTGATGAATCTATGATGAAATTAGTAACAGAAAAAAAATATTCGGCCGAAGAATTAGAGGATCTAAAATTCGCATGGACCGTTTGCAAGCACACAAAATCAAACGCAATAGTTTATGCAAAGGGGAAAAAAATAGCAGGGATCGGTGCAGGACAGATGTCCCGGCTTGATTCAACAAAAATAGCAGCATCAAAAGCGGCACAGTTCGGGCATGATTTAAATGGTGCAGTTGCTGCATCGGATGCATTCTTTCCGTTCGCAGACGGGATTCTTGAAATTATTTCTCAAGGCATTACAGCTGTAATTCAACCCGGCGGGTCGGTTCGCGATGACGAAGTAATTGCTGCGGCAAATGAAAAAAATATTTCAATGGTTTTTACGGGTATTAGAAATTTTAAACACTAAGAGGTAAAATGGGCTTTCTTGATATTTTCTCGACTGATTTAGCAATTGATTTGGGAACTGCAAATACTCTTATATACATAAAGGGCAAGGGAATTGTACTTAACGAACCCTCCATTGTTGCCTTTGACAGAAATACAAAAAAAATTATTGAGCTTGGAAATAAAGCAAAGGAAATGCAGGGGAGGGAGCATCGTGAAATACGTGTTACAAGACCAATGCGTGATGGTGTTATTGCCGATTTTGAAATTGCCGAGGGAATGATTCGTGCTTTCATAAAAAAAGTAACAGCAAATAATATTGCAAGTAAACGGATAGTGATTGCGGTCCCGAGCGGAGTAACCGAAGTTGAGAAGAGAGCTGTGCGGGATGCTGCAGAACATGCCGGTGCAAAGGAAGTTCATTTGATTGCCGAGCCTATGGCTGCCGCAATCGGAATCGGAATTGACGTTGAAGCCGCTGTTGGAAATATGGTTATTGATATTGGTGGAGGTACAACTGAGATTGCAGTAATAGCACTTGCAGGAATTGTTAATGAAGAATCGATTCGAATTGCAGGTGATGAAATGAATAATGCGATCATGCAGTTTTTCAAGAAGAATTATAATCTTCTTATCGGTGAACGAACAAGTGAGTCGATCAAATGCGAAGTTGGCAGTGCTGTTCCTCTTAAAGAGGAAATTACTTTGCAGGTTAAAGGACGGGATCTTGTAGGCGGTATTCCCAAAACAGCAGAAGTTAGCTCTGTAGAGATCCGCGAAGCCTTGAATGAAAATATTACTCAAATTGTTGAGGCCGTTAAACAGACATTGGAAAGAACTCCTCCTGAATTATCTGCGGATATATTGGACCGCGGCGTGATGCTTACAGGCGGAGGCGCTCTTCTTAAGGGTCTTGATGAACGTATTCGTATGGAAACAAATTTACCGGTTCATGTTGCCGATGATCCGTTGACTGCGGTTGTGCGTGGTGCTGGTAAATGTATCGAGAATCTGAATAAATATTCAAAGGTGTTCATTCGTAAAAGAACTTACTAATGCTAAATTTTTTTAGAAGACTAGCTTCAGATTACAAAGAATACATTCTGTTAATTGTTCTCTCCGTTATCAGTCTCACACTTCTGTCCAAGAATGAAAAGCCGCAGGTAAAACATTTACGTGCTTTTGCGCTGGGCAACTTCGCAGTTTTGAATGAACTTTCAAGCTCTGTCATTTCAATTTTCAGAAGCGATGTTTCGGTTGATGAGCTAACAAAAGAGAACGCAAAGCTGATGCTTGAAGTCAACAGGATGAGAAAACAGCGAAGTGAAAATGATGAATTAAGAGCAATGATTTCCTTCAGAGATACAAGCAGATATCCGTTGATTCCTGCAAAGGTCGTTTCAAAACTTGTAACGAAAATCCAGGGTAATTTCATTATCAACAAAGGCTTTAGTGATGAAATTCAAAAGGGAATGCCCGTCCTCAGCGATAAGGGACTTGTGGGATTGATTATGGAAGTCGCGGAGAATTTCTCAGTAGTGCGTACTTTATTAAACAGCAATCTAAATATTGCCATTACATTGCAAAGAACAAATGTTAACGGAATACTGAACTATGATGGAAGAAATCTTCTCATTAAAGATATTCCTACCACATACGACGTACAGGTTGGAGACAGAGTTGAAACTTCAGATTTTAGTTCATTGTTTCCGCCATCAATTCCTGTTGGAATTGTTACAAAAAAAGAATCGAACAAACTTGGTTTATTACACAATATAACCATCTCGACTTTTGCTGACATTTCCGGTGCAAATAATTTATTTATCCTGAAAATTATACCAAGCAAACAGATTAATGATCTTGAGATGAATCTATTAAAGCAGAATTAAAATGTTGAAAAAT
>CAYTUV010000065.1:0-13932 GCA_964441505.1 uncultured Melioribacter sp. | reverse complement strand
TCATCCTTACGCTGCGTTTACAGGTAAAATCTATTTTGATGATCTGAAGATTGAGAAACTAGATATTCCCGAAGTTGCCGGGGTTGGTTCATTTGAACAGACAGATCCATCCTATTGGACAAAGGGCTCAGAGCCAAGTGGATCGACACTGGAATGGGCTCAGGACGAAGCGCTCTTATTGAGCAGATCGCTAAAGATAACAAAAGCTGCGACTGCGGAAGCAGCGAAGTGGACCTCTGAGAATATGTGCGACAACTGGGCACCGACACTGGCTGCCAATTCGATGATTCAGTTACAAGCCTGGGTCAAAACAAAGGGGATAAATACAAATCCAGCAACTGATGATGCAAAGTGGATGATAAAGTACTCTTATTACGATCAAAGCGGTGGATTTATAGGAGCCGTACCAATAGACCTTGATCAGAGTGTAGGAACCTCAGATTGGACAGCAGTCAAGGATTCAGTTAGCTTACCAACAGAAGCCTATAAAGTAATAATTGAAGTTATAGGTGGTAAGGATGCAACGGGTACAGTATGGGCCGATGCATTCAAATGGCCGTCAGATTGGAACCAAACCTTGGAATTACCAACGGGATGGTTTAATTGGTTCCCATTGTCAAGCGACTACTCTGCTGTATTGAACGGATATGAGAACACCAGAATAACAACAGAAGAAGCCCATACAGGGTTACATTCGCTGAAGTTTGATCTACCATTTAACAGAGCTCCGCAAGATGCATTTGTCGGCACAAGGAGAGTTTTATTGGGCAATGGCATTAATCCTGGAGATATGCTACGAATAAGTGTGTGGATAAAGGCAAGTAACTTGGTGCCTGATTCAGCAGCGAAATATCCTGTGACTTGGGCGGTAGGATTAACGCCATTATGGCATAAAGTTGTAGGCAATAATGACGGTTATAATCCTAATGGCCCGGACTTGATGTTTAAATTCCCACACGTTACTTCGTTTGATTGGACTGAGTATTATATAGATATTCAGGTACCTGATGACGGAACGACTGCATTAGAGGTAAGAATTCATCCTTACGCTGCGTTTACAGGTAAAATCTATTTTGATGATCTGAAGATTGAGGTTATTCAGAAGGTTACCGGTGTTGAGGGAGAAAATGGTCTTCCTGTGAGCTATGATATGTCACAGAACTATCCAAATCCTTTTAATCCTACAACTTCAATTAGATATTCATTACCAACAAATTCATTTGTGACTTTAAGAATTTATGATATCCTCGGGCGTGAAGTGAAAACTTTGATCAGTACTGAGCAAAATTCTGGAACTCACAATGTTCAATGGAATGGAGATAACAATTTTGGGAATAAAGTTTCCAGTGGTATTTATCTTTATAGAATTAAGGCCGCTAATTTTGTTATGACCAAGAAAATGATTATGCTTAAATAAAAGCTAATCTTAAAGGGTGCTAGTAATTTAGCACCCTTTATATTTTTGTATATAGTTAGATTAAATGGATATTACATTATTAATGAAATAATAGGTGGATTTAATGTTCACTGTTTCTAAATTTAATAAAATACTTGCTTCATCAATAAGCATCTTTATCCTGTTGATGGGTAATATTGTTTATGCCGGAACCACGGGAAAAATTGCAGGTAAAACAATTGATAAAACTACCCTTGAAGCATTAATCGGAGCAAATATTTTGGTTGTCGGTACTTCGACGGGAGCCTCTTCAGACTTAGATGGTAATTATTTTATTATTAATCTTCCTCCCGGAGAATATCAATTAAAAGCTTCGATGGTTGGCTATACTTCATTTATCGTTCAGAAGGTAAGGGTATCGGTAGATCAGACAACAAAAATTGATTTTGAACTAACTGCCGAATCAATGGAATTAGCCGATGTAATTGTAACAGCCGAAAAACATTTAGTCAGAAAAGATCTCACTTCTACCGAACAGACGATAAGCAGTGAGAATATTTCCATGCTTCCTCTTGAAGATGTTTCTGCGGTTGTAAATTTACAAGCCGGGGTTGTCGATGGACATTTTAGAGGCGGCAGAGGTAATGAAGTAAAATATTTAATCGATGGTGTTCCGGTAAATGATGTTTACTCCGGTCAATCATCTTTATCGGCAGAAGTAAACAGCATTGAGGAAATTCAAGTTCTCACAGGCACGTTTAACGCTGAATATGGCGAAGCTCTTTCGGGTGTCGTCAATCAAGTTACAAAGATTGCAGGTGAAAAGTTAGTAGGCAATTTATCTTTTTATACCGGTGATTATGTAAGCACACATAAAAATATTTTTACAAATATAGATCATATCAGTCCAACCAATGCTTATAATATCCAGGGAAATCTCAGCGGTCCAGTTCCGGGTTTAGAAAATTTATTAAAGTTTTTTATCTCCGGTCGTTACAATTACGATGAAGGTTCGATCTATGGGCAAAAAGTTTTCAATCCTTCAGATTCTTCCAACTTCTCTGCGAACGATCGTGAAGATTGGTACGTTGGAGCTACGGGTGACAGCACATATGTCCCGATGAATTTCCACCGGAAGTTATCTTTACAAGGTAAATTAGCTATAAATGTTGGCGGTGGAAAAGGAATTGTCCTTTCCGGACTTTATCAGGATAATAAATACCGGGATTATGATCATGTTTATAGACTTAATCCTGATGGCGATTATAAGAAATTTCAAAAAAGTTATTTAGGTATAGTAAGTTATACGTTATTGTTGAGCAACTCGGCGTTTATAGACTTTTCCGCTTCTTATCTCAGATCTGAGTTTAAACAATACGTTTACGAAAATCCATTTGAAACCACAATAACCTACAACGATGCGGGCGAGATAGTGTATAATGGATACAGCTATATAAATCCTGATCGAAAAAAAGATGTGAGTGGAAACGCGTTTCTTACCGGTGGTACACAAAACTGGCATTTTAATCATACTACATCAAGTTATACCGGAAAATCAGATTTTACCTGGCAGGTTGATAATATCAACCAGATTAAAACAGGAATTGATTTTACTTACCATGATCTTAAGTACAAAGATTTTCAAATTATTGTAGACGCTTCATCAAATTATAAGCCTGTGATGCCGGCTGATACAGCATTTAGTTATAACGCCTACCAAGCTAATCCTTTTCAGTTTGCATATTATGTTCAAGATAAAGTAGAGATCGATTATTTAATAGTTAATGTCGGATTAAGATTCGACTATTTTGAACCGGATGGTAAATATTTAAAAGACCCCAATAAAATTAATCTTTTAGATGAGCTTGCCCCTTCGGCATTTCCCGATTCATTTTTTGTAAAAGCGAAATCAAAATACCAATTCAGTCCCCGCATCGGGCTCTCTTATCCGATAACCGATAAAGGCGCAATCCATATTTCCTATGGACACTTTTTCCAGATTCCTCCGTTCGAAAATTTGTACCGCAATCCTAATTTCAGAATTGGATTAGGTGGTGACTTTCCTGAAAATATCGGTAACACAATTGGGAATGCAGACCTTGAACCGCAGCAAACCACAATGTACGAAATAGGTTTACAACAAGCCCTAACTGATGAGTTCGGAATTACACTCACGGGTTATTATAAAGATATACGAAATTTATTAGCGTCGGAAATTTATATCAAAAATAATTTCAAAAAATTCAGTAAACTTATAAACAAAGATTATGGTTCTGTAAAAGGAATAACTTTATCTTTTGAAAAGAGATTCATCAACGGTATTGGTGCAACTTTAGATTATACTTTTCAAATTGCAAAGGGGAGCGCCTCGGATCCTAATGCCGCATTTAACAATGCACAATCTAATCCGCCAATTGAATCAAACAAACAACTCGTCCCGTTAGACTGGGACAGAACCCATTCACTTAATTTTACTTTAACGCTTGGTGAACCGGGGGATTACATTGCGAGTTTTGTCGGCAGACTTGGATCAGGCTTACCTTATACACCGTCTCTACAAAATCAGAGAACAGGATTGGAAAACAGCGATAATAGACCCGCTTTTTATGATGTCGATTTTTATATAACGAAGTATTTGGAATTAGCCGGGCAAAAATTTTCAATCTATATGAAGATATTTAATCTATTCGACACGCTAAATGAGGTGAACGTTTTCGGCGATACCGGTAGAGCCGGAGACACATTAGAACTTACAAGAAATCAGACACAACCGAGAGGTGTCAATTCAATTAAAGATTTTTTTACAAGACCAGATTTTTATTCAACTCCCAGACAAATTGTAATTGGAGCTGATTTTTCATTTTAGGTTGTCTTTTTATTGGAGAAAAAATGTTGATAACAAAAAATAGGTTCAGTTTTATAATTCTACTTTTTGCAGTAATTGTTGTTGCCGCTAATCTGTCTCTTGGACAGAGGATTGTTGATAAAAATAAAGGAGATCACAATCAAACCAGGAAAGGATTCATGGATGGAAACCTTGCTGCGACAGTTTATTATAACTTCGGCGAAATTGCCGATTGGGAAAATGAAGCAAGCAGAAGCGGCGTTTGGCCTAAGGGAACTAATCATACTTATGTTGATGGAGTCGCAATCATTGTTCAAGCGGAAGCGACTGATCCAGCCGGAAAATTAATTCATCCGCTCGAATCAAACTATTATGAATTTACTCGAATGAATAGTGCACAGACGGTAACATATGGTTGGGCTCCTTTACCGGGTTATTCAGCGACTTATGGCAATACGCCTGCGAGAAGCGATATCCCTTCTACCTGGCCGGCGACATGGCCGGATAGACCTTCGGATTGGGAAGGAAAGTGGAACGGATTTTTTGGAAAAGGAATCTTCAACGCGGATGTTGAAACGTTTTTTGTATTTGATGACAATGAAGATAGAGAATATATCTTAAAGAATAATTTTATTCCTGATATCGATGATCCGACAAGAGGTGGATTGGGCATGCAGGTTAGAGCGCGCGGTTTTCAATGGTCGCAAGTGCTTGCCGAAGATGTGATTTTCTGGTATTACGAAATCACGAATATGGGAACGTATGATTATCAAAAAACTTTATTCGCGCAATATGTCGATTGGGGAATTGGCGGACATGATAATTCCTCAAACAACGCAGGCGATTATAACGAATTGTTGGATATGTCTTATGCTTGGTCTGTCGTTCCGTTCGGCAGTCCCGGGAATTGGAGTCCGGTTGGAATGGCGGGTTATGCTTTTCTTGAAAGTCCGGGAGTTCCGGATGATTTAAGAGATAACGATGCGGATGGATTGACCAATGAGAAACGCGATAACAACGCGGCAGTCTTTATTAGAGATCCCAATCAAGATCCATATTTAAAAAATGTTTTTCAGGATACTACAAAGTTTTTTCAGTTTTATGGCTATTCGTGGAGTGAGCATTGGGATGCGGATGAAAATGGCAACTGGAAATCGTTTACCGATATAAATGATAACGGTGTCTGGGACTCTGGAGAACCTCTGAAAAACGACGTCGGCGCCGATGGCATAGGTCCTTTTGATTCAGGTTATACGGAAGCGGATGGAGACGGCACACAGGGGAACGGGAAACCTGATCAAGGTGAACCGAATTTCGGCATCCTTGATAAAGATGAATCGGATCAATTGGGTCTTACCGGCTTTAAAATTTATGCGGTACATACTTACGAACTTGACAATGATGAAGAAAACTGGACAGTGCTTGCCGGACTTCCTGAACCACACGGTCAAACGATGATCGGTGTTAATCTCGCGAATTATTTTTCAAGTTATCTTTTTAGTATGAACGGAAGAAACACATACTCTCTATCCACGGGTAAATTGGAAGAAGAAGGAGAAACGGAAAGATTTTCAATGTCCATGATCTTCGGAATTAATCAAGACGATTTGTTCAGAAGAAAGAAAACAGTGCAGCAGATCTATAACGCGAATTACCGCTTTGCCAAACCGCCTGAAAAACCAATTCTAACCGCTGTTCCCGGAGATCATAAGGTTACGCTCTATTGGGATGACAGAGCTGAAAAGACATTCGATGAATTTTATCAGCGAATAAATTTTGAAGGATACAGAATCTACAGATCGACAGAACCGAATTTTCTCGAAAATAAAGTTATTACAGATGCCTACGGCAAATCGATTTTCAGAAATCCAATTGCCCAGTTCGACTTGATCGACGGAGTGAAAGGGCTTCATCCGATAAATGTGAACGGCGCAATGTTCAATCTCGGAACCGATTCGGGATTAAAACATTCCTTCACGGATTCTACCGTACAGAACGGACAAACTTACTACTATGCGGTTGCATCGTATGACAGAGGATTTGAAACGACAACTATCGAAGGAAATTTTGAAGGCATTCCTCCTTCGGAGACTACAACAATCCTGAAGAAAGATATTAACGGGAATATTAATACTGCCGTTATCACTCCAAGAGCTCCTGCTGCGGGGTATCTTGCGCCGGGTGTAGAATCTTTTCAGGGAACCGGACCCGGGACGGGAAACATTTCGATCTCGTCAATATCGATTCTCAATCCTGACTCGATCAAGAATTTTAACACGTACAGGTTGGAGTTTTATGAAAATGTCCCTTTTCATAATTCTGCACATCCGGAGTACTCTCTTATTAATATTTTACGGGGGGATACTTTAGTAACGAGACAGAAAATAAATGGAGTTGATGAGCAAACTCCGGTTCTCGACGGATTTACAATTGATATTAAAAGTGATACAGCGGTAGTAGTTGATTTTGATACAACTAAAACCAAATGGGTTAAAGGAAACAGCAACTATCTTGTGCAGGTTGGTTATGACTCAAGATTCGCATTAGGAAATCAAGTTTTTTACCCAGCTGACTTTGAAATAATACTAACGGAACCTGGTCAGGGTGATTTGTCTTTTCCAGCTACAAGATTCAGTCAGCCGATACAATCGAATATAATTGTCAACAATCTTACAGAAAGAACTGAGCATTTTCAGTTCATGTTTTTTGATCAGAATACTGACAAAATATTTAATGACAGTGATGCAGTATTTTTTGTATTTGGGGATTCACTTGGAAAGAGAGCTACTGGTTTTTCAAGTGCCCACATCGGCTGGTCCATTACCTTAACGAAAGACACAACCATAGCTGAGGATCAGCAAAAAGAACCTCAATATGGAGATGTATTTAAGGTCGTGACCACAAAGCCATTCAGAAATGGTGAGTTTTATGAATTCACCTTGAAGGGACAGGGCTTTGATAAAAACAAAGCTCAAGCGGATATGAACAACATTGCTGTTGTTCCTAATCCCTATGTTGGGGCGGCGTCATGGGAGCCGTTTTCAACTGAAGTTGGACGGGGTGAAAGACGAATATTTTTTATTCATCTGCCGAGCCAATGTACAATTAGTATTTACACGTTAAGCGGAAAGTTGGTAAATACGATCGAGCATTCAAGCACGATTGCCGACGGGCAGGAAGGTTGGAACCTTGTTTCAAAAGATGGAATGGACATCGCTTATGGAGTTTATGTCTTTCATATAGAAGCTCCCGGTGTCGGTCAAAAAATCGGAAAGTTCGCGGTGATAAAATGATGAAATCGATAAAATATAAATTCTTGCATGAGAATGTTATGAATAAAAAACCTTACATAAATATATTTTTAGTTGTTATGATTTTCCTCTCTGCAAATCACTTGCTCTATTCACAAAATGTATCCAAGGTGGGAACAACCGCCGCATCTTTTCTGGAGATAGGAGTCGGCGCTCCCGCAAACTCAATGGGTGGCGCTTTTGTGAGCATTGCAAATGATGCATCTGCTTTGTACTGGAATGTTAGCGGAGTTGCTAACTTAGAGCAATATGAAGTAATATTGGTGCATACGGATTGGATTGCGGATACAAAATTTGATTACGCGGGTTTGGTAATTCCCTTAGGAGATTTCGGAAATTTTGGTTTGAGTTTTACTTCGCTTTCTATGGAAGACATGAAAGTAAGAACAGTTGAACAACCGGAAGGAACGGGTGAAAATTTCAGCGCTTCGGATATATCGATCGCTTTATCTTACGCAAGAAAATTAACGGACAGGTTCTCAATCGGAATTACAGCAAAATATATTAAACAATCTATCTGGCACATGAGTTCTTCAGCATTCGCTGTAGATGCCGGCACTATTTTTAGAACTGATCTCCTCGGAGGGATGACTATCGGTGCGGTAATGACAAATTTCGGAACACCTATGCGCTTAGAAGGAAGAGACTCACGATATTTTATTCGCGTTGACGATACCAAGCAAGGTTCAAACGACAGAATCCCGACAGATGTTGAAATGGATTCATGGGATTTACCTCTTTATTTTCAGATAGGTGTTTCCACTCCGGCTTTTCAATATGAAGATTATAAACTAACAGTTGCCGCTGATGCTCTTGTGCCAAGTAATGATTACCAGAGTTTAAATGTAGGTTCGGAGTTTTCATTTATGGAAATGTTTTCAATCCGGGGAGGATACAATTCACTTTTTCTTAAAGATGCAGAAGGCGGATTTTCAATTGGCGCCGGTGTAAATTCCAAAATGCTTTTAAGCTCGGCAATTGTGAAATTTGATTATGCCTTTAGAGATTTTGGTAAGTTAAAAAATGTTCACAGTTTTTCTGTCGGGATAAAATTCTAGTAGTTAAATTTGTACAAAAGTCTAATCATCGTTTTAAAGAAGAATTTGAAGATAATCTTACTCATATTGCTGTTTTTCTGTCTAAGCAAAAGCTATTCGCAAAATTTATTTTTTGAAGGGAATGAAAATTCAAAAATTAAAAATGAAATTGTAGCTCAAGTCGGATCAGTAAAAATTACAGCGGAAGAGTTTATCTATAGTTATGAGTTTGGACCTGCTTTTCCGAAAAGGAAAGAGCATTCTAAACGAACACATCTTGATTATATGATCAATGAAAAACTACTTGCTCTGGACGGGTATGAAAAAGACATTATGAAAAAGGAAGCCGCAAAAGAAATTTATAAGGACATCGAATCGGATCTCACTACAGAGGAAATGTTCAGCAAAGAGATAGTCCCTAAAATTAAAATAAGTGATATTGAAATCGGGAAAGTAATAGAAAAGAAACAGAGCGAATACCAGATCAGATGGCTTTATACAAAAGATTCGCCGCAATTAGAAAATTACGTGAAGAAGTTGAAGAATGATGTTCCATTTGATTCAGTGTTTAACGCTCAACTCAATGATTCAGTTCTGATCGATGACAGGCAATTAAAAAGCAGTCTGTACAACATTTATCTAAAAAATCCGCAGTTTGCTTTAATAGTGGATACATTGAAAGCCGGAAAGATTTCTGACCCAATTCACACTGATGACGGCTGGTACATCATCAAGATTGATAATATTACGCGAAACATGATCACCGGTGAATCAGAGTATAATAAACTTAAATCGGAATCGATTGAAGCGATCACGAAAAGTAAAATGGATATGTTATCTGATCATTACGTGAAGGAATTATTCTCAGATGAGAATCCCATAATAAAACGCGATGTTTTTAATGTACTTCGCTCTTATCTTGGAAAATTTATTCTTACCCCCGAAAAATATTCCGAATGGAAATTGGATGAAAAATTGGAAGTTGCTTTGACTAATCTTGGATTAAAAAGAGGAGCGAAGTACACCGGTTTAACATTAGTTGAATGTAAGAGTCGTAACTTGTCTTTAGATGAATTTATCGTTTGGTATAGGAACCGTGAACAATATGTAAAATTCTCTAAAAATGAATTGTCCGGATTTTCAAAGTCTTTAGAAGATTTGGTCTGGGTTATGGTACGGGATAATTTTTTAATTACAAAAGCTTACCAAAAGGGTTACAATAAATCTGATTGGGTAAAAAAGCAATCAAGCTGGTGGAAAGATAAAATATCATACAGCGCTTACAGAAATGAATTGGCGAATTCCATCACCCTAAATTCTGAAGAACAAAGTTTGTTAAAAGAAAAGAAAAAATCTCAATCTGAACTTATGAGTGACGAACTCTCAAAAAAAATATTACACAAAGTTCTTGAGTTGAGGGAAAAACATAAAATTGTTATTAATGAAAAAATTCTTGCCAACATAAAAGTTTCAATCGAAAATGATAAAAAAGCCATCGAAATGTTCATCGCTAAACGAGGCAATCTAATTCCAAGACCCGCATTTCCTTCAATTGATAATGATTGGGTAAACTGGGAATAAAAAATAGTGAATAGATTATTTATAAATATTGCTTTGCTAATTCTGATTTGGCTGCCTTTACAGTCGTGTAATTCGGGAAACCAAAGTTCAGATACAAGGTTGATCTATTGGTGTTCCAATAATAGTTATGAAATTCAATTCGCAAAACTGGAAACGGAGAAGTGGAATAAAAACAACTCAAATATTTCCGTGAAATATCAACCCGTGCCTGAAGGCAGATCCAGTGAAGAAATTATTCTCGCGGCGGTAGTTGGCAAAACTACGCCGGATATTTATTCCAACATGTGGCAGGGCGATGTTGAAGCCTATGCACAAGCCGGTGTGTTGGTAGCTCTTGATACGCTAAATGGATTTATGGATTTTCTTTCAGAAAGATGTGATAGTGAAGTGATTGAGGAAATCAGATCACTTGATGGACATATCTATCAGATACCCTGGAAGATCAATCCGATTATGCTCATCTACAATGAGAAAATGATGGCAGATTTAGGTTCATCCACACCCCCTCAATCGTATTCTGATTTTTTTAGATTCTCCGCGAAATTTCAGAAAGATGTTAACGGTGATGGATACGTAGACCGGTGGTTCGGATATTCTGAAGTGCTTGTAACCTGGTGGCAAAGATTTTTTGATTTCTATCCGCTTTATCTTGCAGCTTCCGGTGGCGCACCGTTAGTAAAAAACAACAAAGCAGTTTTCGATAATGAATATGGTGTTGGAGTATTTAAATTTCTTCGGATGCTGTACAAGAAAAATTATTTTTCTAAAGAACAACTTTCAGCAAGACAGGATGTTTTTTTATCGGAAATAATTGCGACAAGATTTACCGGTTCCTGGGAGATTGCACACGCGGATAAGTTTAAACCAAAAGGATTTGAATATAACTTCAGTTCTATGCCCGTACCGGATGATCATAAATGTCCAATTTACACGTATGGCGATCCTAAAAATATTGTAATATTTAAAACTTGTAAAAAACCTCAAGTTGCATGGGAATATGTGAAAACACTGATTGATCGTGATGGTGATCTCAAACTTTTAGAATTGACGAATCAACTGCCGAGAAGAAAAAATATTAATATTGATCCATACTTTGGAAATTATTTCAACAAAAATCCAAAGATGAAAATATTTGCGGATCAATCGAAGTATGTTAGAGGAACAGATGCTTCACCGGTGCTCAAAGAAGTATTTGATTTGATTTCTCAAGAGTACGAAGCGTGTGTTATTTATGGAATGAAGACACCGGAACAAGCTGTAAAAGATGCTTCGGATGCAGTTAACTTATTGTTTTTAAAATGATTACCAGAAAAAAAATATTACCTTATTTACTTGTCTCGCCGTACATAGTTCACTTTTTACTATTTGTTGCGTTTCCGGTTGTTTTTTCAATTGTGCTTACGTTCCATAAATGGAATATCATCGCCCCGATGGAGTACACAGGATTGAATAATTACATAAGATTATTCAATGATAAAACTTTCATTAAATCGATGGGCAATACGCTTATCTTCCTGGTTATTCATATACCATTACAAATAATCGTCGCATTGTTTCTCGCAGAAATATTAAATCAAAAATTAAAATTGCGGGGAGTTTTTAGAGGAGCGTTTTTTCTACCGGTGATTGTTTCCGGAGTCGTCGTTACTATCTTGTGGCAACAACTCTATGGATTTGATACAGGGTTGTTCAATAGATTATTAACCGGAGTTGGACTTAGTAAGGTTGGGTGGTTGACCGATCCGGGTATTGCGATGATTTCAATTGCCGTTATGGCTACCTGGAAAAATGTTGGACTTTACATCGTTCTCTTTTTAGTTGGGCTTCAAACGGTTCCAACACAATATTATGAAGCTGCTGATCTTGAAGGTGCAAACCATTGGCAAAAATTTTTTAGAATTACTCTGCCAATGATTAACCCGACCATTTTTATGGTGGTGATTCTTTCAACTATAGGCGGATTTTCATTGTTTATCGAACCATATATTATGACTGGCGGTGGACCTTTGAATAGTACGGTTTCCGCGGTACTTTATATCTATAAACAAGGATTCTTTTATTATCATATGGGATATGCCGCAACCTTGGGTTTGTTTTTTGCATTCATAATTTTAGCTGTTGTAGTAATTCAGAAAAAATTCATTGAGAAAGACCATTGAAAAAATTTAAATCAATAATGTTTTATATTGCTCTTACTATCTGTGCTATAATATTTGTCTATCCATTCTATTGGATGGTGATAGCTTCAATCGCCCCGGAGAATGAAATCGGAAGTTTGACAATTATGCCCACCTCCTTAACGTTAAGTAGTTATGCACAGATGGTTGACAAGATACCCATCGGCGGAGCTTTTATTAACAGCCTTATTGTTGCTTCTTCCATCACGATCGGGGTTTTAATTTTTGGTTCGATGATCGGTTACGCACTCTCGAAACTTGTATTCAAAGGAAGAGATTTGATTTTTTATATCATCATTTTCACAATGACGCTGCCATTTCAGATTACGCTCATCCCACAATACATTATTATGGTAAAGTTCGGATGGATTGATACTTATTGGGCACTGATTGTCCCATATCTAATAAATGCGCTGAGTATCATTATGTTTAGACAATATTTTAAATCCATTCCCGATAGTTTGATTGACGCCGCAAGACTTGACGGGTGTAATGAGTTGCAGATAATTTTCAGAATCCTTTGGCCTAACTCAATGCCGGCGATAATAACAATTGGAATTATAACTTTTATGGCATCATGGAATGAAGTCCTTTGGCCGTTAATCGTTATTCGTGACGAAAGCTTAATGACGATGCCCCAGCTTGTTACTTTGTTTGCTGTGGGCGGCAGGGCGGAGTCTCAACTTGGTGTGAAACTCGCATCGGCTGTTATGCTCGCATTACCAATCGTGTTGGCGTACTTATTCTTCCAAAAATATTTTATACAAAGTATGGCATCAACAGGAATAAAAGAATAGAAAGATATTATCTTAAATGATCGAAAACAATTTATGGAAAAAGATGAAAGCAATTAGAACCGGCATAGTAATTAAACCTGATTACAAGAGAGTGGTTTACAGACCGTTTACGATATTATCAGAAGAAAGAATTATAAAGATTATTGGCAGAATTCTTACCCTTTCTGAAGAGGATGTTAAAAAAGAACTTGGACAGGTAATTACCGAATTTGAAGTACGGCATCAAAGACTGCGCAATTTTTTCCTTAACAGGTTTGAGCAGATGAAAAAACATTTGTTAACTGACCAAGTTCTAAGCGAAGAGAGAAAATTGTTGATCGGCGCTTATTTTACACAAGAATATTCCATGGAGTCCGCCGCGCTCTTTAATCCTTCAATGGTGTGGCATCCGGATCAATCAGATTTGCCCGAAGGAAGCCGCCGTTTTATTTTAAGTCTGCGTGCTACCGGCGAGGGGCACCTTTCTTCAATTACTTTTAGATCAGGAGTAATTGATAAGGAAAATGGAATTACGATTATTGCTCCAACCCGTTATGTAACAACTTCAGAAAGTATTACCAATCCTGTTTATGAAAAAAAACTTTTTGAACGAAAGCTTATTGAGCTTGATCTGCTGAATGATTTTGCCAAACAAGTAATGGGCAGTCTAGAGGATAGTTTTGCAATAACCGATCTTGAAAATTGTATAAAAATATTAGTGCGTCCTTTCAAAAAGAAAGGGGGAGAAAAAGAGCTTACAGCAAAAGCAATTTTATCTCTGGCGCTTTCAAATTATGAGATCGAATATT
>CAYTUV010000064.1:0-14702 GCA_964441505.1 uncultured Melioribacter sp. | reverse complement strand
TATTCTATTGCAAACTAAGAAAGTTGTTCCACTTTTGAAATAATTATTAAATGACCCGAAAAGATTGAATCAGGATTATGCCATATGACGTGCAAACCGAACACTAGAGAATTATCTATTTAAGATCATTTGTAAGCTTACCATTTTCGACTTGGTAACTATCCATAATTTTATCTATTTTTTCACCACACAAAACAAATCGAAGAAGAATCCGATCGAAAGATGAGAAAAAAGATAATTCAATTTTTCTTCTATTTATTTTTTTTAGATTGATTTGTGTTTGAGATGACCCGTTTATAAAAACCCGGGTTTTTATTTTATTAATTCGATTAGTAAAAAATGTAAGCATGGTGAGTAATATGAATGATTTAAACATTGAAGTACTCGAAAGAGAAAGCAAAGTTGTTATTCCGGAAAAATTGGTCTTTGGCAAAATTTATTCAGATCACGTTTTTGAAATGGATTATGATGAAGATTTGGGCGGTTGGCATAATGCTACAATTAAAAAATTCGGAAACATTGAATTAAGCCCGGCAGCAATGGTTCTTCACTATGGGCAAACAATATTTGAAGGACTTAAAGCATACAAACAAGATAATGGTAGGGTTGCGCTATTCCGTCCGGAGAAAAATATCGAGAGATTAAATCGTTCGGCAAAGAGAATGTGTATTCCTGAAGTTGACCCCGACTTTGTTCTTAATGCGTTGTTAGAATTAATTAGAATTGATCAGGATTGGATTCCAACCAGACCCGGCCACTCTCTTTATATTCGTCCGGTAATGTTCGCATCCGAACCATTGCTTGGAGTAAGAAGCGCATTAAATTTCAAACTGATTATTATGCTTAGTCCTGTTGGTCCATACTATCCTGAAGGTTTCAAACCCGTGCCAATCTACGCAACCGATCAGTATGCGCGCGCGGTACGCAAAGGAATCGGAGAAGCAAAAACTGCAGGAAATTATGCTGCAAGTCTTATGGGACAGCAGGTTGCAAAAAAAGAAGGTTTCTCACAAGTCCTTTGGCTCGATGCTATCGAACAAAAATATATAGAAGAAGTTGGTGCTATGAATATTTTTGTTCGCTTCAAAGATGAGGTAACTACTCCTATGCTGACTGGTTCCATTCTACCCGGAATAACAAGAATGTCGGTGCTTGAGATCTTGAAAGACTGGGGATATAATGTTACCGAAAGAATGATCAGCTTACAGGAAATTATTGATTCCTACAAAACCGGAAATTTAATAGAAATGTTCGGAACCGGAACTGCGGCAGTTATCTCCTCGGTCAGTAAGTTAAAATTTAATGATCAGATTCTCCAATTCAGTGAAACTGAGGCAGGCGAACTTGGTACTAAATTATATGAGGAACTTGCAGGTATCCATTATGGAAGAGTCGAAGACAAACATAATTGGATGACTTTTATAGACTAGAACCCTCTTTTATATATTTTGTCACTTCGACTCCCGCAAATTGCGGGATGAACTCCGGGAGAAGTCTTTGAATTTAGAAGGATTTCTCAGTCGCGGAGTTTATCCTGAAAAATTGAAGGGCTCCTTCGAAATGACATTTCGGAATTTTTCAGATGTCTCGACTAATTACTGAAATCTTTTTGCTTAAAAAATCATTCTATTATTTTGTAACGGTTGCATTGCTGCTCGCTGCGACCATTTTTTTTAATTTCATCCTACTAAATTATTTTTGAATCCATTCGTTGAACCGCACCAAGAAGAGTTGTTCTAATAACTCACACCAAAATTTTTCTCTTGACACAGTGCTCATTCGTTCACTATATTGCAGGTGAACAAAGGAGCACTAATATGAAAAATGATCTTACAGAACGTCAGCAGGAGATACTCGATTTCATTCAGTTATCCACAAATGCAAACGGCTATCCCCCAACCTACCGTGAAATAGGCAAACATTTCAGCATTGTTTCCACATTCGGCGTCAAAAGGCATATCGATGCTTTAGTTAAGAAGGGATTTCTTTCTAATGAGAGCAAAACGAGCAGAACGATTGCTTTAGTTGAAAATGCGCTAAACAAATCGAGACATGCACTCGATAATATGTTATGTGTTCCGATTGTTGGGCGTGTTGCAGCAGGACAACCGATACTCGCAGAAGAAAATATAGAAGGAAATGTTTTAGTGGATGCAAGTTTGTTAAATAAAAGAAATGATTGTTTCGGTTTGAAAGTCCGCGGCGATAGTATGATCAATGCCGGAATATTTGAAGGTGACCTAGTAATTGTTTCTCCTCAGCAGAATGCTTCAAATGGAGATATTGTTGTAGCGCTCCTTCAGGATGAAGCAACAATGAAAAAATTTATGGCGCGCGATAACAAAATTTATTTAATGCCAGAGAATGAAAAATATAATCCTATCGAGATTGAAGACCGGGAGGATTTTTCAATCATCGGTAAAGTGATCGGCGTTTTTAGAACTTACAATTGATGAACGGAGAAAAAAAATGAAATCATTATTATTTACATCAGCAATCATAAATAGAAATAGAGTAAAATTTTTGTACGGTTTTGAAGAAGTTAATCTGGAACCTTACTACATAGCCAGGAATAAAAATGGTAAAAAAGTTCTTTACGGAAAGTTATGCAGCACTAATGAAATAAAAATGTTTGAATACGATAAAATGTGTAACATTAGCATTTTTTCGTTTGAGAAGTTTTCACCGGTGATCCCAATTATTCCAAGATTTAATTAGAGTATAAAATGGCACCACGATTAAAAAGAGAACGAGTTGACTATCTGATTGACCATTTATGGCAGCATGGATATTTAACCTTAAGCCGGAAGTTCGGCAAATATCTTCCCGCTCCTCCATTAATGGGAGAATATGAAGTTGATGCCGTTGCTAAGTATAAAAAGAAAATCGCAATCGGGTTAACAGTAACAGAAGAAGAGTTAAACGATCCTTCTTTTCTAAGTAAACTTGATTTTCTTGCAAACTACACTGCCCGCTTTCCTCAGAATAGAATTACACTGTTCCTTGGGGTTCCCTATAACTCTCTGGTTAAAGCCTCACTTCTAATTTCTTCGCTGGAAGAAGAGACCCAAAGGCATATCAAAATATTAACTCTGCCGGATTCATCATCGAAATAATTTCTACTTTTCTTCCCATCCAAAATAGTTAGAGTTAGTTTATCTTGACATTTACACGCATGCGAACTATTTTTTCGAGCCAAAATTTGAGGATGACAAGATAAGTTGGCTACAAAACTCAGTGCCGTTGATAAGAAATTGATTGAAGATGTTAAAGCAAAAGGCAATATCCCTCGGCACATTGCAATAATAATGGATGGAAACGGTAGGTGGGCAAAGAAAAGAAGTATGCCCAGAGTTGCCGGACATCAACGTGGTGTTGAGTCTGTGCGACAGGTTGTTCAATCTTGTGTTGGACTCGGTGTAAAAGTTCTTACCCTATATACATTCTCAACAGAAAATTGGAACCGTCCTAAAGAGGAGGTTTCCACATTGATGCGGTTGTTTGTGAGAAGTCTAAAGAAAGAAACCGATGAATTGAACAGTAATAATATTCGACTGACAACGATTGGAGATATTAAATCTCTGCCTAATATCGTTCAAGATGAATTACGTGCAGCAGTAGAAAAAACAGCTCACAATAATAAAATGGTTCTTAATCTGGCGCTAAGTTATAGCGGAAGATGGGAACTTGTTGAGGCTGTTAAAGATATAAGCAAGCAGGTAATGTCTGGAAAGATTAAACCTAATGAGATAACTGAAGAAACAATTTCACAGAATCTTTCTACTGCAGGAATGCTTGACCCCGATTTACTGATAAGGAGCGGCGGGGAACTTAGAATCAGCAACTTCTTACTTTGGCAAATTGCTTACTCAGAAATTTTTATTTCGGAAGTGTTGTGGCCGGATTTTAGATGCAGACATTTATTAGACGCAATTAAAGATTTTCAAAAGCGAGAAAGAAGATTTGGTTTGGTTAGCGAACAATTATCGAGCAAACACACAAAAGAGCATAATGATAAAACACACTCCCAAAAAGTGGCTAAAGCTTAGTCTAATCCTTTTACTTATTACATTAGCTGAAGTTTATCCGCAGACGCAAAAGATTAACTATAAAATTCTTGGCATTTCTGTTGTTGGAAATAAATCCGCAGATGCCGCCACAATTATTGCAAATACAGGTTTGAAAGTAGGTGACGAAGTTTCCGTACCCGGCGATCAGACAAATAATGCAATTAAACGGCTATGGAATTTAGGCATCTTTCAGGATGTACAACTTATTGTAGAGAAAAAAGTTGATGACGGAATCTTTCTTCAGTTAAAAATTCAGGAATACCCAAGGCTCGAAAAAATTGTTCTGGTTGGTAACGATGAAATAAGCGAAGACGAAATCAACAAAAAAATTAATATTGTAAGAGGACAGACATTAAAACCCCAGGAGATTACACGGCTCATCTCTAAGATAAAATCACTTTACGAGGAAGATGGTTTTCTTGGCGCCACAATCACTCCCGAATATTTCAGTTTCTTCCAGGCAGATACCTCCGATGAGAAAGTAATAATAACCTGGCGGAATCAAAAAGATCTTTCGAAAGAGTATAAAACTGAGTATGAAGTTGTAAGGAATTCATCTATCAATTCAGTTGGCAAAATAAAAGAGCGTACTCTCGTGCTTCTCGATATTAAGGAAGGCGATGAAATAACTATCGAACGAATCAGATTCAACGGCAATAAAGCATTTGAAGATGGCGATCTGATAAGCGAGTTCGATGAAACAAAAGAACCTCGGTGGTGGAAATTCTGGTCGTCCCCTAAATACAAAAAAGATAAATTTGAAAAAGATAAAGATCTTTTAACAAAATTTTACAGGAAGAATGGCTACAGAGATTTCGTTGTTCTTCGCGACAGCGTTGTTTTTTCCGAAGACAAAAAACATCTTGATGTAATTATTGATGTATATGAGGGTGAACAATACAAAATTAGAAATTTAATTTGGGAAGGTAACTCAGTTTACCCGTCAGAAGAACTGAGTGCGCGTCTCGCTTTCAAGAACGGAGACGTTTTCGATTTCGAAAAATTTAATCAGAATCTTCACTATAATGAAAAACAAACGGATGTTTCGTCGCTATATCAGGATACTGGTTATCTTGGTTTTCAACTTGATGCCAAAGAAGAGAAAGTTGCTGCGGATTCAGTCGATATAAGAATAAAAATTAATGAAGGAAGTCGTTTTAAAGTTGGTAAAGTAGACATTACCGGAAACGATAAAACAAAAGATAAAGTAATTCGCCGAGAACTTTGGACTATTCCCGGCAGCTATTTCAGCCGTTCAAATATTTTAAGAAGTATTCAGCAACTGGCAAATCTTCAGTACTTCAATTCTGAAGCGCTATACAAAACCGGTGTTGATTACAGACCGGCTAATGACAGTATCGTCAATATCATCTATAAAGTCGAAGAAAAATCGAGCGACTATTTAAATGCTTCGATTGGTTACAGCGGTGCATTCGGTTTCAGCGGTGCTGTTGGTTTTACTCTTTCAAATTTCTCACTATCCGATCCTCTCAAAATGGGAGGCGGTCAAATCCTGAATTTCAACTGGCAGTTTGGTGTTGGCAATTTCTATAGAACTTTTTCACTCGGTTTTACAGAACCATGGTTTATGGATACACCAACTTCTCTCGGCTTTGATCTATTCGATACTCGTCAGCGATACGTTTACGACTTACAACAATCGGGTATTACTTTTAGAGTTGGTAAAAGATTAACATGGCCGGACGATTTCTTCTATGTTCAAGGTACAATGCGTTTTCAATACAACGATGTAATTGACGGAGGTCTCTATTATCCAGAGGGTCTATCCCGTCAATATACACTCGGTGCGGCTATTTCCAGAACGGATATTGATAATCCTATCTTCCCTACCCGCGGTTCTAAAATCGTATTGAATGCTGAACTCTCTGGCGGTCCATTCTTACCCGGAAATATTGACTATTACAAATTCTTGTTTAAGTCGGAATGGTACAGACCATTATTCAAGAGCAACAGATTTGTACTTTACACTTCAGCTGAACTGGGCTATATTGGAGAGTTGAAAGATGGAACTCCGATTACCCCATTCGAAAGGTTTTTTATGGGTGGTAATGGATTGATTATCGCAACTACTTCATTGCGTGGTTATGAGGATCGAACTTTAGGGTTAAGAGATCCTGTTACGAACGACGTAAGGGGTAGTAACGTAATGGCTAAGTTTACAACAGAATTAAGGCTTGCACTTTCAATGGAGCCGATTCCGATTTATTTACTTGCTTTTGCAGAGGCAGGTAATGTTTATTTGGATATGAAAAATACCGATTTGTTCAATCTGAAGCGTTCTGTTGGTATTGGTGCAAGAATTTTATTGAATCCGATTGGATTAATCGGTTTTGATTATGGATATGGATTTGATAGAAGAAGCGTTGACGGTAAAGAACCGCAATGGCTGTTCCACTTCCAATTCGGTAAAGGTTTTTAACAAACATAAAATAGAGGTATACGTGAAAAGATTATTCTTACTTGCATTAATTGTTTTTTCTACAACACTTGTTGCACAAACTCAGACAGCACCAGTGAAAATTGGTTATGTTGATTCTGAAGTTATTCTTGCTCAATTTCCAGAGGCGATAAAAGCTAAAAGTGATCTTGAAGGAATGGTTTCTAAATGGAGAAAAGACTTAGACAGCATGAAAGCTGAAATTCAAAAAATATCTGAAGATTATCAGAAGCAGCAGAAAACAATGAAACCTGAAGATGTTCAGAAAGCTGAAGCAAAATATACAGAGAAAGTTCAGAAAGCTCAGGCATATCAGGAACAGAAATTCAATCAGCCAAACGGTGAATATTTTGCAAAACAAGAACAACTCATGAAACCGGTTAAAGAAAAAATCTTCAAGGCTATTGATGAAGTTTCTAAAGAAGAAAATATGCAATTCGTATTCGATAAAGCAGGCGAAGTAATTCTTCTTAAAGCTGATCCTCAGTTCGATATTACTTATAAAGTTCTAGATCTCCTTAAACGTGGTAAAAAATAATTACCGGGGTTAAATCATGAAAAAGATCGGATTTAGTTTATTGATTATTCTGTTTGCTCTCTTCACGCAAACAATTAATGCCCAACTGAAACTTGGTTATGTCGATAGCGACACAATCATGAAGCAGCTGCCTGATGCACAGGATGCACAGAAGAAACTTGACGCAATCATTAAAGAATGGCAGGAAGAACTTTCGAAAATGGAAAAAGATTGGAAAGCCAAATACGATGATTACGACAAACGTAAATTAATTCTGAGTGAACAGAAACGTGTTGAAATCGAAAAAGAATTGGTTACTATGGAAGATCAGGTTTCCAAATACCGCCAGGATAAATTTGGCGTGAAAGGTGAACTGTTCCAGAAACAGGAGGAATTTATGAAGCCGATCCAAAACAGAATCTTTACAGTCATTCAACAGATTGCTAAAGATAAAGATTACGATTTCATCTTTGACAGAAGCGGCGATATCATGTTTCTGTATGCGAAAGAAGAATTCGATCTGACTACAGAGGTTATCGAAAAACTTAAGTGAGAATTTATGAAAATAAGTTTGAGAGCAGCCGCCGACTTTGTCGGCGGTGTTGTTATTGGCAATCCGGAAATTGAATTAAGCGGTCTCGCTAAGATCGAAGAAGCCAAAGAAGGAGATCTTACCTTTCTCTATTTACCCGCTTACCAGAAATTTCTTGAAAATACAAAAGCATCCGCTGTGCTTATCAGCCCAGAATTTGAGAAGAGCCGCAAGGATATCAGCTACATCGAAGTAAAAAATCCAGCCTCGGCAATTCAAAAAATCGTAATCTCTTTTTTAAAACCGAAAATTAATCTTCACGGGATCGATCCAAGCGCTTACATCCATCAGTCAGTTCATATTGGTAAGAATGTTGGTATCGGTAAAAATGTTGTGATCGAAGAAGGCTGCAGCATTGGAGATGATACTGTAATTTTTCACAATACTGTTATTCTGGAAAACGCGAAGATCGGCAGCAATTGTCTGATCTATCAAAACGTTTCCATCCGGGAAAATTCTATTCTCGGGAACAACGTGATCATTCATCCAAACACATGTATCGGCTCCGACGGTTTTGGCTACATACCGGATGAAAAAGGCGCTTACCAGAAAGTACCTCAGATAGGTAATGTTGTTTTGGAGGATGATGTTGAGCTCGGTTCAAATGTTTCAATCGATAGAGCCGCATTGGGATCAACAACAATCAAGAAAGGTGTTAAGATTGATAATCTTGTTCAGATTGCTCATAATGTTGTAATAGGAGAGAACACAGCAATTGCCGCTCAGAGTGGTGTTGCAGGCAGTACGAAAATAGGCAATCATTGTATACTTGCCGGACAGGTTGGAATTGTTGGTCATATTGAATTAGCTGATCAAGTAATTGTTGGCGCACAATCAGGTGTATCCAAAACTCTTACAAAGGCAGGCAAATACCGCGGCTCACCCGCAGATGATATGGGAAAAATTTTGAAGATCGAAGCGCATATCAGAAACCTGCCAAACTATGCAGAAAAAATTAAAAAGTTAGAAGAAAAAATTGCATCTTTGGGTGAGGAAATTTCGAAATTAATCAAAGGTAAATAATGCTCGAACTCCAAAGAACGATTGCAAAATCCGTTTCACTTTCCGGTATCGGTTTACACACAGGTACATCATGTACAATGACTTTTAGACCGGCCCCCGAAAACAGCGGAATTAAATTTGTCCGTACCGATCTAGGCGGCAGGCCTGAAATTCCCGCTAATGCTGATTTTGTTGTTGATATTTCGAGAGGAACCACATTAGGTCTCGGTTCTGCAAAAGTTTTCACAGTTGAACATGTACTTGCCGCAATTGTCGGCCTTCAAATAGATAATATTATGATTGAACTGGATGGAATTGAACCTCCGATTGGTGATGGAAGTGCAAATCCATATGTTGAAATTTTATTAGAAGCAGGATTTGTTGCCCAGCAGGCACCAAAAGATTATCTGGTAATAGATCAAACCGTTATGTACCACAATGAAGAAGAGCAGGTTGATATCGTTGCACTGCCATTAGACAGTTATAGAATGACCGTGATGGTTGATTATCAAAATCCGGTATTGGGAAGTCAGCATACCGGTCTGTTCGATCTTGAAAAAGAATTTGTTACCGAATTTGCACCTGCACGAACATTTAGTTTTCTGAGTGAAGTTGAAATGCTGGCGGATAAAGGTTTGATCAAGGGGGGCAACATAGATAATGCAGTTGTAATCATTGATCATGAAATTGATGATGCAGGATTGAAAAGATTGAAAGACAAACTTGGCTTGCAGCACGATTTAACCATGAGCCATGAAGGTTTCTTAAATAATAACAAACCACGTTTCAAGAATGAGCCCGTGCGCCACAAGCTTTTGGATTTGATGGGAGATCTTGCTCTTATCGGGGCTCCGATAAAAGCTCAGATTCTTGCGGCGCGTCCCGGACACAAAGCAAACGTTGAATTCGCAAAAAAAATTAGAAGTCTCTATCAACAGAAAAAACTAGTAAAGAAATATCAGTTTGTAAAAAAAGAAGGCATTGTATTAGATATCAATGCAATTCAGAGAATCCTTCCTCACCGTTATCCGTTCCTGTTAGTTGATAAAATTGTTGAATTGGATCTTGACAAAAAAGTGGTTGGCGTTAAATCAGTTACTATCAATGAACCATTCTTCCAGGGACATTTTCCGGGACAACCAATTATGCCCGGTGTGCTGATAGTAGAAGCTATGGCTCAGGTAAGCGGTATTCTGATATTGAATTCGTTCATTGATCCGGAAAACCATCTTGTGATGTTTATGAGCATCAACAATGCAAAATTCAGAAAACCGGTTGTACCCGGCGATCAATTATTTCTTGAGGCCGAAGTTGTTCATAAAAAAAGCAAGGTATTTTCTATTAGGGGTCGTGCATATGTTGATAATGTTCTTGTTGCAGAAGCAGAATTTATGGGTGCAATAACTAAAAAAGAAAATCAAAAAGAAAAGTAACCAGAAAATTTATGAGCCAAATCCATCCGAATGCTATTGTAAGTTCCAAGGCAAAGATCGCTGATGATATTATTGTCGGCCCATTTGCTATTATTCATGATGACGTTGAAATAGGAGAAGGATGTGAAATTGGTCCTCATGCTGTGATTTATGATTACGCGAGAATCGGTAATCGTGTTAAAATTTTTCAAGGCGCTTCGATTGCTAACTTGCCTCAAGATTTAAAATTCGATAAAGGAAAAACATTACTAAAAATTGGTGACGATACAACCGTCCGTGAGTTCGCAACACTTCACCGCGGTACACATGCTACAGGTGAAACCCGCATCGGGAAAAACTGTCTGCTAATGGCTTATGTTCACGTAGCGCACGATTGCCACGTTGGTGATAACTGCATAATCGCAAATGCTGTTCAGGTTGCCGGACATGTAGAAATAGAAGACTCTGTAATAATCGGCGGTTTGGCAGCCGTTCATCAGTTTGGAAAAATTGGCAAGCATGCAATGGTCGGCGGCGGATCGATGGTAAATATGGATGTCCCTCCTTTCATTATGACTTCCGGTTACCCTGCCCGTTTTATGGGTTTAAATGTTATTGGATTGAGACGAAGAGGATTCACTAATGAAGAAATTGATTCCATCAAAGAGACATATCGTTTGTATTACAATTCCGGTATGAATCCGGCTGATGCAAAAGAAAAGATTCAGGAAAAATTCGGGGATCAACTTCATATTAAAAGTATTCTTGAATTCATTAGTAAATCAACTCGTGGTTTAGTTCGTAAATGAACTGGCATTTCATCGATTCCGGATCCAACACCGGAACGTACAATATGCAGTTCGATTTCGATCTTGCTCATAAGTGCAATCCAGAAGAAGCATATTTCAGAGTTTACAGATGGAAACCTTACTGCATTTCTCTCGGCGCAAATCAAAATTATAACGATATCGACCAATCCAAAACAGAAAAAGATGGAATTGATGTTGTAAAACGACCTACCGGCGGTCGAGCTATTCTTCATGCAGAAGAACTAACATATTCTGTTATACTTCCTCTTAACAACGAATTCTCTCCGCGCGAAATCTATTCCAAAATTTCAAACGCATTGATGCGAGGACTGGAAATTTATAATCCTCTTCTCGCTAAATCGGAATTGGAAAAACATCAGCCGGACTTTCCTAAATTACTGGAGGAACCGACAGGCGTTTTATGCTTTGCCAGCACAGCTAAGAATGAAGTGAAGTTCAACGGTAAAAAAATGATTGGAAGCGCGCAAAGAAAATTAAACAATGTGGTTCTACAGCACGGTTCGATTTTATGCGGACCGTTTCATAGAAAGTTGGTTGATTATCTTAACTGTGACAACGAAACACGCCGCCAACTCTCTATTGAACTATATGAAAGAACAACCGAGCTGAAATCAATCTTGAATGAAGAGATCGATTACGACAAACTGAAAACGTGTCTTATGTTTGGTTTTGAATTGGAGTGGGGAGTAAAATTTGAATCGACTGTGAGCACAATTCCAACATGATTTGTAAGGGCTCAATATATTGAGCCCTTACAATTGTGGATGATTACTTCGTCAACAACATTTTCTTTGATTGGATAAAATTGTTTGCATTGATCGTGTAAATATAAACGCCGCTTGTCAGTTTGCTTGCGTCAAAAGTTACTTTGTGGTAGCCGGCTGATTTGTTCTCATTTACCAATGTTGCAACTTCTTTGCCGAGCAGATCATACACTCTTAGTGTTACAAAACCATTCTCCGGCAGTTGATAATTTATTGTTGTTGCTGGGTTGAATGGATTGGGGTAATTGCTAATTGAGTAATTTGCCGGAAGCTCATTTGAGAGGGAAGCAACAAGTTTGTCTTCTACTGTAGATGCTTCAATTCTTCCAAATGCAGCAGTAAAGTCAGGATCCGAGTATTTTCCTTCTGTAGAATAATACGCACGGACATCATACCATAGTAAATCATGTGTGTAACCATCCGTAGCAACATACTCATAGTCCGTATAAGATTGTACTCCTCTGCCTAAAGTTGTTAATAATACTTCCGCACCAACTACACCATTATGTTTAACTTTTCTCCTTATTTCGAATTGGTTTACAGCTGTGTTTGGATTATCTACCCACGTAACAACAATTGGCTGTCCAACAGCAGCGCTAGCACTAGCATATTCTCCGCTATTGGTTGGCTTGCCGATGTAAACTGCCGTATAAGTTTTATTCTCTGAGGCTGTAAAGGGGCTTGAAAATGTTTGACCGCCGCTTGTCCAGTGATCGAAAGTGTATTCTATTCCGTTGGAAAAATACCATTGGCCTTGAGCTGTTACACTATTTTCTGCCACAATATTAGAAGTTTTTGGTGATGAATACAAAACATTGTTAACATAAACCTAACCTCCGGCACTGCTGAAGGTTAGGTTGCAGATTTTTCTTAAAACAGCTTGAAATGTTGCCCCGCTCTCCGAGGTTAATGCCGGACGTGATGCTGAGGATGATTGACCAATATTTGTAATACGACTGAAATAATTCATTTGCCATTCGCTTGGGTTTAATGGCGCTTCTGAATCATTAAAGACCCAGTTGTAATTATTATACGATTGATTATCATATGCCTGGAAGTACATTGTTTGGTCTTCATATATTGAGAAACTAAAAGGGCTTGTCCGGCTTGTAATTGTAGACGTATTTATACCAACACCTATATTACCCGAGTTACCGCCATCCATATAATTCTGTGCAATAAAGTTTAAGGAAGTTGCCGGTCTTGTATACCTAACTTCAAGATTTATAGATAAATATGCGTATGAATCATTAGCGGTTTCATTTTCACCCACACCTCCAATCATCATGCTTCTGCTTGAAAGAGCACTTTGAATTTGATTTTTTACCGGAGTTGAAATGATTGTTCCGCCGCCATATCCTATGCCCGAATGTAAGGTGCTTCCACTCCCTATTGCTGCCCAATTTGCACCAAGCCCGCTGCCCAATGAAGAAATATTGGTGAGCTTAAAAGTATAACTTTTGTAATCGGTTGAATAATTTACTTTTACTTCTTGAATTGTCGCATTCGTAGGGATTGTTGATAAATCAACACTAAAATATGTTCTGTAGATTTTTTGAATGGCACCGCTTAATTCTTTCCCGATGTTATAACTACCGTACGCATAAGTTGAATTACCGTTTTCGATATTTTTAACAATGCTTGTACCTGATGGGTACAATAATTTAGTTTCGGTAATTATTGGCTGAGCGTGAATTAATGTTGCCAATAGAAACAGACTGAGAAAACTGATGATGCGTTTTTTCATTGTAAATCTCCTTTTTGTTAAAAAAATGTTATTTTTAAAAAGAGAATAGCCGTAGTAGTTTAATACTACTTTTAGGGTGCCAACCTTAGCGGTTTATTCTTTGTTAAAAGGGGTAGCGGTACAAGCGCTATCCCTTCTGTTTAGTTAGGCATTTTTTATTCTTTTTCCCGGTTTCTTCACCTCCCTCATTCTTTTAGTTTGCCATGTAAAATCATATTTAAACCTTTCGCCCCTTCGTACATAATAAAAAACACTTCAGTTTCAGTTATAAATGGGTAGTTTATCAAGTAGGTAAATGAGTTATTGAACTTGAATAAGTATTCAATGTTAGTACCATTGTAATGAGCTAGACCATCGACCATATTCACAAAAAAATCTTTTTCGCTTCTTCCGTATACAGCATAACCAAAATTGGGTTCGTTTATTGTCATCATTTTCGAAAACTTTTCATCTACATATTTATTTATATCCCTGCCAATTATATAGTAGTAATTATCACCTATTTGGCTAATATTGGCAAAAATAATATTCTTACCAGAATTTGAATAAATCTCTTTAAGGTTGTTCATTTTCCATTGCCAGAATGCAAGAGTATCAGCTTCACCAAAACCAGCTTTAATTCCAAATATCATTACTCTATCTTTATCTTTTCTTACGCTTATAAATTGGGAATTATAATCAGCTTCATATATTTCATTCCAACTGCTCCCATTATATTTTAGAACAAAACCTCTTTGAATAGTTTGCTGGTTATAAAAAGTAACCCCGACAGCGTAAATTTCACTTGGGCTATTACCGTACATATCTGTTATATTCGATAAGACAAATTGCTTCTTCGGTTTATATGTATACTTAAGATTCCATTTTCTGCCATCATAGTTAAGAAGTTTACCGCTCTCGCCTCCAATCCAAATGTTTGAATTACTAAATCCATGTATTGTTTTTGGACCAGCGGCTAAATATTCCAGAGGTTTATTCCACTTATTACCATCATAATGCCACACTCTGTCGTCTCCCATACCTCCAGGTCCAACTACGTAAATATTATTTCTTGAATTACCCCACATACCTTGTATTGTGTTAAAAGGCGTTACTAACGTATCCACCGTCCACACATAATCTCTTCTGCCGGGTTGTGGTTCGGGCTCGGTTGGGTTGCTGTTGCAAGAAATAAAAACTGTAAAAAGAAAAATTGTTGCTGCAAATTTTAGGTAGCGCTTCAACTATCCTCCGCATTTTTAACATTGAGAAATTATTTTGCTAATTAAGTATATAGAACGTTTTTAAATAAAACATCAGTACCGTTACTA
>CAYTUV010000063.1:0-15326 GCA_964441505.1 uncultured Melioribacter sp. | reverse complement strand
GAAAGGAGAGAAACAGTCGGTGCTCACAATGTCTGTACAGCGATGCGCTCTTGTCTTACTCTACAAAAGCAGGAAGTCAGAGATAAGAAGCAATTAGTAAAGATGCATCACTTGCCCGTCCAAAGACGGGAGTCGTCTCAATAATAGTTTGCAAACTAGACTGCTCATCGACCTGCACGTTCGGTAGGTGGGATCGTCTCTACATTAACAATTAGTACAAAAAACCGGAATAATTGATTACAATTTATTTTAGAAGGGTTATGAAAACGAAAATTATGTCTATCACAATTTTTCTTTTTCTCTTATCAGTTGTTTCTTTTGCTCAAACAGCAAATGTAGATTCACTTTTCTCTGCCGCACAAGAACACCACACCAAAGGAATAGCTTTGATTAAAAGCGGCGATAAGAAAGCTGGTCTAAAAGAATTGATTCAATCTACCGAGGACTTTCGAGATTTTAAATCCTGGCTCTATGAAAAAAAAGACAGTTTAAAAGAAATCTTCGAATCATTACTTAAAAAAGAAGCTAATAGCCCGGTTTATAATTTTATGGTTGGTAATTGGATTGCTACTTTCCAAAGAGACTCGGTCGGGCTAGTTAAAGCAAAAGAATTTTATGAAAAAGCAATCAACATTGAGCCGGAATACGTTTTGGCTTATGTGTCGCTTGCAAGTCTTGCCCAACAACAAGGTGATAATGAAGAAACAATTAAATAATATAATAAAGCTATTGAAATAGATTCATCATATTATCAAGGATACTTATACTTAGCTGCAATTTATCAGCATGGTGAAATGATTGACAAAGCAATCGGCCTTTGGAATAAAATAATAAAAGCAGATTCATCCTCCTCTTCCAGCATCTGGGCAATGTTAGATCTGGCTAAAACTAAAAAAACTTTTCAAGAGAAATATTCCATTTATAAAACAGCGCTTCACCTTGCTAAGGACAATAAAACAATAGTTTATCAAAGTATATTGTTATTGTTGGGATACAACAAAGATGCACCGGATTCAGCAGAAACAATGGCGAGAAGAATTATTTCTGGAGATGATGGTAGGACGCGAGAGATAAGACAACGTGGTTTGAGTACGATCTATAATATTTTAAGAAAAAAAGATAGAAATCGAATTCCGGTTTTTGCAGAAGAAGTCTATAACGAATCTAATCCTTATCTACTTTTACAACTCGGAACTTTTATTGCGGATTCTCTGGACAACACAACATTAGGAATAAGACACCTTGAGAAAGCTTATGAAATAACAAGTGCAGAAAGTGTTTATGAAACTGTTGCTCACGGCAGATATGATATTAAGTGGCTTAACAGTGTCGCTGAAAGTTTTAAATATGGCAGAGTAGCTCTTGCGTTAGGGGAAAAATATTATAAACAAAAAAATTATGACAACGCCCTAAAATATCTATTAGAATCTGCGCCGGTAAACGAAAGAGATAAGTATCCGAATGCTCATTACTTGCTTGGATATACGTATAAAGATCTGAGAAAAAAAGAGGAAGCGGTCAAATGGTTAGTAACCGGACTTGTACTTAAAGACGATAAAAAAGCAATGAGCGCTCTTGAGAGCCTTGTTAAAGAACTCGAAATGAAAAAAACAGCTCTGCAGTTAATACTCGAAGAAAGAATGAAGAAAGCAAATCCCGCCACTGATTTTACTTTGTCTACTTTGAAAAATGAGCGAGTTCAGCTTTCAAAACTGTACGGTAAAGTTGTAATGCTCGATTTCTGGGCTACGTGGTGCGTACCGTGTGTAGGCGAATTACCTCAACTAACAAAGCTTTACGAAAAATATGCTAACAATAAGAATGTTCTATTCTATAGTATTGATGTTAACGAACAGGCAAAGATCATTGAAGATTTTATGACAAAAAAAGGATATTCGTTCGAAGTACTGATTGCTGAAGGCACAGACGTTCAAAAATCTTATGGTGTTGAAGCGATTCCAACAAAATTCTTAATTGATAAAAAAGGAAGAATACAATTTACACACATAGGTGTACCACCTAATGAAGATGTTGTTGAACAGTTGAGCAAAGAGATCGATGAGTTACTTCAGCTTGAAAAGTAAAAACACCCCGTAAATATTTTGAGTTCAGCCCGACGGAAAAAAGTAATACTAAACAAATTACAATTCTTTTTCCCGTTCTTCTTATTTTTACCTGCACAATTTTAAGTTGCTACAATTCATTCCTAATTTGATCCCGGGATACAAATGATAAATTATATTATAAATCTCCCTGTAATTGTAAGAACATCCTTCCTTCTTATACTTTCCAATATGTTTATGACGTTCGCCTGGTACGGGCACTTAAAAAATCTGTCCGACAGAAAATGGTACATAGCTGCGTTTATCAGCTGGGGGATAGCGCTGTTCGAATATTTGCTGCAGGTGCCCGCAAATAGAATCGGCTATTCGGAAATGAATCTTTCCCAATTAAAAATATTACAAGAGGTAATTACTCTTTCTCTCTTTGTTCCTTTTGCAATGATCTACATGCGCCAGCCCTTCAAAATGGATTATATCTGGGCTGGCTTGTGTCTGATAGGCGCGGTCTATTTCATTTTTCGTTCATAAATTTTTGTTAATAGTGTAACTTTAGAGGTGAATCGGACATCTAACTGAGCACCAATCATAAAGGAAAGTGATTATGAAAAGAATTAGTATAATATTTTTATCCGTATTGTGTATTATCGCTCAATCATCTCTTTTGGCTCAATCAAAAGCGGAAAAAATTGATCAGCTGATTTCAAAGTATAACGAATACAGATATTTCAACGGAAGCGCTCTTATTGCGGATAACTTTGATGTTGTAATCAAAAAAGGTTACGGACTTGCAAATATGGAGTGGAACATTCCCAATGCCGCCGACACGAAACACAGACTTGGTTCAATTACAAAGCAGTTTACTTCGATGCTGATAATGCAGCTTGTTGAAAAAGGAAAGATCAAACTTGACGGAAAGCTGACTGAATATTTGCCTTATTACCGCAAAGACACCGGAGATAAAATTACAATTGAAATGTTGCTGACGCACACATCGGGAATTCCAAGCTATACTAGCGATGCAGATTTCATCAAAAATGTAAGTCGAAAATTTTATAAACCGGATGATTTTTTAAAAGAACACTGTAGTGGCGACCTTGAGTTTGAGCCGGGCAAGCAGTTTGCTTACAACAATTCGGGCTATTTTATACTTGGAGCAATCATAGAAAAGATAACCGGAAAAACTTATGAAGCAGTTCTTAAAGAAAATATTTTCAGTCCGCTTGAAATGAAAAATTCCGGGTATGACATGGCAGAATCAATATTAATGAAGCGCGCTTTGGGTTATGAAAAGTCGATTCCGGGATATAAAAACGCCCCATTCCTTGATATGTCTCTACCTTATGCGGCGGGCTCACTCTATTCAACTGTGGAAGATCTGTTAATTTGGGATAAAGCACTTCAGACAGAAAAACTTCTTCCAAAGAAATTTATGGATGAGATATTCAAACCGAGGGTTGACGCATTTGGGGCAAAATATGGTTTTGGCTGGCGCATTTATAAAAAGAAAATTAACGATGCAGAGTTTGATGTAATCACTCATGGCGGCGGCATAAACGGATTCAATACAATCAATTATTTTATCCCGAAAAAAGGGCAGGTTGTAATTCTTTACAGCAACGCCGGCGGCGCCCCGTTAAATGAAATAACTGAGAAGATAATTGACATCCTTAACGGAAAGGAAGTAAAGATGCCTGCTCGGTCGCTTGCAGAGCATTTGGCCTCGGCAATTAATGAGGAGGGAATTAAATCTGCAGTCGCTCAATTCAAGCAGATGAAAGAAGAAAAGGATGCATTCGTTCTTAGAGAAAACGAGATGAATCAGCTCGGATATTCCTTAATGAATGAGAACAAGCTTGACGAAGCAGTTGCCATTTTCAAATTAAATGTAGATGAATTTCCGAAATCGGCTAATGTGTACGACAGCTACGGCGAAGCGCTTTTAAAAAAAGGGAATAAAGAAGAAGCTATAGTCAATTACAAAAAATCTCTTGAATTAAATGCAAGAAACGCCAACGCGATAAAAGCGTTGAAGGATCTCGGTGTAACTGTAGATGAACCGAAAGAGATAAAACTATCTGCCGAGATATTAAAACAATACGTGGGTAAATATCAGTTTGAGCCTAATTTTATTATGACCGTATCGGTTAACGGCGAACAGATATTCGTTCAGGCAACAGGCCAGCCGCAAGCGGAAATATTTCCTTTATCGGAAGATAAATTTTATCCGAAAGTTGTTGACGCACAGATAAAGTTTGTGAAAGAGAATGGAATTGTTACCCAATTAGTACTTTTTCAGAACAGCAGAGAGATGCCAGCAAAAAAAATAGAATAGTAGCGATTAGGTATAATTTTATAGAGAACCCGGTTTCAATTGAGCCGGGTTTTTTATTGTCTCATTCGTGATCATGATCTTAATCGGCAGTTATAGCCACTAGCAAGAGTAAGAGCACGATCACGAGCAAGAAACACAACATCTTTTTTAATTTATACTCTTGCATAATTATGCATAAACATGTATAATTATGCCCCAAGTTTAGGAAATTGTTGTAAATGATAAGTGTTGGAATAGTCGGAGCGGCGGGTTATTCGGGAGTGGAGTTAATAAAACTTCTTCTGAATCATCCGGAGACCGAGATCGTAAAATTGTTCGGTAGTTCTTTCGCGGGAAATAGAATAGAAGAGATTCATCCTGCATTGAGAGGAATGATCTCTCTTGAGATAGAACAATATAATTCAAACGTTCTGGACGGAATTGATCTGTTATTCGTTGCAATGCCGTCGGGTCAGTCTATGAATGTTATTAGGGAAGCGTATTCAGCGGGAGTAAAAATAGTTGATCTTGGCGGTGATTTCAGATTAAGCGATACATCTGCTTATTCTCAGTATTACAAACACGATCACATAGCGACAGAACTTTTAAGTGAAGCTGTTTACGGATTGAGCGAGTGGAATGAAGAAGCTATCGCCACGGCAAAGATAATTGCCAATCCCGGCTGCTACCCGACAAGTATTTTACTGGCTCTTCTCCCGCTGTTGAAGGGGAATTTATTGGAAGCAGAGATAATAAGCATTGTCTCCTACAGCGGAACAACGGGTGCCGGTAAATCCTCTAATGCAAATATGATGTTCGGTGAAGTAAATGAAAGCGTAAGAGCATATAAGGTTGGCAATCATCAGCATATACCGGAGATGAAACAATACTTGAATTTGTTCGGCGGAACTGACACAAATTTTTCATTCGTTCCCCATCTTCTTCCGGTTTCAAGAGGAATATATTCCACAATACATGCAACAGTAAGGAAGGGAACAACCGAAAGAAATATTGAAGAAGCATTTGATTCAAGTTATATCAATAAACCGTTCATACGATTACTATCACAAGCGATTCCGGAAATGAAAGATGTTATTCACACAAATTTTTGCGATATCGGTTTTCAGCTAAACGCTAATAATTCACTTGTACTCTTTTCAACTATTGATAACCTGGTTAAAGGAGCTGCAGGACAGGCAGTTCAAAATATGAATATCATGTTCGGATTAAATCAAACAAAAGGACTATTAAATTGTTCAAAGAAGAAGTTGTTGGAAATAAAATAAAAGCAGAAATAAAGTCCCCGCTCGGATTCAGGGCGGGCGGAATTCACTGCGGCATAAAAAAATCTAAAAAAGATCTTGCTCTTATTGTCTCGGAATTACCGGCCACGGCTGCGGCTGTATTCACATTAAATAAAGTGCAGGCGGCACCGGTGCTTGCAAGTAAATTGACTCTTTCGGAAAGCGGATTTCATAGAGCAATAATTATTAACAGCGGAAATGCTAACGCCTGCACGGGCGATGCAGGATATGACCACGCGATTCGGATGCTGCACGAAACAGCCGACACTCTTGGAATAGATGCAAATGAAGTGTTTGTGGCATCAACAGGTGTTATTGGCGAAATGCTTCCGATCGAAAAAATAATTTCCGGAATCAAAACGATTACTTCCGAATTAAGCGGAAGTGATTTTACCGGCGCAGCTGAAGCAATTATGACGACCGATACTTTTGTAAAAACAGCTTCATCATCGTTCCAGATAGATGGCGACGAGATTACGATTTACGGAATGGCGAAAGGGTCTGGAATGATTCATCCAAACATGGCAACAATGCTGGGCTTTGTGCTAACAGATGCGGCAATTGAAAAAGATGTTTTTCAAACTCTTCTTAAGAAAAGCACAGACAGTACATTCAACAGAATTATTGTTGATGGCGATACCAGCACGAACGACATGGTAATAGCGCTGGCAAACGGGGCTTCGGGCGCGTCAGTTGTTCCCGAGACCGAATCGTATAAAATATTTGAAGAGAAATTATACGAGGTTCTAAAAAAACTTTCGATAGATATCGTCCGGGATGGTGAGGGGGCAACGAAGGTAATAGAGATAACAGTTGAAGGCGCTTCAAGCGATGAGGATGCTGTTAAGGCGGCAAGAACAGTTGCGCTGTCGCCGCTTGTTAAAACGGCAATCCATGGCGAAGATGCAAACTGGGGAAGAATAATTGCCGCGGTCGGTTATTCCGGAATAGAATTCGATCCGGCTAAGTTCGAAATTGTCATCAACGGTGTTCAGATACTTCATCAGGATTATTTGGTGCAGTTATCAAACACGGAAGCGAATCAATCATTGAAATCGCCTGACATTAAGTTGTTAATAAAACTGAACGGAGGAGTGGGAACGGGTACATGCTGGACGTGTGATTTCTCCGAGGAATATGTGAAAATAAATGGAAGCTACAGATCGTGACAAATCCGGTTTTCAGAAAAGAAGATGTGCTGATTGAGGCGCTGCCGTACATTCAGCAGTTTGAAAAAAAAACTTTTGTAATAAAGTACGGCGGAGCGGTGATGGAAGATGAGAGATTAAAATCATCTGTCGCTCAGGATGTTACACTTCTCCGAAAAATTGGAATCGATGTTGTTATAGTTCATGGCGGCGGAAAAGAAATTACATCGCTTTCATCAAAACTTAATTTTGAGACAAAATTTGTTGACGGGCAGCGTTACACAGATGAAAACACACGTGATGTGGTTCAGATGGTTCTTGCCGGTTCGGCGAATAAAGATATCGTCCGAAGAATAAATATTCACGGAGGAAGAGCCGTAGGCATCAGCGGTATTGACGGCGGATTAATTACGGTTAAGAAATATGCTAAGGAAGATTTGGGACTTGTGGGAGAAGTTGTTGACGTGGATGTTTCGTTAATAAAAAATTTACTGGATAACGGATATTTACCGGTGGTAGCACCATTAGGTGTTGATAAAGAAGGAACGGTTTACAACGTTAATGCGGATATAGCGGCAGGACCAATTGCGGCGGCGTTATCTGCCGTTAAGCTTTTTTACATGACAGATATTGAAGGAGTTAAAATCAATGGTGAATTGATTTCGCATTTATCTCAGAACGAAGTTGAAAAATATATAGCTGACGGGACAATAACCGGCGGGATGATGCCAAAGGTTGAGTCGGCTTTATCGGCGCTGGAATCGGGCGTGCAAAAAGTACATATAATAGATGGAAGAGTTGATCACGCACTGCTTTTGGAAATATTTACGAAAGAAGGGATCGGAACTGAAATTGTTTCCGAATAATTCCGTTAGTTTTAATAAATAAGTCACTTGAAAAGAAGAGGAAAGAATGAGTAAAAAATTAGAAGACATTCACAAGCGGCATGCACTGCTTAAAGATCTTATCTCATCGCAGGAGATATTTAATCAGACTCAACTTGTTAAGGTGCTGAAGCAAAAAGGAATTAAATCTACTCAGGCAACACTTAGCCGCGATTTGATGGAGCTTGGTGTTGTACGTGTTCCAACCGCAAACGGCTCGGTATATAAACTGAGCGCTACCGGCGATGAATCCGCATTGAAGAACCGTGTTGCCGAAGAAATTATTTCTATAAATGGAAATGAAAACATAATTGTGGTTAAAACATATCCGGGGCGCGCGCAGGGTGTGGCGGTTTTTCTTGACAGGCAAAGTAATTTGGAAATACTCGGAACAATCGGCGGTGACGACACGATCATCGTAATTCCAAAATCAGTAAAAAAAATAAAAAAAATAATTGAACAGATAAAAACAATATTAGGAATTAAGTAATGAACAAAAATAAAATTGTAGTTGCCTACTCAGGAGGGTTGGATACTTCCGTAATGGTAAAGTGGTTGAAAGATAACTACGATGCCGAAATAATTACGTTTACCGGAAACCTCGGGCAGGCGAAAGAACTAGTCGGTCTCGAAGAAAAAGCACTCAACTCCGGAGCTTCAAAAGTATATATTGAAGATCTTACAAAAGAGTTCTTGGAAGAGTACGCATTCCCCGCTCTCAGAGCAGGTGCGATGTACGAAGAGGCTTATCCGATGGCATGTTCTCTGGGCCGACCATTATTAGCTAAAACTCTTGTTGAGATTGCGAGGAAGGAAGGCGCTAATATGGTCGCTCACGGTTGTACCGGAAAAGGAAATGATCAGGTACGCTTCGAAGTTTCTGTTGGCGCTTTGGCTCCCGATCTAAAAAATCTTGCGCCATTGAGAACATGGGAATTTAAAAGCCGTGATGAAGAAATTGATTACGCTAAGGCAAATAACATTCCTGTAACAGTGACAAAAGATAATCCTTATTCGATTGATGATAATATCTGGGGCACAGCAATAGAGTGCGGAGTGCTGGAAGATCCGATGGTCGAACCGCCGGGGGATGCATACCTGCATACCGTTGCACCGGAAAATGCACCGGATAAATTTGAAGAGGTAACGATTGAATTCAGCAAAGGAGTTCCGGTTGCTGTCAACGGAAAAGCATTGAGTAGTGTTGCACTTGTTACACTTCTAAATGAAATGGGCGGAAGAAATGCGATCGGCCGAATTGACCTTATTGAGAACAGATTGGTTGGAATTAAATCCCGCGAAGTTTACGAAACTCCCGGTGCTACGATCCTACATTTTGCTCATAAAGAATTAGAAAGACTTACTCTTGAGAAATCTGTCGCTCACTATAAAACATTGGTAGCGCAGGAATATTCCAATTTAATTTACAACGGATTGTGGTTCTCGCCGCTGCGTGAAGCTCTTCAAGCATTTATTGATAAGACACAAGAACGGGTAACCGGAATTGTGAAAGTTAAACTGTACAAAGGAACAGTCCGTGTAACTGGGAGATCCTCGGCATATTCTCTTTACGATCCGGCACTTGCAACTTACACCGCAGAAGACCAATTTGACCATACGGCTTCTGAGGGTTTTATTAAAATCTACGGATTGCCGCTAAAAACATATAATCGTGTTGCACAAAAAGCTGCTGACGAATCTAAAATAGTACGGATGTCTAATGGCACTTTGGGATAGCAGATTTAAAAAAGGTTTGGCGGAAGTTGCGCTTAAATTTTCTTCGTCGATCGACATTGATGGAAAGTTCTTCAATGAAGATATTGACGGCAGCAAGGCGCACGTCCGTATGCTGGTAAAGACAAAGATTGTTTCGTTCAATGACGGCAAAGTGATTCTGAAGGCGCTTGAAGAGATAAGAAAAGAAATTTCCTCCGGCAAATTAAAATTTAACTGGCGACAGGAAGACATTCATTCGTTGATTGAAGACCGGCTTGTGGAAAAGATCGGCGAGCGCGGCAAGCGGCTGCACACGGCGCGCTCACGTAACGATCAGGTTGCTCTTGACGAGCGGTTATATATGCGGAAAGAAATTACACAGCTTGAAAAATTCACGCGCGCACTTCAGAAAACTCTTCTGAAGAAAGCCGAAGCGCACAAAGAAACAATTATCTCCGGCTACACACATCTACAGCGTGCGCAGCCGCTTTTGTTTGCGCATCATCTCTTTGCTTACATCTCAATGATGGAACGGGACATAGAGCGGCTAAACAATTGCATGAAGCGCGTAAACAAATCGCCTCTCGGCGCCGCCGCGCTCGCCGGAACTACTTTACCGATCAATAGAAATTATTCCGCAAAACTTCTTGGTATGGATGGAGTGGTTGAAAATTCTCTTGACGCAGTCAGCGACCGTGATGTTATGATAGAACTTATCAGCGCATGCTCCATTGTAATGATGCATCTTAGCAGACTGAGCGAAGAGCTTGTGTTGTGGAGTTCTCAGGAATTTTCTTTTGCAACATTTGACGATTCATTCTCAACCGGCAGCAGCTTAATGCCGCAGAAAAAAAATCCGGACATTGCCGAACTGATAAGAGGAAAAGTGGGACGGGTGTACGGTTCTCTCTTTGGTCTGCTTACGATAATGAAAGCGTTACCTCTGGCATATAACCGGGATATGCAGGAAGATAAAGTACATCTTATACAAGCGGTTGATACAACAAAGGATTGTCTCCACCTCACCTCAGAACTTTTGAAGCATACTCAGTTCAAAAAAGATAGATTCGAAGAAGAACTTGACGGAGACCTGCTTCTATCCACCGATCTTGTGGATTATCTAGTTCTCAAGAATGTTCCTTTCAGGAAAGCACACAACATTGTCGGAACCGTTGTAGCGGTTTGTGTTAATCAGGCTAAAAAATTAAATGAGTTATCCCTGGCTGAATACAAAAAGATATCTCCCAAGTTTGAAATGGATATTTTCCAATTGTTAACCTCCCGTAAAAGTGTTCAAAATAAAAAATCGCAAGGAAGCACTTCGCCGAAAGAAGTAGAAAAGCAGATCAATTACTGGAAAATAAATCTGGGCAGGCCAATTAGTAATTGACATATGACTCTGAGTCTTTTTACAGAAAGATTTCCTTATGGGAAATATTTGTAAATATCTTTCCTGTGTAAACAGCGGACAAAAATTAGTGTATTATTTAGCAGTTCTAATCCAATCTTATAATCGCCATTTTTTATTCTGTAATGACTTCCAATTGAATGTAGCTTTTTTAAGTTTTTGATTTCACGAAGGGACGTTGCTGCTTTTGTGTTTTGAATTGTTTGTAGAATGGCAGTTTTAATTTCCTTGTCAATAATTTTTCGAAGATCTTTTTCAAATGATGATTCAAAAAGAACAGTCATTTCGAATCGGTCAACACTTTAAGAATTTTTTTCTCATCAACAAATTTATTTAGACTTAAAAAACCACGTCCTTTGGGCGTGGTAATGAACAAAAGGCTAAGCCAGAAAAACTTATATTTGTAACATGAGCAAATATAAGAAACTGTCGCACGTAATATACCAATGCAAATATCATGTAGTATTTGTACCAAAGTACAGGTATAAAGTATTGGAAGGAATAATAAAGATACAGTTGGAAGAGGATATCAGAGGCACTGACATGCCCAATCTAAAGACATAAGAAAGCGCGTCCATTTCTGGACGCAACTCCCTTGCTTGTTCTTGAATTGTTAAAAAGTGTCAGTTTTCTGATGAGAACACGCAATAGCTGCGTTAATATTTAGTTACAATTCTTTTTCGCTAATTCAATCCCTCTGATAGGTTTTCAATTCGGTATAAATCTAACTAACGGAGACTAATATGTCAACTTATTATTTTCTGCTATGACCGAAAGCATGATGTAAACAGAGACGCTGTTCTAAAATTAAAAGTAGGATTTTACAGAAAGATGCGGAAAGACAAATTCTGCGGTTATTCACCAAATTAATTACAAAAGCTTAATCCCTGTTTCTATTATTTCTTTTGCAAAAGGATTTTCACTTGTAAAATCATTTGGGTGAAATGGTATTACTTCTAAACTGGAACTTATCGCCAAAGTGAATTTCCTAATTTTATCGCGGTCATTAATCCGAATTCCTTGAAATATGTCCGAGACTAAAGCTATATCAATGTCGCTCCAATCGGTGAAATTATCTTTTGCATAACTGCCGAATAGATAAGCAGTTTTAACGGGAATGTTGTTTTGTCGTAAAAGAACAAAATAGTTTGCGATAATGTTTTTTATTTTATCTGGGATTTGAGCCATTGGTAGAAGTCATTTATTTTTATAAAATATTCTTCGGCAAATTCTTTAGTGGTAGTGATATAAAACTCATTTTTGAATTCAGGGTACCTAACTTCCAGATTAAAATCATTCACCTTATCTAAAAAAAATATTTGTTGTTCCGTCAATTCAATCTTCGCTAGTTCTGATAATCTAACAAGATTGTGAATCTTAGGCGGAATATTACTTTTGTTATTCATAACATATATTGCTTTGAGCGTTTTTTCAAGAACTAAATGCCCAAGAAATAAAGCCCAATCAAACTTTTGTGCTTTAACAAGTGTCTCGCCGGTATCTAAATCATGTGAGGCGCTATTCAGCCAATAGTTAATGTGTTCTTCTATGGTCATAAGCTAGACGATGTTGTAAAATTCTTTTCTCATCAACAAATTTATTTTTACGCCCTTCTTTAATAGCACGTGAAAGACCAAAATCTTCCATCGCTTCAAGCATAACAGAATAAACTTCTTTCTTTCTGTTGTTAAACAGATCAACCAAGGATTCTTCGAATAATTCTTTTATTTTATTTGGCGTTAGTGCTTTCATTGGATACATTATTTGTTGGTACAAAGATAATAAGATGGCGATAACTAATTCAATTAGGAACTTGAATTTGTTTTTGGCTTGGTTAGATTAATTGAACCACACAAAAATTAATGGTGTTCTTTCGGACTACGGAAGCAAGCCTTCAAAAGAAAAAATCTTCCGGTAGCACTTCACCAAAAGAAGTTGAAAAACAGATCAGCCTTTGGGAAAAAACTTTTATTAACACTTTTTAACAAACTCCGGCCAGATTTTTCGAATTTCCGTCCAACATTAACCTCCACATTCCGTCTAACAATTGTCATTATTTTATAAAATTCTATGAGGAAGTTCCATGTCCCCCAAAATTATTTCAATATTATCGTTTGTTTTAATTTCATTCTATTCAGTTACTGCTTATGCACAGAACACCGGATTTGATACAAAAAATCTGGATCGTTCGGTTTCACCCACGCAGGACTTTTATCAATTTGCCAACGGAGGTTGGATTAAAAATAATCCTATGCCCGATGAATACAGCCGTTTTGGTTCTTTCGAAGTACTGCAGGAACAGAACAACAAGATTTTAAAAAATATTCTTGAAACATCTGAGGCAAATCAAAATTGGCAGAAAGGTTCGGCCCAGCAAAAGATCGGGGATTTCTACGCTACCGGAATGGATTCAAACCGGATCGAAAAGGATGGGTATAAACCAATCCTATCCGAACTTAAAATGATTGACGGGCTGCAGAACAAAAAAGATCTTGTAAAATATTTAGCTGAAAAACATTTGAGCGGTGTCGGTGGATTCTTTGGTTTTTTTGTAACGGCTGATGCAAAAAAGAGCACTATGATGGCGCCATATCTTTCACAAGGCGGAATAGGCCTGCAGGATGTTGAGTACTACACAAAAGATGATCCGCGCTCCAAACAGATACGCGAAAAATATCTTCTTCATGTTGCGAATATGTTTAAGCTGATAAATACTGATGCGGTAACGGCAGATCAATACGCACAAACGATAATGAACATCGAAACAAAATTTGCAAAAGCATCAAATACACGCCTCGAGAACCGCGATCCGTTGAAGACCTATAACAAAATGACTCTGGGCAATCTGAAAAATATTTCAAGCGGATTTAACTGGGATCTCTATTTCGAAAACTTGGGAGTTGGTAATATTGATGTAATCGTTGTCGGTCAGCCGAAGTTTTTTGCTGAACTGGGAAAGATAGTTGATGAAGTTTCTCTTGATGACTGGAAAGTATATATGAAGTGGAATCTTCTCCGCAGTACTGCTGGTGCATTAAGTTCTCCGTTTGTGAATGAGTTGTTTGATTTCAACGGCAAATTTATGTCCGGCACAAAAGCAATGCAGCCAAGATGGAAAAGAATTCTACAGTCCGTTAATGGCGCAATGGGTGAATTAGTCGGCCAACTTTTTGTGCAGGAAACATTTCCCTCGGAAGCAAAATCAAGAGCGAAAGCAATCGTTAATAATTTACTTATTTCTATGGGGGAGAGCATTAAGAATCTTGAATGGATGAGCCAGGAAACAAAAGCACAGGCTCTCATTAAATTAGGCTCGTTCGGTGTTAAAATAGGCTACCCCGATAAATGGAAAGACTATAGCGGTTTAGAAGTTGCCCGCGATTCATATTTGAAAAATTTAGAACGGGCAAGAAGATGGGCGCGTAAAGATAATCTGGCAAAGATTGGAAAACCTGTTGACAAATTAGAATGGAACATGACACCTCAAACGGTTAATGCCAATTACAGTCCTACACGTAACGAGATTACTTTTCCGGCTGCAATTCTACAATCTCCGTTTTTTAATAAAGATGCAGATGATGCAATAAATTATGGCGCGATGGGTGTTGTTATCGGTCATGAAATTTCTCACGGCTTTGATGATCAGGGAAGAAAGTATGATGCTGCCGGAAACATTAAAGACTGGTGGACAAAGGAGGATAACGATAAATTTCAGTCGCGAGCTAAAAAGCTTAGCGACCATTACAGCAGTTTAGTTGCTGTCGATACGTTCAAAGTTGACGGCGCTCTGACGCTCGGCGAAAATATTGGAGATCTTGGCGGATTGACTGTTTCCTTTGCGGCATTTAAAAACACGGATCAGTATAAAAAAGGGGAATCAATAGACGGATTTACACCGGCTCAAAGATTCTTTTTAGGATACGCTCAGGTTTGGGCGAACAATATCCGTCCGGAAGAATTGAAATTGCGCCTGAAGACAGACGTTCACTCCCCTGGAAAAGAGCGTGTTCTTGGTCCTCTGAGAATACTGCCCGATTTCTTTGAAGCATTCAACGTTAAACCGGGCGATGCCATGAGAAATCCTGATGATAAAATTGTGAAGATCTGGTAGTAAAAAAGATCAAGATCATGAGTAAGATCAGGAAGAACTCTTTGTATTCATGCCCTTATTCTTGCTCTCCCAAAGGGATGGAGACTGTGTAAAAACTTCCTACTAAAAATGTAATTAAAATCATTAAAAATGAAATAAGTCATTTTCCTATAATATTTTTTTGAATTTTCTTAATAAAATCGCACTTAAAAAAATTAAGATACTTCACAACATTTAAGACCTTATAATGCTTTAATCGCTAATTCCCCGACGCTTGCGTCGTGGGTTACAACTTTTTGCAAAAAGAATATCAACTAGATACCCCGCTGCTTGCGGCGGGGAGATTCATTAATCCAGCTACCCCGATAATTGATAGTGCCCTTCTAATATTATAGACAAGAG
>CAYTUV010000062.1:0-15558 GCA_964441505.1 uncultured Melioribacter sp. | reverse complement strand
TTATTCAAGTAAAAAATGTTTCGAAATCTTATTGGAGAAATAGTTTAGAAATTCCTGTTCTACATGATCTGACTCTTGATGTTACGGAAGGAGAATTTCTTGCTCTTATGGGGCCGTCCGGTTCCGGTAAAACAACTTTGTTAAATCTTATTGCGGGTATCGATCGTCCCTCAAGAGGAGAGTTAACTGTTGCAGGGACAGACATCGCAAAATTAAATGAATCCGGATTAGCAAAATGGCGTTCTGCCAGCGTAGGATTCGTTTTTCAATTTTATAATTTAATTCCAGTTCTGACTGCATATGAAAATGTTGAGCTTCCTCTTCTTCTGACAAAGCTTTCTAAATCCGAACGCAGGAAACATGTTGAGGCAACATTAGGAATTGTCGGACTCGGTGACAGGATGCATCATTATCCGAAACAACTTTCCGGCGGACAAGAGCAGAGAGTTGCTATAGCCCGTGCAATTGTAACCGATCCCGTTATACTGGTTGCAGATGAACCAACGGGTGATCTCGATAAAGTGTCAGCGCAAGAGATTTTGACATTGATGGACCGGCTGAACAAGGAATTCAAAAAAACAATTGTGATGGTTACGCACGACCCTCACGCAGCAGAGAAAGCATCGCGTCTGCTTCATCTTGAAAAAGGCGATCTGGTATAGGAGCCGATATGAAAGTGTTTAAATTAATTTTTAAAAATGCTCTTCGGCATAAGCTAAGAACAACACTCACTATTGTTGGAATTTCAATTGCGGTAATTGCATATGGTTTATTAAGAACCGTAGTAACTATTTGGGATTCAACTGTAGATGCTGCCGGGGCAGACCGCTTAATTACACGTCAAGCGGTTTCGTTTATTTTTCCTTTGCCGATTTCTTATAAAGCCAAAATTGAATCTGTTCCGGGAGTGAAATATGTTTGCGGCGCGGTATGGTTCGGAGGCACTTACAAAGACAAAAATAATTTCTTTGCACGTTCGGCAGCGGATGATAATTTTTTTGAACTGTATCCCGAATTCATGGTTTCTCCAAATGATTTTGAAAGATATAAAAAGGAACGGAACGGTTGCGTTGTTGGCAAGTCAATCGCCGAACAATACAAATTCAAGGTTGGTGATATTATTGTACTTGATGGCGATATTTTTCCGGGCAGATGGGAATTTGTGGTTTCTGCAATTTATCAACCCCGCAATAAGAATACAGATGCAACACAAATGCTTTTTCATTTCGATTACTTAAACGAAAGGATTAAACAAGAAACCCCGGTAAGAGCTGATAATGTTTTTTGGTATGTAATTAAAATTGATAATCCGAATAATTCTGCTCAAATATCGGAACAGATTGATGCGCAATTTAAAAATTCCACGGCTGAAACAAAGACGGAAACCGAAAAAGCATTTACACAGGGATTTGTTGCCGCATCCGGTGCAATTATTACGGCAATGAATGTCATGTCCTACGCAATCATTGGAATTATCATGCTGGTTCTTGCAAATACAATGGTGATGTCTGCCCGCGAAAGAACCAGAGAATATGCAGTATTTAAAACTCTCGGTTTCTCTGCTTTACATTTAACGGGATTGATACTTGGTGAGTCTATGTTGATCTCTTGTTTAGGCGGCGGGGTTGGAATTGCCTTGCTCTACCCAATTGTTGCCGGATTCGAACAAGTAATGCCGAAAGGATTTTTTCCATTCTTTTTCATTGAACCTATTACGGTTGTACTTGCCGCCGGTTCTGCAATATTGATTGGATTTCTTGCGGCTGTCTTTCCAATTCAAAGAGCGCTTAACACAAAGATTGTAGACGGATTCAGATTTGTAGGATAGTTTTAATACTGAAAATATTATTTCAGCGAAAACTGGAATCTAGTTTAAATAGATTCCGCATCAAGTGCGGAATGACAAAAAGAGGTTGATATGGCAGTTCCTTTTAAATATGTCTTTAGAAGTTTTAAGACAAGAAAATTAACTACAGCAATAACTGTAACAGGTATTGCACTTGTTGTATTTGTTTTTGCCGCTGTATTGATGATGGCTTATGGTGTCCAGAAAACTTTAGTTGCAACCGGCTCGCCTGATAATGTTTTGGTTACAAGAAAAGCTTCCAATGGTGAAATCTCAAGTATAATAGATGGTGACACAAGGAACGTAATTAAAACACTTCCATTCATAGCAAAATCTTCGGCTGGAAAACAAATTATTTCTGAAGAACCTGTTGTGGTTATCAATCTGGAAATTAAAAAAGGGGGAATGAGTAACATAACGGTTCGCGGAGTTTCTGAAGAAGTTCTTTTACTGCGTCCTCAGATAAAGATAAAAGAAGGAAGAATGTTTAATCCTTCCTTACGCGAATTAATTGTAGGGCAGGCGATTTCTAAAAAATTTCTCGGAGCTCAGATAGGGAGTAAAGTAAAATTTGCCGGTGATAACTGGGCAATCGTCGGTATCTTCGAAGCCAATGGAAGCGGATTCGATTCTGAGATGTGGGGAGACTCCTACCAGCTTCTGAACGCTTTCACGCGCGGCAGCGCGGTTTCAACACTTACATTTAAACTCGGTAATGTAAACGATTTTGAAAAATGTAAACGCGCATTCGAAAGCGACCGCCGGCTTGTGCAGTTCGAGCCGAAAGTTGAACAGAAATTTTTTGAAGAACAGTCAGAATTCCTCGCAACTTTTATTCGTGTGCTCGGAATATTTATAACTGTCATATTTAGTATAGGTGCAATTATTGGCGCTATGATTACAATGTATTCGGCAGTTGCTAATCGTACTGTTGAAATTGGTACGATGCGATCACTCGGTTTCAGTCGAAGGAGTATTCTGACAGCATTCCTATCTGAGGCTCTACTGATTTCATTGATCGGTGCGGTCGTTGGATTGTTCTTTGCATCATTCCTACAATTTTTTACTGTCTCGACTTTGAATTTCAGTTCGTTTGCGGAATTATCGTTTTCGTTTGCTTTGTCACTATCAATTGTGACTTCATCATTCATTTTTGCCATAATTATGGGATTTGTGGGCGGTTTTCTGCCCTCTGTTCGCGCCGCGAGATTAAATATAGTGAGTGCTTTGAGAGGTGGATAAAAATTTTTCTTGTTCGTGATTGTGTTTATGCTCTTGCTCTCATGTGAAAGATCAAGATCATGATTTCCATAAGCAGCATTCAATTCTTTTAAGAGAGATAAATGAAAAAGTTATTTGTGTTTCTTGTTGCCTTAGCATTTGTTTCATGCACTAAAAGCGATGATTCAAAAATCAAAAAAGTAGAAGTGGACTTTTCAATAACAGATTCTACCGATAAAAATCATATCGGGGAGTTAACAGTCAAACCGCTTAATGTTGCAATTGCGTCTATGATTTCCCCAAAAGAAACATTTTCCTACTACGAAGAACTTATTAAGTATGTCGGGGATAAGTTAAATATTCCGATTGAATTTAAGCAGCGGAAAACTTACAGAGAAGTAAACGAAATGCTTTCGAATAAAGAAGTGGATTTAGCTTTCATTTGTTCCTGACCGTATGTTGAACAAGCCGATAAAAAGAATATTGAGATATTAGTTGTTCCGGTTAGTAAGGGAGTGCCGACTTATCAAGCGTACATTATTACTCACGTTAATTCCAAAATCAGCAGGTTTGAAGATTTTAAAGGAAAGGTTTTTGCCTTTACCGATCCGCTGTCAAACACAGGTTATCTCTATGCAATCAAAAGAGTAAAACAGTTGGGAAATACAGCGGATAAATTTTTCTCCAGATCACTTTTTTCTTATGCTCACGATAATTCAATTCAACTGGTAGAGAAGCGAACTGTAGACGGCGCTTCTATTGATGGACTCGTTTTAGACTATCTAAAAAAGTTTTATCCGGAACGTGTTAAGGATATTAAAATAATTGAAAAATCTGGGCAGTATGGTATTCCGCCTTTTGTTGTTCCTAAAAACATTAATGCGGCAACAAAAGAAAAACTTCGCAATATATTTTTAACAATGCATCAAGATCCTGAAGGGAAAAAAATTCTTGGCAAACTTCTAATTGATAAATTTATTTTGGGCAAAGATTCAGATTATAACAGCATCCGTTCAATTCAACGATTTGTTCAGAAATGAAAAAAATATCTCTTCCTCTATTCTGGAAATTTACGATTGCGTTAGTATTGATTGTAGTAACCTTTGGATCAATCAACGCCTTATTGATTTGGAAAAGCGTTTCATCCTCTCTCGAAACCGAGCTGGACAAACGCGCGAGATTTATTGCTAAAAGCATCGCTTCGCAAACTGTAACACCTCTTTTGTATGACGATTATGTTACGTTACAAAAACTTCTCGATGATATTCAAGAGACAGATTCGACGATTAGCTATGCATTTATTCTAAGCGGTAAAGGAAAAGTAATTGCTCACACTTTCGAGGACAATGTTCCTTCGCCTTTGATAAAAGCCAACCCGGCATCTTCCACCGGGGAAGTAAATACTGTTTTAATTAATCCGAAGAACTTTGATGGTAATTTAATCCGCGATTTAGCAGTGCCGATTTTAGACAAAAGTATTGGCGTTATCCGTATTGGTTTAGAAGAGGAAGGAATTCAAGAAGATGTAAACAGAACAATAAATACATTGCTCGGCATGGTTCTTTTCTTTCTTGTAGTTGGAATTATGGGCGCGTTGGGGTTCGCCTATATCATCACAAATCCAATTAAGATGATGAGCAATGCCGCCGATAAAATAGATTTGAATGCGCTTCAAAAAGGAGAAAAAATTAGAATAAAAACTCGCGAGAAAATTTTAGATAAATGGAAAATATTTTTCCGCGCTGAAGATGAGATTGACCTTCTATCACAAAAATTCAACGATATGATTGAGAGATTGGAAAAAACCTATGAGGAACTTCAGAAAACTCAAGCTTCACTTTTACAATCGGAAAAATTAGCATCCATTAGAACATTGGTAGCCGGCATAGCGCACGAAATAAATAATCCTATTGCGGGATTACAGAGCTGCATTCGGAGAATTTCTGAAGACCCTGAGAATATTGAACAAACTAAAAAATATGTTAAGCTTATGAACGATGCGGCTAACAGGGTGGAAAATATTATTACTAATCTTCTGAACTTTGCCCGTAAAGAAGAGATTAATTTCGAGACGGTTGATCTTTCATCGGTCATTGAAAATGCTCTTCTATTAGCCGGATATCAATTAGAGCAATCGAGAATTGTTATTGAAAATAATATTGACCGAAGATATTTGGTTAGAGGAAGTCAAAATCATTTAGGGCAAGTTTTATTGAATATTATGCTCAACAGTATAGATGCAATTAATCAAAAAGTTTCTCTAAACCCGGATTCTCCAAGAAGAATTTCATTCTCTTCTTCAACAGATAAAAGTCATGTTGTTCTAAACATAGAAGATTCTGGTATAGGAATCGAAACTGATAAAATTGATAAAATTTTTGATCCGTTCTTCACAACAAAGAAAGTTGGAGAGGGAACCGGATTGGGACTTTCGATAAGCTACAATATTATTAAAGAACACAATGGTGAAATAAGAGTTGAAAGCATACCGGGGGAAGGCGCAACTTTTATTATTTCTCTACAAAAAGAAGTGAATGAGCGATGAAGAACCTAAAAATATTTGTTGTTGATGATGAAGAGATTATTCGCATCTCGCTTGCAGATGATTTGAGAGATGCGGGTTATAAAGTTGAGGAATTTTCCGGCGCGGCTTCGGCTCTATCGGCTTTTCAAAAATCTTCCGCCGATATTATTTTTACCGATATTAAAATGCCCGGAATGGATGGTTTGGAATTATTAAAAAAAGTCAAGACGCTTGACCGCGAAATTATTGTAATTGTAATGACAGCTTTTGGATCTATTAACACAGCGGTAGAAGCAATGCGGAACGGCGCTTACGATTATATAACCAAACCTTTCCAAGCCGATGAATTAACGCTGCTGCTACAAAGAGTGGAAGAACTCCTTTCCATAAAGAAAAATTATTCAACTTTTACTTTACAGCTTCAAGAAAAATTTGATTTTTCATCTGTAGTTGGAACAAGTAAAGCTGTGCAAGAAATGTTTTCGTTATTAAAAACAGTTTCTCCTTCAGAGGCAACAGTTTTAATTACCGGAGAAACCGGAACCGGCAAAGAGTTGATTGCAAATATCATTCATTACAACAGTCTAAGAAAAGGAAAACCGCTTATAAGAGTAAGCTGCGCTATCTTTTCAAGAGAAATTTTTGAAAGCGAATTGTTTGGACATGAAAAGGGCGCATTCACCGGCGCCGACAAAATAAAAAAAGGAAGATTTGAAATTGCCGATGAAGGAACAATTTATTTAGACGATGTTGACGATATACCTCTTGAAATGCAAGTTAAGTTGCTGCGCGTTTTACAGGAAAAAGAATTCGAACGGGTCGGCGGAACCGAGACTATAAAAACAGATGTTAGAATTATCGCCTCTACAAAAGCTGATTTAAGGCAATTAGTAAAAGAAGGTAAATTCAGAGAAGATCTGTTTTACAGGTTAAATGTTTTTCCTATTCATATAAAACCGTTAAGAGAAAGAAAAGAAGATATTCCGCTTTTAGCAAAATATTTCATGGAAGAATTTTCACCCAATAAAAAAATTGAAATAAAAAAAGATGCTCTGGATTTGTTGGTTAATTATTCCTGGCCGGGAAATGTACGGGAGCTTAAAAATTTGATGGAGAGATTATCACTTGTTGCAGATGATGGTATTATCGATACAACAAAAATCCCGTTTGAATTTTGCATACCTGTAGATTCAATTCCGGAATTTGCCATAGGCAGAAAAACTCTCGATAAATTCCTAGAGGATATTGAGATAAAAACAATTAGAAGCACTGTTCAAAAGACAAATGGAAATAAAGCCAAAGCGGCTGAGCTTTTAGGAATACCCACTTCCACTCTGCGTTCTAAAATAGAGAAGTACAAAATCGAATAAACTTTTTTTAAGACCGCATTACTAAAAACGAAAAATCGCTTTTATGAGCGAACTTTCGTTTCAATTTATTTTCCGACCTTCTTTTTTCTCCCCAAAACCTCAAAATATACTGGCATCTGATTTGAATATATAGTTCAAACAAATGAAGATTTTATGTTCGGAAACTTAGGCAGTACCGAAATTTTATTGATTGCTTTAGTTGTTCTTCTCTTATTCGGCGCAAAGAGATTGCCCGAATTAGCTAAGGGAATAGGTAAAGGCATTAAAGATTTTAAGAAAGAAATCAGTTCGGTTACAGATAACATTACACTAGATAATACTAACAATCACAATCAAACTAAATAATGAGGGTACTATGAAAGTTAAATTCACATTTATTATGCTATTTGTATTAATCTCAACAGTCCTCCCACAGGGTAAATTCACTGGTTACATCTTTGGTGATTATTTTTATAATGCAAGCCGGGATACAGCAATAGCCAAATTCAAAAACGTAGCAAACGGTGGCGTAAAAGATTTAAATGGCTTCAATATTAGAAGAGCTTATTTAACATACGACAATGATATTAATTGTTGCTTCACTTCCCGTTTCAGATTGGAAATGACTGATAAGGAAAATCTAACTGATGGGAAAATTGGTGTATTTGTAAAAGATGCTTATATAAAATGGAAAGGATTTGTGACCGGGCATGATTTAACAATTGGTATACAACCAACACCAGCTTTTGAAGTCTCTGAAAAGGCTTGGGGCTACAGAGCAATTGAAAAAACAATAATGGATTTGAGAGGAATCGTCTCTTCCAGAGATTTCGGAATTGCCCTTTCTGGAAAGTTTGATGAAGAAGGCAATTACTCCTATAGCTTGATGTATGCTAACGGATCAAGCACTGGATTAGAGAAAAATAAATTTAAAAGATATTATGCTCAGCTTACACTTAAACCAATAAAAAATTTCCAGACAACTCTATACGCAGATCTAAACGGAAAGGCTAACATTAACGACCCCAATAGCAAACTGAAACCAGCCGAAACAATCGGGAACAATACATCTACCTATGCTCTGTTTGCCGGTTATTCAGAAAAAGATAAATATAGCGTTGGTGTTGAAGGGTATTCTCAAACAACTACTAATGGTGTAAAGAAAGGAAGTGCAGCACCCTACACTATGGAAGGCTTATCAACAATTGGTTACACAGTTTTTGCCTCATATAATTTTAGCAAAACAGTTGTTGCATTTGGAAGGTTTGATTCTTTCGACCCGAACACAATATCTGAAGATGCTTACAAAGGTGATTCAAGAAATTATTTTATTTTAGGTGTTGATTACAAATTGGATAAAAATTTCTCTGTTATGCCCAACATCTTAATAGAAACTTACGAAGATTTAAAAATTGGTACAAACACACAGTCATTTGATTCATCCATAACACCAAGATTAACATTCTTCTACAATTTCTTATAAAATGATTTAGCAAGTCCCACTAAATAAAGTGGGACTTTAATTACTAACTGGAGAATTTGTATGTTCCAAAAAATAAATAATAAATATTCCCGCAGATCATTCTTCAAGAAATCGGGTGGGGTCATAGCAACTGTTGTAGCCGCCAGTGCGGTTATTCCAAATTTGGTGTCAGGGAAGCCGGATTCAGCTACACCCTCAAACTTGAAAGATCTAAATGATATAACCAGAATGACCTACGATTTACAACAGGCGCTTAAAAAACCATTGGCAGATCGAAAGTGGACTATGGCTATTGATGCACGCAAATGCATCGCTTGTGATGCATGCACAGTTGCATGTATCGCTGAGAATAATCTTCCTCCAAATGTTACATATAGAAAAGTAATTGAAGTGGAAGACGGAGAATTCCCAAATGTTCAAAGATTCTTCAAACCGACAAATTGTATGCAATGCGAAAAACCAACATGTGTTGGCGCTGCCAATGCTGTTGTGCCAGGTTCAATGGCTATTCGCCCAGACGGAATTGTAACAATTGATTATACAAAAATGAAAGGTAAGGAAGTATTTGAAGCCGCTAAAAAAGCATGCCCTTACGCTCATGCGCTATACTTTGATGAAGGCGGAAATTATACCGATAATACCCCCTCGGTTCAAAAATACGAATCCTTTGGCTCCAAAGAATACGGTAAGGAATTCAAACGAAGTGAAACAATTAATACTACTAGAAAATGCCACTTTTGTTTGAACAAAATTGAAAATGGATTACTACCGGCTTGTGTTACAACATGTGTTGGACGGGCTATGTACTTTGGCGATCTGAACAACTCTGAAAGTCTAATTGCAACACACTTAAAAAATAATCAAAGTTTTGTGATTAATGAGGGCGCAAAAACTGCTCCTGCAGTCAAATTTATTCATGATAAACTTGACGAAACTTGTCTAAAGTGTCATTGATAGGAGAATGAAAAATGAATAATAAAAACGAAAAAAATATAATTCAGGACGAAAACTCGAGACGAGATTTTATCAAAACATCTGCAATGATTGGCGGCAGTGCCTTTTTGGCAAGTCAACTTGGTTGGGCAGAAAAAGTCTTTGCCAGCAGTTCTTCTTCACTTCTTAATGGTGAAGATAATTATCTCTTAGACAAAGCAGAAAACTTTATCTCTTCTTCTTGTTTGCAGTGTAATACCGGCTGCGGTATCAAAGTTAAAATAAAAGATGGCATCGCTGTAAAGATAGAAGGCAGTCCATATACACCGTTCAACATGACTCCAAGTATTGACTATGCAACCCCAATTAGAGATACTGAAAAATTGGAAGGCGCACTTTGCCCTAAAGGTCAGTCGGGAATTCAAACCGCTTACGATCCATATAGAATTGTTAAAGTATTGAAAAGAGATGGCAAGCGAGGTTCGAATAAATGGAAAACTATCTCGTTTGATCAAGCAGTGGAAGAAATTGTGAACGGTGGAAATCTTTTTGCTCATGTTTCAGGTGAAGCAACTAGAAAAATTGAAGGGCTTAAAGATATCTATGCTTTACGAGATTCTAAAGTGTATGCAGATATGGCGAAAGCTATAGAGGGATTTGCCAAGAAAAAAACGAAAGGAGAAAAAGCAAAAGCGGTAGAAAAATTCAAATCCGAGTTCGAAGATTACTTACACTTAATGATTGATCCCAATCATCCGGATTTAGGACCAAAAAATAACCAGCTTAGTTTTATTTGGGGAAGATTAAAAGCTGGAAGAAAAGAATTAATCACCCGTTTCTGTAACGATAGTTTTGGAACAACCAATACACACGGGCATACAACAGTATGCCAGGGCTCACTTTATTTTACGGGCAAAGCGCTCAGCGATCAATTTACAGATGGAAAAATAACCGGCGGGCAAAAAGCATATTGGCAAGCTGATACATTAAACAGCGAATTCATTTTATCATTTGGCTCAGCTTATATAGAAGGCGGCTACGGCCCTACCCATAATTCTCAGAAGTTGATGCAAAGATTGGCTGATAAGAAATTAAAAATGGTTGTTGTTGATCCGCGGTTTTCAAAAATTGCGGCTAAAGCCAATAAATGGATACCGATCAAACCCGGAACTGATGCTGCATTAGTTATGGGAATGATTCAATGGATAATTAATAATAAAAAGTATGACGAAAAATTCTTAACTGCTTCTAATGTTGCTGCGTCTGCCGCTGTAGGTGAAACCTCCTATACTAATTTAACCTGGTTAGTAAAAAAGGATGGCTCTTTGTTAAAAGCATCAGAAATTGGATTTGATTTAACTGAAACAAGATGTACTGCCGATAATAAAGCTACCTGGGAATTCGATCCTTTCGTTGTTATGAAAGATGGTGTGCCTATTCCTTTTGATCCGAATGATAAAGAAAAGGCAGTTTTTGGCGATCTTCATATAAATACCGAAATAAAGGGAATAAAAGTAAAAAGCGGATTCCAAATTGTAACCGACTCAGCAAATTCATTATCAATAGAAAAATACTCCGAAATTTGTGAAGTCAATTCAAAAGATATCATTGAACTTGCAACTGAGTTTGTTAAGTATGGTAAAAAAGCAGTTGCTGACTTACACAGAGGAATGTCTCAGCACACAAACGGTTTTTATAATGTGTTGGCTGCTTATACCTTAAATGCTCTTGTTGGTAATTTTGATTGGAAAGGCGGAATGGCGTATGCAAGCACATTTAGCGTAGATGGATCTAAAGATGGAAATCCATTTAACCTAAAGAAGGACCACCCGGATCCGATTAAGCCATTTGGTATTTCTACGATACGACATGATGTTAAATATGAAGACACAACTATTTTTGAAGGTTATCCGGCAAAGAGACAGTGGTTCCCAATGGCAAGCGATATCTATCAAGAAATATTTCCATCTATTCAAGATCAGTATCCATATCCAACAAAAATATTAATTTCCTATATGGCTTCCGCCCCTTACTCATTGCCGGGTGGTAATAAGACTATTGACGCAATGGTAGACCTTGAAAAACTCCCTCTATTTATTGCTTCGGATATTTTTGTGAGTGAATTATCTATGTATGCAGACTATATTTTCCCTGATACTTCATATTTAGAGAGATGGGAATTCCAAGGATCACATCCATCAATAGCTCAGAAAATTCAACCGGTAAGAACACCGGTTATCGCTCCATTAACAGAAACTGTAGAAGTATATGGCAAACAAATGCCGCTATCTCTTGAAGCAATGCTTTTAGGATTTGCTGAAAAACTAAAACTGCCCGGCTTTGGTTCTCAGCAAGGCGCTAAGTGCAGAGATTTCATGCATCCGGATGATCTTTACATAGCTATGGTTGCTAACTTAGCTGCGGGTGATAAAGTTGGCGATGAAGTTCCAGATGCTGATGATGAAGAAGTAAAAATCTTTTTAGAAAGCCGCAAACATTTACCAAAGACAGTATTTGATGCAGAAAGATGGAAAAGTATTGTTGGCGAAAAATGGTGGAGAAAAGTTATTTATGTTCTTAACCGTGGCGGTAAATTTCAAGATTATATGAAAGCTTATGAAGGAGAGAAACTGAAAAACCGTCATGGTAAACTTCTTAACTTTTATGTAGAGAAAGCCGCAAAAACAAAATCCGCAATAACTGGTAAAAAATATTCGGGCTGTGCCGGCTACTTTCCAATTGTAAATTCACTTAACAAAGAGTTGAATGATGAAAAGGAAGGTTATGAATTAAATCTTATTACTTATAGGGATATTCATATGACCAAAGCCCGCACAATTACAAATCAATGGTTAACTGCTCTTAAACCGGAAAATGAAATCGTAATTAGCTCAGCGGATTCCAAAAAATTTGGATTAGGTGATGGCGATAAGGTACGTGTAATTTCGAAATCAAATGATTATTTAAGAATTTCTCTAACGGATAAGTGTAACCTTAACTGTAGTTATTGTAATCCGGCGCTTTCGGAAACGGCATTAAGCAAAGAAGAAATTCTAAGTTACGATGAGCTGTTAAGATTAATTAAGATTTTTGTTGTTAACCTAAGTTATAAGAAAATTCGTTTAACTGGCGGTGAACCGTTAGTAAGAAAAAACATTCTAACATTTTTTGAGTCTCTTCATAAAATTAAAAACGAGTACCCATTTGAACTTTGTTTGACGACTAACGGTACTTTACTTGAGGACAAAATCGAAAAGCTTAAGGAATTCGGACTCGATAAAATTAATATCAGCTTAGATTCTCTCCGTTCGGAACGGTTTTTTTCTATTACTGGCAAGGATAATTTCCATTCAGTGTTGCGTTCGATTGATAAAGCGGAATCTCTCGGTTTTTCTCCGGTTAAAATAAATACTGTAGTTATGAGAGGTATCAATGATGACGAAGTTACCGATTTTGTGGAATTCGCTAAGGATAGAAATCTTAACGTTCGATTTATAGAATTTATGCCCTTTAGCAATAATAGATGGAATGAAAGTATTTTCATCAGCAATGGCGAATTAATAAAAACAATCGAAACAAAATATCGGCTCGAAGAATTAGATAAGAGCGGGAAAAAAGTCGCTAAAGATTTTAGAATTTTCGGTCATAAAGGGAAGGTCAGTTTCATCAGTTCAATATCGGATCATTTTTGTCAGTCTTGTAATAGGTTAAGAGTTACAGCAAAAGGGAATTTAAAGCTTTGCCTCTTTTCTCAGATTGACAGCGAGCTTTTTTTAATATCGTTATTACGTAATTCATTGTTTTCGGATGATGCCATTGCATCCCGGATTGCCGTGCATCTTCATAACAAAAAGCTCAATCATCCGGATATTGATGAGTTAATTACTTTGCAAAACAATAATATGCTAAGCATCGGCGGATGATATGAAAAGATTATCGCACGTAGATAAAAATGGTAAAATAGCAGCAATATCTATAAGCCATAAAAAAGGAATTCCAAAAACAAATATCACTCAAGCAAAACTGATTGAAGACTTTGGAATTGAGGGAGATATTCATGCCGGAAAGTGGCATCGTCAGGTTAGTTTTCTTGCCATGGAAAGTATAGATAAAATGAGGGTTAAAGGTTTGCCCACGCTAAGACCCGGTGCTTTTGCAGAAAATATCACAACTGAATTTATTGACATACCTAATTTGCAAATAGGTTCTAAAATAAAAATCGGCGCCGAAACAGAACTTGAGATTACTCAGATTGGAAAGGAATGCCATTCTAAATGTGCAATATTTTTTACTGTTGGCGATTGCGTTATGCCGCTCGAAGGAATTTTTGCTAAGGTAATTAAGTCGGGTGAAATATTTGTCGGAGATGACGTTCAAGTAATTAGTTAGCGTTATACATGTTAACATGTCGTTATGGGTGGTAATTAATAACTTGGCTTACGCAGTCTTTGTTTATACAAGCGTTCTTAATCCTAATCATACTCATAATCTTAAACTTTTTGAGGGTTAACGGCGGATTAAGATTAGGATTAAGAGCAAGACCGTTCATATTTTTTACGTAACATGTGTGAGTAAGACTTGATATTTATTGAATAGAGATAAATCATTTATCTTATCATTAACCATAGTTTTATTTATAATCTGTCTTTTCTTTGCCGCGGATCCGAATTACATTTTCTTCAACTATCCATAAGTGTTGTTTTAAAGGCTCAACATTGAATGCCGGGATTGCATGTTAGAAGACGTTTATTACGTGGTTCTTTGTCTGGCTCCCTACTCTCAGAACAATAATTCCGGTATATTCTTCGGGTGGATATGCAGTAATATCGGAGAAATCCGTATCCAAAGTTACCATAGCACGATTTTCTTGCTTGCATAAATTTATAAGAGCTGAATCTTTTGTCCCTTTCAATTGCTGATCATTTACGGTTTTAGCATCATGTCCGTTTTTAATTAGCAATTCAGCAATTTCAATTGGCAAGTTTTCGTCTATTTTAAATTTCATTTTTTATGCTGATAAAAGAACTAATCTCTCGCGGGATAATTCTGCTGCGTACGATATTGCTGCTCTAACATCTTCATAAGTTAGTGAAGGATAACTTTTTAATATTTCTGTCTTGCTCATACCTTCGGCTAAATTGTCAAGTATTATAGATACCATTATCCTACTCCCTTTAATACATGCTCTACCATGACATACAAGCGTGTCAACAGTTATTCTTTCTCTCCAATTCATAATGGTCTCCAAAATAAAAGTGATTATTTTTTATACTCTAAAAACATTTATCATCGTCTGATCTTCTTCTAATTTACAATTAGAAAAATAATTTAACAAGTAATCTTTCTATTATAATCATGATCAAATCAAATAGCCTTAAAACCCGGGAAGCTTGAATTTCATAGTTACTTCGCCGGTTTCACGATTTACGGTTATTCCTTTTCCTTCCGTAATTAATTCTTTGCCGGTAGCCATTTTAAAGATGCCGTTCAAAAATTGCATCCCTTGATTTAAAGTGGTTTCGATTTCCTGAGGTTCGGGAACCGGCTGTTTAGTGGTTATCTCTGCATTGCTGTTTGCAGCCTTCTCTTCTCTGTGTGCAGCTTCTTCAATCAATTCACCGGAGTCTTCAACTTCGTTTACAATTTCTTCCGGGGTTTCTGTTGGCGATTCCTCGCTTGATATAACAGACGTTTCAACCGGCTGAATCATCTTTTGAACTTGCTCAATAAATGTTGACCTTCCCTTGGATGCAAAATCTACTTCATCCGTTAAGTTGGCGTTATTTAATACCGCATTGAACAAAGCTTCTTTAACAACAATTCCGTTTGCAATATTATGTTCAATGCTGTTAAGCGCAACCATATTTACCGCCGTTAATTTTGAACTTACCTGACCAATGCGATTTATGCGTCCTATCCTCTGACTCTTTTTTGCCAGGTTCCAAGGCAAATCAAAATTGATTACCGTATCGGCGAACTGTAAGTTTAATCCCGTGCCGCCGGCTTCCGTAGAAAGGAACACAAGCGTGTCCGGGTTATTCGCAAATTCATCAATCAACCAATCTCTTTTCTTTACAGGTACATCTAATTTCATATGGATAAAACCAATTTGAATTAACTTATCTAAATATTGCTCAACCTCTTCATGCGATGAATCTATCTCTTCACACACCGAAAGTATTTCTACCAATTCATTAAAAAT
>CAYTUV010000061.1:0-15949 GCA_964441505.1 uncultured Melioribacter sp. | reverse complement strand
GTCATTTAATAATTATTTCAAAAGTGGAACAACTTTCTTAGTTTGCAATAGAATAAAAAAATAATTTATGATATCTCATATTCTGCAAAAGATCGGTAAACGCACTCTTGAGTTTTTCCGGGAGTTCGGACAAGTCGTTCGACTACTGATGGAAGTGATAAAATCTGTTCCGAATCTTATTAGGAGTCGACCAAACTTTTTCTATCAGATGGAACATATCGGCGTTAACTCGATTCCTCTTGTCTTAATCATAGCAACATTTACCGGAGCCGTTGCTGCATGGCAGGCTGCTTATCAGCTTAAAGGTATTGCGCCATTGTCTTTTTTAGGCAGCGCAACTAGCCGATCAATCATTACTGAATTGGGACCAGTACTCACAGCGATTGTAATTGCCGGACGAGTTGGAGCCTCAATTGCAGCTGAACTAGGATCAATGAAGGTTACAGAACAGATTGACGCTCTTGAAACAATGGGAATCAATCCCATAGCATATCTTGCAACTCCCCGCATAATCGCATCAATTGTCATGATGCCGATATTGGTAATCTTTGCTGATGCAATCTCAATCATAGGTGCATATTTTATCTCAAATTTTTTTCTTGGTGTTTCATTCAACGTGTTCTTCATATCCGTGCGTCGTTATTTTCTATTTAGTGATTTCATATTCGGATTGATAAAGGGAATGTTATTTGGGGGAGTTACTTCTCTGATTGGATGCCACATTGGATTCAGAACCGAAGGCGGTGCAGAAGGTGTTGGTTTATCTACAATACGTTCATTTGTTATCAGTTCAGCAATGATTTTAATTCTCGATTACATACTGTGGACTTTGATCTTTTAGTTCTTTCATGGAAGGGGAGATCCTTTGTGTTCTGGATAAGATATGTTAAGCAAAATCGCATCATAAAACTATGACTTATTACAGATTTTTTAAAAGATCGGTTGATATTTTACTCTCACTTCTCGTGATCATAGTTACACTACCACTTCAATTTATTATAAGTATTTGTCTTCTCCTCATTCTGGGAGAAAATCCGATTTTTCTTCAAAGACGCGGACTAACACTGAATAAATATCGATTTACTATGTTGAAATTCAGAACAATACATTCATCCCAAAACCAAAACAATTTACACACTCATTCAAAAGATATTTTTCTGTTGCGGGAGCTTGCCGTTGATCTGAATCGGTTCACAAAATGGTTGAGAAAAACAGGTTTTGATGAATTACCTCAACTTTTTCATGTGCTGCTTGGACAGATGAGTTTTATAGGGCCACGACCACTTATGGTTCAGGATCTTATTATTCTTGAAAAGGAATTTCCCGAACATTATAAACTCCGTGATTCAATGACTTCCAAACCGGGTTTGACAGGTACCTGGCAGATATTCGGAGATCGCTCCAAGGGGGTAAAAAATCTTATTGGTCTTGATATTTATTATGAAGAGGAAAAATGTTTCGAGTTAGATTTTAAAATATTTTTACTGACAATACCAATTGTTCTTTTTGCTAAAAATTCTGACGCGATTATTCCCGGAAGAAATATGATAAGTAAGCTCTTTTCACTTTCTCTTGGCGAAATTAAATTTATTTATTCCAAGAATGCATTAAGCGGGGAATCAATTGCTGAGGGACTATCCACGTATTCAATAACCATTCCTTCTAGATGGTGGTATGCGAGTGACTCATATGCGAAACATCTGAGCTACGGAGCGTTGACAATCGGAAATTCAGTGGACGCGGGTTGTATTAAAAAAACATAGATGATAAAATTCAAAATGAGTGATTCCAGTTTTACTCAAATTGCTTAGGCTTTCAGAGTATCTACCTTATAACCATCTGGGGAGAGACCTCTAGATTAAGTCCTTAAAGCATTAAAACAACTATGGTTTCTCTGGTAGGATGATTGGATCAAATTGGTTCCATAATTGTTCTTTCAGCTGTGATTATGAATAGTGATTGTTAATTATTGAAAAAATATCGAAAACATATTTTTTTCTCTTGCACAAGATTGGCAATGCATATAATTTGTAATTGAAAAAAGAGTCATTCGTCTTTTAGATGATAAATAGAAAAAATTATTCCCTAAATAAATCCCTACTCTTCTTCTTGCTCTCATCAACTGTCAAGACTATCAATAAATATATTTGCTCTTCACAAATAAATTTTTGGTCTCACTCAACTCACTTATCTAATCACATTATCACAAAACAATATCGAGGCAGTTATGTCAGAGTTCGTTAAAAATCTAATGGCACAAGTAAAAGCCAAGAATCCGAATGAACCAGAATTTCATCAAGCGGTTTTTGAAGTTGCATCATCACTAACGGTAGTACTCGAAAAACATCCTGAGTATCGTAAAGAAAAAATTCTTGAAAGAATTATTGAACCTGAGAGACTCCTTATGTTCAGAGTTCCCTGGGTAGATGATCAAGGTGAAGTGCAGATCAATCGTGGTTTCAGAATCGAAATGAATAGCGCGATTGGTCCATACAAAGGCGGATTACGTTTTCATCCTTCTGTTAATCTTGGTATTCTAAAATTTTTAGCATTCGAACAGGTATTTAAAAATAGTTTAACAACACTTCCTATGGGCGGTGGTAAAGGAGGCTCTGACTTCGATCCTAAAGGTAAGAGCGATGGTGAAGTGATGCGTTTTTGCCAAAGTTTTATGAGCGAATTATTCCGTCATATCGGATCAAACACAGACGTTCCTGCCGGCGATATCGGAGTTGGCGGACGCGAGATTGGTTTCATGTTTGGTCAATATAAAAAATTACGCAATGAATTCACCGGTGTCCTTACCGGTAAAGGTTTGAACTGGGGCGGTTCGCTGATTCGTCCGGAAGCAACAGGATACGGCGCTGTTTACTTTGCTGCTGAAATGCTCAATACACGCAAACAAACTTTAGAAGGGAAAAAATGTTTAGTATCCGGCAGCGGCAATGTTGCTCAGTATACAGTTGAAAAAATATTACAGCTTGGAGGTAAAGTTCTTACACTTTCAGATTCTAATGGTTATATCTATGATGAAGCTGGTATCGATACCGAAAAATTAAAATTCGTCATGGAACTAAAAAATGTTCGCCGCGGAAGAATGAAAGATTACGCAGATAAATTTAAGGGATCGGTTTATACTCAGTTAGATCCGAATGCAGAATTCAATCCATTGTGGAATCACAAAGCGGATTGTGCGTTCCCGTCCGCAACACAAAATGAAGTCAACGGTAAAGACGCGGCTAATCTTTTAAAGAACGGCGTTTATGTTGTAAGTGAAGGTGCAAACATGCCGTCAAGCATCGAAGCTATTGATCAATTTGTCGCGGCAAAAATTCTTTACGGACCAGGCAAAGCTGCAAACGCAGGCGGTGTTGCAACATCCGGTTTGGAAATGGCACAGAACAGTATGCGTTATAGCTGGACACGCGAGGAAGTTGACAACAGACTTCAATTAATTATGAAGAGCATTCACAAAACATGCGTTGATACAGCTGAAAAATATGGCACACCGTTCAATTATGTAAACGGTGCAAATATCGGCGGATTTGTAAAAGTAGCCGATGCAATGTTGGATCAGGGTATTGTGTAAGCTATACTTATTTTTATAGATACGTACCCACATCATAAACTGGCAATTACGATGCGTATATTTCAGTAGAGACTCGATTTACCGAGTCTTGCTTTTTAGAGACTTCATAAATGAAGTCTCTACACTTTCTTGCCACGCTACATTTGTCCTAAGTATATTCCAAATCAATTCATTTTTTAATATATTGATCACAAGAAAGTATAAGAGGTTGTAAATGTTATCTTCACAAAATGAACTGAATAATATTCTGGAGAAAATTCCAAATAAATATTGGGCAACAATTATTGAATACGCAAAAGTAATAAGCTTAAAAGCAAGTAAAGGTGAATTAAATGATACTGAATACTTGAACAGTATTCCCGGTATGACGGATTCAATAGTGAAAGAAGCGGCAATAGACCGCAGTGAATATTCAGATAAGCTTGATTGGTAATGTATAAACTGATATTCTCACCTCAAGCACAAAAAGATTCTAAAAAAATTTCCTCTTCTAACTTAAAACCAAAAGTACAAGCCCTTTTAGATTTGCTGGTTCAAAATCCATATCAATTTCCACCAGAGTTCGAATTTCTTTCAGGTAGGCTAAAAGGATTTATTTCAAGAAAAATTAACAAGCAACACCGATTAGTGTATGAGGTTTTGGAAGAAGAAAAGGTGATAAAAATTTTAAGGATGTGGACACATTACGAATAATTATCGTATAAATTTTTATGAATAATCAACCTGTCAAATTCAACAAAGAACTTATTGAAACCAGCCGCTATTCAAAATTTCAGGACTTTCATAACCTAATGCGTTATCGCATCCGCGATATCCTGCTCGTTGCCAGTCTATATGATTCATACATATTCGAAGAGGACAATCGTCTTTATGAATTGATCCGGCAAGAATACCAAGGATTAAATCTGAGTCATTCACCTGAGTTGATAAACGTATCCAACGGTGAGGAAGCAATTCGTCTTGCTAAAGAAGAAAAACGTTTCGATCTGATTATTACGACGCTTCACATTGAAGATATGTCTGCACTTACATTTGCAAAGAAAGTAAAGGAGAGCGGTTTAGATATTCCGGTTGTCTTGCTGAGTTATGATAACCGTGAGATGACCGATTTAATTTCCACGAAAGACATTTCAGTTTTCGACAAAGTTTTTATCTGGCAGGGTGATTACAGAATTGTACTCGGCATCATTAAATTTTTGGAAGACCGGCTGAATGTTGAACACGATACTAAACATGTTGGTGTTCAATCCATCATCCTAATTGAAGACAATATCAGATTTTATTCATCCTACCTGCCGTTGATTTACACGGAGGTGCTCAAACAATCTCAGAGTCTGATCTCGGAAGGAATTAATCTTTCTCATAAATTTTTAAGAATGCGCGCGCGTCCTAAAATTTTATTGTGCTCAAGTTTTGAAGAGGGCTGGAATTATTTTGAGAAGTATGAAGAATACATACTTGGAATAATTTCTGATGTTGATTTTACTCGTGAAGGCAGCCGGGATCCGCATGCGGGCATTCTTTTCGCTAAAAAAGTTAAGGAACGGAAACCTGATGTGCCGGTACTGCTTCAATCTACAAATAATAGTATTGGAAAATTAGCAGCTTCAGTTGGGGCAACTTTTCTTGAAAAGGATTCTCCCACGCTGCTTGAAGATCTGAAAGATTTTATGATGAATCGTTTTGGATTCGGCGATTTTATCTTTAAAACCGATGATGGGAAAGAAGTTGGGCGAGCTGAAAATTTAACAGAGTTGGAAGAACAGCTTCAAATTGTACCCGATGAAAGTATTCTCTATCACGCCTCGCGAAATCATTTTTCGAATTGGTTAAAAGCCCGAACAGAATTTTGGTTAGCTCATCAGCTAAGACCAAAGAAAGTTGAAGACTTCGAATCTGCCGCCGCTCTTCGAAAACTATTAATTGATTACGTTCGTGAATTTAGAAAGTCCAGGCAAATTGGTGTTATCTCAGATTTTCATAAAGAAACTTTCGATACTACAACAACATTCGCGCGTATCGGCGGGGGATCTGTTGGAGGGAAAGCAAGAGGACTTGGTTTTGTAAATACTCTTCTGAGCAATTTTGAAATCCGCTACCGGTTTAACGATGTAAAAATCTTTGTCCCATCTGCCGTGGTCTTGGGCACAGATGTCTTTGACCAATTTCTGAATGAGAACGACCTTCGTGATTTCGCATTGAAGTCTAAAGATGATGAAGACTTAATAAAGAAATTCTTTGTTGCAGATAATTTTCCGCGTTTCGTTGTGGACGATTTGAGATCTTTTCTTGATCTGGTTCGTGAACCTCTGGCGGTGAGATCATCAAGCCTCCTTGAAGATTCACAGGGTCAACCGTTCGCGGGAGTTTATGATACTTTCATGCTTCCCAACAGTCATCCTGATCCCGAAGTACGACTAAAACAACTCTTTCATTGCATTAAAAGAATTTACGTCTCCATCTTTTTTCAGAAGTCAAAAGATTATTTCAAGGTAACAACTTACCGTCTTGAAGAAGAAAAAATGGCTGTGATAATCCAAAAATTAGTTGGTGCAGAGCACAATGGAAAATTTTATCCGGAGTTTTCAGGAGTTGCAAAATCGTATAACTTCTATCCTAACCCGCCTCTCAAATCAACCGATGGAACGGTAGCGGTTGCACCCGGTTTGGGCAAAGCAATTGTAGATGGCGGGCTAAGTTTTCGTTTCTGTCCAAAATTTCCTTTGCATCCTCTTCAGATTGGAAGCTTCAATGATATTCTGAAATACACACCGCACGAATTTTTTGCTCTTGATATGAATGAAGAATACACTGATAAAAATATTGATGAAGAACGTTTAGTGAAAAAGTATCCACTCTCCGATGCTGAAAAAGACGGCACTCTTGATTCTGTTTGTTCAACTTACTCCAAAGAAAATCAAACTATGTCGGATGGTATCGGAAGACACGGTCCAAAAGTCTTTACACTCGCACCGATCATCAAACAAAAAGTTTTTCCATTGCCGGAAATTTTAGATTTACTTCTCGAAATGGGAACATGGGGTACAGGCTCTCCGGTTGAAATCGAATTCGCGGTTAACTTAACAGTCCCGGAAGGGAAGCCGAAAGAGTTTGGACTTCTGCAGATGCGTCCTCTCGTTATCAATAATGAAATTGAAGAGTTGGATTTGGATAATATCAAGACTGCTGAATTGATCTGCAAAAGTGATCAAGTATTGGGGCATGGTGTTGTCAACAATGTTAAAGATATTATCTGTATCGATCTTGAAAAATTTGATCGGAAATTCACTTATGAAGTTGCTCATGAAATTGCACAATTCAATGCAAAGATGATTAGCAGGGATCTGCCTTATCTGTTAATTGGTCTTGGCAGATGGGGAACTCTTGATCCTTGGCTTGGTATTCCCGTTACGTGGGAACAGATAAATGGCGCAAAGGCAATCATCGAGTCAAACTTTACCGACTTTAATGTTACCCCGTCTCAGGGTTCTCATTTTTTTCAGAATCTTACTTCATTTAAGATCGGTTACTTTACAGTGGACGATTTCACTCAGCAAGGATTTATAGATTGGGAGTGGCTATTGCAACAGAAAACAATTGAGCGTAAAAATTTTACAAAGCATATTCAATTGGAACAACCTCTTACAATAAAAATAAATGGTCACAGAAATAAAGGGATAATCACAAAACCAAATTAATGTAGAAAATCGAGTTTCCTTTATTATCTACAATTTTGTAAATTAAGTTGTAACAAAAAAAGGATCAATAATGTCAACCGCCACAGTCCGAATAGATTCCAGAACTCATAAGCTCCTTCATGAGATAAAAAAAATTTCTGGAGAACCGATGCAGATCATTATTTCAAAAGCACTTGAACATTATAAAGAAGTTCAGTTTTGGAATGAAGTGAGTGAAGCATATATGAAGCTCAGAACGGATAAAAAAGCATGGAAGGAAGAGCTGAATGAAAGAAAACTTTGGTCAAGAACTCTTAAAGATGGTCAATAGAGAGATTTTATGAAAATTCCTAATCGCGGTGATATTTGGATGGTAAATTTAAATCCAACCAAAGGAAGAGAGCAGTCGGGAATCAGACCCGTATTAGTTATTTCAGTAGATTTATTTAATAATAGCCTGGCGGATTTAGTGGTGGTAATTCCAATTACTTCAAAGAAAAAAGGAATCCCACTTCATGTTTGTATTTCAATGGAAGAAACCGGATTAAAAACAGAAAGTTACATCAAATGTGAAGATGTGCGCTCTATCTCTAAAGAAAGATTCATTGAGTATATGGGAAGTGTAACACCATCATCTCTAAATGAAGTTGAAGATAAATTGAAATTGTTGTTAGGATTATAAACTGAGGAAAGAAATGTCAAACTTTGTAATCAAACCAGCCGTAAGAACCGATAACATCACATACGCAGTAAGAGATATTGTTGTGCTCGCAAATGAAACCGCAAAGACCGGAAAGGAAATGTTGTATCTCAACATCGGCGATCCAAATCTTTTTGATTGGGAGCCGCCCAAACATCTTATTGAAGCTACTTATGAGGCGATGAAAAAAAATTACAACGGATACTCACCTTCATCCGGCATTAAGCAAGCTACGGACGCAATTGGTAAAGAAGCCGAACGAAAAGGAATTAAAAATATTCAGGATATTTTTGTTACTACCGGCGCGAGTGAAGCAATTGATATTTGTCTTACGGCATTAGTTAACCAAGGTGAAAATGTTTTAACGCCAACACCGGGTTATCCGCTCTACACGGCTATTCAAAGCAAATTGCAGACGATGGAAAATCCCTACTTCCTTGATGAAAACAACGGATGGCAGCCTGATGTTGAGGATATCAGATCTAAGATCAATAACAAGACACGGGCGATAATTTTAATTAATCCCAACAATCCGACCGGATCAAATACATCACCTGATACCCTTAAAAAAATTGTTGATCTGGCAATCGAACACAATCTTGTGATTTTTGCAGATGAAATCTATGACAAACTTTTAATGGATGGGAAAAAACATACGTCAATTGCTTCGCTCAATTCCGAAGTCCCGATGATTACATTCGGCGGATTATCTAAAAATTATATGGTCCCCGGATTTAGAATCGGATGGGGAATTGTAAGCGGCAACAGATCAATTCTAAAAGATTATATCGAAGCGATAAATAAAATTCTGCGTGCGCGTTTGTGTGCTAACCATCCGGCACAATATGGAATTGCACCATCACTTCTTGGGGATCAATCTCATCTTGAAGTTGCGATGAAAAAATTAACACGCAGACGCGACATAACAGTTGAAATGATGAACGCAATTCCCGGAATTTCCTGCGTTGCGCCGGAAGGTGCTTTCTATGCATTCCCGCGTTTGCATCAGGTTTCGAATGATGCTCACTTCGCGGCTGAGATGATTAAAGAAACAGGCGTTGTGGTTGTACACGGAAGCGGATTCGGCCAGTTGCCCGGGACTCAGCATATGAGAATTGTATTCCTCCCGCCGGAAAATATTTTGGAGAAGGCTTACAAAACTCTTGGTGAGTTTCATGCAAAGTATGTTGAGAAGTTTGAAAAGGATGCGGATAGAGTGTAGAGCGAAGAACGTAGAATGCAGAATTGAGAATGTTAAATGTGAGAGGAACCATTTACTCTACACTCGATACTCTACATTCTGCACTCATTTGATAACCAAACCTCTCTTCTCTATATTTGCCCCACATTTTCTCAACTATAATAGAAATTCTTTTTGAAAAATATAAACGTTTCAGAGCTTCCCAGCGGAATAAAAATAATTTCGGAAAAGATCAGTTATGTAAAATCTTTTTCTCTTGGATTTTGGTTTAATGTTGGTTCACGAGATGAGAATGAAGAAAACAACGGTATAAGCCATTTTCTGGAACACATGTTCTTCAAAGGAACAAAGAAACGATCCGCTAAAAAAATTGCGGAGGATATTGAATCACTCGGCGGGTACCTAAATGCATTCACATCGAAAGAACACACATGTTTTTATGGAAGGGGACTGACCGATCACGTTGAAAAAACTTTTGAAGTGCTGGCAGACATGATTCAGAATTCAGTTTTCAATCCTAAAGAGTTAGAAAAAGAATCCGCTGTTGTTATTGATGAACTGCACGACATTGAAGATTCCCCCGATGAACTGATATTCGACAAATTTGAGAGCAACGTATTCAAAGGCAATCCGCTCGGGATGCCGATAATAGGAACAAAAAAAAACCTGCGAGCATTCAGGCAAAAAGATCTCTTTAAGTTCGTTAGCGAAAATTACACATCTGATCGTTTCTTCATTGTGGCATCCGGAAATATTGAGCACAAAGATCTGGTCAGATTTGCCAATAAGTATATCGATAAAAATTTGAAGGCGGGCAATAATACAAAACGCCAGCTCATTCTCACACCGGCAAAAGATATTTACGTTCAAAAAGATACCCAACAGGTTCATTACATACTTGGCAAGCCAACCTATGGAATTAAAGAGAAGAGACGGAACATTGTGAGTGTGCTTTCCCATATCCTGGGTGAGGGAAGCAGTTCCCGCCTTTTCCAAAAGATACGAGAGGAAAACGGAATTGCATATCAGGTCAACTCATTCCTGAATTCTTTTTTTGATATCTCCACTTTCGGAGTCTATCTTTCGACCAACAAAAAATCGGTTTATAAAGCACAGGATTTGATCTTTAAAGAGATAGATAAGATCAAGCAGAAAAAAGTTGGGGAAATTGAGCTAAGCCGTGCCAAGGAGTACTTAATTGGTAATATGCTGATGAGTCTTGAAAGTACAACTAACCGTATGCTCAGAATTGCGCAATCGGTAATATATTTTAATAAGATCAAATCGGTTGAAGAGACAGTTAGGCATATTCAATCGGTCACTGCGAATGATATCCGCGAGATGTCGAATGAATTGTTCGAATCGACAAATAAATTTGAAAATGGTGGTCTAACAAGAGTAATTTTGTCTTCAAAAAATATTCTGCGTCAGAAAGTTGCCTAAAGGAAAGTAATATGCCAACATTAACTGTTGACGGAAAACAAATAGAGTTTAAGCAGGGACAAACAGTGATTGAGGCCGCAAGAGCTGCCGGGATTGAGATTCCACATTTCTGCTGGCATCCAAGTTTATCAGTATCTGGTAACTGCCGTGTATGTTTGGTGGAAATTGAGAAAATGCCAAAGCTTGCAATTTCATGTTCTACTTATGCTACTGATGGAATGATTGTTCATACGCAGTCGGAAAAAACTTTACAGGCGCGCAATGCGGTAATGGAATTCATTCTTATCAATCATCCTCTTGATTGCCCAATTTGCGATGAAGCCGGTGAGTGCAAACTTCAGGATTATGCATATCAGCACAGTCTTGGTGAAAGCAGATTCGAAGAAATTAAAGTCCGTAAAGAAAAACGAGTCCAACTTGGCCCTCATATTAAATTTGACGGTGACAGATGCATAATGTGTTCCCGATGTATTCGGTTCTCTGATGAAATTGCGAGAAAGAATCAATTAACATTTGTGCAGCGGGGCGATAGAGTTACAATCTCCACTTTCCCCGGAGAATCATTTGATAATCCATACACATTAAATACGACTGACATATGTCCCGTGGGTGCTTTAACAAATCAGGATTTTAGATTTAAGTCCCGCGTATGGGAGATGTCGAAGACAAACTCTGTCTGTGTCGGCTGTTCCCGCGGATGTAATACAGAAGTTTGGGTGCGCAATAACGAAATCCTTAGGTTGACACCACGACAGAATCAGGACGTGAATAGTTTCTGGATGTGTGATAATGGAAGATTGAATACATTTAAAAATGTAAATGCCGGAGATAGAATCAAAGGTACTTTCATCCGTAAGGAAGGAGAACTTCAGAAAGTATCCTGGGAGGAAGCTCTCAAGGTAGCGGCAAAAAGTTTGAAAGATTACAAGAGCTCAGAAATCGCTTTTATTGGATCCGCCTTTACTACCTGCGAGGATAATTTTGCAATGGTGAAATTTGCAAAAGCGTTGGGTGTTAACAATTTAGATTTTGCGAAACATGCGGTCAACGGTGATCAGGATGATATTCTGATTCGTGAAGATAAAACTCCAAATTCTCTTGGTGCCGAATTGGTGGGTCTTAAATCCGGATCAAACGGATTGAGTATCGATGGAATGATTAAAAGTATTAGAGAAGGAAAGATTAAAGCTCTTTATGTGATGGAAGATGATGTTGCATCATTCAGTGACGAATTTGAAAAAGTTCTGAGTAAACTCGAACTGTTAATCGTTCATGCATCGAGCGAAAATAAAACTACTATTCTGGCAGATATTGTCTTCCCCGCCTCAACGTTCGCGGAAAAGAATGGAACATATGTAAACTTCCAGGGAAGAGTTCAGAGGATTCGGCCGGCTGTCGCAACAGTTGAGATGGATCGTGCTCTCGACGGAATGGACATGAGCCGCTGGGATAAATTCGGAACTGAATACGACCGCTGGATGCAAGGAACAAAATTTGATTCGCATGCCAGTTGGAAAATTTTCACTTTGCTTTCTGTACATTTAAACGGAAAGATTAAATACGAGATAGCTGAAGATGTTTTTACAGATTTATCACACTCTGTTGAAAATTTCAAAGGATTAGATTATGATCTGTTGGGTGAGTCGGGTGTGCAAATAAAAGTAAAACAAACTGTATCAGTTGAAAAATAGAACGCGGATTCTTATGATCGTTTATGATTTATTAGGATCTTAAAAAATCTTTACCATCTTAAAAGTCTGCTTTCCATAAGAAAGAAAATTGGAGTGAACAGTTAATGAGCATCTGGGAAATATTAATTATCTCACTGATCAAAATTTTGATAATAGTTATCATGCTGCTGTTAACCGTGGCTTATTCCGTTTATTTTGAAAGAAAGATCAGCGCATGGGTTCAAAATAGAGTCGGTCCTAACCGTGTTGGATGGCTTGGGTTGCTTCAGCCTTTTGCCGATGTATTTAAACTCATGTTCAAAGAGGATATTATTCCTACAGCTGCTAATAAACCTTTACATACTTTGGCTCCGTTCATCGCATTGTTTGTAGCGTTTACTACATATGCTGTAATTCCTTTAGGTCCCCCAATAGAATTGTTTGGTTATAAAATTAATTTAGTTGTTGCGGACGTCAATATTGGAATTCTTTACGTCCTTGCACTTACCTCGCTGGGAGTTTATGGAATAACATTTGCCGGTTGGTCTTCGGGAAGTAAATATTCATTGCTTGGTGGAATACGTTCTTCAGCACAGATGATATCATATGAAGTCTCAATGGGATTTTCAGTAGCAGGAGTTTTACTTATGTCCCAATCTTTGAGTCCCGTAAAAATTGTTGAGGCTCAGCATGGATGGATGTGGAATGCAATTCTTCAGCCTATAGGTTTTATAACTTTTGTCGTCTCGGCTTTTGCTGAAACTAACAGACTTCCATTCGACTTACCGGAAGCAGAGCCTGAACTAGTTGGTGGTTATCATACTGAATACAGCTCATTCAAATTTGCCGGATTCTTTCTTGCTGAATATGCAAACATGGCTATAGCAAGTGCAATTATAGTAACATTATATCTCGGCGGTTATCAGGTGCCTTATATAGAAAAATTAGGATTAGGTTTTACACTGACAACAATTATTCAGATTGCCTCATTGTTCATCAAAATTGGAGCTCTGTTATTTTTCTTTATCTGGGTCAGATGGTCAATACCGCGATTTAGATACGATCAGTTGATGAATCTTGGTTGGAAGGTGATGTTTCCTTTAGCCCTGGCAAATCTTATCTGGGTTGCAGCTTTAATAATGATTTTTGGATTATAACAAGTAGCGCGAACATAAGTTCGCAAACAGAATAAAAGGGTAAAAGATGTCTGTGCAAAAAAGGGAAAAAGATTTAAACATTCTGGAGAAGTTATACATACCGGAAATCATAAAAGGAATGGCGCTTACTTTAAAAAGTATGTTCCGGCCGAACGTTACACTTCAATATCCTGAAGCCAGGTTTGAACCGCCAGCGTCTTATCGTGGCCGTCCGGTTCTTGTTCAGGAAAAAAATGGTGTAGAACGTTGTGTTGCTTGCGGATTATGCTCACGTGTTTGTCCGGCACTCGCAATCGAAGTTCAAGCCGCTGAGACCGATTTAGAGAAAGAAAGATATCCTCATAAATTTGAAATTAATATGTTGCGCTGCATTTTTTGCGGCTTCTGCGAAGAAGTTTGTCCCGAAGAAGCTATTGTGATGAGTAAAGACTATGAGTTGGTTTTCAAAAATAGAAATGACGCTATTTATGGAAAGGATAAATTATTAGTTCCGGTTGAAAACCTGAAAGACAGATTAGAATTTTTGAGGAAGTTCAAGTAAAGTGGCTTAAAATTTTATTATGCTCCTCGATAATATCGGGGTTTTTTGTTTCAGAAAATTTTCTTAGTTTAAATTCAAAATCGGGGAACGAATATGTTTTCCAAAGTCCTCTCCGGTGCCACATTCGGTATTGATGCTTATCTTGTAGAAGTTGAAACTCATTACGAAAAACAACTTCCTTCTATAACTATTGTCGGTTTACCCGATAATGCAGTCAAAGAAAGCCGAGAAAGAGTACTTGCCGCTATTAAAAATTCCGGAATGGAATTTCCTCTAAAAAAAATTACAATTAATCTTGCGCCGGCTGACATCAAAAAAGAGGGCAGTTCATTCGATTTGCCAATTGCAATCGGTATCCTCGCCGCAACGGAAAAAATAAAAACAGATTTACTTAATCAGATTTTTATTCTTGGCGAACTATCACTTGATGGCTCACTTCGCAAAATCAAAGGGGCACTGCCCATTACAGTTGAGGCAAGAAGACGTGGAATAAAAAAAATTATTCTTCCTTTAGATTCCGCCGTGGAAGCATCTATAGTTGAAGGTATAAGTGTATATGGTTTGCAGAATCTCACGGAAGTAATCCAATTTCTGAATAAAGAAGAAAAATTTGAGGCCGTTTTTACGAATAAAGATGACATTTTTTCTCAAGTTAATACTTATGCACTTGACTTCTCGGATGTAAAAGGTCAAGAGAATGTAAAGCGTGCACTAGAAATTGCAGCTGCGGGCGGGCATAATATTATAATGATCGGTCCTCCGGGATCTGGCAAGACAATGCTTGCCAAAAGATTTCCATCAATTCTTCCACCGCTAAATTTTGAGGAAGCTCTTGAAACAACAAAAATTCATTCTGTAGCCGGAATTCTTCGTAAAGATCAAGCGTTGATAACCGAGCGGCCATTTAGAAGTCCTCATCATACAATTTCTGATGCGGCGTTAATCGGAGGAGGTACAATCCCCCGGCCTGGTGAAGTTTCATTTGCACATCATGGTGTACTTTTCTTAGATGAGTTGCCGGAATTCAAAAAAAATGTATTGGAAGTATTACGTCAACCACTCGAAGATTTCAAGGTGACCGTTAGTCGATCCAAAATGTCCCTGGAGTTTCCTGCTAATTTTATGTTAGCTGCAGCAATGAATCCTTGTCCTTGCGGATTCTTCACCGATCCTAATAAGGAGTGTACATGCAATACTGTACAAATTCAAAAATACATGGCAAAAATTTCAGGCCCGCTACTAGATAGAATTGATATTCACATTGAAGTACCGGCTGTAAAATTCAAAGAATTGGCTTCAAGTTCGGTAGGAGAAAAGTCAATTGATATTAGAAAACGAGTAATCAGAGCAAGAAAAATTCAACAGGAAAGGTTTATAGGGATAAAAAATATCTATAAAAATGCGGATATGGCTTCGAAGGAAATCCGCAGATTCTGTATTATAAATAATCAGTGTGAAGAATTATTAAAAATGGCCATGACAAAATTAGGACTATCTGCCAGGGCTTTTGACAGAATAACCAAAGTGAGCCGCACAATAGCAGATTTGGATGAATCAAAAGAGATAAAGCCTCAGCATATTTCAGAAGCTATTCAGTATAGAAGTCTTGATAGAGAATTGTGGGGTCATTAAATCATTCAACTATTCTAGATATAAAATGGTATCAACAACAAAAATTAAAACATATCTTTTTTCCATAACCTTTTTACTATTAACGCAGCCATATTTTTCTCAAACTTTTGCCGGTAAAGTAACTAACGTTAAAGTATCTTAATAAATTGTATTGGTTTTCCTTGTTGTGGTAAACATAGAAACGAAAACCAGTGCGGTCTTATAATTAACGCGATACACTTCACCATCGATTCATCATTCCAAATCCACGCAGTTTATTAATGAAAGTTTTTTGTTTTAGCACGACAGAGAAATGGTATTAGATTTAGCTTGACAGAACCCTATATAACTAATAAGTTG
>CAYTUV010000060.1:0-16360 GCA_964441505.1 uncultured Melioribacter sp. | reverse complement strand
TCTTTAATTCGTTTTACTTGCTTGATTGCTTTTTCTGTTATGTCTATCTCACATTTGTCTTCTATAAGTGCAGGTTGAAAGTTTTCCTGTGAACTCATTGTGAATCCTTTCTCTCATTAATTTTTTGGTACAATTGCATCATCAGATTCTATAACACTCTTCTCGAAAGAAAAATTCACTTTCCAAGCATTATTTGACATTTTTTTTAATTGATTATCGTTTTCCATCTGTTTAATAAATTCTTTAGCAATTGTCTCGGCTTCGGAATATTTGATTTTCTTGTTCTTCTTCTCCAAAAAACTCTTTATTGCGTATTGAATATCTCTAAAAAAAATATTGGAATTCTGATACACATTATATCTTTCTTTCATGAAATTGAAAAATATCGTTTTGTTGGAAGAAAGTTCATTGAGATAGTTCATAATATAATCTGCCTATTTATTATTAAGGAAATGTTAATCTTAATTGAGCAATTGGGTTTGAGTTGAAATTAAAAAGTATTTTAAAAATGCTGGTGGTAAGATACAAAATCAAAGGTTCATGTGGAGTAATCTGAATTTAGTATCTCATGAGCATTTAAATTTAGCGTGTAATTTGACTTAATTTTGTTTGTGAATTAAAATTAAAAACCATAGTTTTCTGCCCGAAAAGAAAAAAATATCCGAATTTTGTTGACCCCAGGCAGTGACAATAATATATCTTAAAAAGAAGGGCAAATATTCGTTAGATAATCACTTTTGAACTCAAAAAGAGAGAATCCATTCTGAGAACTAAGTTTCCGTACCAGATGACCGTTTTATTTCCATGCAAATCAATGATAGAAAAATTTATTCAATAGATCTGTAGATCTAAACAAATAACTAACATAATCTCTAACTGAATTACGGGAAAACTATGAATCGGTTTAAAAAATTCTTCCGCTCCAGAACTACCCGGCGCAATTATCTTGTCTTACTCTTGATATTTTTCGCCGCCGGTTTTATCTGGATGCCAGGTGCCTCATCGCAAGAACCGACGGCACTAATTGAAAGCGCAAAGAAATTCATCCCATTTTCGCTTTTCTCCGATCCTAAATACACTCCACTTGAAATCGGAGCGTTATTAACTGTACTTGGAATTGCAGTTGCTGGTCTTCTATACGCTCTTCTCTTAGTGAAACAAGTTTCTGCTGCCGATAGCGGCACTAAGAAAATGCAAGAAATTGCCGCAGCAATTCGCGAAGGTGCAAATGCTTATTTATCTGCACAGTTTAAGAAAATCGGGCCCCTTATTATCATCATAACAATTCTTCTCTTCCTTACTTATCAAGGGAGTGAAAGTGCATACCAATGGGGCCGTTCCGGTGCTTTCTTAATTGGTTCGATCTTCAGCTGGTTAGTTGGATTTGTTGGAATGCGTCTGGCTACAATCGGAAATTTAAAAGTTGCTACAGCAGCTAAAAGAAGTTACGGTGAAGCAATGCAGCTTGGTTACAGAACCGGTACAGTTACCGGTATGTTGACCGACGGTTTAGGATTGCTCGGCGGCACATTGATCTTTTTACTGTTTGGTGATCTTGCTTACGAAGCATTATTAGGCTTTGGATTCGGCGGTACTTTGATCGCATTGTTCATGCGTGTCGGTGGCGGTATATATACAAAGGCTGCAGACGTAGGCGCAGATTTAGTTGGTAAAATAGAAAAAGATATTCCTGAAGATGATCCGCGCAACGCAGCTACAATAGCCGATAATGTTGGCGATAACGTTGGCGATTGCGCAGGTATGGCAGCAGACATTTTTGAAAGTTATGAAGTTACAATTGTTGCAGCAATGATTCTTGGTATGTCAACATTCGGACACAAGGGAGTTATCTTTCCATTATTAGTTCGCGGTATTGGTGTACTCGGTTCTATCATTTCTACATACACAGTTAAAGCCGGAGCGAACGATACTTCCGATACAGCACTTAAAAGTGTTCACCGAGGTTTCTGGATTGGATCCGTTATTAGTGTAGTTGGATTTTTTGTTCTCGGTTTCAGCTATTTACACTTTACTCCGGAATATTTTGGCGTAGCTAAATTAGCAGAACTTAAGAGTCTTGGTTATTGGGCTGTAGATCCAAACAACTTGCCATGGTTTGCTAACTTTGGAGTTCAAGGACTTGATTTACGTCCTGCCATTACGGCGTTAATTGGTGTATTCTTAGCGGTTGGTTTGAATAAGGTTACAAGTTATTATACGCATACAAGTCACGCTCCTGTAAAGAGTCTTACAAAAGCTTGTACAACAGGACACGCAACAAACATCATTCAGGGATTTGCAGTTGGTTACGAAAGCACAGTAGCAATGATTCTTGTTATTGCGCTTGCAATTTTCTTATCGGTTCTTACATATGCAGGCACACCTCCACTCTTTATTGCATACGGTGTTGCTATGACAGGTATTGGTATGTTGACCCTTACGGGAAATACCATTTCGATGGACGTATTTGGACCTGTAGCCGATAATGCTAACGGCATCGGCGAAATGGGCTACGATAAAGATGAAATGGAAAAAGAAAAACCGGGAAGTTACAAACATGCACGTCAGATTCTTGCCGATCTTGATGCAGTTGGTAATACAACAAAAGCAGAAACAAAAGGTATTGCAATCGGATCAGCAGTAATTGCCGCAGTATCATTATTCTCAAGCTTTATTGCTATCATTGCCGTTGGAAGTGAAGATAAAATTGATCTTCTTACAGTACCTCAATATTTACTGGAAGCAGGAAAACTCACCGTTGCTAATCCGGTAGTATTTATAGGATTCTTAATAGGTGGTGCTGTTCCGTTCCTATTCAGCAGTATGCTTATCAGAGCGGTTGGACGCGCAGCATTCTATATTGTTCATGAATGCCGTATTCAATTCCGCGATAAAGAAATCTGGGCAGGTACAAAGAAACCCGATTACGGTCGTGTTGTTAATATCTGTACCGTTACTGCTCAAAAAGAATTAGTTGGTCCGGGACTTCTTGCAATCATGGCACCAATGCTTGTTGGATTCTTATTAGGTCCTTATGCGCTCGGCGGATTCCTTGCAGGAATGATCTTAGTCGGCCAGCTTCTCGCAGTATTTATGGCGAATGCAGGCGGCGCATGGGATAATGCTAAGAAGATGATTGAAGACGGTCTTTACGGCGGAAAAGGTTCGGAAGCTCATAAAGCTGCTGTAACCGGCGATACTGTAGGCGATCCTCTTAAAGATACAGCAGGACCTGCAATCAATCCTCTCATTAAAGTAATGAACATGGTCAGCTTGCTGACACTCGGTATGGTTCTTAATTACGGTGTTGTTGCGCCAAAATCAGGTTCAATGGTAATTGGAATTATTGCTGCGGTCATCTGCTCGGTTGCAATTGCATGGGCTGTATGGCAGAGCAAACGTGAGACTGGTGATTTTGAAACTGAAGAGAGTAAGTAATTCTTCAGATTTGCTCTGAAAAAATCCTTCAAGGGAAAGAGATTAAATTCTCTTTCCCTTTTTTAATTTTACCTGCCATGTTTAGCTGTATAGGTTTAGCTTTTCGGTGCGTTCTTTTTTAAATATTCCAGAATGGTTTCGACCTGTTTTTCATCCATATGCTTTGCATGATTTCAGAATTTTGCCGAAAACTTCTATCTCCTCGGCACTGCCGGGATAATCGATATTCATATTTTTCAGCATCACGTTGGAGTCGCCAAGTTTTTTACCTGTTGCATCTAGAAAAGCATAAAACGGCAAACCGGATTTTTCTCCGCCAAGTTTAGCCATAATTTCTTTGCCGCCGGGATTTTCCAAAGCCGCAATTTTTTCCCCCACTTCCAGAACATCTAAATGAGTGATCACAAAGTTGTCCTCAAATATTTTTTTAAGTTCTTCACTCTGCATTGCTTTATCTAATCTTTTGCACCAGTTGCACCACGATGCGTGAAAGATTAGAAAGACTTTCTTATCAGATGACTTTGATTCTTTATATGCGGCATTTAGAATTGTATCTGCCTGCTGCGGTTTTTCTGTCTGTGCTGTTACCTGTAGAAAAGAAAAATTGTGCTTGGCCAGTATTAATTTGCGGAACATTAACGGATCTCCTGAATGGTTACGATTGAATAAATGTGGGTTGATTTTACAAAATCTGTTGCTAGAGAACAAACAGATTGATGGGAGATAATTAATGTACTGAAATGAAAAAGGAAGTTGCACATGAGAAGTAAAATGACAATTTAATTATACACATTTCACGTTTCCCGTCTTCTGTATCCCTCCTGAGGCACATTAGCGTCAACTTAGTAGTTAGTAGAAGTTTATTGCTATAACCCCGACTTTTTAAGTCGGGGGAAAAAACAAGAGCACAAAAACCAAGGGCTTTAGCCCAAATTGTTACTCTGTTTTGGACTAAAGTCCAGAATTTTGAGTGAGTTTGTATTCTCCAGCATGAACCTGCCTGCGGTAGGCAGGTGCCGGAGTTGTTAATAAAAATTCATCGTTAAGTTGACGCCTATGCTCCTGAGGCAATAAAATCTTCTTGATGCAAGATTTTATTTTTTTTATGTTCAATACAGACTCCCTAAGAACTAGTGGAACTTTCTATTTAATCCTCACCAGTTGTGTTGATCCATCCTGTAATTGGGGATAAGCTGAATTGGGTTTTGATTGATATTATTTTAGAATAAATAAATTTCATTCTCTTCTGTTCTATTCTGTTTACAAATAACGTAGCAAATATTATTAAGGACTAACATTCCTTTATTGCTGTGCTTATCCGGCATCTCCTGTAAAGAGGAGATTATCAGACTCTGCATATATTCTTAATTAGAAATTGAAGTTAATTCTCATTAAAAAGTTCTAAAATAACTTATAGGAGGAAAGATGATAACTGAAACGATTAAGCGGCTAATAACACGGGTCATTAATGTATTTGAAACAGGTACCCCTGAAGGCAAGTACAGTCAGATTACAATTCTTGCCGATGGTAAAAACGGTACACGGCAGATTACGTACGGAAGAAGTCAAACCACAGAGCAGGGCAACCTCGCGAAACTGATTGAGATGTATATCCGCAACAACGGCACTTATGCAGAACAATTTTCGAAATACATCAACACGATCGGAAAGCAGCCTCTGGTAGATAACAAAACATTTAAAGATTTATTACGAACTGCAGCAAAAGAAGATGAGATAATGCGCTCTACACAGGATGAGTTCTTCGATATTGCCTATTACAAACCGGCATATGAATTTTTTGAAAAGAACGGATTTACTTTACCACTGAGTATGCTTGCAATTTACGACAGCTACATTCATTCCGGAAGCGTACCTCAGTTTTTAAGAAAAAGATTTGGTGAGTATCCGCCAGCAAAAGGCGGTGATGAAAAGAAGTGGATAACTTCGTATGTAGATATACGCCACCAATGGTTGAAGTATCACACTAATCCGATTCTCCAGCGAACAATTTACAGAACGCAGTGTTTCAAGGATCAGATAACATCGGATAACTGGCAGTTAGATAAATTGCCTGTAATGGCAAATGGTGTTGGCGTAGATGTCTAAAAATATTTATTCGATAGTCGGAATCTCAAAAGCCAATTTTAGAAAACACTAGGAGGATATAAAATATGAGAACATTAAAAATTCGCAAATCGATGCTCTTATTACTATCTGCATGCTTAGTAACCTGTTATTCAACTAGCCGGGCTTTTTCGGATAATACTGGCACAAAGGACACAACAGCAAAAGTAGATAGTGTGATAAATATTGAGGGTAAAAGTTCTGCCGGATTGAATGAATGGGTCATCGTGTATGTTTCCCAATTAGAAAAACTTTTACAAACAACCGAGAGCAAATCGCTGCTGCTTTACATTAATGGAATGCCTCTTGTCGATTGTCGTTCACTAATTGTAGACATCAACCGAAAAGAATTACGATTCTTTCTGAAGCGTACAGACAGCACCAGGGCAACATGGAATACTATATTAGGAAGACCAAATGCATTGACAAGATTTGTTACCATAAGTGTTGGAGTAAGAAATGGCCCTCCTGTTCCAAGCAGAGAAAATGCATTTACATTAATTGTAATACGCAAATGGCAGTTCTGGGTATTTGTTCCTTTCTTCATCGCTTTTCAGCTGGTGATCTATTTACTCTATAAAAAAACAAATCTTTTACGTGATACACCCACGGCTAATGTTCCTGAGGGATACAAGCGAACATACAGTCTCGCCCGGTCGCAAGTTTTGTTCTGGACTGTTCTTGTGCTTGTTTCATTCGTCTTTATATGGGCAGCTACCGGCGATATAAACACCATTACGGATTCTGTGTTAATTCTGATTGGAATTAGCTCAGCCACCGCTTTGGGTGCCCGTGCGATAGATGCTACAAATGCTTCTAAAAATTCCGAGGGCGAAAAAAATGACGTTGCTAAAGGGGCTGAGGCGACGAAATTAGAAACTACATCCGGCAGTTATTGGAAAGATTTATTGGGAGGAAATTCTGACGATGGCGTTCACAGGCTTCAGATAGTTGTATGGACTATTGTACTGGGAATTATTTTTATTTGTTCAGTCTGGGCAGATTTGACAATGCCCGAATTCAACAACACATTATTAACTCTGATGGGTATCAGTTCCGGAACTTACATAGGGTTTAAGATGAAGGAATAATCGATGTTGTAAGAAACTATCATCAATAATTTTATAAAAGAATTGGATTTAGCCGAAGACGAATAGGCAAAAATAAAAGGAGGTTTAATTATGGCATGTGTATTAAAAACAGATTATGCAGTAGCGGCGGGAGAAATATTCCTGACTATTATTATCGGAGATGCTCAAATTGGTGCTTCATATGTATCAATTAACGGAGAGAAAATAGCAGCTGGTCAAATCAAAAACCAAAAAATTGGTGATGGGGCAGAACTCAAGACTAAGACCCTTTTAGTAAAAACAATTGTTTCCGATGTGAATAATAAAACAAATCGCACTAGTATTACATATCAACTGAATGGTGGTGTGAAAGATTGTACATACGGACTTGAAGCCACGGTAGCTAACGAAGGTGATTCAATTAACTATGAAGCCGAATTTAAATTCATCTGAACTTGGAGGAATTATGAAAATCAGAAGTTTCATTTTAACTGTAATTTGTAGTCTATCTGTATTTATAGACTGTTATGCACAAGAAAAAAAGATCAGCGACATACAAACACCCCCGTCGCCTGCGTTCGTTTTATTAGGTATTGAACCAAATTCAATAAGTAAACCAACTACACCAAGAGCTGTAGCTGCAAGTTTTGTCTCATCAGTTCAACAAGGGGGTGCACTTGAAGTGGCGCCTTACTGGTTGGCGTCTCATCCCAACCTTACTTTTGATGATTACTATAATGCAGGTCTAGGTCAGACAATTATGCAAACTTTATCTATCTCTTTTGCTACAGTCCCAAAGACAGAAATATCGGATACGTTGGGTACTCGCGTTGGATTAGGTGCGCGATGGTTGTTAATAGCCGGACATCCAAGGGATTCATTAAAGATATTTCAAAAAAAATTAGAGAATATATTAGCGGATATGCTCGATCCGCAAAACTCAGATCAACTGGCGGAACTAGAAAAGGAGAGAAGAGAATTAAGTCTCAAGATTCAAAAAGAAGATGAGTTGCGGCAATATAGTGTTGCGATGGCTTCGGCTGTTTCAATGAATTTTCGTAATGATAGTTTCAGCGACGGCAAATTTGATAAATGGGGTGTTTGGATTACTGCTTCCTACATATTAGAAGATCCTTCAGTTGATCTTCTCGCGGTGGCAAGAGTGATCGGAAATACTAAAGAGGAAGGAACTCAAAATGTTTTCGATTTCGGCGGGAGGATAATTGCTTCCATCCATGATTTTTCACTTTCATGTGAATACATACAGAGGACGGAAATAAATATTAACCGTACCGCTAAATTTTCGAAAATCAATAGTAGAAATTTCTTCTTGAAAAATGCCTATAGACTAACAGGCAATGTAGAATATAAATACAATGACGATGTTTCAGTATCTCTTACATTCGGCAGGGACTATACAAATGAAAAAGAAGATAGCGGAACTCTCGTTGCGCAAGTGGGTCTAAATCTCGGCTTTGGCAAAATACCGTTTACAAAATAGTATGCCCATTCAAGAGAATGAATACGACACTTTAAAATTTTGTTAATGTTGCTAAATAATTGGAGTAAGAACAAGAGAGGCAAAAAATGATAGGGACGAACAAAATTTCCGAATGTATATTGTCAAAAGATCGGGTAAACTTTTCCCGAAATTTAGCAGACGATATATTGATAAATCTTGATAATAATGGATTGGGATCGCTGACTAAAACAGAATTTGAAGCGTTAATATTTCACCACTTGAAGATTAATGTTGATTCATCACAAGTGAAAGACAATAATGATTGGATTAAAGTGCTCAGGATACCACCCACGAAATTAAAAACGCTGGAAGTATTGGAATCCGTTAAGTACAGAAATCTGGAAGACACTCCGGAAAACTGGCGGCTTCTCTTAAAGGCAATCCAAAACAAAAACATTGAGGTTGAGGATTTGGAAAAGGGGACGATTCGTTTTTACATAGATGATCTACATGTAATAAGGTTCATCGAAAAATTTGTTGTAGATAACGGATCAAGTTTGGATTATGCCAGGAATAGAAATCAAGTGGTAGTTAAACTGGAACCCTATACAAAATTGATAGCCCGCTTAATAGATAGTTTTGAAATAGACGAGAAGGATCTTGTAAGACAAATTAATAAGGATATTAGTGCCGGAGAATTAAAAGGAAAGTTTACATCATTCAAAACCTATTTTGATGACCTCAAAACAAAGCTTAAGGATAAAGCATTGGATGAAGCTGCCAGAATATTGTTTGAGGGAATTGCAAATTCGGCATTTAACTATATACGGAGAAAAATCATCGGGTAAGTATATTACAAATAGATAGACACACCCCTGTCGCTTCGCTCCATCCCCTCCTTCAGCCGCGGTGGATTAGGATGGGGATTTAGGTCTGCCCGCTGGTTTTAAATGGAGTGAGGTCTGTGAGAATTATATTTTTTGTGTTAAGTTGTCATCAACATTTCGGGTGTTATCGAGGGAGATACTCCGATCCTTGCACAACAAGCATGTTCTCAGACAAGCGAGCGAAGTAATTGAAAAGATATTACAGATACAGTAGAAATAGATTTGTTATATATTCGTATATTGAAAAGAAACAGAATGCCACAAACAATAAAAATACAGGTTAAACCACAGGTCTTGCAGTGGGCAAGAGAAGAAGCGGGCTATAAACCAGAAGAAATTGCTACCAAATTGCAAATTCCAACGGAAAGATATTCTAACTGGGAAATTAATGGAAACGAAATCCCTTTAGGTTACCTGAAAAGCATTGCCAACTATTACAAACGGCAGTTGGCTGTATTTTTATTACCCACCCCCCCGCCAAAACTAAAAAAGCCAAAGGACTTTAGAAACCTTGCCCTCAGCCACGCTCGTCTATCTCCCGACACTCTTTTGGCAATGAGACGGGCACATAAATATCTTGAACTGGCAAGAGAAATTTTAGGAGAAGAATTTTGGACAAATCAATACAGGTGGCAAAATGACATTAAAAGTTTTTTGAAAAAAGAAACAAAAGTAATTGATGGAAAAATTACAGAATGGCTAAGGGGAAAACTGAAAATTACCATTGACGAACAAGAGAAATTCAGCAATTATGACGATGCCTTTAAAAAATGGAGAAACAGCATAGAGCAGCAACTGGGCATTTTTGTTTTCCAGTTTTCTATGCCCGAAAAAGAATTAGACGGCTTTTGTTATGCAGGTGATAAACCGCCTTACGCAATAATTATAAATTCCGACACTTTCAAACCACGCAGAATTTTTACACTGTTTCACGAACTGGCTCATATTATCAAACACCAATCTGGTATTTGTCTTCCTGATATTACTAGTGCAAAACAAGACATAGAATTTGAGTGCAACGATTTTGCCGGAAAATTTCTGATTCCCGATACCAATGTTTATCCTATAGAAAACATAAAAGATCTTGCTGAATTGGCAAAGCGATTTAAAGTAAGTCGTGAAGTTTATTTAAGAAGAAATTTTGAAAGAAAGTTCATTAAAGAAAAAGATTTTTTTGGTTTTCTGAAGGATCTCAAAGAACAACCAGCCCCGCCCAAAAAGGATAAAAAACCTGGTGCACCTGCACCGCCTGTTTTAAGTAAAAGTGCAAGGGGTGATAAATTTTACAATCTTATTTTAGAAGCGGTTTATAACAACAAAATTGATTACACAACCGCATCCGATGCTCTTGAAATGGGTTTTAACTACATAGCAAGCAATGAGTAGCGATCAGGAAAAAATATATTGCTTTGATTCAAGCATTTTTATTTCTTTGAACAGAATTCATAATTATATCCCAATACCAAATGTTTGGCAAGAACTTGAAAAGCTTTTTAATGCGGGGAAAATAATTTCTCATGAATTTGTTTATGAAGAATTTAATCCGGATAGAGAGAACCCTGACTTTATTGCAAAATGGATAAAAGATAAACACGAATATTTTTTCGGTATTACCGATAAGCAAGTTGAACTTACTGCAAAAATTCTTGAGAAATTTCCGACCCTCATAGATTCTGAAAATGAGAAGAATCAGGCAGATCCATGGATAGTTGCCTTAGCTATTGAAAAAATGGAAGAAGTTACTTTGTTTGGTCAGAACACATTGGTATATGTTGTAAGCCAGGAAAGAATTTCATCTTCAAAAAGAATTCCGGCAGTTTGTCGTGAATTTAAAGTGCCACATATGAATCTTGAAGCTTTCCTCAAAGACAACGGATGGAGTTTTGGAATCATAAAATAAGAACAAATACTGTATAGAGGCTGACTAAAATTGGAATGTTTCTCCAGTTGAATTGGGATCAACATGACAATTGTTGATTTTTCATATTTTCCTACTAGTAATTCTTTCCTAATCTCACTCGTAATTTGTAAAGTCAGCGCAGTATAAATTTATTTCTTAATTGTCTCCCGTACATCATTCGGATATCTAGAATCTTGCATAAACGTCTTGTCTTTTCGTATTCCCTCGTTTTTAGATATATTGCACACTAAAAGAAAGAGTATAATGACGATTAACATCTTATTTATTGGCGATATCATCGGTCAACCCGGTCTGAATATCGTTCAGCTCTATTTACCGAGTTTGATAAAGAAGTACAACGCCGAGGTAGTTATCGCCAATGGTGAGAATGCCGCTGATGGTAAGGGCTGCACCGAAAAGGAAGCTAAATTTCTCTTTGATCTCGGAGTACACGTAATTACCGGCGGAAACCATACATGGGACAAACCTCAATCCCAAGATTATCTTAAAAAAGACCCCCGCGCGCTTCGCCCGTTTAACTATCCAAGGGGTACGCACGGAAATGGTTATTATGTTTTTGACAGTGGAATGGGAAAGGTGGCTGTACTAAATTTGCAAGGCAGAGCGTATATGTCGCCGATTGATTGCCCGTTCAGATCTGCAGAGTACGCCCTTACAAAACTGAAACAGGAAACGAAAGTAATTATTGTTGATATGCACGCGGAAGCTACTGCTGAAAAAATTGCGTTGACATATTTTCTTGATGGGAAAGTTTCTGCCGTAATTGGAACTCACACGCATGTGCAAACTGCAGATGAAAGAATATTTCCAAATGGTACAGGGTATATCACGGATTGCGGAATGACGGGACCTTATGATTCAGTCATTGGTATGAAGATAGAAGCCGCTTTAAACCGTTTCTTGTATCAGACACCGCAGAAGTATCAGACAGCGTTCGACAATGTTCATCTGACAGGAGTATTTCTGAAAGTTGATTCGACGACCGGCAAAACACTTGAGATAGAAAGAATATTTATTCCTGAATTCGAAAAAAAAGTTAGTTAGGAATTCAGGTTGTCACGAAAATCATTTTTAGTCAAACTGAGTACCGATCTCATTGGATAAATTCAGGGAAATAGTCACACCGAGCGGAGTCGAGGTGTGTGACCAAAATAAATAAGTCCATTTCTCGACTTCGCCTGCCTACCGGTAGGCAGGCTCGAAATGACTTTATAGCCTTTTAAAACGACTGCATGGCATAGTATGGCAATAATTATTGATGGTAAAAAAATTGCTTCGGAGATTCGCGAAGAACTCAAGAGTAAGATTGAATGGTTGAGGTCATTGAATATCCGAGTACCCGGTTTAGTCACCATTATGGTTGGTGATAACGCGGCATCTCAGTCTTATGTTAAATCTAAAGGCAAAGCCTGTGCGGAAATCGGAATGCTCTCCAGAGTTGAAATCCTTCCTTCTGAAACATCGGAACGGCAGCTTCTTGAGATGATTGAACAGTACAATTCAAATGATGAATATCATGGAATTCTAGTGCAGCTTCCTTTGCCAAAACATATCAATGAAGAGAAAGTGATTGAGAGAATTTTTCCTGCCAAAGATGTTGATGGCTTTCATCCAATTAGTGTTGGAAATCTTGTTATTGGAAAAGATACTTTTTATCCCTGCACGCCAAATGGAATTCTTGAACTGATCAAGCGATATAAAATTGAAACAAGCGGTAAACATGTTGTTGTAGTAGGAAGAAGTAATATAGTTGGCAAACCCGTTGCCAATATGCTGCTTCAGAAAAAAGAAGGTGCTAATGCAATTGTGACTGTTTGTCATTCCGCAGCAAAAGATTTATCTCACTATATTAAAGATGCAGACATTCTAATAGCGGCAATCGGCAAACCCAATTTTATTATTGCCGATATGGTTAAAGAGGGTGTTACGGTCATAGATGTTGGAATCAATCGTGTTGAGGATTCTACATTACCTAAAGGTTATAAGATTGTTGGCGATGTTGATTTCGAAAGTGTTTCTAAAAAAGCATCATTTATTACACCTGTACCCGGTGGTGTTGGACCTATGACTATTGCAATGCTGCTTCAAAATACCTTTCTTGCATATATAAAAATTACAAAACAAAAATTGGCATAGTTAATGGGCACTGGATTAATAGACAAAGTTGTATCGCAAGTTTTCATTGAAAAGTCGCTGCAAGATTTTTATTGCACGGGCGGAACCTGTGCGGGATGGGAACGAAATGTAATTGACCAGCGGACCGCGGTAAAGAATATAATTACCAACGGTGCAGAAAGAATTGCCGCAAGTATTGGTGTTGGTGAACATATCGATAAAGATGTCGCAAGGATGATCGACCACACCTTGCTGAAACCTGATGCTACTCCCAAGGAAGTTAAAACACTCTGCGAGGAAGCAAAACAATATAGCTTTGCATCTGTGTGTGTAAATCCCTCATTTGTTCCGATGTGCAAAGAACTGCTAAGTGGTACAAAGGTTAAGGTATGTACAGTCATAGGATTTCCGTTAGGTGCCACTACCACTGAGACCAAGCGGTTCGAAGCAGAACAGGCACTTAAGAACGGTGCGCAGGAGATCGATATGGTTATTAATATCGGCAGGCTGAAACAGGGTGAGAACGAATATGTCTTTAATGATATAAATCAGGTTGTCCTCGCATCCAAAAAATTCGGTGCCATCTGTAAGGTAATTATTGAATCTTCGATTCTTACCGATGAAGAAAAGATAAAAGCATGCATGCTTGCGAAGGAAGCAAAAGCGGATTTTGTTAAAACATCCACGGGATTCAGCAAAGGGGGCGCCACAGCGGGTGATGTTGCTCTTATGAGATATGTTGTTGGCTCTACTGTTGGTGTTAAGGCAAGCGGAGGTATTAGAACCACAGAAGATGCCAAGTTGATGATCGCAAGCGGTGCAGATAGAATTGGTGCAAGCGCGAGTGTCAAGATTGTTAAAGGCGAGGCAGTAGTTGCGGGTGGATATTGAAATAGCTCTCAGCCGTTAGTTTTTAGCTGTTAGCTTTTATTAATATTGAAATGTAATGCCGAACGACTCGACTGAGCTCGTCGAAGTCTTGTTTCGGCATCACTATATTACAGAACCTGATATAAATTGAAATAAAGAGGGATTGATTTTGGTTTTAGACCTTCATGTAATAGCAACTGATGACGGTTATACAGCAGAGGTACCGTCAATAAAAGGTTGCGATAGCTGGGCACACGGTGAAGATGAAGCGATTGATAAAACAATCGAACTGCTCAAATTTTATTTACAGAGTCCTTCGGACAGAAAAATTAAAATTGACCGGGCACGAAGAGAACACCCCCTTACCGTTTACAAACTTATTTTCGATAAATAATGAGAAAGTTCAAAACTGACGAACGCTTGCAAAGAATCATTTCAACGGCAATAGCGCGGCAGTTTTCACTTCATGTGGTTATGGAGAATATACATGATCCTCACAATGTGAGCGCAATTTTTAGGACTTGCGATGCTGTAGGGATACCCAAAATAAGTCTGCTCTACACATTTGAATCGTTTCCGCGAATAAGTAAAACATCCTCTTCATCAGCCAATAAATGGATCGATGTAGAAAGATTTACAGATACCGGAAATTGCTATGAACAATTGCGTGAACAGGGATATAAGGTTTACGCCAGTATGCTTAATAAAAATGCAGTGAATATTTACGACATCGACCTGACACAAAAAGTGGCGTTAGTTTTTGGTAATGAAAAAAGGGGCGTTTCACCTGAAGCTGAAAAATTGGCGGACGAAACTTTCTATATACCAATGCGCGGAATGATTCAGAGTCTGAACGTTTCTGTTGCAGCGGCGGTGACACTGTATGAAGCACAGCGGCAGCGGGTAATCAAAGAAATGTATGGAAAGAGTGAGCTCTCGCAGGAAGATCTAGATAAATTAATTGATAAGTGGTGCGATAAGTGATCCAGTCATTTAAGAAAATTGAAAGTATTAATGGAGAATTAAAACTGCGCGGCGATAAATCAATTTCTCACCGTGCTGTTATGTTTGCCGCAATGGCAGGTGGAATCTCCTACATCCGTAATTGTTCGGATTCGGAGGACGTTAGTGCAACAATGAACTGTTTTGAAAAACTCGGCTGTAAGTTTGAAATTACTGAGGAACAGATTAAGGTTACAGGAAAAGGATACAAAGGATTTACCAAGCCAGAAAGCGAACTGTATGCAGGCAATTCCGGCACCACAGCACGACTGATCAGCGGCGTTTTATCTGCGCAGAAATTCGAATCGGTAATAACCGGTGACGATTCACTTTCAAAACGACCGATGAAAAGAATTGTTGAACCATTACGTTTGATGGGTGCAGATATATCAGCGGATGTAAATGGTATGATGCCGATCCGTATTAGACCATCATCAATTAAACCAGTCGTTTACAAATTACAGATTGCAAGCGCTCAGGTTAAAAGCGCATTACTGCTTTGTGCCATCCATTTGGAAGAAGAATCAGTAATAATAGAACAGGTGCCGACAAGAAATCATACAGAAAAACTTCTCAACCTGAAAACAATCACCGATAATGAAGGCACAAAAATCTTTGCATCTAAAGAAAACTATCCTCAGGCTTTTGAACTGAATGTTCCATCCGATATTTCAAGCGCGGCATTCTTCATTGTACTGGCATTGCTCACGAAAAATTCTGAAATCGTGATTAAGGCCGTCTCTCTTAATGAAACCCGAACCGGACTGATAGATATTCTGCAACAAATGGGAGGTCAAATCGTAATCGAGAATGTAGCTCTCGAGAAAGGGGAAAGGATTGGTGATGTCCGGGTATTTTCGAGTCAATTGAAAAACATTGTGATTCCCGAAGCAATTATTCCAAACATTATAGATGAGATTCCAATTCTTTCCGTGGCAGGATTATTCGCTGAAGGAACTTTCAGAGTTACGAGTGCAAAAGAATTGCGCGTAAAAGAGTCGGATAGAATTAAATCTCTTTGTTATAACTTTGGAAAAGCAGGAGTAACGATTAATGAATTTGAGGACGGTTTCGAATTAAAAAGTAGAGTTGCCGATCAGAATGTTACGTTCGAAAGTTTCGGCGATCATCGTATAGCTATGGCTTTTGGCGTACTCAGCATGTTAATGAAGAACGGAGGCAGTGTGAATGATTTTGAATGTGTTGGTATTTCTAATCCGAATTTTGTGACACAAATAAATTCTCTAACTCACGTTACGCACGGTGTTATTCTTAACGGAACGAAGTGAGGTGAAGAATAACAAATACGAACAAGAAGAGATTTTTAGATGGGGCCGTCTTAGAAGATTCCAAAGTCATTTCGAGCCTGCCTACCGAGCGTGTTGCGAACTCTTTTCACTGCCATTTCGAACCACATTTTTTGTGGTGAGAAATCTTTATGTAGCATTATCGTAAGATTTCTCAGTCGTTC
>CAYTUV010000059.1:0-18762 GCA_964441505.1 uncultured Melioribacter sp. | reverse complement strand
CCTTTTGTTCATTACCACGCCCAAAGGACGTGGTTTTTTAAGTCTAAATAAAATTATAGCAAAGAACAATAGTACAATTACACATGCACTCGGTATTCCTACTTTGAAGGAAGAAACAGCAGTAAACGGAAGTCTCGGTTTAACCGCTACACTATTTGATGGTTTCACTGCAACTATTGATGGTTATTATGTGAATATTAAAGATAGAATTGTATTAACCGGTTCTTTTTACAACGACGATCCGGACATCGGAGCACAACTTCAGGCATTAAATGTCGGCGCAGCTCAATTTTTTGCAAATGCACTCGACACAAAAACTACCGGTTTGGATGTCATTCTTGCCTACTCTAAGAATTTTGATTCTCATATTTTCAAAATCTCATATGCCGGTAATTTCAACAATATGGAATTAGGATCTGTTAAGACAAGTTCTAAACTCAAAGGCAAAGAAGATATTTATTTTGGAAAGCGCGAAAAATATTTCTTGCTGGCGTCTGCACCTAAATCAAAAATGTCTTTAGGTCTAGAACACAGCTTTGAAAATATACACACCGCTCTTCGTCTGGTTTACTTTGGTAAAACCACTTTGATTGACTGGAATGATGCGGAAAACGTTTACGATTCAAAATTTACAACCGATCTTAGCTTCGCATACGATTTCAGCAAAAATCTTTCTCTGGTTATCGGCGGCACAAATTTGTTTGATGTATATCCTAGCAAGCAGGACCCGGGTTTAACAGAATCCGGTGGTTTGTGGGATGCTGTTCAGATGGGCTTTAGCGGAAGATTTCTTTACGGAAAATTGGTGTTCAAGTTATAATGCCCATCCTACCCTTCCCAAAGGGAAGGGCTTTTTAAAACTCGGTCGAGGTATTTAATCCTCGACCTTTGTTATAGAATTGTAACCTCGAAGCAAGCTTCGAGGAATTTTTTTGGTAAAAGTGAAAATTATGAAAAGAAGTTCGATAATATCCGCGTTGGCACTAGTTAGCTTCATTCTTATTCCACAGATATCTAAAGGAGAAAACTTGTATTTAAGTGAAACGCGCTACACTAGATCCTTTACGGACTCCACCGAATTTCAAAAACGGTACAAAGAATTAGATCAATTTTATTCTGATAAAAAACTTGGCTCTTTTGTAATAGATGGTAAGACATATTTCCGGCTTTTCGCACCTACGGCTCTTGGTGTAAAGGTTTGCTTATTTAAAAATCCGGAAGACAAAAAATCGAAAGAATTCTTCCTTACACGCGATAAAGATGGTGTATGGGAAATTGATATCGATGAAGAGCTATACGGCTCATACTATGGTTACAAAATATTCCATAAGGGTGACGATATATCCAACGAAAACCAATCTATCTGTGTCGATCCCTATGCAAAAGCCGTTTCATCTAACACAACTTACATGAATCCCCGCCGTGCTATTGTAATGAAAAATGTTCCATATGATTGGGAGGGGACACACTGGATTCAGCGCGACTGGCGTGATTTAATAATTTATGAAATGCATGTGCGTGATATGACCGCGCATAAGTCATCGGGGGCAAAGAATCGCGGTTCGTATAAAGGATTGACTGAAAAAGGAATTCAAGGAGGGATCAATTATATTAAAGCATTGGGCGTTAATACAGTAGAACTATTACCTTCACAAGAGTTCGGCAGCATAGAAATTCCTTTTATGGATTCACTTTCCGGAAAATTTAACACATGGAATCCTTATGAGCGTAATCATTGGGGATACATGACATCAAACTTCTTTGCCCCTTCCGCTTATTACAATGAGAGTTGTGAAAAGATGAAGTGGAATAAATGGATCGGCAAGAATGGTTTGCAAGTTAACGCATTTAAAGATATGGTGAAGGCGTTTCATAAAGAAGGTATAGGCGTAATAATGGATGTTGTTTACAATCATCTATCCGAGTATGAAATTGGAAATCTGAAACAAATCGATAAAGATTATTACTTCCGTATGGATGCAAAAGGTAATTACATTACCGAAAGTTTTTGCGGAAACGATCTGAAAACAGAACGCCCGATGATGCGCCGATTGATAATTGAAAGCATCCTCTACTGGATGAAAGAGTACCATGTTGACGGCTTCCGTTTTGACCTTGGAAAACTTTTGAATTGGGAAACAATCGAAAGCATTATTGATGAAGCGAGAAAAGTAAATCCTAACGTTATTTTTACCTGTGAACCATGGGGAGGCGGATACGATCCTGCAGGTTTTTCAAAGCGCGATTGGGCGCCATGGAATGATCAGATCCGTAACGGTATCAAAGGGGAAAATCCAAAAGATGGACTTGGCTGGATCTTCGGTAAGTGGTACGGAAATAATTCACCCAAAAGGATTACAAGTTATGTAAATGGAACATTGATCCGCGATACGCTGGGATTATTCCAGAGGAAAGAACATTCAGTGAATTATCTTGAATCCCATGACGGCTACACACTCGGTGATTTTATTCGTATCGGAACACGAGAGGTAGATCCGGAAAAGAAAATTAAGGATGTTGATAAAAACGTTAAACTAACCATTGTACAGATGAAGCTTAATAAACTCGGCGCATTATTTCTTCTAACATCTCAGGGAATGACAATGCTGCATGAGGGACAAGAATTTGCCCGTTCGAAAGTAATTGCTTCCACTGACCATGTTAAAGACAGAGACAAGGGCAAGATCGATCATAATTCCTACAACAAGGATAATGAAACCAATTATATCAACTACAAGCATGCGGAGATAAACAAGGAACTTCTCAACTACTATAAAGGATTGATTACTCTTCGCAGCACCTATGATGCATTCCGTCGTGCGGATTATGATAATATCGTTTTTTATGAACACCCGCTGAGTAAATTTGGTCTAGGATATATTTTAAAACATGAACAAGATTCTTTTATAGTTCTCTTCAATGCCGATCCAAAAGAAGAATTGGATTATACTTTACCAGAAGGAACGTGGCAGGTGCTTGCGGATAAGAACTGCGCAGGATTGAAATCGATGTATGAATTACGCGGGAAGATAAAATTGGAAAATTCCACCGGGATGGTTCTAAAATTAAAATAAATATTCGGATTAGTGCGATTCAGCGGGAGTAATCATTTCCAGTCTAACACTCCAATACTGCAAATGATCTTACGAGAATATTGCTTTTCTTAACGAGCGTTCAATTGCGTTTTTGAATACTGCCAGATTAACCGGTTTTTGAAAAACATACTCAACACCTAAATCTTTGTACTCAGCCTCAATGGTTTTGGTAATATCACCGCTTAGAATAATAACCGGGGGTTTGTATTTTAATTCCGTGATATTCAATTGCTTGACCAGATCGTAACCGCTCATTACCGGCATCTGATGATCCGATATTACGAGTGCTGGAGAAGCCTGCCTGATTATATCCAATGCTAGTTTTCCATTTTCTGCATTAAAAATTTTATAATTGGGAATAAGGCTCGTAAGAAGTTTTGAATAGAGCAGTCTATCGGTCGAATTGTCATCAACAAGTAAAATGTTCGAAGATGCAACGGGAATAGAAAAAATAAACTCACTTCCCTTCCCGCTTTCGCTTTCCACCCAAATCTCGCCGCCGTGTTTTACAATTATATCATGCACAAGAGACAACCCCAGCCCGCTTCCTTTTTCGCCTGCGGTTCCACTCGATGTGAATTTTGTATCAACCTTGAAAAGTTTCTTTATATCTTCTTTCCGGATTCCAACACCGTCATCTTTAACAGAAAACTCGATCTGCTTTTTCTCAATATTAACACGTGCATCAAGACGTATATTCCCGCCCGGCTCTGTGAATTTTATTGCATTCGAGATTAAGTTGTTGAAAACCTGCAGCAATAAACCTTCATCAGCGTGCACATAAAAATCTTTCTGGATCAGAGAGAACAGATTGATTTTCTTCTGCAAAGCAGAGCCGGATAATATCTGAATCGATTTTTCGATAAGCTCTTTTACGTTAATTCTCTCCGGCTCAAACTTTATACTTCCGGTCTGAAGACGTGTCCAATCCAGCAGAGAATTTACAAGACTTAGCATACTCTTGGATGATTCCTGAATATATTGGATATATTGAGTTTTACCTTCTTCGTCCAGTTCTTTATCATTTAAGAGCAGATCTGTGAATCCAAGGATTGAACTGAATGGGGTACGCAAATCATGAGAGATGATCGAAATGAAACGGTCTTTTGTTTCGTTCAGTTCTTTCAAGTTAGCTGCCGATTTTTTTAATTCCTCATCAGCTCGTTTTGAAAGACTTATATCGCTGACTATTCCGAATATTTTTTGGATCTTACCGTTTCTGTCCCGAACAACAGTAATTCTGTTTTCGATCCAAATAGAATTACCAAGTGTATCGATGATTTTGTATTCGAATGTATCGGAATGGCGTGCCGGGTCGGAGTAAAATTTATACAGTTTATCAACTGTTTCATCGACGTAGTCCGGATGAATGATATCTTTCCATAGCGTAGGATTGCTGATGAAGGATTCTGCGTCATAGCTTGTTATTTTTTTGATAGCAGGTGTGTAGAAAACAGTTTTTAATTTTCCATCCTGCCGTTCAGCTGTCCAGATACTTTCATTAATATTTTCTGTTATACTTCTGTATCTTTCCTCCGAAACGAACAGTGCATTTTGAGCCTTTTTTTCTTCTGTTACATCCTGTAAAATCCAAACAGTAAATTTTTCGTTTTCGATTTCGTATGATGAGACAGAATTCTCAACTTCGAAGAGAGTAAAATTTTTCTTTTTACCGGTAAAATAAAATCTGGATGGACTTTCTTTGCCTTCATCGGCAAGATCCAGCATTTGGGCTACGCGTTCTCTGTCCTTATCGTCAATCAGATCTATAGGATTTCTTCCGAGAATTTCGCTCGCGCTCTTGTAATTGAACATCTGCACGAATGAATCGTTTACGAGAATTATTCTCTTCTTGCTCAGCAGCGCAATTCCATCCTGTGAGGCTTCGAATACGGAACGTATCAGCATCAGATCTTTTTCCGATTCCTTCCTTAACGTAATATCAGTAAGTATAACGTTGTAATACTGAATGTTTCCGCTGATATCTGCAACTACCGAAAAACTTGAGAGCACATGAATTCGCTGACCATGTTTTGTAATAAGAGGCAATTCAATTGTTTGCAGTTGCTTTTCAGCAATGCTTTTCAGGTCAAAAACTTCATTAATTAGATAATATGAATCAATCAATTCGGTAAAGTCGAGATTTACAATTTCATTTTCCGTGTATTGGAATACATCCAGTAGATTAGGATTTGCATAGGTAATTCTGCCCCTTGTGTCGAGGGTACATATAAATTCATGAGAATTCGTAACAATGTTGCGGAATCGTTCTTCAGATTCTTTTAATTTCTTTTCAAGCTTGATACGTTCTGTGATTGGGGAACATAAGAAAAAGACCGATTCATCATCGCCTTCGCCAATAATTCCAATCTTCACATCAAAAATATCGGCAATGCTTTCATCTTCCCCATTATAAAGCTGGCCTCTCCATTCATTGTTGGCATGGACAAGATTTTTCAATTCATCAAAATATTTTTCATCAATTCTGGGGAATATTTTTCCCAGAAACTTTCCATATACTTCGCTTCGTGTTAAACCAAAAAGTTTTGAGGCAGACTCATTCCAAAAGGTGATTTTTCCGTTTTTATTTACACCTATCAGTCCGTCCACAATTGTGGCTGTAATCTGCTGATACTTTGATAGTTCCGAAATTTCCTCTTCGGATAGTCCGATATGTTCGGTTTCTTTGCTTAAATCCTTAACGAGCAGAATCACCCAGTTGACAACTAAACCATTATCACTAAATGGAATCAGTGTAACGCGGGCAGGGATTTCTCTATGATTTCTGATGAAAGGAATTTGAGTTGTAACTACTTTGTTGCTGGAGAATACATTCTCAAGCAGTTTTTTGAAAAGAAGTGAAGATATTTTTTTTGTCTGTAAGACCGATTTACTCCAATCCGGTTCAAAGAGAAACTCATACATCTCAATTCCAGTTGGCGGCATTACCCTTACAATACCATCGTTATCAACAACAATATAAAAATCCGAGAAAGTACCAAGAAAATTTTGAAAGTCCGCTGACTGTACTAAAGATCCTTTAGCTTTGGCTGAGTCAATTTTCAGGTCCTCAAGAATAAGCACACCGCCGGCATATTCGTTATCAAAACTAATTGGCGCGCCCTTTAACAGAATGGAGACTGTTCCACCGTTTAATGTTCTAGAAGCTATTATCTCTTTCTCAAAAGTCTCCCCTTTTTTAATCAAATTAAGTTCTTCACGTATATCGGATTCATAAAACAGGCGGTTCTCAAAAATACTGTTTCCAATTATATTTTCAGGTTCATCCTTGACAACACCATTGAATAAGAAAAAATTTCTATTCACAAATTTTATCTTCCAATCGCGCTGGAATATCAGTACACCGACTGGAGTGAATTCAAGAATATCTCGGAAGGAAATATCCGTTCGCGAAGGCTCGAAAGTTTTTTCGAAGGATGTACTCATTAAACAGTTTTATCCTAAATGCTATATCAATTTATGAAATACGTGAGAGAAATTTAATAAGTCCGGAGGATAAGTGTAACATAAATTAACCGTTTCTGAATAGTTTTTTCAAGCCAACTCAATCAGAAATGAATTTATAAATCTCATCCAAAATTTTAGAAGTGGCGCCAATATTTTCTTTCACATAATCTGAACAGATCTGGCCAAGTTTCAGTCTTAACGGTTCATCGCTAAAAATCTTACGTAAATTTTTATATGCCTCTTTTTTGGTGTTAACACAAATACCACCGCCGATTTTTTTAAGGTGAACGGCTTCCTGACTATTCTCATGTTTTGGACCGAACAAGACCGGAATTCCATAAACCGCGGGTTCGAGCACATTGTGAATTCCCTGTTTGAAACTGCCTCCGACATAAGCTGCCTGAGCATAAGTATAAAGTGTAAGGAGAACTCCGATTGAATCAATGATGATTACGCGTTCCCCTTTGTAATTATTTAAATACGAGAATCTGATTGAATCAAATTTACCTCTGAATGTATTCTCGATTTCTTCAATATGTAATATCGTTGGTTCATGAGGAATAATAATTGTAACTATTTTTTCATCATATTCCATCAATTTCATTACTGCCGGCAGCATAACTTCATGGTCGCTTTCCCAAGAGCTTCCAAGGACAAATACTTTTTCCCCATCAAAAAATCCATCTTTGAAAAGTTTTCTTTCTTTTGCCTGAAGGCTTTTTTGATATACCCGGTCAAAACGTGTATCGCCAACAGCTTTGATTATTTCACCGTTGATATCAAATTCCCTGAAATTAGTCTCGTCACTAACCGATACCGCAAGAATTCTGGTTACATGTGCGTAAAGAGATTTATGAAAACTTTTTGCGATCAGCCATTTACGGGGTGTTCTTTTGCGCATCGTTGCATCAACAATAAAACTTGGGATATTCATCTTCTCGAGCTGCCATATCATATTTGGCCAGATATCATATCTCATGAAGATTGCTATATCCGGTCGCACAAGATTCAGAAACCGGCTTGTCATCATAGGCGTATCATATGGAAAATAGGCAATTACATCCGCATGAGGATATTTTAAGGAGTTGTTATAACCCGATGGAGAAAAGAAAGTGATTATCACATTTACATCTTTTTCTCTTCGCAATCTTTCTATAATCGGTTTTGCCTGCTCAAATTCACCCATTGAGGATGAGTGAAACCAGATCATCTTTTTACTCCGGTCAATTCCCGCCAGATCAATTATTAAATTTTCAAAAAGCTTTTTCCGCCCTCTCATTCCTGTTTTTATCTTTGGATTGAAAGCTTGACCAATGAAGAGGGCAAATTTGATCAGCGGGATAATTAATGCGTTGTAGATAAGAAACCAGACTTGTTTCATAAACCTTCTATAAAATTTTGCAGCTGATTAAGCACATATTCAGGTGTTATTTCTTTCATACACTTGAAATGTTTTTTGGGGCAGCTCGATTTACCAATATGACTGCATGGACGGCAAGATAACGATTTATTCTCTAAAATTAAATTTTGCTTGTCCGCAGGAAAAAATCCAAACTCACGGACAGTCGAGCCGAAAATAGAAATCAGAGGAACACCAACAGCCGAAGCAGTATGCATTAAGCCGGAATCATTAGTAAGAATAACCTCACATTTTTTCATATCTGTGGCTGTCTGAAGCAGATTGTCATCATTTTGCAGATTAAAGCTTCCTGGAATATTGTCCGATATTTTTCTACAAAGTTCCGCATCAGTTTTTCCGCCGAATACTACACTTTTATAGCCAGTCTTAATAAGTTCATTTCCTAGTTGAATAAAATATTCGAGCGGCCAACGTTTACTGAAATGTTTTGAACCTGGGCAAATACCAATGTATCTTATTCCATCTTCAAGCTGAGCGGTTGAATTTTCAGACAGGAATAATTCGAGTCCCATTCCATCAATATTCACCCGGGCAGTTTCTGCATACCGCTGAGAAATTGTTTTCAGATCTTTCAATAAATTTATTTTGAACCAGACTAAAAGGAATTTCTCGATCGATGGTTTTTTAAACCGGAGAATATTTTCCCCGAGTCTCCTTATCAGTCGTTTACTTCTAAGATTGTTCTGAAGATCGATTACAAGTTCATAACCATTTACTTCTAACTCGGAGTTCAGTTTATCGGCGTTCTCTTTATCGTAAATGAACAATTGAGAGATATTTGGGTTAAAGTGTAGTGCTTCTTTAAATTCTGCCTTAACAATGAAATCAATTTTCGCGAAGGGATATTGCAGTTTCAACGCCCTTATTACCGGAGTGGTTAAAAGAATATCACCCAGAGAACTCAGACGAATAACAAGAATTTTATTTACCGGTTTAGTGGGCATGCTGATTTTTTTTGTTTTCAATGCAAATTTAGCCAATAATCTTATCCATTCCAATCAACGGAGTTGGATGTAAAAGTTCACTTCAGTATTTTGGGCAGGTAAAAAAAACAGGGTTGAATCATGACAACATTACCACCTCCGGCTGTTAAAAAATTTCCGGAAAATTCACTCGAAAAACAGTGTTACAATATCACAGATATGTTTGAAGAAAATATTCCGATTATGAATGACAGAAACCGTCTTGGCTATTGTCTTTTCAAATATATGAAGGGGGAAGGGGACGCTCCTGAGATATTGATGAGTTCTACGAAGATTAAAATTGATGGAATTTCTAAATCAGATCTGGCAAAAAAAATTGCCGACGAACTAGCAAAAATTAATAGATAATTGAGAATTGAAAATGGAGAATTAATAAATACTCTCAATTCGCAATTATCCATTCTCAATTTAGTACCTGTCTTCTCCTTCGCGTAAATATTTCTCCACGAGCAATACATCTTCCTCGCTGCCAATGTAGATAGGAGTCCGCTCGTGCAGAGCTTCAGGTTGTAATTCAAGAATTCTTTTATGACCATCTGTTGCGCGACCGCCAGCTTCTTCCATAATAAAAGCCATGGGGTTACATTCATACATCAAACGTAATTTACCTTTAACATTTCTTCTGTCACTGGGATAGATAAAAATTCCTCCATATAAAAGCGTACGATGGAGATCAGCGACCATAGACCCGACATAACGTGCCTGGTATGGTTTGCCCTCGAACAGATTTGCTTGCAGATATTTAATATAATTTTTCAATCCTTGGGGCCAAGAAAAATAGTTACCTTCGTTAAGACTATAGATTCTTCCATGTTTAGGAATTTTAATATTATCATGGGAAAGAAGAAATTCTCCAAAAGCAGGATCAAGAGTAAATCCGTGAACGCCGTGCCCGTGTCCTGCTGTATAAACCAGCATAGTACTTGAACCGTAAACGACGTAGCCTGCAACAACCTGTTTATAGCCGGGCTGTAAACAATCTTCTATTGTTCCTGGTCCGTTCCCGGAACTAATTCTTTTATAAATAGAGAAGATTGTCCCGATGCTTATGTTGGCATCGATATTTGATGAGCCGTCAAGCGGATCGAATAATAAAACATACTTGCCAATTTGCTGATGAGGGGGAAGATGAATGATATCTTCCTCTTCTTCGGAGGCCATAACGCAGAAATGTCCGCCATGATCCATTGCTTTGATTAACATCTCGTGAGCGTAAATATCCAGCTTCTTAACTTTTTCGCCATGGACATTTTCGTCTCCGGTGAATCCTAGGATCTCAGCTAGACCGGCTTTGTTTACTTCGAGTGAGATTAATTTTGCGGCAAGACCAAGTTGCAAAAGAATTGTTGATAGTTCGCCGGTTGCCTCCGGGTGTTCTTTTTCGCCTTCCATGATATGACGGGGTAATGTCATAAATCGTTTTGTTGCCAATTAGATCTCCCTTAAGCTGTTTTAACTATTTCCTGATCCTTATATTGAAGCTGATAAAGTTTATAATAGATACCGCGTTTTGCAAGAAGCTCCTGATGGGTGCCTGATTCTTTCAACTCACCCTTGTGCATAACAAGAATTTTATCCGCATTTTGAATTGTAGATAGCCGGTGCGCGATCACTATCGATGTTCTACCAATTAAAAGTTTTTCAATTGCATTTTGAATCAACTGTTCTGTTTCTGTATCTACACTTGAAGTTGCTTCGTCCAAGATAAGGATTTGCGGATTATAAGCAAGTGCCCGTGCGAAGGAAATTAATTGTTTTTGTCCAACACTTAGAGTGGCACCTTTCTCTTTTACTTCCTCATCATAACCCTTGGGAAGCAGAGAGATAAATTTATCGGCACCTACAGTCTTAGCGGCATCGATAATTTCTTCATCCGTAATATTTTTGTTCCCCAGATTAATATTCGATTTGATTGTTCCGCTGAAGAGAAAAACATCCTGAAGTACCATTGCTATGTGTTTTCTTAAATCGCTTTTATTCAGATTTCTGATATCCATCCCATCAAGAGTGATGCTGCCCTTTTCAATATCATAAAATCTGGTAAAGATATTAATGATGCTTGTCTTGCCCGCACCTGTTGCCCCAACTATTGCAATCCTCTCGCCGGGATTAATCTGGAACGTTACATTCTTCAAAACAAATTCACCGGGATTGTATGCGAACCAGACATTGTTAAATTCAATCTTGCCGTTAATTTTTGTAAGGCTTACAGGATTCTGAGGATTTCTGATGATTGTGTCATCATCAAGAAGATTAAAAATTCTCTCGGAAGAGGCCATCGCTGTTTGAAGAATGTTGTACTTATCGGAAAGATCACGTACCGGACGCCAAAACATCTCTGTGTACTGTATAAATGCAAACAGAACACCAATAGTTAAATGACTCTGAATAACTTCTCCCCCACCATACCAGATAATTAATCCGACAGAGATGGCACTCAGTAATTCGACTACAGGGAAAAACACTGCATAATAAAATATCGATTTAATGTTTACATCTTTATTGTCTTTATTGATTGCCGAGAATTTTTTGAGTTCCTCTTTTTCTTTTGCAAAAATCTGAACCACATTCATTCCGGTTACACGTTCCTGCATGTAAGAATTCAATCTTGCAAGATGTTTACGCACATCTCGGTAAGTCTCTCTTACTTTTTTGCGGAAAAGGAATGTAGCATAGATCAGTGCAGGCAATACAGAAAGGGTTACTAGCGCAAGGTCCCAGGACAATGAAAACATGAATATAAATATCCATACAATTCCGAATATGTCGCTGAAGATTGATACAATTCCAGACGAGAACATTTCGTTGAGGGAATCAACATCATTTGTAACACGGGTTACTGTTCTTCCCACAGGAGTTTTATCAAAGTATCTTAAAGCAAGTTTCTGAACGTGAGAAAATATTTGAACACGAAGATCATAAATAATCTTCTGCCCCGTAAGTTCTGTATAGTATGTAAGAAAATATTGTATCACCGCCTGAAGTATGAGAGAGGCAAGAAGTATAACACAGACAATCAGCAATCCATGAAAATCTTTGTTCTTAATATTATCATCGAATGCGATTTTGGTTAAGTATGGGCGCAACGGACCAAGAGCCGAAACAATTATATTCAAAATAATTGCGGCAATAATATATTTTTTATACGGTTTAATGTACTTCAGCAAGCGCCGCATAAGCTGCGAATCATACGCTTTACCAAGTATTTCATCATCCTTTTGCTGTTCTGCCATTCTTCTTCTTTCTAGTTCATTTCCGAGAGTTCTTTTTCCAACAACTGTTTCATATGCAAATCAGAATAAATACCGCCCTTTTCAACCAACTCATCATGTGTACCTTCTTCGACAATACTTCCGTTATCAAGAACAAATATTTTGTCGGAGTCTTTCACGGTCGAAATCCTGTGACTAATGATTATGCTTGTCCTGTCTTTCATGAAATTTTTAAGCTGCTTTAGTATCTCCTCTTCGGTATGTGTATCAACAGCAGAGAATGAGTCGTCTAGTATCAATACTTTAGGATCGATTGCAATAGCCCTTGCCAGGGATGAACGCTGCTTCTGTCCGCCGGAGAGTGTAATTCCTCTTTCGCCCAGTATTGTTTCATATCCAAGAGGAAAAGTCTCAACATCTTTAGAGAGTTGAGCTATCTTAGCCACTTCTTCAACTATTTTTTGATTACCATTTTCTAATCCGTAAACAATATTGTTAGTAAGAGTATCCGAAAAGAGAAAATTTTCCTGCGGCACTAATCCGATATTTTTCCTTAAAACATCCAATGGAATTTTCCGAACATCATTGCCATCAATTAAAACATTCCCTTCGATTACATCGTAAAGACGAGGGAGAAGATTAACCAGACTTGTTTTACCTACCCCTGTGTTGCCGACAAATGCAACGGTGGAACCGCGTTTAATTTTCAAGCTTATGTTCCGCAGAATCCATGGTAAATTTTCTCTATACCGGAAGGAAACATCTTTAAATTCAATATCGCCTGTTATAGCTTTAATGTTTTCGTCTGCATTCTCGTCATAAATATCAAATGGTTCATTCAGAATTTTGAGTAAGCGTTTCATACTTGCATCCGCCTGCTGAATCATATTGGCAACCCAGCCAAACGAAATCATTGGCCAGATTAGATCGACAAGATATAGCATAAAAGCGAATATCACTCCGACAGTAAGAGTATTATTGATCACCATAGTGCCGCCTGCATATACAACAATAATCGCCGATAAGCCGGCAATCATAAAGAATATAGGGGCAAACCATGCCTGTAATTTTACCTGATCCATCTTCCTATTCAAATATTCTGCACTCTCTTTTTTGTACTGGGCAATTTCATAATCTTCCCTTTCGTAAGATTTAATTACTCTTATGCCGCTAAAATTTTCCTGTGCGCGTGTCGTCAGATCAGACATCTTTTCTTGAATGCGTGTGTATTTCACATGCATTTTTTTCATTACGAAGTAAACCACAAATGACATAAGCGGCATAGGTAACAGTGCATAAAGTGTTAAAAGAGGGCTTAACGAAATCATGACAGCAAATGTTAAGATAAATTTTATTCCGTTATCGATCGTATACATAACAGAAGGACCAACGAACATTCTAACCGCGCCGATATCATTTGTTGCGTGAGACATGATGTTGCCGGTTGAATTATTCTGAAAAAAACGGAGCGGGAGTTTTTGTATATGCTGCCAGAAATCATGGCGTAAATCATATTCAACTTCTCTGGAAACAACTATGATAGTCTGTCGAATCAAAAAACGAAATACACCGCTTATAAATGCTGCACCGACAAGAAGCAGAACAAGATTTATTAAAATACTCGGATCGTTTTTTTGGCTCAGGGAATCTATTCCCTGTTTTACATTAAGAGGTATGTAAGCATTTGCAATGTTGGACAACAAAATGAATACACAACCGAGAATTAATTTTGTTTTATAACGTTTGAAATACTTATTAAGATGCTTGAGGTTGCCAAACAATTTTTAACATCATCCTTTCTATTATATAACTATATAGCGTAGAACGAAGAGTGATGAACGTAGATTGAATATTCATATACTCTACACTCTTCGCTCTACACTTTTTGCTATCCGATCACTTCAAATCCGGTATATTTCTGTAAAACTTTTGGTACGATAATCTTCCCTTCCGGTGTCTGATAATTTTCCATCAAAGATACCATCAAACGGCTTGTAGCAAGTCCGGATCCATTAAGTGTATGAACGAATTCAAGTTTTTTATCTTCTTTACGGTAGCGAATATTTGCTCTACGTGCCTGGAAATTTTCGAAGTTGCTGCATGAAGAAGCTTCGAGCCAGCGGTTCTCTGCAGGAGACCAGGTTTCGATATCATAACATTTTGCGGCGGAAAAACTCAAATCGCCTGTACATAGTAATAATATTCTATATGGAATTTTCAATGCATGCAAAATATCTTCTGCGTCTTTTACCATCGCTTCCAATTCATTGTAAGAATTATCCGGCTTCGCAAATTTCACCATTTCGACTTTGTTGAACTGATGAACACGTAAAAATCCTTTCGATTCTTTTCCGTAAGAACCGGCTTCTCTTCTAAAACAAGGAGAGTATCCTACATACTTAATTGGCAAATCTTTTTCAGAGAGAATTTCATCGCGGTGAATGTTTGTAATTGGCACTTCTGCTGTTGGAACGGGGTATAATCCATCTTTTTCTATAAAATACATATCCTCTTCCATCTTTGGAATTTGGCCGGTGCCTTTCATTGACTCTCTGTTAACAAGAACCGGTGGAAATATTTCCGAATAATTATGATCATGCAGATGCGAATCGAGCATAAAATTAATCAGAGCGCGTTCAAGTGTTGCACCTTTACCCATATAAAGTGGAAACCCCGAACCGGAGATTTTTGTTCCTCTCTCAAAATCCAGAATCGAATGTTTCTTTCCTAGTTCAATATGATCGAGTACTTTAAAATCATTTTCGAATGTAAATCCTTCAGGCAGCCATTGGCGGACTTCAACATTTTCCTCCGCAGTCTTGCCGACAGGAACGGACGAATGAGCAAGGTTAGGTGTGCTGCGTAAAATAGTATCTAAGTTTTCTTCAACATCACGGAGTTGCCCGTCAAGCAAAGCAATTTCATCGCCGACACGTTTCATCTCTGTGAACACTTCGGATGTATCCAGTCCTGTTTTTTTCATCTGCGGAATTTGAGATGAGACTTGGTTTTTCTTTGCTTTCAGATCTTCTGTCTTTGCAATTAAGGAGCGGCGTTGCTCATCAAGAGCAAGAACTTCATCAACAATATCTATTGCGTTTTTATTTAACAATCCTTGTCTGACTGCTTCCGGATTTTCCCGGATAAATTTAACGTCTAACATTTTTTCCTCTTGGGTTATCTGCGTCAATCCGTTCAATCTGCATAATCTGTGTGCTATTGATAGAACGCAGATGACACGGATTTAGCGGGTGTTCGCGGATTTTTATTTGATTACAATAGTATAAATTTTATTTGGTACATAAATTTCTTTAACTACTTGTTTACTGTCAGTGTAAGATTTTACTTTTTCATCGGCAAAGACAGCATGTTTAACTTCTGCTTCGGAAGAGCTCGCAGGAAGATCAATTTTGGATCTGACTTTGCCGTTAATCTGCACAACGATAGTTATGCTGTCTACACTCAAAGCTTTTTCATCAACATCGAACCAGTTAGGTTTTTCAAACAGAGAGTGATTCTTTCCTGTCAACTTCCAGCATTCTTCACCGAGATGAGGCGCCAGAGGCGCAATCATTACAGCAAATCTTTCCAGAACATAAGTCTGAATATCTTTTCTGCATTCATTTAAATTTTTCATCTCATTAGAAAGTTCCATCAATGTAGCAACCGCAGTATTGAATCTAAAGTTCTCAATTTCAACATCTATTTTCTGAATTGATTGATTCACTTTTCTATAAACGGCTTTTTCAACATCGCTCAATTCGGAAATTTCATATTTATCTTTTGACGGAAATTCCTTCGAACTATTCAGATGAGATTCAAACATTGTATAAGCTCTCTGCACAAAACGGTCAACGCCAACAATTCCTTTATCGCTCCAATCACCGCCAAGCTCGTACGGACCCATGAACATCAGGTACATTCTGAAAACATCGGCGCCATAATTTTCCATGAATGAATGCGGATCAACAACATTACCTTTTGACTTCGACATTTTTGCGCCTTGAGCCGTAATCGTTCCTTGATGAATCAGTCTTTGGAACGGTTCATCGCTATTTACTAACCCGAGATCACGAATGAATTTGTGAATAAAGCGGGCATAGAGTAGATGCATTACAGCATGCTCGGCACCGCCAACGTACATATCAACAGGAGTCCATGCATCGGCAAGTTTGGCATTAAACATTCCATCGCTGAAATTCGGATTCATATAACGCAAGTAATACCATGATGAATCAACAAATGTGTCCATTGTATCAACATCGCGATGGGCATGCTCACCGCACTTTGGACATTTTGTTTCGACAAATTCTTTGTTGCTCGCTAACGGAGAACCGCCATCGGGTTTGAATGCAACATCGTAAGGAAGCACAACAGGAAGCTGCTCTTCCGGTACCGGAACTTCTCCGCATTTATCGCAATAGATGATTGGTATTGGTGTTCCCCAATACCGCTGCCGGGAGATAAGCCAATCGCGCAAACGGTAATTTGTTTTTCTTCTTCCAAGTCCTTTCGCTTGTAAATCATCTGTAATTTTTTCTATACCGTCATCGGAATTCATTCCGTTGTATTTACCGGAATTAACCATCGTTCCGACTTCTGTGCAAGCTTCGGTGAGTTCAGCATCAGCATTTGTATCCGCCTGAAGAATGACTTTACGGATCAGCAAATTAAATTTTTTCGCAAACTCAAAATCGCGTTCGTCATGTCCCGGCACAGCCATAACACAGCCGGTTCCGTAAGTTGCAAGCGCATAATCGGCAATCCAAATTGGAATTCGTTCACCATTAACAGGATTGATCGCATAGGCTCCCGTTGGCACTCCTGTTTTCTCTTTAACCGTTGATGTACGTTCGATCTCGCTGAATGACTTTACAGATTCGATATATTTATCAACACAATCTTTAAAATCAGATTTTGTAATTCTCTGAACCAATTCCTTCTCCGGCGCAAGCACAAGATACGTTACACCGAAGAGTGTATCCGGCCGTGTTGTAAAAACCGTGATTTTCTCATCGTGACCTTCAATAGCAAACTCAACTTCGGTGCCAACACTTTTCCCTATCCAATTTTTCTGCATAAGTTTTGTTTTTTCGGGCCAGTCAATCTTATCCAGACCATCGAGAAGCTCATCAACATAATTTGTAATCTTGAAAAACCATTGAGTAAGATTTTTCTGAATTACTGTTGTACCGCAGCGTTCACAGTTTCCATCGTTCAATACCTGCTCATTAGCCAAAACAGTTTGACAAGAAGGACACCAATTAACCGGTGCATTTTTTCTGTAGGCCAATCCTTTTTTATACAACTGAAGGAAAAGCCATTGATTCCATTTATAATATTCGGGAACACATGTCATCAGTTCCGCATCCCAATCGTACATACCGCCCATCTGTTTCATCATTACACGTATATCGGTGATATTTTTTAATGTACTGTCTTTAGGATGAACACCGGTTTTGATAGCATAATTTTCGGCCGGCAATCCAAATGCATCATAACCCATCGGTTCAAAGACATTAAAGCCCTTCAATTTTTTGAAACGCGCCCACGAATCGGTTGGTCCGTAATTGTACCAATGACCGATATGCATCTTAGCACCGGATGGATAGATAAACATCACAAGGCAGTAAAGTTTTTTCTCAAGTTTTGTTAAGTCAGTTTTGTGGACTTTCTTTTCTTCCCAAAACTTCTGCCAGTTACTTTCTACTTCCTGAAAGGGATATTTCATTTTTATCGATATGATTATTGAAATTGGTTTCAAACTTATCAAAAAGCGGATGGTTTATCAAGAAAGGAACTAGCTCAAAGCCAACAAAAGCCATGAATATTAGGGTGACCTGTACTCTCATTTCAACTTCCCAATAACTTTTAGAGCAAGAGACTAAAAGATGGTGAATGAACCGTGTTTCATTTCCATTCAATTTTTGTTAATTTATTATCAGATCATAGAAAGGGTAATGTGAAATGAATAAATACACTCGAATTAATATTAATCATGAAAAAATGGGTGGCGTTCCTTGTATTAGAGATTTGAGAATGCCGGTTGCTACTATTATAGAAATGCTCGCGGAGGAATATAATCCTCAAGCAATATTAAAGGAACATCCTGAATTGGAAAATGAAGATATTCAAGAAGCATTACATTTTGCTTCCGAATTGTTACGTTATAGAGAATTTCCGTTAGCCATATAATGAAGTTCCTAATTGATAACAATCTATCTCCAACTCTCTCAACCTCTCTAAATGAACATGGATTTGATGCAATTCATGTCAAGCATTTGAATAAATCATCCGCTTCAGATGAAGAGATTTTTCAAATTGCTTTTGAAGAAAACAGAATTATAATAACAGCAGATGTTGATTTTGGATATATCCTATCGAAGTGGAAGCACAATTTACCATCTGTCATTATTTTCCGGTTTTTTCCTTACAATCCGGTAATTCAATTCGGTAATATTATCAAGATTATTGAAGAATTTAGCAGCGATCTAATTAACGGGAGTTTAGTTGTTATCGAACCATCTCGAAATGAAGCTCCCCGCCGCAGAGCAGCGGGGTATCAAAAGCCTGTTAAAAAAGAG
>CAYTUV010000058.1:0-18993 GCA_964441505.1 uncultured Melioribacter sp. | reverse complement strand
TAGCCTCTTTTAGAGGCGTATTAAAGCCACGTCCTTTGGGCGTGGTTGTTTACTCACGACATTTTTATTTTTTAACACTTTGTCTGCACCTATAATTACGCAGTCGCATTTCTTAATATAGTCAGCCGACATTGCTTCTGTGATCAGTTCTACCCTTATTTTCTCTTTGCTTAATTCCCCAGCTAATATTTTTCCCTCAAGTTTTGGACGTGATTCACAAATGATTGTCTTGAATTTATGGTCGGTGTTTAAACGTTTGAGAATTTCGTAAATGGTCTTACTGTTTGATAACGTCAGAATTATTCTTTTATCATGAAGGTATGGGAGAGAATTAGAAAAAATTCTATCATATATAGTTCCGCTATTCTTCTGAAAATCAGTAAAGAAATTTTCAGTTAATGTATTATCGTGAATTATCCTCTGCAGTTGTTTCAAATATTTCTGGATACCCTGAAATGAGGTTAAGTGTTTCTGAAGAGTTCTTATGGTCTCGGATTTGTCGGGCAGTTCATCAAAATATTTTAAAAAATAATTATTTATCTGTCTCAGCAGTTCTGAACTGCCGGAAGTTTTATCGGCAAGAATCTCTTCCAGCTTAGTAAAAGAATATTTATTCATTTACCGCGCAGATTATTTGTTATACTGAAATCCCTTTACCGGTTCCCGCAAAGTAAGAACAGGGCAAGGTGCTTTACGAACAACTTTCTCGGCCGTACTGCCAAAGAGAAGATGTTCAACACCCGTATGACCGTGCGTAGCAATAATTATCAAATCGATATTTTTTTCTTTAGCCGTTTCAATGATTTCGACAAATGGTTTCCCAGTTTTAATAATAGTTTCCACTTTCAAACTGGCATCAATTGATTTTGCGAGGTTTTTCAATTCCTCTTCAGCTCGGGCATGCAAATCAATATCGGTGGAAGGTATTGCTATTTGTCCCATGCTGAAATCGGCAGGGTAAATCATTGGCTCAACGACATAAATCAGATACAATTTAGCATTGAACTCTTTTGCGAACTCAACAGCATACTTCAAAGCGTTTTTAGAATAATCAGAAAAATCAATAGGTGCCAGAATACTGTTGATCATCTTTGTTAATTCCATTTTATCCTCCTCTATTTTGTTCTGGTACTCTGATAGAGTGAAACGTAATCCTGATTTAAATTCCTTAGGCGGGTTGCAACTATAGTGGAAATTCCTCTTAATATATTTACTCCCTCCCTGGGATGAGACTCAACAAATTCATCCAGATCCGGTCTAAAAATTACTGCCAGTTGTGATTCTTTCAATGCAATGGCTGATGCAGATCTCTTTGCTTCATCCAATAGTGCAAGTTCGCCAAAGAAATCACCATGCCCCAGTATTGCCAAATCGAAACGCTCTCCATCTTCATCCTGTGTTATTAAGACTTCTCCTTTGATAATAATATACAGTGCAATTCCGGAATCGTTCTGCGAAAAAATATATTCATCGGCAGCATAAACACGATTGTGAATTACCTTCATTAGAAGTCTGAGGAGTTTGGAATTCATGTGTTGGAAAGGAGGCATGGATAGCAAAACTTCTTCAAGTTCGCTTTTCTCGGTTGGAGTTTTAAATAAATTTGCCCAGAAGCTACTTCTTGCTGTACCAGTTGAACTATTTTCCATTTTAACCTCTCAGTTAAAAATTCCACTTTCAGCCACGCGCCAAATTTTTTGACACGGAAATTTATTTTCATACAATGCACGACCTATGATCACAGAATCAACATATTCAGAAGCCTCACGCTGCAATTTAATCAAATCATCGAAACCTCCAATACCACCGGAATGAGTTACTTTTGTCTCAGCCGCTTCTGCAATCCGCTTTGATAATTCAATATTCGGTCCCGTCAACATTCCGTTGGTAGTCACATCAGTTGCAACAATTCTCTTTACACCGCATGAATTCAAAAATTTTGCATATTGAACTGCTCTCAGATGAGTCCGCTGCTGCCTTCCTCTTGTTACAACCTCATCATTAACTACATCAATTGCGGCGACAACTTTATTGGGAGTAAATTCATCTAAAATTTTTATAAACTCTCGCGGATTCTCAAATGCCATTGAACCGATTACAACTCTGGAAACACCAAGTTCGAAAGCCTCTTTTGCATCATTATAACTGCGAATGCCGCCGCCAAGTTCAACCGGAATAATTACTGATTCGCAAATCTTTCTTATCAGATCATAATTGGTATGCGCATGTTCGTGTGAAGCATTGAAATCTACCACATGGATACACTTTGCATTTTCAGCGCGCCAGATCATTGCCATTTCTACAGGATCGTTTGCATATTCTATACAACCTAATTCCGGAATACCCTGAACAACCCGGACAGTCTTACCATCTTGAATATCTATTGAAGGAATGATTAAAATTTTTCCCATCGGAATTTTGACAGAACCCTTAACATGTGAACATAATTTTGTTTGCTGATGAAAAATAGGGAAATGAGCCGTAAAAGAAAATGAATTCTGGATAGTATTTGTAAAAAGGGGTGGGGATGAATTTTTATGCGTACATTTTTAACTGTTCGTAAAGAGAAACAGCAGTATCAAAATCGAATCTTGCTCTGATTAAGAAACTTTCATTTCTATCTTTCACAAGAGGCGGTTCAGGTTCCCATTCAAGATTTGAATTAAGGACAAGATTTTTTTCACTATCAATTATTGCCCATCTAGCTATGCCGTTTTTATTGGATTTCATAATAAGATGAATTTTACCGTCCAAAGCGAACTTAAGAGCTTTTTCAAACCATTTTGCTTTTTCTTCCACTTGCATACTTCTTCAATAAAATATTTAACGATGAATCCCAGTTTATTATCGGAAAAACAGATCGATGGTTTATGGGCGAATTTGAAAAAAATGAATGATTCCAAAATCTTTATGAAACGATTTCTTGACTTTTCGAACTCAAAACCTCATATTTCAAACCATATGATAAAAGACTACACGTTTAGAGCCTCTGATGGAGAAAAAATAAGCATCACAACCTATCTGGAAAAACAACTCTTTTTAGGTAAAACTACTATCTTTGTTCACGGTTTTAAGGGATTCAAGGATTGGGGATTTGGGCCATATCTGGGAAAATATTTTTCCAATAAGGGTTTTTTTGTAATAACCTTTAATTTTTCGCATAATGGCATAGGTGAAAATAATACAGAATTCACCGAACTCGAAAAATTTGCAAAAAATACATACAGCAGAGAAGTTAGAGAACTTAACGAAATTCTCGATTCTTTTAGAAATGGATATTATGAAGGAATTGACTCGCATTCCAATATTGGGATAGTTGGTCATAGTAGAGGCGGGGCGGTAGCACTTCTGACCGCATCAAATAGAGATGATGTAAATGCTGTCGTTACGTGGGCTGCAATCTCTAAATTAGATCGATATTCCAATAGGCAAAAAATTGAGTGGAGGAAGAACGGATTTTTTGAAGCATTGAATACACGGACTAGCCAATTGATGAGGATGAATCTTTCTTTGCTGGATGATATAGAGCAGAATGCAGGCGGTACTCTGAATCTTAAGAATTCAGTCAGAAATCTGAATAAACCATTATTGATTGCTCATGGTGACCAGGATTTGGCAGTCCCTGTATCCGAGGCGGACGAAATTTATAAATGGTCGGATAAATCAAAGACTGAGCTATTCAAATTATTTGGTACGGGACATACATTTGATATTGTTCATCCTTTTACTGGATCAACAGAAAAATTCGAGAAACTCTTAGATGAATCAACAAAGTTTCTAATCAGAAATCTGAATTAGAAAGATCCTTAGTTCTCAAAAATGAAATTCACAAAGCAATCATACCATTAATGATGAAGCAAATAATTTTCTCAATTATATTTTTAAGTGCTTTTGGTTTTCTTTTCTATAATCTGAAGAGAATTCTTTCATACATTAAATTGGGTCAACCGGAATATCGATTTGATAATCCGACCGAAAGGGTTAAAAATGTTTTGAAAATTGCCTTCGGTCAGTCAAAACTTTTACGGGAACCCGTTGCCGGATTAATTCACTTCCTAATATTTTGGGGATTCATGCTTTTCCTATCAGCAGTGGGTGAAGCAATTGTTCAAGGATTCTTTCCTAATTTCTCGCTTCATTTTATGGGACCAATTTTTAGCTTGATCACAATAGTGCAGGATCTTTTTGGTCTATTAGTAATAATTTCTGTTCTATGGGCATTGTATCGCAGATTTATTCAGAAAGTACCAAGGCTGGATGTTAAAGGACACAAACTTGATGCTGCGATTATTCTTCTGCTCATTCTTGGTGTGGTTCTCTCAATGTTTGGTCAGAATATTACACACATTGCCAATGTAAATTTTATTTTGGCTGATTATGAAGTCAGACCAATTTCATCATATTTAAGCAGAATAATTTTTAGCAGCGAAATTGAAACGACAACAGTCTTATATGAAATATTCTGGTGGGTACACATTCTAATTGTTTTCTCTTTCATGAATTTCCTCCCATACTCAAAGCATTTTCATGTATTTACATCAATTCCAAATGTTTACTTCTCGAAGATAGGTGCCGATAAATACGCGCTGAAGAAATTAAATCTAGAGGATGAGAACTTATCTCAGTATGGTGCGGCAGATTTTGAACATCTTTCGTGGAAACAAGTCCTGGATGGATTTACCTGTACAGAATGTGGAAGATGCACCGCTGCATGTCCTGCAGCAACGACAGGCAAGAAATTATCACCACGCGAAATAATTGTAAATATCCGCCGCCGTACCGAAGACAAAGCGCCTTTAATACTAGCTAAAGCAGGTGACAAGAACGAACTGATGCAAAAAACACTTGTTCACAATTATATAGCTGATGAAGAGCTATGGGCATGTACTACATGCATGGCTTGTGTTTATGAATGTCCGGTTACCATTGAACATCTAGATTCCATTGTTGATATGAGAAGAAATCTTGTTCTTGGTGAATCAAGTTTTCCAAGCGAACTTAATACGGTTTTCAAAAATATTGAGACAAACTTTACACCATGGGCTTTCAATCCGCAGGACAGAGCTAATTGGGCAGAGGGGATGGATATTAAAACCATGGCTGAGGATGCAAATACCGAGTATTTGTTCTGGGTCGGTTGTGCCGGTTCGTTTGATGCCCGGTATCAAAAAGTGACAAAAGCATTTGCAACTTTGATGAAGAATGCGAATGTTGACTTCAGGATTCTAGGAATTGAGGAAAAATGTAACGGTGACACTGCTCGCCGTCTTGGAAACGAGTACCTTGCACAGATGATGATGCAGGAAAATGTTGAGACTCTCAACAATTATGGCGTTAAAAAAATTGTAACCGGATGTCCTCATTGTTATAATTCATTGAAAAATGAATATCCTCAGTTTGGCGGAAATTTTGGAGTGGTTCATCACACTGAGTTGATCAATCAACTTCTTAAAGAAGGGAGGATTAAACTCAGGAACGAAGAAATTAAATCAAAAATAACTTATCACGATTCTTGTTATCTTGGAAGGTATAATGATATATATGATTCACCCCGCGATCCTCTGAAAATGATTAAGGGAGTTGAATTGGTTGAAATGGATAGAAATCGCGATAAAGGATTTTGTTGCGGTGCCGGGGGCGGAAGAATGTTTCTGGAAGAAACTGAAGGTACAAGAATAAATAACAACAGGGCAGAGGAGGCGATAAATACTAATGCAGATATAGTTGCTTCTGCTTGCCCGTTCTGTATGACCATGATGAACGACGGTATCAAATCATTCGATAAACAGGAAGAAGTTCAAGTAAAGGATATTGCAGAACTAGTACTCGAAAACTCAATCTAATAAATCACTCACTAAATGCAGGAGGCAGCATGAACGAAAAATATTTAAAACTCATCGACTTCTTAAAGGGTCTAGAACCTGACGTAGCAAAATTCTACGATAAGGGACAATCCGCAGCAGGTACACGTTTGAGAAAAGGTCTCAGCGAGTTGAAGAAGTTAACTCAAGATTTGCGTAATGATGTTCAAGAAACAAAATTACAACGTAAAGCCGCAAAAGGCGGAAACTAGTTTTTGAGTTTTCGATCTGTTTTAGGTTGGGTTAGCAATAGCCCAACCTTTTTTATTTATTTGTATAATTCACTTTGATCTATGAAAAATATCACCTTTCTGATCCTATCGGCTTTGGTAACCTCACATTTTCTATCTGTCCCTCAAAATAGAGAGGCACATTCAATTCAAGCAGATTCAACCAGTACAATAACAATTTCATTTGTTGGTGATCTGATGTGTCATACTACACAGATGGACTACTCGAGAATTGGAAAGGATAGCTTTGACTTCAAGCCTATATTCCGTGAGGTAAAAGGGTTTTTATCATCTGCCGATCTTACCATTGGTAATCTTGAAACAACAATCGCCGGTAAGGAAAATAAATATAGTGGTTATCCTCTCTTCAATTCACCAGATGAATACTTAGACGCATTGAAAGATGCAGGATTTGATATTCTGTTAACAGCTAACAACCATTCGATTGACAGAGGCAGAAAAGGAGTAATCCGGACAATCGAAAAGATTCAGTCTCGCGGCATGAATTCAATTGGGACATACAAATCGCAGCATGATCGCGATTCACTACGGATATTTGAGATTAACGGTATTACAATTGCTTTGCTTGCTTACACATACGGATTGAATGGAAATTACATTTCAAAAAATGAAAAATATTTAGTGAATGTTATTGATACTATTCTGATCAAATCTGATATCATAACTGCCAGAGGGAAAAATGCCGATGTTGTTTTTGTTTATTTCCACTTTGGAGAGGAATATCAACGCAAACCAAATCGTTTTCAAAAAGATGTGGTCAAGTGTGCCATTAATTCGGGTGCTGATTTCATTATCGGGAGTCACCCGCATGTAATTCAACCCGCAGATTTTTTTCCCTCTGATAAGAATAAAATTGGAAAGGGGATAATTGCATACTCGCTGGGTAACTTCCTATCCAATCAACGATGGCGTTACTCGGATTGCGGAACAATTTTGACAGTTGCACTTTCGAGGAATATAACTAATAAACAGATCAGACTTTCCAACGTTTCCATATTACCAACCTGGGTATATAAAGGTAAGATTGAAGAGAAAGAACAATTTGTGATACTGCCAATCGATACATCGATGAGTTCAATACCAAATTTCATTAGCAAAGCTGATAAACGGAGAATGCTACAGTCATTTGGAGACACTCAAAAAATGTTTTATAAAATTCTCGATCAGCCTGGTAACCCATTGAACCCAAAAGCGCATTAATCTGTTGTTAGAACTAAATCTGATTATATTTTTTATCTTTGCAATAAGACTTAATCGAAAAACTAAATGGCAAATAAAAATAAAGCTTCCCTTGGAATAATTTTCGTAACCATCTTCATTGACTTGATGGGGTTTGGTATTCTCATTCCAATTCTTCCTACATTCGCCAGCAAACAGCTTGGTATCTCAGATTTTGGAATTGGTACCATTGTGGCAATATTTTCCTTAATGCAATTTATCTTCAACCCCATGCTTGGAAAGCTATCGGATAAAATCGGAAGAAGGCCGGTTATTTTAGCCACACAACTTTTGACTGCCGCTTCGTATCTGATATTTGCTTTTTCAAATTCATTTGTTTTACTATTCTTTTCAAGAATGTTAGCCGGGTTGGGCGGAAGCAATATCGGCGTTGCACAGGCATACATCGCCGATATCACCACACGTGAGGAACGTTCTAAAGGTATGGGTATGATCGGTGCTGCATTCGGGCTTGGTTTTGTGTTCGGACCGATTATAGGTGCTCTGCTTGCTAAATACGGATATCATGTTGCCGGTATAGCCAGTGCTTGTTTCACATTATCTGCTTTCACTTTTGCTTATTTCCGGCTGCCTGAATCATTAAAAGAGAAGAAAACAGAAGACAAAATTAAAATCAAAATATTCGACTTCTCTTTTGCGAAACGAGTGCTTTCAAATCCTTCACTCGGATTTTTAATCGTCCTATTGTTCTTCATAATATTTTCTATTGCTAACATTTACGGAACGTTTGCGATTCTTGGTTACAAATTCTACCATTTCAGCGATCAGCAAAACGGTATATTATTCGGTATTACCGGGCTGGTGGGCGCATTAGTCCAGGCAGGATTTATAAGAACATTATCCAAAAAATTGAACGATAAAGCCATAGTTCTTATTGGTATATTCTTCATGATGATCGGTCTCGGATTTCTACCTTATGGCGGTGATTTCAAAGGGGTAGTAATAGTTATTTCAATTATGGCAGTTGGGTCAGGAATTTTACAACCGATTATTCCCAGTATGATTTCAAAACAAGCTCCTGATCATCAACAAGGCGAAACACTAGGATTTAGTCAGTCTGTTTCAGCGCTGGCACGTGTATTCGGTCCATTGTGGGGAGGATTTTCTTACCATTTTCTTGGATATCAATTTCCGTTTCTCACCGGTGCTTTCTTTACTATGATAGCACTGGTAGTTTCTTTGTTCATGTTAAAAACAGATCGATTGAAAGACATACAAAATGTTTAAAATTGGCAAAATAAATATTGAACGCGCATTGCTTCTAGCTCCCATGGAGGATGTTACAGATATTGCCTATAGAAAATTTTGTAAAGAACTTGGCGCAGATGTCGTTTATACGGAGTTCGTAAATTCGGATGGACTAATTCGCTCAAATAAAAAAACTGCTCTGAAACTTGAGATTACAGAAGAAGAACGTCCTGTAGGAATTCAGATATACGGCGGGAATCTAGAACCGATGATTGAGGCCGCTAAGATTGCTGAATCACGGAATCCCGACTTGATAGATATTAATGCCGGATGCTGGGTTAAGAAAATTGCTACCAGGGGCGCTGGTGCGGGACTTATGAAAGATCCCTGCTATTTGCAAACGATGGTTGAGTCGATAGTTAAGGCAGTAAATATCCCGGTCACCGTTAAAACAAGAATTGGATGGGACACTGACTCAATTAATATTTTGGATATTGCAAGAAGAATTGAGGATGCAGGTGCAACAGCTCTTACAATCCATTGCAGAACGAGAAAACAGGGTCATAGCGGAGAACCGGATTGGTCCTGGATTCCTCGGGTGAAAGAAGTTGTTAAAATTCCTGTAGCATTAAATGGAGGAGTTTTTACAGCTGAAGATGCGATGCGCGCTTTCAAGGAAACAACTGCTGATGCAGTTATGATTGCACGCGGAGCTATAGATCATCCATGGATTTTCAGAGAGATAAAAGAATTGATGCAAGGAAGGACTTATGAAGCGGTTTCAGCAGGCGAAAGAATTCACACCGCACTTCGCCATTTAAGATATTCACTTGAGCTAAAAGATACCCGGGCGGCAATTATTCCATTTCGAAAATATTATGCCGGATACTTAAAAGGTCTTCACAATTCCAAAGAAATCAGGCAGGAATTGTATCAGCAGATTGAATATGCTCCCATTGAAGAGATAATGCTGAGGTATCTTGATCAGATAGAAAAACACGCACAAATCGGTAATGAAAACTGAGGAGACTACGTAATGGATTTGAAAAAATTAATCAGAGATGTACCAGATTTCCCAAAAGCAGGAATTATTTTTAAAGATATCACCACACTTTTAAAGAATCCGATTGGACTTTCAAACGCTGCAGAAGAACTGTGTAAATTTGCAAGGAATAAGGGAATAACTAAGGTAGCTGGAATAGAATCTCGTGGTTTTATTCTTGGAGGCCTTATAGCAGAGAAACTTGAAGCCGGTTTTATTCCAATCAGAAAACCCGGTAAACTTCCGGCTGAAACAATTTCGGAGAGCTATTCCCTTGAATATGGAATGGACTCAATTCAAATTCATAAAGATGCTATCGAGCCGGGTGATAAAATATTGCTCCACGATGATCTTCTTGCGACAGGGGGAACGATGGAAGCCGCTTGCAAACTGGTAGAAAAATTGGGTGGACGGGTTGTTCAAATATCTTTTGTCATCGAACTTAACTTTTTGAATGGTCGTGAAAAGCTGAAAAAATATGATGTTCGTTCAATAATTCAGTACGACTCAGAATGATCTTCTGAGTCTTTCTCTTTCCAATTTAATGGTGAGATGGTAACGACAAATTCCCCTTTGGTAATTTTCTTATCAAAGTCTTGAAGTATTTCAGAGGCGGTTCCCCGCCATGTTTCTTCAAATTTTTTGGTCAGCTCGCGTGCAACTACAATTTTCCGAATCGGCATATATTCATTAATCTCTTCGATCAATTTTTTTATTCTGTAAGTCGATTCGTACAGCACTATAGTTCTTGACTCTTCAGAAAGCTGCTTAAGCTTTTTCTGCCTTCTTTTTTTCTGAGGAAGAAATCCTTCAAATACAAAAGCATCCGTCGGAAGTCCGCTTATACTTAGAGCCATAATAGCAGCATTAGGTCCAGGAATTCCTACAATTTCTATACTTTGACTAATGAATTGATTAATCATGCGAACACCGGGATCAGAAATACAAGGAGTTCCAGCATCTGAAACTAGCGCGCATGATTCACCGGAATTTAAGCGTTCTAAGACCTTTTCAATTATTTTCGATTCGTTATGGGCATTTACTACAACGAATTGTTTGCTGATCTGATAATGATCAAGTAAGATTTTTGTTACACGAGTGTCTTCACAAAGAATAAAGTCAACTGATTTCAGAGTATCAACGGCGCGAAATGTTATATCCGAAAGATTGCCAATAGGTGTTGCAACAACGTAGAGTTTTCCATTGTTCATTGATTTTTCTTTTTTTACAAAAATAAAAAAACCCCGCTTACAAACGAGGTTTTTCTTTGACAAAACCAATATTTATTATTTATGCAAGTTCTGCATAACACTTTTTATTCTCATCATTCCATCATCAATATTATCTTTAGTGATTGTTAGCGCTGGTCTGAATCTTACAGATTGACTGCCGCATCCTAACATTATCATTCTGTTTTTGTAAAGGTCATCTAAAAATTTCTTTCTGATCTCTGCTGAAGGCAAATTAAATGAGCACATCAAACCCAATCCACGGACCTGGCCAATGTATTCAGGATACTCATTTTGAACTTCCTTCAAGTTATCTAGGAGATATTTACCCATGATTTGAGCATTCTGTACCAAATTCTCATCTTCGATGATTTCAAGACTCCTTCTTGAACGAACCATATCGGTTAGATTTCCGCCCCATGTTGAATTTATTCGGCTTGATTTGTGGAAGACATTTTCTTCAACATCATCAATCCTGTCAGTAACCATTATCCCGCAGATGTGAGTCTTCTTACCGAAAGCCATTATATCGGGTTCAACATAATATTCATGAGCCCACATTTTACCTGTCATTCCAATTCCGGTCTGAACCTCATCAAACATCAACAGAATTTCATTCTCATCAGCTATCTGCCGTAATTTTAGGAAAAACTCTTTACGGAAGAAATTGTCTCCGCCCTCACCCTGTACCGGTTCTATAATTATGAGCGCGATATCATCAGGATTATTTTTAATGGCAGCATATATTTCCGCTATAGCCTGATTCTCAAGTTTAATTACCTCGTCGAGATTATCTTTAAGAGGGAATTTGATCTTCGGGTTTACAATACGTGGCCAGTTAAATTTGGGATAGTGAGCAATTTTAACCGGATCTGTGTTTGTGAGAGACATTGTATATCCAGAACGTCCATGAAAAGCTTCCCTGAAATGAATCACCTGATGACCGCGTTCTTCTTTATAACCCTTCATAAAATTTTTGCGGACTTTCCAATCGAATGCGACCTTTAAACCATTTTCAACTGCGAGTGCTCCACCGTCAATAAAGAAAAGGTGTTTGAAATAATCTGGTACTGCAACGCGACTTAACGTATCTACGAATTTAGCCATCTCAACAGTATATATATCTGAATTGGACGGTTTGTTGAGAGCAGCGGTAGCCAGTTCTTCGCGGAATTCCGGATTATTTATTCTCGGATGATTTATACCGACAGGTGAGGAGGCAAAGAAAGAAAAGAAATCCAGATATTCCGTGCCGGTTTTTTCGTCGATTATTCTAAGCCCATTACTTTTTTCCAAATCCAGGACGAAATCAAATCCATCAACGAGCATCTTTTTCTTGAGAACTTCATGTGTATTTTGAGCAGTAATTTGAATTTTTGTTTTTTCTAAATCGATTATATTGGTTGATGTATCCATCGGTTTCCACCTTAATGCTTATAATGTGAGTAAATTTATTTGAGAGAATTTAAAAAGATGGAAAAGTAATTAGAAAACCTGTTCGAAGCGGGATACGATGTAATTCCGGAGATTTTTTCTGCCGGTTATTTTTGAAAATATTTTATACTTGCACATAAGTCACTAAATTTTCTGCATAAAGATAGTTATATTTAACTGCACTTTCAATTGTATTATCGAAGCATAGTTACAATTATCAGTAGAGATTAGAAAAATAATGACTCGTCTTCTAAAATATAAGTTGGTTCATTCCACATTAGCTTTAATCATTTCAGCGATGTTATTTTTCTCATGCAAAAAGGGGACTGACGAGCAGGACTATTCGGATTATTTCTCATTCGATAAAAATTTGACTGGAATGGAAGTAGTTGATCAGGAACTCGGTCTGAAATTCTATCCGCCGAAAAATTGGGAATTACAGCAAACCTCTATTTCGAAGAAGATCGAAACACGTGATTCAGCAAATCCTAAAGATAACTTTGTTTATTCTCCGACTTATATATTCTTCGAAAAATCAACGGGTGGCCTTCTGAGTGTTGGCAAAGTTGTTACTGCTGACACAACATTGGCAAAAAGTGCCCGGTTAAATTTCTACAAAGGTTTGATTAGTACAAAACATAAAAATGATAAACTTGTTTCAGGTGATTTTGTTCATTCCAAAATCTACTTTTCACAGTTCAAGATCGAGAAATACAACCTCGTCTCATTTAAGTTATTCTTCCTTAACCTGAACAGCGAGATAATTGAATTCGATTATACGATCCCTGCCAATTACCTTGAAGGTATTCAGCCTTCCATAAAATCTTCTATCGGTTCAATCAGGCTGCAATAAACAGATCAGGAAAGATTCTCTTCATTATTTTTTCTAATTTTCCGGCAACAAATTTAGGAAAGGTTGAGAAATGAGATTTTGTATAAATGTTGATCACGTTGCAACGTTAAGAAATGCACGCGGAGAAGTACAACCGGATCCGGTAACATTTGCTCTAATGGCAGAACAGTTCGGAGTTGATGGAATTGTTGTACATTTAAGAGAAGACCGGAGACATATAAATGAACGTGATGTAAGACTGCTAAGGGAATTGATAACTACAAAACTCGATCTTGAAATGGCGCCTGTTGATGAGATTATTAAAATCGCTTGCGATATCCAACCGGAACTTGCAACGCTTGTGCCTGAGAAAAGACAGGAACTCACAACCGAAGGTGGGATAAATGTTATCGATAATATTGATCAAATCCGCTCGGCAATTGAAAGATTGCATGCTGCAGACATCCCCGTTTCATTATTCATCGAACCGGATGTTAATCAAGTAGATGCCGCCGCTGAGATAGATGCAGATTTTATTGAGATACACACCGGACATTACGCGAATGCTTCAGGTGAAGAGGATATTTTTGATGAACTTGAGCGCGTTAGGATAGCCGCTAAACATGCAAAGAAACTTGGCCTGGGAGTTAATGCAGGACATGGTCTGAATTATATCAACATGAAAGAATTTCTGGCTATCGAAGAAATTGATGAAGTCAGCATTGGTCATTCTGTGCTTGCAAGAGCAATGTATGTAGGAGTTGAGCAGGCTGTTAAAGAAATGATTGCATTAACCCGCGATGTAAAACGATGAATTTATAAAAAGCTTTCCCGGATTCTCTGAAGAAGAAATTAAACAGACAGCATTTCCTCCGGAGAAATTTATTTATGAATTACATCCCGCTGCAAACTGATGGGTACTTAATTTGTAGCTTGTATTAATTTATCACAAGAATTATGTTATCAGCCGTCAATACGCATGAAGAGACTAAACATGAAGAAACAGATAACAATTCTTTTCTTGATCACTTTTTACAATGTTACAGATGCACAATTCGTAAATTATCAGGTGAACACACCGTCCGCTCGTCAACCAAATGAAGTGTCAATTGCAATTAATCCTCTCAACCCCAATAATATTGCGGCTGGCTCAAATCTCTACTATTTATATCTATCCACAGATGCCGGTAAAACATGGATCCAGAAACAGATGAGTTCTGTCTGGAATGTATGGGGTGATCCTTGTCTAATTTATGATGCAGCCGGGAATTTATATTATGGACATCTTTCCGATCAGAGAAATACGAGCAGCGGATATTGGATTGACAGAATTGTTGTTCAGCGCTCCATTAATAATGGTCTTGAATGGGATGCAGACGCCGGAGTGGGTTTTAACCCACCTGCCAAACAACAGGATAAAGAATGGCTCGCTGCTGATATAACAAATTCATTATATAGAAATAATTTGTATATGGCGTGGACAGAATTTGATAAGTACGGAAGTGCAAATCCGTCTGATAGTTCACGGATAAGATTTTCGCGCTCAAAAGATAGCGGTTTAAACTGGTCAGCACCAGTTCGTATTAGTACACGAGGAGGCGATTGCTTAGATGCGGATAATACAGTTGAAGGATGTGTACCCGCGATTGGACCAAACGGAGAGGTTTATCTAAGCTGGTCAGGTCCCTTGGGAATAATGTTTGATAAATCACTCAATGGCGGAGTTAGTTTTGGAAGTGATAAACATGTTGCTAATCTTTCAGCGGGCTGGGATTTTGCTGTCCCGGGAATATATCGTGCTAATGGATTCCCGGTAACCGCCTGTGATGTAAGCAACTCTTCATTCAGAGGAAATATTTACATAAACTGGTCAGATCAAATTGATGGTGATACAGACATATTTTTTTCAAAATCCACAAATGGTGGAAATACATGGAGCTTGCCGAAAAAAGTTAATAATGATATTCTTAAGCGCCATCAGTTTTTCAACTGGATGAGTGTTGATCCGAAAACCGGAATAATCTATATAATATTTTATGACCGCCGGGATAACTTGGATCCTACGAATCTGCAAACACACGTATATCTTGCGCGGTCGGATGATGGGGGTGATACGTTTAAGAATTACAGAATCAGCGAATCTCCATTCTTTCCAACTTCCACAGTATTCTTTGGTGATTATACGAACATAGCTTCATATAATGGGAAAGTTCATCCAATCTGGATGAGATTGAATGGCAGTACCATGAGTATCTGGACAACAACTATACATGATTCACTCTTATCAGAACCTAAAAACGATATTAATCAGCTAATTACATCGTTCAATTTATTTCAGAATTTTCCGAATCCATTTAATCCGACCACAACAATTAATTATAACGTACCATTTGAATCATTCATCAGGCTGAAAGTTTATAATGTCTTGGGAAATGAAATTGCAACCTTGGTGAATTCGAACAAACAACAGGGCGCTTACAAAGTTGAATTTGACGGCAGCAATTTAAGCAGCGGTATGTATCTCTACCGTCTGGAAGCAACATCTATATGGGACAATAAGAAAAATTTTGTTGAATCGAAGAAAATGATTTTGGTAAAATGACTGAGACCGAATTGATCCTGACCAAAAAGGAAACTGCACTCAAGAAGAAATTAGAATATCATTATAAATATTTCGACTTTTCTCAAATCTCGCCCGATCCGTTAGAATTTCCGCACAGGTTCAAAAATCCGCTTGATATAGAAATCTCCGCGTTCATATCATCGGTATTTGCTTACGGTAATGTTAAACAGATAAATAATTCATTAGAGATTATTCATACATTCATGAATCATCGGCCTTATGAATTTGTGATGAACTACTCCTACGCAAATGGATTGAAGTTATTTCAAAATATTAAGCATCGTTTTTACACGAATGAAGATATTACAAAATATTTCTATGCAATGAATAAGATCTACTCAAATTACGGTTCACTCAAATATTTTTTTCTTCTTTACTACTTCGAAGCGGATCCGAATCTAAAAAACGCCATCTCATTTTTCTCTCAGAATTTTATAAATGTTATCTCAGAGAAAGGAAATATTACGCATGGAATTAAATTCATGATTCCGGATCCGCAGAAGGGAAGCGCATGTAAAAGGATGAATTTATTTCTTAGATGGATGATCAGAAAAGATCAGCTTGATTTTGGTTTGTGGAATGAAATACCTCCTTCAAAACTGGTTATACCGGTTGATACTCATGTCGCTAAAATTTGTAAACAATTAAAGCTTACCAGCAAAAAAAATGAATCATGGCTGATGGCAGAAGAAATCACACGTAACCTGAAAAAATTCGATGCTTCCGATCCGGTTAAGTATGATTTCGCAATATGTCACATTGGTATGAGAAAACTAATTTTGTAATCTACTCCTTAAGCGTGTCTGATATTCAAAGAAATCGGGATTATATTTCTGAACGAGTTCGAAATGTACTTGTGCAAGAGGGTAGTTCTTTTCTATTGAATAATGTTTACCCAGGTAGAAATGGGCAAGCGACAAATAATCATCCCTGAGTGCTGCTTCATTCATAATCTCCACAACTTTCGATTTATTCCGATCCTGCTCAAATAATAAACCGAGTTGATATCGAGCTCCTGTAAAATTTAATGGACCAATTTTTTCTATCTGATTACAAATAGAAAATGCACGCTCGCGGAATTCCGGTTTGCCTTTCATGTTTAAAAGTTTGTTGTAGAGGTTCACATAGTTTGAATCGAAATTCGGATTTGCCGAAAAATGAATAAAATTTGTGCGTTGGTCAGTGTCATATTTCCGTTTGTAAATTGTTTCAACAAAATTTCCGATAGCATTAAAAAAATACGGGTAGTAGTTGTTTACAAAATCCTCCGATAAAAATAATGCCCGCTCTGCGTAGGCACTTGGTTTTATACCGGTTGAGAAGTAAATGAAATCCGGTTTTTGAGACAATACATACTCTACATTGTAATTTCTTTCTTTCCAGCCGGTGTGTTTGCCCGAGATTATTCGAAGTGGTCTCGGAGAATGTGCAATAGTCTCGTCAGTCAATCCCAGCAGATCGATTACTTTAGCATCGGAATAAAATGATACCGCCCCGATTGTTGTTGCAGCTACAACTAGTTTGTGATCGTATTCTGATTGTTTTTCAGAAAGCCATTTTCCGCTGGCTCTCATCTTCTCAACAAGCTGATTTTCATAAAACGCATATTTATCAATTCTTTCAAGAGGTACTGCATAGTTATAGTAGATTACTCCGACTGAAATGAGCATGGTTACTACAGCAGCAATATTCATAACTGGTTTTGTAAAGTTCTTGATTAGATATCCAGACAGGAGAAACAAGCCAGAGACGAAAAGTATATAGATCAGAGGAAGAGCAGGTAAAACAAATCTGAATAATGGAAGTACATCACCGCCCACGGCAATTGTATATAGAAAAAACAGAATGATTATTGAGAAGAATAATAAAATATAAGAACGTAATTCTGTTTTAGTAATGAGAAATAATATCACTATAAAAGCGGATCCATAAAACAGATACATTTTGAAAAAATCCCATATGTAGTTTAGCCCTGTTGCCAGATACTCATACGATAGTCCGGTCTTTGCGTAAAATGTATTCGGAAAGGGATAACCGAAGTAAAAAAATCTAAAGGTAAGAAGAACAAAATTAGCTGTAATGAATATCATCACCGGATTCCGTTTATTTTTTCCCAACAACTTGGTCAGGAATGTCTTCGGATTATTTTTTTCTCCGTCTCTGAATAACTTACTCCAATAATGAAGTATAATAGCCACAAAAAGTAAAACACCTTCCGGACGCACAAATGCTGTAAGAGTGATGCAGATCGAAAATAAAGTTAAAGAATTGTTTTTATGAGTGGCCTGCAGATATAAATAAATCGAAAGAAGTGAGAGAGAGGTAAATAGAGTCACCTCCATTCCACTTATTGACCAATATTGAAATGCGCCCGTGAACGCAAGCATGGCAGATGGTACGATCTGTAAATCTGAGATTGAGAATATTCCTTTCGACTTTTGAGATGTTCTATCATCTGCAGGAAATTTCTCGAAGAATATTTTAGTGATGAGAAATGTCAACCATATAGAAAAAATTCCAAATGCTATTCCGGCTACTTGTGAAAATTGCAGCAGCTCGAAACCCAGCCATTTTATAATTACTAAAATAAGTACCCAGAGAAAACTCGTGAATCCTTCCACGTGTTCACCCGGATTAAAGACTAATCCATGACCGGCAACAAAATTATTTACGTAACGGAAGGTAATAAAAGCATCATCCTGAATATGATTATTCTGGTAGCACATCAGCACAAAAAGCATGCTTATTATAGTTAGCAGAACAATCGAAATAATATCGGGTTTTATACTTTTATTATTAGTCTGGGGTGCATTCCCGTAATTAAGTTCATCTGATTTTAATTTCTTCTTCTTAGTCTTCAAATTAATTTCCATAGTTAACTGAAATATGAATATTACCCGGCTATGATTCAAGGTTTGAGAATATATTTTATCCATTAATAATTGTATTGTTGTTTCATACAAAAAGGTTGCTCGGCTGACTATACATATTTATATTAGCCGGAGCGTTATCGGACTGTTAGTAAACTCACAAAATAAATTCACTCACCACTTACAGGAGAAAAAACATGGCGGAACAGAGGAAACACGTTCCATTTGTTTCTACAGAAACAAACATGGCTGAATTCACCGTCCGCGCACTTCTAATTGGACTAGTTATGGCTGTAGTACTTGGCGCTGCTAACGCATACCTTGGTTTGAAAGCCGGTATGACAATAGCTGCCACCTACCCGGCTGCAGTAATTGGAATGGCGCTGCTGAAACTAATGAAAGGAACAATCTTAGAAGAAAATTT
>CAYTUV010000057.1:0-19425 GCA_964441505.1 uncultured Melioribacter sp. | reverse complement strand
ACTCTTTTTTAACAGGCTTTTGATACCCCGCTGCTCTGCGGCGGGGAGCTTCATTGTTTTTGGTGTTGGAATAATAAGAAGTTACTTCTCTCCGGAACGAACAAGAAAGTTGCTTGGCGGTAAAAAACTTTTTGTAGGAAATGTAATGGCGAGTTTACTTGGAATTGTAACTCCTTTCTGTTCGTGTTCTGCAATTCCTCTTTTTCTTGGATTTGTAGAAAGCGGAATTCCGCTTGGAGTAACATTTTCTTTTCTGATTGCCGCACCGATGATAAATGAAGTTGCGCTCGTTTTATTGTTCGGGTTGTTCGGATGGAAGACGGCTCTCTTATATATGACGACCGGATTACTAATTGCTATCACTTCCGGTTATATAATCGGTAGGTTAAAACTGGAAAAGTATGTAGAACCGTGGGTATATGAAGTTAAAGCCGGTCATTTAGAAATAAAAGAAGAAAAAATTTTATTTTCACAAAGAATTACTGCCGGTGTTGACGCGGTAAAAGAAATTGTTAGCAAAGTATGGATATACATTTTAGTTGGTATCGCTATTGGCGCCGGTATACACGGTTATGTGCCTGAAAATTTTATGGCAAGTCTTATGGGAAAAGACGCATGGTGGTCTGTCCCGATTGTTGTAATTCTAGGTGTTCCAATGTATTCCAACGCTGCGGGAATAATTCCAATTGTGCAAGCATTATTAGAAAAAGGCGCATCTCTTGGAACCGTACTTGCATTTATGATGAGCGTAATCGGCCTCTCGCTACCAGAAACGATCATTCTTAATAAAGTTCTTAAGCTGAAATTGATATTTGTCTTTGTTGGAGTTGTAGCCGTTGGAATAATTATCGTTGGATATCTGTTCAATCTGATTTATTAGTGAAACCAACGAATGATTCCGGGCAGATAATTTTATTAATCAGCAATATCTGAATCTCTCTTTATTTAATATTATTTTAGCGCCCATTAATTTATGCCCATATATATGCTAAAACCCAAACTCTTTACGATCTATAAAACAATAACACACCAACAACTTATTAAAGATATAACCGCCGGAATTATTGTAGGTATGTTGCCCCGCCACTAGCGATTGCATTCGGTATTGCAAGCGGTGTTTCTCCACAACAGGGGCTAATCACGGCTGTAATAGGCGGTTTTATTGTTTCATTGCTGGGTGGCAGCCGTGTACAAATCGGCGGGCCTACAGGGGCGTTCATCGTTATTATCTACTCCATCATTCGGGCTATTGTTTATTAAAGAATAGAATATTTCATCCATCTTCACTTCGAATGTCTTTGGATCAAAGTAACCGGCCACAATTTCAGCAAATCCATCTTTATAAATTCTGAGTTTTACACAATTATAAACAAATCCATATCTTGGATGGGAGATCAGCATGGTCTCAGATGAAGTTACAAATGCCTTTTCATTTTTTACACTTCCCTTCGCAAAGAACTCGAATGTTTTTAACTTCATACCGCCGATTGCGTCGGGTGCTTTTTCTTCTTTCTCGTCAATTAGCAGTTTACACTTTTGAGAATATATTACAGCCCGGACCGCTTTACCGGCTTTCAATATACTCATCAGTTAATCAAAGCTAAGTATATGGTTTGATTGTGAAGATGCAAAGGAGAAACCAACTAGAATAAATGTAATGATTATTTTCTTCATAACTATTTCAGATAATCTCTTAACATGTACTATTGAAAAATTAATCACAAAATGGCATAAGAGAAAATCCTTTGTGATGACATAGCCACGATTAGGGATAAAAGGAAAACGGTGATTATACTTGTGAAGTGTTTTATTTATCTTGTTGTACGAGAAAAAAAGTGCTTCGATGATTACCTATAAATATTCTTTCTTTGCCAGACTTCTTTACCGTTACGGGAATATCCCGCTAACGCTTCTGCTTCTGATATATCTTGCTATGTCGATTATCGGTTTGCTTTCCCAATGGTATTTCATTTTCTTTGCAGCGATAAATTCAGCAATCATCATTTGGCTCAATAAATATTACATAAGAACATACAAAATTTTTCCTTTCATAATTTCTGCCGATAATGAAAAATTGATCTGTTCAGATTTTCTGATGAGTCCAAAAATTATTGAGATCCCGATACTAAATATTGACAAGATTACAGGCGGTATTTTCAGCGGATACCCGACCCGACCAACATATATCCATGATGCCGAGCAAAATATAACTATCGGGTTTTATTCTAATGCGGGGAATTTTAACGAACTATTGATGACGGTCATTAAAAATGTCAACGAAAAATTATATCAGCAGCTAATTGAGAAGATAAGAAAATTGAGAGATGGTAAATGACCTGAAAAAAGAAGTCCCGACAAGTTGCATAAGCGTCGGCTTAAGAAAATATGCTGTTTGCTTCCCACATAGTAAATTTGTTTAGCACAAACAAACAAAAAGGACTATGCAATGAAAACAAACAGCAGCAATAAAAAGGGAGGAAAAGAAAGTTATATAGAACAAAAACTCAATAAAATTGGCATTGAGAAGCTATCAAAAGCGAGTGAATTTTCCAGGAGAAAAGCAAATAAAGTAGGATATATAGACAATTAAAAAAATGAGTCGAGGTGAATGAGAATTCAATGATGCACATCATTCCATCATCAAATTAATTCTTTCCAGTTCGCTTTGCAGTTCATCAAAATTTACAAAGCGTGCTTTGCGTATATACTCTTTCCCCTCAAAGAAAAATAGTATTGTGGGAACGGAAAAGATGTTTTGCTGAGCCGCAAGTTCTTTTGCTTTGCCGCAATCAACATAAGCAAAATTTATAAGTGGAAAATTCTGATCCAGAAATTCAATCAATTTTGGTTTTAGGACTTTGCATACATTGCAGTCCGGTGTGCTGAAATAAACTGCCGCTGCTTTGTTGGATGAAATGAAAGAATTAAAATCGTCGAGCGTGAGGAGATTAGTATGCATTTAATATGGAAGGTATTTCCACAAGGGCTAAACACTCACCGCTGAGAAGAATTGACTTGCCGAGATTTAATTGTGATTTGCTGCCGTCCAGAGAATCCGATTCTGCAAATGTAGAGCAATCATCTATTCTTGAAATCTTAGCGGCAATTAAAGCAGAGTTTGATTTTGTACGGTAATATGAGTCAGCAATCTGCTGACTGCATTTCAATTCAGCGAAATATTTTTTGTTTCCCTTCAACATAACTTCCGCCCGCAGGAAATATTGTCCTTCATTTTTCACGATACCAATTAGTGTTGAATCAAGAACGACCGGACGGCTGAGTATCTCTTTGGAACTGGCGTCAAAAATTTTCGCATCAAATTTTTGCATTAATAAAGAAGCGGTTTGCTGTTTGACAGAATTAAGCCTGTCGCTTGTGGCTGAGTCATCCGGCTTTGCGCAGTTGGATAATGAAAGCAGTGAAATTGCAATATAGGCAGGCAGAAGAGTATTTGATAATATTTTGCTAAGTGATTTCACCCGATTATCAGATTTTGCCTTTCTTGTCAAACTCTTCCTTGCTAACAATTCTCTTTTCGCAGATTCTGAATTCATGAATGTCAAAATACTTCTTCAAACCATTAGCGTACTTTTCAATATTAGGAACACGGATATAACCGTCTTTTAACTCACCTGTTTTGCGGTTTTTGAATTTGATGTTTACTAAGATTTCTTCCGGCATGAATAAACCCTTGAATTTTTGACATGCAAAAATAGTTCTGAATTTTGGATTTTTCAAATAACCGGAGAAATTAAAGTTCTTTTGTCAAGAACCTCAATTCTACGAGGAATGGTCGGTTGCAATGACCCATTTGCCGTTAACTTTTTTCCAGATCAGGGAAAAATAGCCGCCGACTTTTGCTTTCCGATCGAGATCCCATTTACCAATCATAAATGCCGAGTTTCCATTCAGCTGTTCAAGAGAAATGACTTTAAATGTAAGTGTGCCCATTGTTGCTTTATCTGGATAACCCTTCTTATAAGATTCGAAAGTTGCATTCCATCCGTAACTGATTCCATTCTTTCCCATAAACCGTGTTGAATCCGATTTCCAGTAACCCTCCATATATCCGGCTAAATTGCCATTGTTCCAGCAGATTCTCTGATCTTCAAGAACTTTCATAATTAATGTCTTGTCGTTTTCTGATATTCTCTGCGCGTTTATTAACGAAGCCATAAAGAAGACAAGCATCAAAATTAATTTTTTCATTTTGCCTCTGTAATTTTGAACCGGACTCGTAAAACATCATTCTCAAAACTTGTTGAAATAATCTTGAACGAATCTATTTCTCCTGTGGAGTTTAGATGCGGACCGCTGCATAAACATTTATCATAATTGCCAATACGAATGACTCGCAGGGTTTCTCCCGCCCCGTCCGGTAGACGGGAGAGATTAAAAATCTTTTCCGCCTCCTCGCGTTTCATAAATTCTTCCTTTACCGGCAGATCCTCTGCAATGACAGAGTTGATCTTCTTCTCGATCGTCTGAATTTCTTCGGCGGTTAAGTCGCGGTCAAAGTGATAATCGCATTTAGATTTTTTCTTTTCGATGTGTGCGCTAAAAGATCGCCCGCGACCGAACATTTTATCCATTGTACCGTTAAGAAGATGTTCTGCTGTGTGCATAGGCGGATAATACTCTTTCGGATTTTCTTTATAGTCCATTCTTGTTTCCCGATTCATGATAATTGATAATAGTCTTGACCATGCTCGTGCTCTTATTCGTGTTCAAGAATTTTATAGATTTACCAAGCATATGCTTCCGGTGCCTGATTGCCCGGCCCCGGCCAAATTTCATCAAGCTTCTTTAAAGTATCCTCGCTTAATTTAATCTCAAGCGCTTTAACATTTTCATCAAGCTGCCCGGTTGTTCGGGGTCCAACAATTGGAGATGTTACAACAGGATTGTTAAGAACCCATGCAAGGGCAAGATCTGCCGGTTTAAGATTTATCTCTTTACATAAATTCTCGTAAGCCTCAATTTGAGGATAAAGTTTCTCAACAGATTTTTGCAATGGTTCACGTGTTCTTCTTCCCTCTGTTGTCTTTTCTATAACACCGCATAAAATTCCTCCTCCGAGGGGACTCCATGGAATCAAGCCGATTCCGAACGTTTTACATGCTGGAATAACCTCCAATTCGATATGGCGGTTCCGCAAACTATAAATACTTTGCTCTGAAACAATTCCAAGAATATTCCTTTGCTGGGCTTTAAAATGGGCTTCGGTAAGATTCCATGCGGCAAAATTGCTGCTGCCCATATAGATTATTTTTCCCTCTTTAATCAGTTGTTCCATAGCCTGGTAGATCTCTTCCCAAGGCGTATTTCGGTCAATATGATGCATCTGGTAAAGATCAATATGATCGGTCTGCATCCGTCTCAAACTATCCTCACATGCTTTACGAATGTGATACGCGGATAGTTTAGATTCATTAGGTCCCTTTCCCATATTACCGTAAACTTTGGTTGCCAGTACAACCTGATCTCGGCGCGTTTTATCTTTGGCAAACCAGTTGCCCAGAATTTTTTCTGTGTTACCAACTCCGCCTGCGTCCCACATTGCACCGTAAACATTTGCAGTATCAAAGAAATTGATTCCGAGTTCAAGTGCACGGTTCATTATTCCAAAACTGTCCGGCTCGCTTGTGTAAGGACCAAAGTTCATTGTGCCAAGACAGATTTTACTAACCTTCAGACCGGTTCTGCCAAGATATGTATATTCCATTTTAGAACTCCTTTAGTTTAATTCTTATTGCAATTTAAAAAAGAAAATGATAGTTGTGAAAGATGAGTGACCTTTCTGTTTCAATTAAGGTATAATAAAGACGGATCATTACTCAAGTTGACCGCCATGTATTCAAAAACTGTTAAAACAGTTAATAATTCTATTTTTTGTTTTATTAACACCTCGATTAATCGAGGTGTTAATAGAAAAGTCGGTTTATTTTTCAACCGGTCAACTTGAGATCATTAATTAAATTCGCAGGGTAAGATAACGTATTCAATCCTCAGCGTAAACCTGGTGACTCATAAAATCGACACTAAATTTGCGGTGGGCAGATAAATTTTCTATTTGTCCGGGATGTTTATACTTAATCAAGTAGATCAGAATCATTCTTACAAAGAATGAGGAAATTAATTCTTGCAAAATTTTTACTTCGCCTTAGGACAGATCCATTCCCAGCACTCTTCTACCAATGGTTTTTTCGACAGAGTCGCACAGACTATGCATGGCTTGTTCTTTCCCTGACTGATAAATTTTGGCTTAACCTGGACTCCTTCGCTTGAAGTAACAATCAGCTTATTAACTTCCCCATTTTTTAGTTTTACACAATACATGGTTCCATTAGTACTTTTGAAAATTGTGTGCAGTCCGCTTTTGAGATTCTTGTCTGCGGTTAACTTGATAAGGCCTTCCTTTAATTCCTTACCGGCATTGATGGGGGATTTTGCCGACTGAGCATTCAGACTAGTGTTTTGAATTATTACGAGGAAGAAACCTGCGAGTATAAGAAGAGTAACTGCCTTTTTCATAGCATACCTCCTTAATGATTATAAGAACAACGGCGGGGGAAATAAAAATCGTCATTGAATCCATATCAAATCTAATCATCACAGGAAAGAATATCAATATGGCCGTAAAGCGAAATAAGTAACTGAAATAAGTAACACCCAGTTATGATGCACTCGCTGGTCACGCTGCATCCAATATACTACTGCGCCTTTGATTGGCTTGCCTTCTTGAAATATCCTTAACCGTTCTGGATTCATTTCCCCAGCTTCACTATTTCATCAAACTCATCTTTTGTAACCGGCATAACGGATAACCGGTTGCCTCTTTGTAGTAATTGCATATTTAAAAATTTTTTGTTTGCTCTTAATTCAGCCATCGAAACAAAGTGATGAAACTTTGAAACAAATTTAATATCAACCATCATCCACGCTGGAGAATCTTTTTTGCTTTTAGGATCGTAATGCGGATCCTCTAGATCGAAAGCAGTATAATCGGGATAAGCTTCCTTAACAACCTCACAAATTCCGGCAACGCCCGGCGGCTCTGAATTGCTGTGGTAAAAGATTACTTTATCACCAATCTTCATCTTGTCACGAATAAAATTCCTCGCCTGATAATTCCTGACTCCATCCCAACTGGTCGTTTGATTCTTCGATTTCTCTAAATCGTCAATTGAAAAAACCTCCGGTTCGGATTTTATCAGCCAGTATCTCATAACTATTCTCCTTGAATCATTCTTCGATGATAATTTATTTGGCCAAGATGGTAGCTTAGGTGTGCAAGAAGATGGAGAAGCATATCAATCCTTTCCGTTTTAGACATAATTAAAAACTACTGAACCGAATAAGTGTACTCAAACAATAATAATTGAAAAATACATAGAATAATATCTAAACCAAGAAATGACTTAAAAAGTTTTAATCGGTGGGCAATAAAATGATTTTTTGAATAACCAAATCTTTTTTTGCCGGGCACTAAACAAATTATGTTTTATTGTGCAGTGCCTAATGGCAGATTAGTATGATCAGGCTATTTGTTTTTTGACAACTCACATCCCGAACAGCCCCCGCATCCGGATTGTTTCTTTTCCACCTTAATACCTCGGATGAATGAATAGATGGTATAGCCGATAGTTGATGCTATGATCACAAATACAATTAAATCCTGATTCATATTGTCGTTCTCTCTAAAAAAGATTTCCGATTTGATAGACGGCAAAAGAAATTAACCATGCTAAAGCCGTAGTATAAACCATTGTAAATGTAGCCCATTTCCAGTTTGCCTCCTTTTTTATTGCAGCAATTACAGCAACACACGGAAAATATATAAGGATAAAAAGCATAAGAGAGTAGGCAACAAGCGGCGAAAATACTTTCTCTCCAATCCTCGGTCCGCTAGTAAATACCTGTTGTTGCAGTTTGTCTTTTAAGTTCACGGAATTTTCATCAGCGGCGATATCTGACTGATATAAAACTCCCATCGAGCCTACAACAATTTCTTTTGCGGCAAGACCTGTAATTATGCTGACTCCAATTTTCCAATCCCATCCAAGCGGCTGAATAAGCGGAACGATCAGATGGCCCAATTGGCCTATATATGATTTTTGCATCCGTTCCGATTCTTTATTTATTTCAATCTGAGTAAATTGAATTTTCTTTTCGTTTTCGGATAAAGAGACATTAGTAGAAATTTGATTACTGAGAGTGTCATAATCTTTAGAAAATTTTGTATCGCGGGGGAAATGTCCGAGTGCCCATATAAGAATTGATGCAGTTAATATTACCGTTCCCATTTTAGTTAAATACTGAAGACTTTTATTCCACATGTGAATTGTTGTGTTGCGAAGTGTAGGAATTCTGTATGGAGGTAACTCCATTACAAAAGGAACGTCTTCCTTTGCGAAAAAAATTCGTTTAAATAAAAAGGCAACCATAATTGCCAGTGCGATTCCAATCATATAGATTGATAAAAGTACAAGTCCCTGATTATGCGGGAAGAAAGCAGAGATCAGAAGAACATAAACCGGCAGCCGTGCGCTGCACGACATAAATGGGAGAATCAACATTGTCAATATCCGGTCTTTGCGGTTCTCCAAAGTACGAGTTGCCATAACTGCCGGCACGTTGCAGCCGAATCCCATGATAAGAGGAATGAAAGATTTTCCGTGGAGTCCCATCTTATGCATCAGTTTATCCATTATGAATGCAGCCCGTGCCATGTAGCCTGTATCCTCCATAAGCGAAATGCAAAAGAAAAGAATTAAAATGTTGGGAAGAAAAACTATTACACCCCCTACGCCGCCGATTATTCCATCTACTACCAAATCTCTCAATGAGCCTTCCGGCATAGCGTTGCTTATAAAACCGCTTAGTAACCCAACACCGACATCAATCCAATCCATCGGGTAACTGCCCACCGAGAATGTTAACTGAAACATCAGCCACAAAAAGAAAATAAAAATAGGAAAGCCAAATAATTTGTGAGTAAGAATAACATCTATTACGTGACTGGTTTGTCTCCTGTCAACCGAATTCAGTTTGTAAGTTTCTTTTAACACGCCATGAATAAATCCATATTTTGCATCGGCAATAATAGTATCGGACTTTTCTTTGAATTCCTTTTCCAGCGAGGTAATTTCTTTTTTCGAGATGGACAATAATTTTTTTGTATCTGGAATCTGCGCAATCTGGCCGACAAACGATTTATCATTTTCAATTAATTTGATTGCGGTGTACCGGGGATAAAATAAATCATATACAAGCTTGTTCTTTTTGATTTCGACTTTTAATTTTTTGATAGACTCTTCGATATTGGTGCCGTAGTTTATATGAGCATGACGCGAAACTGTATCCCTCTCTTCATATACATCAATAATTTTTGAGAAGAGATTTCTGATTCCTTCCCCTTTAGATGCAACGGTAGTTACAATAGGAATTCCGATAATCTTTGCCATTTCTAAATAGTTGAATTTGTCCCCCTTTTCTTCAAGCTCATCGTACATATTCAGTGCAATTACTACCTTGATGTTCATATCCATCAACTGGGAGGTAAGAAACAAATTTCTTTCTAGGTTAGATCCGTCGATAACGTTTACTACCACATCAGGCATGTTCTCGGTAATGTGCTTTCTTACAAATAATTCTTCGGGAGAGTATTCTGAAATAGAGTAAGTGCCGGGGAGATCGGTGACGTTGATTGTATATCCATCATGTTTTAGATGCGCTTCTTTTGTATCAACTGTTACACCACCGTAATTACCTACTCTTTCATGTCTGCCGGTTGCAAAATTAAACAAAGTTGTTTTACCGGAATTCGGATTGCCTACAAGCGCTACATTAATCGTCCGGCTTTTCTCCATAACTATTCTATTAATAGTGTCATCGGTAATCGTTCCGTTAAAGTTCGAGTCCTGAGAGACATCAGAATTATCAGATGAAACTACCTCAATCAGTCTGGCTTCACTTCGCCGGAGAGAAACATGAGAGTCCATTATTTCATATTCAATTGGATCCTGTAGAGGTGCGTTTTTTATGACCTTAACACTTTTTCCCCTCACAAAACCCATCTCTGTGATACGCTTTCTGAACGCACCATGTCCGATCACTTTTGTGATAATTCCTATCTCGTTATCGTGCAGATCGGCTAAATATGTTGTGGTTACTTCTGTCGCTATCATAAAATTCTATTTATAGATCAGTTCCGAAACTGATGTAAAATCTAAAGTTTTTCAGTTTATTATCGAAAGAAAACAGGATTGAATGAACAGGTTCCCTTTATTTTCACTTTTTATTAAACTGATAATTTTGAGCTAATATTCCCAATTTTGGAGTATTTGCTGAACTTAAACTATAGATGTTGGCATCCGCTTTCAATCACTTAAAGAGGGGATTTAGTTGAGATGACATCCCATCTAATAGGGATATTGACCAAGGATATCAGTTTTGGTAGTCTTCGATCTGTATGATTTTGTTTGAAATAGCATAAATGGTAAGACCGGCCTGGCTTTTAATACCGGTTTTCTGTGTTATGTTTTTACGATGGCTTACAACCGTATGAATGCTTATAAATAATTTATCGGCAATTTCTTTGTTTGAAAGTCCCGTCACAAGTAATTTTAAAACGTCAAGTTCACGGTCGGAAAGTTGTTCCTGTTCGGTTGTATGAATACTCTGATTATCGGAATTGCTTAATTTATCGAAGAGGTCAGAGATATCATCGGACGAATCTGTTATGTGCATCGTCTTGTCGAATAATGATAGAAGTTGCTGATCGTAAAATGTATAAACCAATCCGATCCAGCTCGTCTCCGGCTTGCTCTTTTTTATTGAGATGAACTCTTTGTTTTTGTTTTGTATCTGAGCCGGATTGATTATAACAATATCAAGCGGTTTGATATGCGTTATCTCCCCGATATCGTTCAAGCTGTTGATCCTGTAAATCTGAAAATGCTTGCCCGCTTTCAGAAGAACATTTGAAAGTCCCTGGTATATAATTTCCGAAGGCTCAAGGATAGCAATATTTTTAGGTTTCATATTCAATTATAAATTTTTCTCCAGATTTCCAATCAAAGGCATCAGAATGGTTTCTTCTATCTGGGAATGAATATTCAGATCGTATTCAAGCTCAAACAAACTGACAATTATTTTTCTTCTCAGCGTTCTGTCATTTTGAACAGGAACGTGTTTCAAAAGCAGTTCTTTCAGGTCATTTAATTTGGATTCAATATCGGTGTGATGTTCGCTGTAATCGTTAACAGAAAAATCATGTTTTCGCTTTTCCTGTTTCCCGGAATCTGCGTTACTGAGAAGTTCGTTAAAATATGGAAAGGCAGTCCTGTTCTCGTAAGAAAGATGTTCTTTTACCTCTTCAAAGTACTCGTCAAAGAATTTATCTATCAATTTTATTTCGGCAGAGTTATTCTTTAAATACAATTCCTGAATGTAGTTTCTTATCTCCGGATATTTCTCGTTTTCATAATAATTGTGTGAGTTCTTCAGGTAAAGTATGATGTCTGCAATGTCGGCCTTTGAAAAATCTTCAACCTCAGCCAAATTGAAACCGTTGTACATGTTTGCAAAGGAGATAAAAACTTTCGAATTTATGTTATTTTGTTCGCATAACTGCAAAACCGTTTTTTCGTGAACTATAAAATTCAATCCAAAATGTTCCATTAATAAAAGGATTGAAGGATTGTCGAAGATTAGATCCGACATTTTCATTTCAGGTGTAATATATTTTTTGTTTGTTTGGTACATGTCATTTCCAAAATTAATTGCCAATTAAACAAATCACAATTTGTCATTCTGATCCCGATGAATCGGGAGAAGAATCTTAAAACTGTCCTTTATGTAAGTTCACTCAAGTTGACCGCTTGATTTAATAAACCGTTAAAACGGTTGAAAAATAAACCGACTTTTCTATTAACACCTCGATTAATCGAGGTGTTAATAAAACAAAAAATAGAATTATTAACTGTTTTAACAGTTTTTGAATACATGGCGGTCAACTTGAGTAAGTTCAGTTAATAACAGACAAAGCCGGATAATAATTCAAAACAATTTTTAGTTTAGTAGTTTTTTAAGAAATTTGCCTGTAACCGATTTATCATTAACCGTAATTTCTTCCGGTGTTCCAATGGCAACAATTTCGCCTCCTTTATCACCGGCTTCCGGACCAAGATCAATAACATGGTCGGCACATTTAATTATATCTAAATTGTGCTCGATTATCACCACGGAATTTCTATTCTCGATTAGCATTTGGAAACACCGTAAAAGTTTGCCGATGTCATCGAAATGCAAACCTGTCGTCGGTTCATCAAAAATAAATAGTGTATGCTGATTTTTTTTCTGTTGTGAAAGATGCAAAGCAAGTTTAACTCTTTGTGCCTCTCCGCCGGAAAGTGTGGTTGAAGGCTGACCAAGTCTAATATAACCGAGCCCAACGTCGGACAGCACCTGAAGTGTAGCAACTATTTTGTTGTTGTTCACGAAAAAATCGACTGCTTCATCAACAGTCATATTCAAAACATCAACAATGTTCTTCCCTCGGTAAGTAATTTCTCTAACTTCCTTTTTGAAACGGGTACTTTTGCAGTCATCACATTCCAGATACAAATCTGCAAGAAACTGCATTTCGATTGTTATGTACCCCTCGCCGGAACAGGTCTCGCATCTTCCACCAGGAACGTTGAATGAGAAATAGCCCGGTTTGTAGCCACGCGCTCGGGCTTGCGGTGTATTCGCAAACAGTTCCCTGATGGTCTCATATCCCTTTACATAACTGATTGGATTTGAACGCGGAGATTTTCCGATTGGCGACTGATCTACAATTTCGATCTCATCAATATATCGAGAGCCTTCAATCGAATCATACTTGCCAAGCTTTGGCGGGTTGCCGCCGTTAATCTTTACAATTCCGCTGTAGAGAATATCATGAACCAGAGTTGATTTACCCGAACCGCTAACTCCGGTTACAACAACAAATTTCTTAAGAGGAAATTCGACCGTGACGTTTTTAAGATTATTCTCGCGTGCGCCAAAAATTTTTATTGATTCAGTATCGCTTGTATTTCTTTTTAGCGGAACAGGAATTTTAAGAGCACCGGAAAGATATTTTCCTGTTAGGGATTTACTGTCCTTCAATATTTCATCGTACGTTCCATGAGCAACTATCTCTCCGCCATGAATACCGGCACGTGGACCCATATCAAAAATCAGATCAGACTCACGCATCATTTCCGAATCGTGTTCAACAACTAAAACTGTATTGCCGAGATCGCGGAGTGATTTTAAAATATTTATAAGCTTTGCATTATCGCGAGGATGCAGACCAATTGAAGGCTCATCCAAAACGTAAAGAGTTCCCATTAACGCAGAACCGAGAGAAGTAGCAAGATTGATACGCTGTGTCTCACCGCCGGATAGTGTGCTGCTCAGTCGGTCAAGTGACAAATAGCCTAGACCAACATCATTCAAAAAAGTAAGACGCTTAACGATCTCATCAAAAATTCTTTGGGCAACAGTTTTTTCGTAATCAGTCAATGTCAAGAGTCTGAAGAAGATAAGCGCTCGCTCGATAGACATCTGAACAAAATCATGAATCGATTTTTCATCAATCAAGACCTGAAGAGCCTCGCGGCGTAAACGCGAACCACGGCACGCGGCACACGTTGTGTATCCTCTGTATTTACTCAATAAAATTCGGATTCCCATCTTGTAGGTTTTTTCTTCAAGATGTTTGAAGAAGCCGTTAATGCCGGCAAATCCTCTGAATCCCTCTTTCATCATCTTCAATTGCTCGTCCGATAAATCTTTAAAAGGGATATTCAACGGAATCCTGTTATCATTATTTTTTATCAGGTCTCTTAGATATTTACTGTTCTTGACAGTTCTCCACGGAGCAACTGCGCCCTCCATCAAACTTAATTTCGGATTCGGAACAATCAGTTCCATCTCATAACCCATCGTTTTGCCGAATCCCTGACAGACAGGGCAGGCGCCAAATGGATTATTGAAGGAGAAAAATCTAGGCTCAGGTTCTTCGTAACGGAATCCGCAGCATTCAAAAAATTTTGTAAACTGTTTTAATGAATTCGTATCGGCGTTGATGATTGTAAGCCTTCCTTCACCTTCTTTAAATGCAGTTTCCATCGATTCGGCAAGCGTCTCTCTTACTTTTCCTTTTTTTATTTTGAACCGGTCAAGAACAACATAAATATTTTTTTTTGTCTTTGGTGCGGTTTTAATCTCATTTAAATCAATCAGCTTATCTTTAATAAAAATTCGGAAAAATCCTTTTTTCCTAAGCAGATCAAACTCTTCTTTGACTGTTCTCCCTTCATGAGAATGGATTGGGAAGCCGAGGTAGAATTTCTCTTCCTCATTTTGTTTTTCAAGCCATTCCGATACCGTTGAGACGGTATCTTTTAGTACAACCTTACCGCATTCAAAGCAGATTGTTTTTCCAATCCGGGCGTAAAGCAGGCGCAGGTAATCGTAAATTTCTGTGCTTGTTCCGACTGTTGAGCGTGGATTTCTAGCACCGGTCTTTTGTTCAATGGCAACAGCAGGAGATATTCCGAAAATGAAATCAACATCCGGTTTGTTCATCCGTTCGAGAAATTGCCTGGCGTAGGAGGAGAGACTTTCTACGTAGCGGCGCTGACCTTCTGCGTATATTGTATCAAATACGAGCGATGATTTGCCGCTGCCGCTCACACCTGTGAATACAGCAAGTTTGTTGCGCGGAATTTCCAGCGATACGTTCTTTAGATTATGCTGACGCGCACCTTTGACAATTATTTTGTCTTTAGGATTTGTATCGGATTTTTTTGACATGGATTATTTATGATTTTCGAATTACGATTTACGAATTAAAATAAACTATGATAAGCCGGAAAAATTATAAATCAAAAATCGTAATTCCCAAATTGGATTTATTTCTTTTCTAAACGCGATTCCAATTCCTTCAATTCTTTCATCTTATTATCAAGAATTTCCTGCTGCTTCTTCAACTCAGTTAACTGCAGGTCAATTGCTTTCTCGTATTCTGAACGGTTCCAGAAGCCGCGTTCTTCAAAGTAACTTTTGAACAGCCAGTTGTGTTTAAGCGCTTCCATGTTTTCCGCCAGACTGGAAGTAGCAATCCTCGCGTCATCAGAAGTCTTAACCAAATTTTTCAGCATTGATCTAACCGAATCGGCAAGCTTTTTATCGCCAATCAGAGAACCGAGAACGCCTTCCCCTTTATTTACTTTGTGAACAAGATTACGGACGTCGACCGTTGCGCTGTCGATGTTTCCGATAATTGATTTCATGCTTCCGCTGGTTTTGACGATTATATCGGCTATCTCATCTAACCGTTTTGTAATTATGCTCATACTTCTATCTGCAGATTGAGTTACGTTTACCGCCGATTTGTAAAGCTGATCATCATTGACAAGTTTGCCGATTGAACCCTCACCCTGATTTATCTTTGCAAAAATTTCAGAAAAATCCTTCGATAGATCTTTGATGTTGGCCATTATTGCTTGGGTCTCTTCTATGATGGCGGAGACATTCACCGGATTTTTCGAGCGGATTACTCCGCCGTCACCAATCTCTGATGCGTCTGCACTGCCTGCGGTTATGGTAACTATTTTTTTCCCAACCAGACCTTCAGTTTCAATAGCGGCTTCGCTGTCCAGATGAATGAAATGTTTAAGTGCATTATCAATTCTCATCTTCACTTCAACTTTTGCTGTTGAATCGTTTGAAAAGGAGATTGAACTTACACTGCCTATATCATAACCACTTAAACGAACAGGTGCGCCGCTTTTTAATCCTTCGATTTGAGAGAAGTATGCTTTTACTTCACTCGTGGTTGTAAAAAGTTTTTCTTTGCTGCCCAAAAGAAAAATTGAGACTACTAAAAAGACAGTTCCAAAGAAGATAAAAATTCCGAGGCGTGCGCCTTCAAGCTGTTTTAACATTTCTCACTCCGCTAAACTTTTACTATTTCATGACTGAAAAAATTTTTTAAGAATGGATCGTTGGATTTAGTCAGTTCATCTATATTCCCTTCAAAAGCTACATGTGCGTCCCGCAAAAATATTGCCCTGTCTGCAATAATCTCCGCACAGATCAGATCGTGTGTTACAACTATTGATGTCATATTTAATTTTTTCTGAAGATTCAGTATCAATTCGCTAATCTCTTTTGAAGTGATTGGATCAAGCCCCGTAGTCGGCTCATCGTAAAGCATCAGCGCCGGATCGGTAATGATGGAGCGTGCCAGACCAATTCTTTTTTTCATTCCGCCTGAAAGTTCCGACGGCATTTTATCTATTGCTTCTTCAAGAGAAACGAGTTCGAGTGTGTATTTAACTTTCTCATCAATCTGTGATGGAGTCATCTCTTCAAAGTGACGTTTGAGAGGAAACGACAAATTCTCACGAACGGTCATTGAATCATACAAAGCCGCACCCTGAAATAAGAAACCGATATCCTTACGCACTTTATTCAGCTGTGTGAGTGATAGTTCAAGAACATTCTGGTTGTTGATGAAAATGTTTCCGGCATCCGGTTTCATCAATCCTATTATACATTTGAGCAGAACACTTTTACCCGATCCGCTTTTTCCGAATACGATAAGGTTCTCCGCCCGGTGAACCTCGATAGAAACATTTTCGAGAACAAGATGTTCGTCAAAACGTTTTGTTAAATTTTTTACTTCAACTATCAGATTGTTGGCCATAACCACAAAGTCGCTTTTACTAATACCATGTCAAAAACTAAAATTAAAAGAGAAGCAAGAACCACAGACGTAGTTGATGCACGTCCAACACCTTCGGTACCGCCCTCGGCTGAGAATCCTTTATATGAACCTACAAGTCCAACTATGTATCCGAACACAAAAGTTTTTGCCACTCCGGGTATGAAATCTCCAAACTCAATTGATTGAACAACTGAACTTCTGTAATACTCAAAACTCATCGGCTCAACAATAATTATTGCGAGATAAGAACCCATGATTGCTATAATGATTACATATATTGTAAGGATCGGGAGAATCATTGTTGTGGCTATAACACGCGTGACAACAAGATAATTAAACGGGTTAATGGCGGAAACTTCCATAGCGTCGATCTGTTCTGTAACACGCATTGAACCAAGTTCTGCACCAATGCCCGAACTGACACGGCCGGCAAAAATAAGTGCTGTAATTACAGGTCCGAGTTCGCGAACAACGGAAAGTGCAACCATACCGGGTAAAAAATCGCCGGCGCCAAATCTTTGCATCACAGGCTGACTCTGCATAGCGAGTACAAGTCCAATTATAAATCCGGTTATGCTCACAATCCCGAGAGTCTTAACACCGAGCTCGGTCATATGTTTTTTGATCTCGGCGATTTCGTAAGGAGGCATGAATGCCTGCTTGAGAAATTCCCAATTGAAAATGGTAAGTCCGGTTAACGTTGCAAAGAAATTGTAGAGGTAATCTCCGTAGGTTAATCGCCGTCCGTATCTATGTTTGGGAAGATTCATTCGAAATGTTTTTTATGATGGGAACAAAATAGTAAAAGAATCCAAGAGTTTGAAGTACAGCCGAAAATTTTGAGTAAAAATCTGTCATGCTAAACTAACCTGTAGCGAGCTTGTCTGCCGTAGGCATGCGTAGTAGAGTTGGTCGAAGTAGAAGTCATGCCGAGCGTAGTCGAGGCATGGATTACTTTTTATTCTTATGATGACTTCCATTTTTACACTCAGCTAACTCGTGAAGCAAATTAAAATCTGCTCTGATCAGTGCTTCTTTTTTTGCTCTCGACCATTTCTTGATTTGTTTTTCCGCAGCTATTGTCTCAAACGGAGTATTAATTTCTTGTGAAAAAACTAACTCAACCGGCAATCTTACAGCGGTATATCCCTCGTGTCCACCGCCCGGATGTTCTGCCAATCTCCGGCTCAAATTATTTGTTACGCCGGTATAATAACTTCCATCAGAACATTTTAGTATGTAAACCCACATTTCTCGTCTCCGCTCGAAATGACTTTAGAAACTTTTTAGATGGTTTTGTTTTCACGGAAATGACAAATTAAATATTGTAGAACTCTCATAGAATTAAAACGCATCAACGATATGATTGATTACCGGCTTCTCATCTTTGAGGTGTAGAATGGCAACAATATCAATGCGGCAAGGTTGATCTTTAATACCTTTTTCGAATAGATAAGATTCTGCAGTTCTTCTGATAAGTTTTTGCTTCCCTTTTGAGATTGAAAGTTCGGGTGGTCCGAATTCTAGATTAGTTCTATATTTCACTTCGACGAACACTAAGTCGTTTCCATTCATAGCGATTATGTCTATCTCACCATGCCCGTAAAAAAAATTGCGTTCGACTATTTTGTAACCCAGCTTTTGTAAAAATTGACAAGCCAGGTCTTCGCCGTAGGTACCGGTATTTCGTTTGTTCTGTTCCATTTCTCGACTTCGCTCGAAATGACTTTAGATTATTTCTTGTTTTTTTTCTAAAATTTTACTCAAAAAAGTTTTACGATGAAACGGAGATGCGCCGAATTTTTTCACCGCATCTCTGTGTGCTTTTGTAGCATAACCTTTGTTTTGCTTCCACAGATATTCGGGAAATTTTTCATGTGCTTCTTTCATTATATTATCACGAGTTACTTTTGCAATGATTGAAGCTGCCGCAATAGAAAATGATTTTGAATCACCTCTTACAACGGTCTTTGTTTTAATATCCGTTGTAAAAGATTTGTTGCCGTCAATAAGAATCAAACCCGGTACAGGAAAAAGTTGTGCGGTTGCCAGTTTCATTGCCTTAAGAGAGGCTTGTAAAATATTTATCTCGTCAATTTCAATTTGATCAACGATTCCGATTCCATAACTCAAACAGCTTTTAAGAATCCAAACGTATAGTTCTTCACGTTTTCTTTCTGAAACTTGTTTTGAATCGTTAATCTCTTTATGAAAAGCTTTCTTATCGAATATTATGGCGGCAGCTACAACAGGTCCGGCAAGCGGTCCGCGCCCAGCCTCATCGCACCCGGCAATAAGTTTAATTTTTCTGGTTAAGAGAGTATTGTCAAAAATTTTAAGTGATCGCATCAGAACTCATTAACAATTCCAAAATGAATTTTCCCTTCTCCGAATGAATCTCCTTTAGCGAGTGCGAAGCTAACACCCAAAACACCAAGACCGGTTTCTATATTCAAACCAAAGCCGTAACCGATTTTGAAAGAAGAATTCTCCGGAATATTTTTTTGCTTATCCTCGTTCCGTAAAAAATAACCGCTGTCAAAAAACAAAAAGGCAAATGAACGTTGCGAAAGCAAAAATCTATATTCCAAATTTGACCAAAGAATTCTATTCCCTTGAAATTGTTTTTCTCTATATCCGCGCAGAGAATTTGT
>CAYTUV010000056.1:0-19850 GCA_964441505.1 uncultured Melioribacter sp. | reverse complement strand
AAAGATAATGTTTCTACGCCGCAAGCGGCGGGGAACTTACCCCGTAGCGATTAGAGTAAGTATTAGAAGAACTTTCGGCACTTCGAAAACAAAGAACCAAACCGCATCAGTTAAATGTGTTTTAGGTGTAAGACCAAGCAAAGAAAATATTAATACATCGGTAATCTTCTCTAAGTTAAGATATAGCAGAAGCCATAAAAGAAACAACAACGCCAGTACGAGGATCTTCGATTTTACTTTATTCAATAATTCTTTTGAATTCATTTTAATACCAATAACTATGGACAAACATTAGGAGCTTTAATAGTTCCTTCTTCCACATTTTTGAAATATTTTTTCTGTAACCACAATGAAACATTGACCAAACCGATCAACACCGGCACTTCTACAAGAGGACCAATAACAGCGGCAAATGCCTCTCCGCTGTTTATTCCGAACATTGCAACAGCCACTGCAATTGCTAATTCAAAATTGTTGCTTGCAGCCGTAAAAGAAAGTGTTGCTGTTTTTGAATAATCTGCCCCTATCTTTTTCCCCATATAGAACGACACAAGAAACATTATTACAAAATAGATGAGAAGCGGAATTGCAATTCTGACAACATCAAGCGGTATCTTTACAATGTATTCGCCTTTGAGCGAGAACATAACAACAATTGTGAAGAGAAGAGCAACTAGTGTAATTGGGGAAATCTTTGGAATAAATTTATGTTCATACCACTGTTTACTTTTCAATTTGAGAAGAGAAAAACGGGTGATGATTCCAGCCAGGAATGGAATGCCCAGATAGATAAATACACTCTCCGCAATCTGCCCGATGGTAATATCAACCTTGAAAGTTTGTAAACCAAGCCAGTCTGGTAGAACAGTAAGGAAAACGTATGCATATACAGAAAAGAAAAGCACCTGGAAAATTGAGTTGAATGCAACCAATCCGGCAGCATATTCTGTATCCCCTTTTGCAAGTTCATTCCACACTATTACCATTGCAATGCATCGCGCGAGACCGATCATTATTAAACCTGCCATATACTCCGGATAATCATGCAGAAATATTACCGCGAGAAAAAACATCAGCAGCGGCCCGATAATCCAGTTCTGAACCAACGAAAGAGCAAGTACTTTAACATTCTTAAATACATCGCCAAGTTCTTCATACTTTACCTTTGCAAGTGGAGGATACATCATGAGAATCAAACCTATTGCAATAGGTATGTTGGTGGTACTCTCCGGCGATGATTTAAGGGATTCCCAAAATTTTGCAATTCCCGGAAAGAGATAGCCGGAGAAAACTCCGATGAACATCGCAAGGAATATCCAAAGTGTTAAATAGCGGTCCAGGAAGGAAAGTTTTTTTGTAATTGTGCTCATTTCAATTTTCCGTTTTATTATAATTATTTCTTCTTTCTTAGCACGCAAAGACAGGAACCACTAAGCATTTCTTGATTGTTTATATTCAAGGGTAATCCATTCTTGTCCCACTCAAATATTCCACCAATTAAATTTGCCACATTACCAAATCCCTTGGCCGTTAAAAATTTTACTATCTCTTTGCTACGAACCCCGGCATGATCTGCAATTATAAGCAGCTGATTTTTCGCGATCTCTTCAAAGTGTTCTTTGATATAATCCGCTTTCAAGTAGTAAATTTTTTCAACATCAAATTGTTTGTAAGCATATTCATTCTCTCTGCGCATATCAATTAAAATTGCTCCTCGTTCACATTCTTTAAGTGCCTCTTTCGGTGAAAGATTTAATATACCGTTGATAATAAATCCCTTGCTTTCGAAATAGCAGTTCATAAAATGACGTTATTACTTTACCAGTTCATTCATTAACCAATGTATTAAAGTGGATTTTGTCGGAAGTTTTCCGCTGTGGACGACTTTTCCATTTACAACCAATCCCGGTGTACTCATGATTCCATAACCCATAATGTCCTTGTAATCAGTGACTTTTTCTATTTCCGCATCAAAACCATTCTCAGCAACAACTTCTTTGCAGAGTGTTTCTAAGGTTACACAGTTTGCGCACCCAGGACCAAGCACTTTGATTTTTAGCATTTTTAACTCTTTAAATTTCCTTCGTAGAATTTGTAAAAGTCATTCTTAATTTCATCTCTAATTCTTCTGAACTCAGATAGAATTTCGTCTTCTGTCCCCGTAGCATCTGCGGGATCTTCAAAACCGATGTGTAATTGTTTTCCGACTTTACCGATAAAAACAGGACAAGTTTCTTTTGCGTTATCGCATACTGTGACCACATAATCAAATGATTCATTCAAATATTTATCAACCGTTTTCGGATAGTTCTTGGAAAGATCTATTCCGATTTCCATCATTACCCGAATTGCCTTTGAATGTACATGCTTAGCCGGATTTGTTCCGGCAGAGTAAACATCCAGATTTGAATCAAACGATTTCAGAAATCCTTCAGCCATTTGACTGCGGCATGAATTGCCTGTACAGAGAATTAATATTTTTTTAATCATCTTATCTCCCTAATTCGTTTTATAACGAAATGTTCTGTAAAAAATTATTTGGAACAGATTATATTTCTATCAGATTCTAAAACTCTTCTCTTATCAGAAGTAATTACGGCGGCGTCTGCAATCCAGTAATCCAATGAGCTGAGCAAAGAAGAAATCCTTGGGTCGGTAGGTCGCGGATTGATGAGATAGTTGACCCACTTACCCTCCTTCTCTTCCAGAATGAATCCAGCTTCTTTTAGGATTTTAAGATGCTGAGAAACAGTTGAAGTTGCCAGCTGGAGTACATTCGTAATTTCACAAACACATAGTGGTTTTGTCTGCAGCATTTTCAGTATCCGCAAGCGGTTAGAATCCGATAATGCCTTGAAAAATTTTATCTTATCTTCTCCCATAGCGAGGTATCTCCACATAATTCATTTCGTCTTTGAACGAAATATAAGATGGACGAAGCTAAGTGTCAAATTATCTTTTTGAGGATTGACTATTCGATTAAGTCATATGGGTCTGCGTTTTTTTTATTTGGGGAGGGCTGATATGCATAGATGAGTTGTAGCTAAATGTTTATGCCCAAGCAATTCTTGGATAAACCGAATATCCGTACCATTGTCAAGAAGATGTGTTACAAGGCTATGAAGAAGAGTGTGTACAGTAACTTTTTTATTTATTTTCGTTTTTACTATTGCATTTTTGAAAAATAGCTTGAATACTGAGCGGCGAGTAATTATCTCCCATTTGTTCCTCAAAGAGATATGTTTTGGGCTTAGATTCCTTTAAATATTCACGCAATAATTCCAGTAGTTTAACCGAAAGTATAACATAACGGTCTTTTTCCCCCTTTGAATTGACTATTTTAACCATCATCGCATCGGAATTAATATTGATCTTGTAGAAATCAATTGTCTTTTTAAGGTCTTTTACAAAAATATTTGGTGATATCACTTGCTATTTTTCTTCCCATAACATTTCCACTCTGTTGACCCAGTTCTCCGCATTAAGTTTAGTGGTGAAAAACTCCACCATTAGGAATACCCGAAACATTAGCGACAAATCAAAACAATAGAGTTCAATAATTACTCATGGGATTAAAGCTATTATATTCGGCGAATTAACTAAACCGGGAACATATTGAGTGTTAGAAAAAAAAGGACTTGCCATCAAAAGCTACAAGTTTTCTATAATATCTATGTAGCCCCTGCCGATGGGAATAGATACTCCATTAACCTCAACTATTTTGGCTGTGTATGATTGAATCTTACCGATTGAAACTATAAAAGACCGGTGAATCCGTTTGAAGAGATTTGCTGGTAAAAGACCCTCAATTTCATGAGTACTCATTTTTGAAACGTATTCTTTTTCTGTTGTAATGATTTTGATGTACTCACGTTGACTTTCAATATAAACAATCTCTGAGAATAAAATTTTCACCTTCTTTTTTTGCACATTCAGAAATATAAAATCTTTTATCTCCTGGCTTTCATTTGGTTTCTGTTTTTCTCCTTCTGCTGTTTTTACCTTAGTTACTGCTATTAAAAAACGCTCAAAATCAAATGGCTTTAACAAGTAATCTGTTACGTTCAGGTTAAACCCCTCCACTGCATATTGATGATAAGCGGTTGTAATAATTACTGCAGGTGGATGTGTAAGCGTTTTTAAAAAAGCCATACCTTTTAATTTAGGCAGATGAATATCTAAAAACATAAGGTCGATCGTATTCTGCCGCAAATAGTCGGTTGCAAGAATAGCATCTTTAAATGTTCCGTGTAATTCAAGGAACGGCACCTGCAAAATGTAATCCGATAAAACTTTTGCTGCTAACGGCTCATCTTCAATTATAATACACTTTATGTTAGACATGGCTTGCAAGGTTAATTTTTAAAGTAGCTGTAAAAACAGATTCGACTTGTTCAACAGAAAGATTGTAATCTGTGTAGAGTAATTCCAATTGGCGTCTCAGATTAGAAAGACCGATGTTCTCTTTTACATTTTGGTCTTCAGAAAATTTTTCGGTGGAATTTTTTACAACAAATACTAAAAGACGGTCATTAACCGAAAGATGAATATCGACAAATGGCTGATTTCTTGTTTCAGAAACACCATGTTTGAACGCATTTTCAACTAATGGGATCAGCAGCAGAGGCGGTAAGGCTTGTTTCATATCTTCAATGTTATAGTTAAAATTGATACGTAAAGAATCATCATAACGCAATTTTTCAAGGGCAATATAGTCGCTGATAATTTTCAATTCATGTTCAATAGCTATATACGCTCCACCGGTTTCATACAGCATAAAACGCAATATTTTCGACAGACGTAAAATGGATTCCGGTGCCAGATCGGATTTATCCCTTGCCAATGAATAGATGTTATTTAACGTGTTGAATAAAAAATGCGGATTGGTTTGTGACTTGAGATAGTTCAATTCTGCTTCTTGTTTTTCAATCCGCAGCCGCTGTGCAGATTGTTTTAATTGTGTATAATTATAAATGTGCTTAATAATTCCGAAAAAGAAAACAGCGAATATACTAGACCCAAATTGCTCACCGACTCCCTGTGGACATGAAGAGTAAGTTACAAATGGAGTATGAATATGTATCTGAATTCCAAGATCCCTCCAAGCATACAATCCGAAAGAAAATAAGAATAGCTGGAATGCTAAAAGAAAAACAGTTCTAAGAATTTTTTTTCTGCTTAGTCGTGGCAATGTGTATTCGAAAAAAAAATAAATAACAACAACGATATAAACAGCCCGCCAAATTTCATTTAATGATTGTAAAAAAAATGTTTCGGTATGATTTATTAAACTATTAAAGAGCCATAGCAATAACCAAACCGCCCCAACTCTTAAGTAAAATTTAAACCGCTTCATATCAATTAGTTTTTTTATCTCGCTGGTGATAAAGTTGCTCCTAAAATGAATTTTAATGTTTCAAGATAATTATTTCATATAAGATTACAAGAATATTTGGTTGACGCAATTTCTTCTTTAGTATACAATAATGTGGTGTATGTAGATATTCAGTTTTTGTTTGTTACTTATTTCGATATTCTTACGTCATAATATCATACAATAAAACAAAAAGGGAAAACGGCTTTGAATAAAATTATAAAGTTTGGAGAAGATGTTGCCGGATATAACATTCCTGTATTAAATGAACGGGAAATAAGAGCTGCAGCAGGAATACTGTTTTTAATAATGTTTATATCAATTCTTACAGCAGTTCTGAAAGGCAATTTTTTACTATTAAAATATGGTGTTACAATATTCCTTACAGATATTTTAATACGTGTCTTTGTTAATCCTAAATTTTCTCCTTCATTAATAATTGGGCGGCTGATTGTTAGAAATCAAGTCCCTGAATATGTTGGGGCTCAACAAAAAAAGTTTGCTTGGATAATTGGTGTAGTTTTGGCAACTATAATGTTCATTCTTCTAGTGGTAGTAAATTCATATAGCCCAATAACGGGTATTATCTGTCTAATCTGCCTGATATTCTTATTCTTTGAATCGGCGTTTGGTATTTGTCTGGGATGTAAATTTTACTCAATGTTTTATAAAGAAAAAGCTCAATACTGCCCTGGTGAAATTTGCGATGTAAAATCAAAACAAGATGTTCAAAAAACATCCAGGGTTCAGCTACTTATTGTTTTGGGATTTATCGCATACATTTTCCTTATAATGTTTGTATTTAATGATAATTTTAGTAATAAACCACATGACTTGTTTGGAAATGTAAGTTCTACACAAGCTAAATAAATAGGAGAAAAAATGAACACAAACAAAATCAGGTATTGCTTATTTCTTGCCGTTGCAGTCTGCCTGTTCCTGGCGAAGCCTTTGATGGCTGAAGAAGGAATCAAAGGCAATCTAGTCACTGTTAGCTGGCTTGAGAAAAATCTTAAAAACGCTGATGTTCTGATACTCGACGCATCATTCTCCCAGATATACACAGCAAAACACATTCCCGGCGCAATCAGCTATGACATATTCATCTATGGCGCTCGGGAAATGCCGGTCGCAGAGATTGAAAAACGCTACCAGTCATGGGGAATCAGTCCGGGGAAAAAGATTGTCATGTACGATCAGGGCGGCACCTATCTGGCAACAAGGCTCTTTTTCTCACTCGATTATTACGGTTTCCCGACCGAAGACCTTTTCATTCTGGACGGCGGGCTTTCCAAGTGGCTGGAGGCAGGATTGCCAGTAACGAAGGAACCGACACCTGTCCCGAAGAAAGGTACTTTCACTATCAAGAAGCTTAACGAAGATGTTAAAGTCGAGCTGCCGGAATTCCTTGTCGCATCCGGGGATCCCAGCAACAATGTTTTACTGGAAGCACTTGAGCCCGGCACACATTTTGGCGGACAACAGTTCTTTGACCGGCCTGGCCATATCCCCAATGCCATCATGCTGCCCAGTCCCGACTTTTTCAATCCGGACAAGACGTTCAAATCTCCGGAAGAAATAAAGAAGATGTTAACCTATTTGGGAATCAAGCCTGAACAACAAGTGTACAGTCATTGCGGTGGCGGAATAGCTGCCAGTGTTCCCTACTTCACGCTTAAGTTCCTACTGGACTACCCCAAAGTGAAACTCTATCCTGGCTCGCAGTTGGAATGGGTGTCCGATCAAAGAGAACTCCCTTTCTGGACCTATGATGCCCCGTTTCTCATGAGAGAAACAAACTGGCTGAAGACTTGGGGCGGCAAAATGATGAGAATGTATGGAGTCTCACAAGTCAGCATCGTGGATGTGCGGCCTTCAGACGCATTCAATCAAGGTCATCTGCCTTTTGCGCTTAACATTCCGACAGATGTTTTCAAAAATAATATTACCAATCCTGAAAAGCTGGCTGAGATTCTCGGTCCGTCCGGTGTCAATGCGTCTCACGAAGCGGTGGTGATTTCAGGCGCAGGGTTGACCAAAGATGCTGCACTGGCTTTTGTAATGCTGGAGAAACTGGGACAGAAAAAAGTATCTGTCTTCATGGACTCCTTGGATAAAGGCGCGCAAAGTGGTTTCCCAGTTACAAAGGATACAACTGTTGTGGGCCCCAAGAAAGCCCCTAACGACTTATCCATTCCTCCCACGGTTTATCCCGTGAATGTTCGCAAGGACGTTATCATTGATGACCCGAAGAGCAACCAGGGGCTTTATCCGAAAGTATTTATTGCCTCGGGTAAGACTGTGCCTGTTAAAGCTCAGGATGGCAAAGTTGTTCATGTCCCGTACAATGATCTGCTGAATGCCGACGGCACGCCTAAAGCAGCGAAAGATATCTGGAACATTCTCTCGAAAGCTGGGGTCCCAAGATATGCAGAGCTTGTTTGCTTCTCCGATGATCCCGGTGAAGCGGCAGCCAACTATTTCATCCTCAAGCTGATGGGCTACCCTGATGTAAAGGTGTTGGTGATTTAAAAATTATTAACACTGTTACAAACGGCACTTTCACAACTTCTTTCATGAATGTATTTTCGGAATAGAATCATCTGAGTTTTGACGAGTAAGATTTCCAAAACTGAAACCATTAAACGGTGCTAAGGAAAATAAAGTGTATTCACTCAAAAACACGGCAAGACTTGCTGGCCTACTGTATCTTATTTGGATAATAACAGGCATCTATGGCATGTTTTATGTGCCATCACAAATTAATATGAAGGGTGATGCTGTTGCCACTGCCCAAAATATCCTTTCCAATGAATTTTTATTTCGAACGAGCATAGTCAATGATCTTATCAGCTGCACCATTTGGGTGTTTATGGTATTGGTTCTTTATCGATTGTTCAAACACGTAGACGGGCGTCAAGCTAAACTTTTGGTTGCATTGGTGATCGTGCAAATTCCTACCGTTTTTTTTATGGGGGCATTCAATATTACTTCGCTCATGATTTTGAAAGGCGAAATATTGAAAACATTTGAACTTACTCAGAGACAAGATCTGGCTATGCTCTTTCTTAAAATTAACGATTACGGAGTTTTGACATTAGAAATGTTCTGGGGGCTTTGGCTTTTCCCCTTAGCGATTCTTGTCTACAGGTCCCGCTTCCTTCCCCGCTTTCTGGGTGTCTGGCTGATCATCACCGGCTTCTTCTATCTGGTCTTGAGCTTTACGGGCTTAATGCTACCTCAATATAAGGATATGGTCCTTAACAGCGCATTCGCCTTGCCAGCCGAGCTCGGAGAGGTTGCGTTCATGTTATGGATCCTGATCATGGGTGCAAAAGAGCAGGTTGTGAATAGCGCGCCCATGCAATGAGGACGAAGAACGCCAGATGTTTCAACAATTTTTTAGCAAGAACCTATATGAGGAGGAAATGAAATGACACTCAGCATTATCGACGAGTCACAACGCAAAGCCGCGAGAGTCGCGGGATTCACTTTCCTGTTCGCTATGGCGATCGTGGTCATTGCGAACTATGGCATCAGCTTTCGCCTCAGCGTCCCGGGCAATGCTGCAGAAACCGCCCGGAACATCATGGCGCACGAAACACTGTTTCGAATCAACATCGCCTGCAATCTGCTCTATGGCGCAACCATTGGAGTACTCCTCACAGCGCTCTACGTGATCCTCAAGCCAGTAGATCGGAACCTTGCCTTGGTCGCGGCATTCTGCAGACTGGTAGTTGCCTTGATGTGGGGTGTTACCGCGCTCAACATGCTTGGCGCTCTGCGGCTCTTGGGTGGTGGCACTTACTTGAGCGTCTTCGAAGCCGATCAATTGCAGGCCCTTGCGAGGCTGCACCTCGACGCGGGCTACGACGCGTACTACATTGGCCTGCCGTTCTGGACATTGGCTTCCACGGTTTGCAGCTACCTGTGGTTCAAGTCGAGGTATATCCCGAGAGCATTGGCTGCCTTCGGTGTGATCTCGTCTGCATGGTGCGTGTTCTGTGCTTTCGCTTTCCTCATATCCCCCAACTTCCAGAATACAGTTCACCCGATGTGGTTCGATATGCCTATGGTTATCTTCGAAATGGCATTGGGCTTTTGGCTTCTGTTCAAGGGATTACGGCCATCTGGGGTAGCGGAGTCCAGTAAAGTAAACCTCTGAACTCAGAGGCGTTAGGCATTATTATAAAAAAACTTTAAGGGACAAATCGTATGGAAAGAAATGTGAGTTCACTCAAAAAAACTGCAAGACTTGCCGGCTTACTATATCTTCTTCTGGCAATAACAGGCGTCTATAGTATTATCTATGTACCGTCACAAATTATTGTACGGGGTGATGCTGTTACCACTGCCAAAAATATCCTATCCAATGAATTTTTATTTCGAACGGGCATAATTAGTGATATTATCAGCAACACCATTTTTGTGCTTTTGGTATTGGTTCTGTACCAATTGTTCAAACAGGTAAACGAGCATCAGGCTAAACTTATGGTTGCATTGGTAATTGTGCAAATTCCTGCCCTTTTTATTATGGAGGCATTCAATATTGCTTCCCTAATGATTTTTAAAGGCGAAATATTAAAAACATTCGAACTTAGTCAGAGACAAGATTTGGCAATGCTATTTCTTAAAATTAATGACTACGGAACGTTGTCATTAGAAATGTTCTGGGGGCTTTGGCTTATACCATTTGGTCAATTGGTTTATAAGTCGGAGTTTATACCGCGTATGTTTGGGGTATTGCTCATCATTGCGGGTTTCGCTTATATGATTGACAGTTTTATATCTCTGCTGTTTCCCAGCTACCGTGCATTTGTGAACCAACCTACACTTTTGTTTGTAGCAATAGGAGAAATTTCAATAATGCTATGGCTTTTAATTAAGGGTGTAAAAAATAATATACCAGCAATTAACAAATACTAACGAACGCACAACAGCGGTATGCAATTTAAATAGGAGAACTAATGAAAGAAATGAAAACTTGGAAAGTATGGGGCAATTTTTTCGGGTATTTTATCATTTTTATACTTGGAGCTTCGATTGCTGCTATACCTAGATTTATTATAGGGTTTGACAATGAAACTGGACTTTTAGTAAGTATTTCAGAAATAATTAGAATTTTTATTACGATATTATTGCTTTACTGGTACACAAAGTATGTGGTGAAGCTGCCTTTAAATATACCCACACTAAATGCGAAACGTCTAAATATGGGCTTATGGATATTGGTCGGTTTGAGTTTGCCAATTTTGACTGTGGTAATATTTTATATCACTGGTAATTTATCCGTGAGAAGCATAAATACAGAATTAAGTCAATCATATATCTTTGATGCTATTCTTAAAGCATTTGGAGTGTCCTTAGCTTCTGGCTTTGTAGAAGAAATTCTTTTTAGAGGTTATTTGTTTAACCTACTAAAAGGTAAATATAATTTTGGGATAGCAGCTTTTGCGCCTTCTTTGTTCTTCACTTTAATTCATATTGGGGGAGCAGGTTCACTCTTAAATGTAGTTCAGCTTATAGTAGCTGGTTTACTATTTTCGTTTATGTCTCTGATGATTTATGTTTATACGAAAAGTATATGGAATGCAGGTATTGTTCATTTTTTATGGAATTTATTATTACTTAACGGATTAATTGCATTCAGCACCAAAGGAAAAGCTGAAATACTGGTTCAACTGAATATTGGGGATAATCCTCTTTTTAATGGAGGAGATTTTGGTATTGAAACTTCAATTCCCGCAATAATAGTTTATGGGATTACAAGTTTGATTTTATGGAAATTATATAAGAAAAAACAGCACACAACAAAAAATATAGGGCATTTGGCAGATAGTGCTAATAATGAAGATAATAGCAATTTATAAAGACTATGGTATTTTGAAAGGGATAAACCTTGAAAGGCCAAACGCCCCATATTCAATCCGTTAGCGGTAATGCAAAAGACACGACACAAACATATGACACGACCCAAAATAATATTTACAGCTATTACCATTCTTCTGTTGACTGGATTGACTTCGTTTAAACACGACAACAAATTTGCTGACGACTTTCTTGAATTTTGGACTGATGTAAAAGACAATTATGCCTACTTCGACAAAAAGCATACTGACTGGAACAAAGTAAAAACTGTTTATTTACCGCAAGCAGAAAACGCTCAAAATGAAAATGAGTTAATTACCATTTTTGAAAATGCGTTAGAGGAACTTTATGACAATCATTTTTCATTAAATACAAATTTAAAATCATCCACAAGGTTAGTCCCAACAGGGTTTGACATTTGGGCTGAATGGATTAATGACAAACCTATCGTTACAGAAGTAAGAATGGGTTTCTCTGCCGGCAAAGCAGGAGTTAAAAACGGAATGGAAATCGTTTCAATCAATGGTATTCCTATCGACCAGGCAGTAAATAACCGAATCGGAAAATGTATTATCAATATTGACACAGAAGTTAAAAACTATGCTTTAAGACAATTACTGGCAGGAACATATTTAACACAAAGGACAATTGTTGTAAAACAAAATGGAAAGACAACAACTATAAACCTTGACCAAGTAAACGGAAATATCACGGATACTTATAAATATAATTCATTGCTTGACTTCAAGACCATAGACAACAATATTGGCTATATTAAATTCAACAACTCATTAGGACAAACAGATGTAATACAACTTTTTGATAGTGCTTTATATCAACTCAAAAACACGAAAGCATTAATCATTGACTTACGAGAAACGCCAAGCGGAGGAAATTCTATTGTAGCAAGAGGCATAATGAGCAGATTTATAAAAACAGAAATGCCTTATCAAAAACACATTTTATCTAACGAAGAAAAAGAGTTTAAAATAAAAAGAAGTTGGTTTGAAATCGTTTCGCCAAGAGGTTCATTTACTTACGAAAAACAAGTTATCGTTTTAGTAAATCATTGGACAGGCAGTATGGGAGAAGGAATAACCATTGGCTTTGACGCATTAGGCAAAGCAAAAATTGTTGGAACTAAAATGGCTGGACTTAACGGTGCGATAAATGGGTTTCAAACTTCTAAAACAAAAATCCCTTACAGTTTTCCGACAGAACAACTTTATCATATAAACGGGACACCAAGAGAAATCTATACTCCGACAAATCTTATCGACTTGACAAATTCAAAATACAAAGACATAGACGACCCAATATTGACTGAAGGAATCAACATTATTAACGCAAACAAATAGCGATGAAAGAGCCACATACCGCTAACAGCGGGTTTGAGAAATGCGGGGAGACGAGGGTAATTGAACAGTTGTATATTTAATAAACATTAGTGGTAACTTGACAGGTAAGTGCTCCGAAAACCCCGCCTTCGCCAAGCTGCCAACCGTTAGGGGTAATTATAACAGACGACAATATTAGTAGTAAGGCATTAACCTCTGTTTTTTAATTTATTTTCCGCATCATTCATACTGTTTTATCAAATGCTTATATTTAATTCATGAATTTCGAACAACTTCATACAAACAACCCGATTTGAGAGCAGTGGACTAATTTTAAGCCATCCAATCGATTATCCGAAAAATTAATCACTAAAAATATTATTAGGAATTTCATGAGTATTTTGAAAAATATCCAACGAAGAAAAACATTCGCAATCATAAGTCACCCCGATGCCGGCAAGACTACCCTGACCGAAAAACTTCTTTTATACAGCGGCGCCATTCAAATTGCCGGTGCGGTAAAATCGAATAAGATAAAGAAAACGGCAGCTTCCGATTTTTTGGAAATTGAAAAACAGCGCGGTATCTCTGTTGCTACCTCTGTTTTATCATTCGATTACAAGAACTCAATAATTAACTTGCTGGATACCCCCGGACATAAAGATTTTGCAGAAGATACTTACCGAACGCTTACAGCTGTGGATAGTGTAATACTTGTTGTTGACTGTGTAAAAGGCGTTGAAGAACAGACGGAAAAACTTATGCAGGTCTGCAGAATGAGAAACACTCCTGTTATTGTCTTTATAAATAAGCTTGATAGAGAAGGTAAAAACCCGGTTGCGCTGCTTGATGAATTAGAACAAAAACTTGGTATTAATGTCCGTCCGTTAAGCTGGCCGATTGGAATTGGAACTTCATTCAGAGGAGTTTATAATATCTACAAAAATTCTTTCGCCTTTTTTCATTCAAACAAACAGCAGGTTGAAGATGAAGTGAAAATCTTTAACTCTGCCGATGATCCGGAACTTTACGAATTATTTGGCGATGATGCCGTTAAACTTAAAAACGATATTGATCTTGTAAATGGCATTTATGAAGATTTTAATGTTGAGAAATATCGAACAGGTGAACAGGCCCCCGTATTTTTTGGCAGCGCGCTTAACAACTTTGGTATTAAAGAACTGTTAGATACTTTTGTGGATATAGCCCCATCTCCGGTACCACGTGATACTACAAGCGGTTTAGTAAATCCGGAAAATAAAAATTTCAGCGGCTTTGTATTTAAAATCCATGCAAACATCGATCCGAAACACCGGGACAGAATTGCATTCCTGCGGGTTTGTTCTGGAAAGTTTGAGCGTAACAAGTTCTTTCATCACGTCAGGCTTAACCGCCAGATCAAATTTTCCAATCCCGCGAGTTTCATGGGACAATCGAAAAGCATTATAGATGATGCCTATGCCGGCGATGTAATAGGACTTTATGATTCCGGTACTTTTAAGATCGGAGACACGCTTACCGAAGGCGATGCATTCATGTTCAAAGGCATACCAAGTTTTTCGCCCGAGATTTTTAGAGAACTTCGGAACACCGATCCATTCAAATCGAAACAGCTCGAAAAAGGGATCAGTCAACTAACCGATGAAGGTTTAGCCCAGCTCTTCACACAGAATTATGGAAACAGAAAAGTCATCGGCGTTGTTGGGCCGCTGCAATTCGATGTAATCAAGTTCCGGCTTCTTCATGAATTTGGTGCGAGCTGCGAGTTTACAAATTATCCGTCATATAAAGCCTGCTGGGTTAAATTTGAAGACAAAAATGATATTGAAAGCCTGACCGCTTTATGGTCTAATAATCTGTTTTTTGATAAGAACAAAAACCTGGTTTACATAGCCGAATCAAAATATTCGCTGGATCGTGCCAAAGAGAAAAATCCCAAAGCACAATTTCTCCTCAGTATTGAGCATAATGACCTCACGCTGGAAATGGATAACGTGGCTTGATTCCCCCACGAATTCTTAACTTTTCTGGGGATGATCAGCCGATTATACTGTTTATTTTCTCTTTTAAACGACACTGACCTTTCCTGGTGAATTTTATTTTTTTTTAACATTTCCCCCTTATAAAACCTTTTATAAAAGGATATTTTCTTTTTAAGTTTATCCACATAAATTCCGGTTTATCTATAAACACAGGAGAAAAGAATTATGCTTCTACAAAAAAAAATCAGGCAGCAAATCTTATCGTTGGTTATTATTATTTTCCTTACAAATATTCCTGTAGTTAATGTTTACGCACAGAGCCGTCTTCCAAACATGCCCGGCTATGCTCAATTTCAAAAAATTAATCCGGAATTGCGGGGAGCCATTAAAACTTTTTTCTTTCTCGAATGGGATAAAGATGCAGCGGGGTTCAAATACTTCTCCGGCGGAAAAACTTATAATTATAATATCGAATCAAAAACAAGCACCGAAGCAGCCGGGGTTGCGCCTCAAAATAATTTTATGAGGAGAGCCGGCGGACTGGAGCGAGGAAGACAATTTACTTCTGCTGAATCTCCTGATAAAAAATTAAAGGCTCTCTACAAAGACAGAAATGTTTGGTTAAGTGATGCCGACGGTAAGAATGAAAAGGCAATAACCACGGGCGGCAGCGAAGAAGACAGAATAAAATATGGCAGCGCTAGTTGGGTTTACGGCGAGGAGTTAGATCAAAACACTGCGATGTGGTGGTCGCCAGATAATAAAAAAATTGCTTTTTACCGTTTTGATGAGAGTACGGTAAAAGATTATTATCTGCAATACAAGCAACTCAGCCTTTCTGATTCTGTAGAAGTTGAGCCTTATGTTAAGGTAGGCGGAAACAATCCCATTGTTGATATTTTCATTTATGATGTTGAAACGAAAAAGACAATCCAGGTTAATGTAAGAGATGGACAACCATTTAATAATTCTGTAGTCGGTCATTATATCTACGGTATCGAATGGTCTGCAGATGGAACAGAACTTCTTTTTCACAGAACAAACAGAAAGCAAAACATAATGGAATATGCTGCTGTAAATCCTCAAACCGGAAAAACGAGAGTAATTGTTCACGAGGAGTGGCTACCAAGTTACACAAAGAACACACCGGAAATGAAATTCCTTAAGGACGGAAAGCGTTTTATCTGGACATCTGAGAGGACCGGATTTAAGAACTATTATCTTTATGATTTAAGCGGGAAATTATTATCTACTCTTACCAGTCACCCATTTGAAGTTTCACAAATTGTCAGCGTTGATGAAGACAAGAAAATTCTCTACTACATGGCCCGCAGCGGCGATAACCATATGAAAATTCAGTTGCACAAAGTCGGGTTAGATGGAAAAGGGGATAAATGTTTAACTGATCCCGTATACAATCATACGTCTTATGTCTCTCCGAATTTTAAATATTTTGTTGATATCGCGCAAACGCATGATATACCTCCGGTTGTTCGTTTGATGGAAATAAATGGAAAAGAACAAGCCGTATTGTTAGAAAACGATTTAACCAAGTTTAATGAACTCGGTTTGAAGAAAGCAGAATTATTTACTTTCAAAGCCGCTGATGGTGTAACAGATATTCATGGAATGTTATTCTTCCCGACAAACTTCGATCCGTCAAAAAAATATCCGGTTCTCGTTTCTGTTTATGGCGGTCCCGAAACTAATGGTGCCCGCGAAACATTTTCTCTGCCAAGCGCTTTGTCTGAATTCGGATTCTTAATTGCTTCATTCGACTCACGCAGTGCCGCCGGACGAGGCAAAAAATTTATGGATCCTTATTATGGCAATCTTGGAATTGTGGAAATGGACGATCAGGCAGCAGGTGTAAAATATCTTGGAACCCGTCCATACGTTAATGCAGAAAAAGTCGGAATCTTCGGTACATCTTACGGAGGAACTGCTGCAGCAATGTGTCTGTTACGTTTTCCCGATCTATTCAATTCCGCTTGTGCAAATTCGGGTGTAATGGATTTTAGAAATTACGATAACATCTACACAGAACGTCATCAGGGATTGGTTGAAGATAACAGTGCGGGTTATGACAGAGGAAGCGCAATGACATATGCTAAAAATCTGAAAGGTAATCTGATGATCTATTACGGAACATCGGACAATAATGTTCACCCGTCAAATTCACTTCAACTTATTAGTGCTTTGCAGAAAGCGGGAAAGAGTTTTGAGGTCCAGGTTGGTCCTGATCTGGGGCATACTGCTCTTAACCGTGACCGCATGATGGAATTTTTTATTGAACACCTGATTATGAATTAACTAGTCGATCCTGAAAAAAGTAAAAAGCATTTAGAAAAAGAGTAAAAACAAAATAAAAGGAGAAAAAAGCACTGTCAAAAGTTGCAAGGTTTAAATAAATTGAGTCAAAACCTTGCAGAAAATATAACAAAGGATGACAGCCATGAAGGGAAAATCTCCAGATTACCGCCAACAAAGTTTTCTATATCAAGGACTCAAGCAGACGAATAATTTAGGAGATGAAACAGTAATAGCTCAATGGGTACAAAACCTATACTGGCAATACTTCAGTGGAGAAAAAACATTCCAATGGAAATTCCCGGTAGAGCCAAGCGACATGGTACACTTTAGAAAAAGAATAGGAGAAGAAGGGATAAAAAGATATTTGAAATATCGATATCCCTCCATGGAAAAGCAGCAATGGAAAAAGAAGTGGTGGTAGATACGACCGTACAGGAAAAGAATATTACGTTTCCAACGGATGTAAAGCTATACAGAAGAATAATAGAGCAGTGCAGAAAAACAGCAGAAGAAGAAAAGATTGAGCAGCGTCAGAGCTACAAACAAACGGTAAAGAAATTGTTGATGGCACAGAGATTTAGGAATCACCCTTTGAACAAGAAGAAAGCAATACAAGCTGAAAAGAAGTTGAAGACAATAGCCGGACGACTGTTACGAGAACTTGAACGAAAGTTAACAGCAGAAACAAAACAACTATTATTAAATTCTTCTTCTAAATCCCTCGCCAAGAACTTCGTGAACATTGTAGATAATCACAAAAGCATGGGGATCAACCTCTTTCACCACATCAACAAGTTTTGTTACCTCGCGCAGAGGAACAACAGTTAGAAGCATTTCGCGTTCGATATTTTTATAAACGCCACGAGTATCAACTGCTGTTACGCCACGACCAAGATCAGTCATTATCGCTGCCGAAATTTCCTCGAACTTATCCGAGATAATATAAGCTGCGCGCGCGTAATCGAATCCATCTATAATGACATCGATTAAACGTGACGAGATGAAGAGAAGAAAGATGGCGTAGAAAGTCAATACAAGTGCCGGTCGGTCGGGAGAGAGATTTTTTAATTCTATTATTAATCCCGCAAAAAGAATTACAAACATATCCGTAAACATAATCGCGTGTCCAGGTTTGATGCCGTAGCGTTTATGCAAAATTGATGCGATAATATCTGAGCCGGCGGTTGTTCCCTTGAATTTGAAAATGATTCCGAGACCAACGCCGATTAATACCGACCCGATCAAGATCAAGAAAAGAAAATCGTTCTTATACAAATCTTGAATTGTGGCAGAGTCTTGAAAACGGATGTAATGAAATCCCGGAATATCTCCGCGGAATAGATCGATGAATAGAGAGTTCAGAGTAAAACCAACGAATGTGCGCAAACCGAATTGCTTACCCAGTTCTTTCATACCCCAAAAGAAAAGCGGAATGTTGAAAATCCAGATAAGTATACCGACTGATAATCCGGTGAAATAATGAATTGCCATAGCAAGACCGCTCACACCACCCGGCACAACTTTAGCATCAACCAGAAAGACTCCGATTCCAATTGCCATCATTGCCGAACCAAAGGCAATAGCTAAATAATCTATCACTGGGTATTTTTTGAGAAAGCGCTTTATCATTACAGATCACTATAAATATTATTTAGAAACTGTTTCAAAAATAATCAGAAAAGTTCCGGCTTGAAAGGAAAGAATTTCATTATGAAGTGATTAAAATTTACCTTCGCGGTAAAGCATTTGTGTCTTAACGCGCATTATCTGCCGCTCGATAATAAGATCCGCCAATTTTTCGGGAATCGTCGTCCGATCCTTTGCGTGAAGTATCTCGCTTACTTTCTTTTCGTTAACATCAATTCTGTAAAGATTACTTATGAAGCGGTCATAATCTCGGGAGATTAATTCGGTTACTCGGTTGATTAGATGTTCTCTGATAACAGAAAGATCATTTACCGCGGGAAGAGAATTTTCCGCGAGAGAAAAATCTTTGTGAAGTTTTTCAACAAGTAACTGCCCCATCCCAGTCCCTTCCCCAAGGGGGAAGGGTTCCAAGCTATTTTTTTCTTTGATGCTCATTTACAACACACTTTTATATTTAATTAAGCCCTCTCCCTTCGGGAGAGGGTTGGGTAAGGGCTAATATTTATACTTCAACCACTTAACAACTTCAGACCATTTTGGTTTTTTACCGGTACGCAAAATTCCAACGCGATAGATTTTCCCGGCAATAGGAAAAATAAGAAAGATCGCTGCGGTGTTTAATACTAAACAGATAATCAATTGCCATAACGGCACTTCAACTACGGTCATCTTAATCGGCATAACCATTATCGAGAATATTGGAAGAAGTGAAGTAACATTTGCTATGGGACTATTAGGGTTTTGCATCATTGAAATAGCAATGAAGAATGGAATCATAATAAGAAGCATGATAGGCCACATGCCGGATTGAGCATCTTGAGGATTGTCAAAGATAGAGCCCATCATTCCAAATAAACTAAGGTACAGAATAAGCCCTATCGCAAAATTTAGTAAAAGAAATAATATATGATTCATGGTAATACTAATAACAAGCTCGGCAGGCAAAACAAAAAACGTTGTTGTAATAATGAGAATTATAGGAGAGAGCCAAATTACCATTTGTATCATAGCTGTAATTGCCGAGCCAAGAATCTTTCCAGTCATTAATTCTGTAGGGCTGACAGATGAAATAATAACTTCAACAATTCTATTGCTTTTTTCTTCTATAACTGACTGAAGCATCAATTGTCCTGTCATTATTAAACTTAGGTATAAAAGAAGAGAGAATACAAACGAAAGTACTAAATTGCCAACAGCTGCTTCTGAGATTTTTTCTTCTTTCGATACCTTGAATCCTGCAAAATCAATTCCCTTTCTTGCAAAATTCAACTCTTCCAGCGAAAGAGATCTATTGTGAAAATAGCTGTCAATAAGAACTTTGTTGAGCGG
>CAYTUV010000055.1:0-20165 GCA_964441505.1 uncultured Melioribacter sp. | reverse complement strand
AAATATAATGATACCGGCGGTTAAGGATTTTATAAAATCATTTGATCCGGTAAAAAAGAGATTAGAATTAGTGGATGATTGCGATTTGCTCTACGATGATGAGAATTGATATTATTTCTGCTGTTCCAGACTCTCTCACAAGTCCGCTAAATACAAGCATACTGAAGAGAGCGCAGGAACGAAACAAAGTTGAGATTGTTGTGCATAATCTGCGTGATTATGCTTATGATAAGCACAAGCAGATTGATGATAAGCCGTTTGGCGGCGGGCCCGGAATGCTTCTTAAACCGGAACCGTTCTTTGAATGTATTGAAAAACTTCTGAACGAACGAAAATATGATCATATAATTTTTCCCACACCAGGCGGAAAACTTTTTGATCAAAAAATGGCAAACAAATTTTCACTCGTTAAAAATATATTGATCATAGCCGGACACTATAAAGGTGTTGATGACAGAGTCCGTGAGAAATTTGCCACAGATGAAATTTCGATAGGGCATTTTGTTCTAACCGGAGGAGAGATTGTTGCTCTGGCCATAATTGATGCGATAGTGAGACTGATACCTGGTGTGTTGAATGATAGTGAATCCGCTCTCAACGATTCGCTTATGGATGGTGAATTTATTGAAGCACCTTATTACACACGTCCTGCGGAATACAAAGGAATGGTTGTACCGGATGTTTTACTTTCCGGACATGAAAAAAAAATAAAAGATTGGAAAGCAGAGCAATCAAAAGTTTTAACTGAAAAATGGAAAAAAATAAATAGCAGGGAGTAGCAGTAATGGACAAATTAAATGAACTAACAAAAGAACAATTGCGCACAGATTTCCCAGCCTTTAAAACCGGAGATCATATTCGTGTGCACGTAAGAGTTATTGAGGGCGATAAAGAAAGAATTCAGCCGTTTGAAGGTGATGTTATAAACATCAGAGGAACAGGACTTAACAAGACCTTCACCGTTCGTAAAATTGCAAGCGGCGTTGGTGTTGAAAGAATCTTTGCTTATAGTTCCCCTAAACTGGCTAAGATCGAGATCGTTCGAGAAGGTAAAGTTAGAAGAGCAAAACTTTTCTACCTTAGAGAACTTTCCGGTAAGGCTGCGCGTATCAAAGATAAGAACCAGAAATAATTTTAAAATTAGAACTAACCTAGCCGCTCTTGGAGCGGCTTTGTTATTTTAAATAATTGCTGAGAAGAACTGATATTATTCAAATACAATTTATTTTAAATGCCCTTCCTTTTTGAGTCTGTTACACAAGCTTAAAATTGTCATTCCGAATCCGACTTCAGTCGGGTGAGGAATCTTTTTTTGAGATAATTTTATGACTTCTCACTCGATAAATCGAGTTCGAAGTGACATGTTCGAGTTCTTCAACTTGCTCTTTTCGGAAGGGTTAAGATGAGTTTTTATGAAACTGATATTGCCGAAAAATATTTATTCTTTAATTCTTGCTTCCGAGCTGCAGAAGATTGAAGGAATCGAAATATCTTATAAAGAGTCGTCACTTATATCTAAAGATCTGGAATTCAATACATCGGCGGTTGCGCTTATACCTTCACTCGATCTGGTCAATCACCGGAGTCTTTTTGTCTCTAGTAAACTTGCCATTTCATTTGATGGAGTGTTATCAAATTCATATCTCTATTTTGTGGAAGGGGAGAAGAACATTGATAAAGTCTATCTCCGGGGCGATGTTTCCTTGAACGAGATTCTACTCACTAAAATTTTGTTCTCAGAGAGATATGGAACTAATCTTGAAATTGCGTTGGACCCGAGTAAGAGTCCGGAGAAGGGAAAAGATTTTATAGTTGTTGGCGATGAGAATTATAACGCATGGGATTTTGAAAAAGCAATAAGCTTAGCCGATGAAACTTCAGAGCTGCTTGATTTTCCATATGTGAATTACGTTTTTGCTTCCCCCGACAGAGAAGCATTGGAGGTTTTTAATAAATCAGTAAATCCGGTTGATCTAAAGATTGAGGATCAAATTGGAAATATTCTTGATGGAATTCCTCTTACCGATCAAACGAAAGCTTATATTAAGACAAATCTTGGTTCATTATACTACGATATGACAGACAATGAAATGAACGCTGTGAACGAGTTGATTAAACTTGTTTTCTACCACGGAATTATTGATGACATGTTTGATGTGAAGTTTTTGTAAACACCCCCTTTAATACCAATGTTTTCATATTTGCGGTGAGTTATAATATTCTGGAAGGAAATAGCACACGGATAACGCTGATTAGACTGACCGCCTACCGCAGGCAGGTTTACACAGATTAAATCCGCGAAAATCCGTTGAATCTGTGTCATCCGCGTTCTATTAAATCTTATCCAAGCGGCACTGAGAAATAGATAGAGTCAGTATTGGGATTCATTTCTTATTTACACAATGTAAAACTTTGCCTGTGTTTTTAAACTCAACAATGATTTTTACAGTTTCTTCCGCAACCGCATCCTGTGCCTGTTCTGTTGAAGCGCCTATATGATGAGTAACATAGATGCCGTCAACGTTTTGAAGTTTTGAAGTTACGGCTCCATCCTTTCCTTCCGGTTCACCTTTGAAAACATCAACCCCGGCAACAACACCTTTTTCCGAGACGGCTTTGAGAAGAGCATCTTCATCTATAACCTCAGCACGTGAAGTATTAATCAGTATCGTACCTTTCTTCATCAGGCCGAATAGTTTGTCGTTGAACATTCCTTTGGTCTGAGCGTTTGCCGGAACATGCAAAGTGATAGTGTCTGACATTGAAATAAGTTTTTCAACATCGTCAACGTATTCAATTCCAAGTCCTTCAGATTTAACAACATCATAGCCGATCACTTTCATACCGAAAGCTTGCGCACGTTTTGCAATTTCTTTTCCAATATTACCCACTCCGATGATACCAAGAGTTTTTCCGTAAAGTCCTTCGGCTTTGGAATATTTTGCTTTGTTCCAAACGCTGTTGTTAAAGTCCTTAACGTTGTCCGGAATTTTCCTATCGAGCGCAATAATTAATCCCATTGCAAGTTCGGCAACGGCAATTGAATTTTTACCCGGAGTATTTGCAACCGAAACATCTTTTGCGGTTGCAGCAGCCACGTCAATATTATTGTAGCCGGAACCTGCCCGAATAACGATTTTCAAATTTGTGCCGGCATTGATTGCAGCTGCATTTACATTAGTAGATCGGACGACAATAAATTCCGCATCTTTAACTGAGTTAGGAATTTCATTCTCTCCTAACTTGGGCTCATAGATTACTTCGAATCCGGCATCTGTTAATGTTTGCATATGATTCTTAGGAAAACTATCTGCTATTAATACTTTCATTTTAGAACTCCTTCATTTTTATTCGTTATTTCATCATTGGAATTTTTACAGAGAATTTTTTTGCGTTATCTATTGCCCGTTCGTATCCGGCATCAGCATGTCGTGCAATTCCCATTCCGGGATCGTATGTCAATACTCTTTCAAGCCGCGCTTCAGCTTCTTTAGTACCGTCTGCAACTACAACCATTCCCGCATGAATTGATTTACCAATTCCAACACCGCCGCCATGATGAACCGAAACCCAGCTTGCGCCGCCTATAGCGTTAAGCATCGCGTTGAGTATAGGCCAATCTGCAATCGCATCGCTGCCGTCTCTCATCGCTTCTGTTTCGCGGTTTGGTGATGCAACTGATCCGCAGTCAAGATGATCTCTTCCAATTACAATTGGTGCGCTCACTTTTCCATCTGCAACTAATTGATTGAATATTTTTCCCATCTTAGCGCGTTCACCATATCCAAGCCAGCAAATTCTTGCAGGTAATCCCTGGAAGTGTACTTTCTCTTGAGCTAATTTAATCCAACGGATAAGAGCTTCATTTTCAGGAAATGTTTCAATAATAGCTCTATCCGTTTCAAAAATATCTTTTGGATCACCGCTAAGAGCAGCCCAACGGAACGGACCTTTACCATCACAGAAAAGTGGGCGAATATACTCCGGGACAAATCCGGGAATATCAAACGCATTTTCTAAACCGTTTTCTTTTGCTTCACCGCGAATGTTATTACCGTAATCGAAAGCGACTGAACCGCGTGCTTGAAACTCAAGCATCGCCTTAACATGTTCAACAATTGTCATCTTTGAGAGTGCGATATATTTCTTAGGATCACTTTTACGAAGGGTGAGAGCTTCTTCAAAGCTCATTCCCATTGGAACGTAACCGCTTAGTGTATCATGTGCTGAAGTCTGATCTGTAATAATATCCGGTGTGATTTTTCTTTCAAGAATTTTTGGAAGTATTTCTCCTGCATTGCCGATCAAGCCAACAGAGAGAGCTTTTTTATTTTTTTGTGCGTCGAGAACAAGTTTGAGCGCTTCATCCAAATCTTCCGTCATCACATCGAGATAACCGGTATCAATTCTTTTTTGAATACGTGTACGGTCAACATCAATTCCAAGAAATGCTGCGCCGTTCATAGTTGCGGCAAGCGGTTGAGCGCCGCCCATTCCGCCGAGACCTGCCGTCAGTAAAAATCTTCCGCTCAGTGTTCCCTTGAAATGCTGACGCGCGCATTCAGCAAACGTTTCGTAAGTGCCTTGCAAAATGCCTTGTGTACCTATGTATATCCAGCTTCCTGCTGTCATCTGTCCATACATGGTCAGTCCCAATGCATCAAGACGGCGGAATTCATCCCACGTTGCCCAATCGGGAACAAGCATTGAATTAGAAATAATTACACGCGGCGCGTTTTCATGTGTTCTAAAAATTGCCACAGGTTTACCGGATTGCACAACAAGAGTTTCATCATTCTCTAAATTTTTCAGAGAAGAAATAATTGCATGATAGGAATCCCAATTTCTTGCGGCTTTACCGGATCCACCATATACAATTAAATCTTCCGGCCGCTCTGCGACATCCGGGTCAAGATTGTTCATCAGCATTCTCATCGCCGCTTCCTGAATCCAGCCTTTGCAGCTTAATTTTGTCCCGGTCGGTGCTTTAATCATAGTAGTATTTATTCCGTATTAATCTATAAAATGGCTTTGCAAAAGATTGTCGTACTGTTTATATGCTGATTTATAAAACCATCTTTTTATAAAGAATCCTTTGCTTGCCTGCTTTTTCATATGGTCAACGTTTTCTTTTAGACGAAAAACAAGTTTAGTTTTTTCATCTTTAGTTAACTTGATTTCATCCTTGTCTTCATTCAGCTTATCGAGAATTGAATTGAATGATTTCATGTCTCCAACGAACCGTTCGTCGGTTGCCATTTGTTTAAGCATAGTTTTGCAGAAAGTCGAAAGAATTTTTCTTTCGTTCGTATCCAGCTGATATATGTAATTTTTGAATAGAGGTTTAGCCATAATAGAATTAGCCCTTATAAGCAGATTATACTTTTAGTGAAAGTAATTTTTCCCGCATCTTTTGATAACCGGGTTTGATAATATTATAAATGTAGGGTAATCTTTCTTTGTATGGAATGAAGGAAGATTTCATAGCATTGATATTCAGTTTCTCAACATCGTCGAGTGTAAGACCGAACATCTCGCTTGCGGTAACATATTCTTTAGTAAGAGTAGTATCGCTCATCAAACGGTCATCAGTATTTAAGAATACTCTGAATTTTTCTTTGTACAACTTAATGAATGGGTGATTTTCTAATTTATCAATTGCACCGGTGTGAACGTTGCTCAATAAATTTATTTCAAGAGGAAGACGGGTGTCAAGTATATATTGAGCGAGCTGTCCTAAGGCAACCACATTTCCTGCTGGATCGAAAATCATATCTTCAATTAAACGGGTTGCGTGACCAATACGGTGAGCACCGCAAATTTGAATTGCCTGCCAGATAGATTCTTTACCAAATGCCTCACCGGCGTGAATAGTGATGTTGAAATTTTCCCGTTTGATGAATTGGAATGCTTCTATATGTTTTTTCGGCGGGTAACCACCTTCTTCGCCGGCGAGATCAAAACCAACAACACCATTTCTTCTAAAATTAACCGCGAGTTCTGCAATCTCTAAAGAATTTTTCATGTTACGCATACCGCATAAAATCAATCCGTAACCGACACCAAATTCTTTCTTACCTTTTTCAAGTCCTTCTAAAACCGATGTAATAATGTCTTCATACCAAAGTCCTTTTTCCGTATGAAAGACAGGGGAAAAACGAGTTTCGACATAGCAGACATTATCTTTATACATATCTTCCATCATTTCATAAGCAATACGTGTCAACCCTTCTTTGGTTTGCATCACAGCGCAAGTATGTTCAAAACCTTGAAGATACTCAACCAAATTTCCTTTGTTCGCTCCACGATAAAACCATTCGCCAAGTTCTCCCGGATCCGATGTAGGTAGTTTGCTGTATTTTAATTCTTTGGCAAGATCTATTATTGTCTGAGTTCTAAGACCGCCGTCGAGATGATCATGTAATAAAACTTTTGGTACTCCGCGGATGATTTCTTCTGTCTTCATTTTATTTTCCTTTATTTCAAAATTATCCTTTTGTGTTCCGAAAATCAATTAATGTAATTTTTAGTCAAAAATAATCGCTTTTAATCTAGGACATCCATATTCGGCTTGACTTCGGATTCTTAAAATGGTTATTTTTCATACAAAACAAATGAGATTTTATTTAATTAATAGGAGAATCAATGAAAAAAGTACTTATTAGTTTGAGCATTTTAAGTATGGTTTTAGGTTTTACAGCATTCGAGTGCGCATCTGCCGAATTAACCGGCGCAAAGATGTATCTTAATCAAAAACAATATGACAAAGCTAAAGAAACACTTCTAAAAGAAGTTGAAAAGAATCCAAAGAGTGATGAAGGATGGTTCTTATTAGGTGGTATCTACAGCGAACAGGGAAACATTCCCGAAATGTTAAAAGCCTTTGATAATTCTTTATCTATCAGCAAGAAATTTGAACCACAAATTGTTGACTATAAAAAATACACGTGGCAGACAAGTTTTAACAAAGGTGTCGGTTTTTTCAATAGCGCTGTTAAGACAACTGCACCGGACAGCATGAAAGTATTTTTCGAGAAAGCTGTCGATCAGTTTAACAATTCAATTGCATGTGAACCAGACTCATCAATTGGTTACGAAAATATTGCCGCTGCTTATCTGAATATGGGCAAAACAGATGAATCAATTCCTGTATTGGAAAAATTAGTATCCATGGGTAAACCATCTTTCTCATTTGCTCGATTAGGTCAGATCTTTTTATTGAAAGGATCTGATTTAATGGACACGTATTACGCAACTAAAAAAGTATCAGACAGCACAACAGCCATCGAATGGTATAATAAAGCAATTACAGTTTTGGAAAAAGGAAGAGTAAAATATCCGGCCGATGCTGAAATTCTTCTTCAGCTTGGAAATGCATATTACTCCTCAAATAAGTTAGATATTGCGTTGGAATCATTTAAAACTCTATCCCAAAAAAATCCTGATAATAATCAGCTGAAATACGCTTATGGTGTTGTCTTATTGAAATCCAAAAAATATGATGAGGCAACTCAGGTATTAACAAAAGTTACTGAGGTCGATGCAAATAATTTAGATGCTAATTATAATTTAGCGGCGGCGTACATCCTCTGGGGTAATGATTTGAGAGAAGTTGCTGTTAAAAAAGAAAGCGGCGATAAATCATATTTGGATAAATTCAAAGCGACAATTCCATACCTTCTAAAATATCTGGAAGTCAAACCGGGTGAATCAAAAGTATGGTTAAGCCTCGGTCAGGTTTATGCTAATCTTGGTATGAAGGATAAGGCAGAAGAAGCATTCAAAAAAGCTGAACAATTCAAGTAATACAGGGTATATTTGATTTTAACCCATAATCCTTCATTAAAGGATTGTGGGTTTTTTATGAACAATAAAGGTGATATGATGAATCAGAATAACGATCAAAATGCACAGCAGATAAATATCGAACTTGGTGAAAAGGAAGCAGAGGGTATCTATTCTAATCTAGCCATAATTACTCATTCTCCGGCAGAGTTTGTAATTGATTTTACACGCGTAGTTCCGGGCGTTCCTAAAGCGCGGGTACTGTCACGTATTATCACAACTCCCCAGCACGCAAAAATGCTTATGCGCGCATTAAAGGATAATCTTGATAAATTCGAATCCCGCTTCGGTGAAATCAAAATTGATAACCAGCCGTCTCCCCAATTTGGTTTTATCAGCGGCGATAAAAATGAAAAAGTTAACTAGCCTTGAAGAGGCCGTCTCAAAAGTAATGCTCGATAATAAAATAGCACACGGATGAAACAGATTAAGCCGATTCTCGCTGATTATTTATTTGAGTAATTATTTCCGAGACAGCCTTTTTTGAACCAGATCACAAATTAAATTCCCTTCGAAATCATTTCTTGAGTTAGATAAAAGAAATAGCTACTTTATTACAAGTAATCCATATATGTTGTATCCCATCCAAATCACTTGGAGAAAATTATGAAGAGTATCAGAAGTATCGTTCTTCTTGGTATGTTTTTGATTTTACCTCTAACGTTGAGGGCTCAAAATTCTATCAGTCTCACAATCTTACCCGGTTTAAATACGATAGATTTCGCAGCATTCACATTTACAAATGATCTTTCCGGAGTCCCAAGAATATTTCAAGTAGATATTGTTACATCACCACCCGGTAGAAGAATAATTGTTGGTGGAAGTGTCTCTTGGAAGAAAGATGATCAATCAGGTTATGTTCCAATTGTTGAAAATTTTGTTACAGAGCCATTTGCTATTTCAGGTGGAAGGAGAACTTTTTTTAATGATGAATTAGGGAATTCCGATATCAGGATTGGTGACGTAAATGCCAACAAAGATATTGCTGAAGAAATAGTCAAGAAGGGAAAACCGACCGGTAACTATAAGATTCGGCTTTATCTCTTTGATGAATTAAGTAATAAACTTTCTGAGGATGAACAGACAATTTCATTTCTTAATCCTGCCCCCACAATTTCTATTCTTACCCCTCAGGAAAACAGTTTTTTTGATGTCGGAAATGTTCAGGCTCTTTGGACACCTGTGCCAGGAGCGGCTTATTATACGGTTAGAGCAAACGCATTGCAGAATGAATCACAAAGCGCGGAAGAGGCATTAAATTCTGGAAGCCCATTAATTAATGATAAGGATGTTGGAAAAGTTGAATCTATCAATCTGAGTACGATCCTGGATCGTCAATGGGTTGGCGGGCAACGAATTGCACTTGCCGTTACCGCATTTGTCACAGGTCCCGGTGGGGACACTCCTCTTCGCAGCACCCCAGTAACTTTCCGTCTTAATGCATCGGGAGGCGGATCTGCTTCAGTTATTAATCCGGATGATGTCCGTCTTGGCAATTTTCTAACATCTCGTTCAGAAGTGCCCCGTGACTTTGTTAACAAACTGATAAACGGACAAATTAAAGTTGAACAGATTACAGATGACCAGGGTGCAACAATCAGCCAGGCGGATTTCTTAAATATTCTTTCTTTCTGGGAAGCCCACATGGAATCGATCATTTCAGTTAATTTTTTACAAAAATAAGAGGGATGCTAAAAATGAAAGCGAAAAGTTTAATGATAGTTTTTATTCTTCCGCTGTTATTCGGATTTGCATCCGATAAAAATTCTGCTAAATCTGGAGATACACCTGTTGCGTTGGTAAAAAAAATAATTAAGAATGTTGATTTTAGGAAAAATGCGGAAAGTGACTGGGAGATTGCCAGAACAGGTCTGCCTTTAAATAATGGAGGAGAAGTTAGGACTGCTACTAATTCATTTGCTCTGGTTTTATTTACAGATGGTTCGGGACTATTGAAGGTTCAGCCTAATTCAGTTTTGAAAGTGTATGGCGAATTTGCTAATAAGAGAATGAATAAAAACACCCTCATAGATAAAGGGACTGTTGGTTTTGATGTGAATAAACAAGAGGATGAAGAATTTAAATTCACAACTCCAACGGCAGTCGCGTCTATACGCGGGACAGAGGGAGTATTTGAAGTTGCGGAGAATGGCGAATCAATTATGATTCTGAAATCTGGATCGGTAGAACTACAGACAAAAACAGGTAAGAAAGTAACTCTAACGGCTGGCAATACCGCTGTATTCGATCTGGAAGGGAATGCCACAGTTACTCCTTCTACCGAAGATGATAAAAATAAAATGAGCAAAGCTACATCTCTTACTACAAAGAAAGTGAGGATTAAGACAAGTACCGGAGAAGAAATAATGATTGAGTATTTTTCTGATGAAAATAAATAAATAAAAATTTCTAACAGTGGATCCCTTTAAAAAATGGGGTCCATCTCTTCGGGAGAGGAATAATATGAGGGAACAAAAACTTAACAATATTAAGAGCGTGCTTGGTATTTTTCTCTTATCATTTATTTTGATTGGTGAATCCTTCGGACAGGTAAGCAATATTGTATCTTCTGTTCGTGTAGGAAGCGCAAAAGAGAAAATGCCTCTATCTATTTCTGCTGATTTATTTACGGCAGAAAATATTTCTAATTTCAATCTTGTATACAGACCGTTCGGGGAAACCGAATTCAAGAAAGTCGAAATGCTTGTTGCCGGTAATACTGCTTCTGTTACAATTCCTGCAGATGCTGTTTTGCCACCTTATCTGGAATATTATCTGTCCATCTCCATGCGTGACGGTTCTACACAAACTTATCCTTTAGATGTTGAAAAAGGTGTCGCTCCTCTTCAAATAAGTGTATCTGCATTTTCTCAGAAGGATAAGGAAATTATTATAATTAGTCCCACCGATGGAGAATTGTTGTCAGATGAAGAACTATTAATCTCTGTCTCTTTTATTAAAGCACCCGAGGATATAGACATAAACAAAACTAAAATCTTTCTGAACGACCAGGATATATCTTCCGATGCTTTAATTGCCGGTGATCTTATAATATTTAGCGGAGAAAACCTTGCGGGTAAAGTGGATGTTGGTTCAAAACTGCTGAAAGTTGATGTCTATGATAAGTCCGGAAATTTATATCATACCATTTCAAAGAGTTTTCAGACCGTTACTTCTCAGGTTGCAATGGCCGTAAGTTCCCGCTTTAAATATTACGGGAATATTAGGGGAGAAGCGCGCGGTGAAAATTTTAACTCCGTTTCAACATGGTATAACAATGCATCCGCCGATCTGAATGCATCTTATAGTCAATGGAATTTTAATGGATACGCATATTTAACCTCCGAAGAAAAAAGTACGTCTCAGCCATACAATAGATATTCAGCCTCGATACAGGGCGGTGACTGGTTTCAGTTAAAAGTCGGAGATTCATACCCGCGTTTCCCGAATTTAATCATGGATGGAAAAAGAATTCGCGGAGTATCTGGAGCCATAAATCTCGGATTTTTCAATTTGCAGGCTGCATATGGTCAGACTGTTCGTGAAGTTGAGGGATCGGTAATACAAAAGTACACGGCAAACAATGTTCCATTAGGAACAGATATAATTAAAGTTGATCCGGTGAAATATGGTGCGCCTTATGCAAAAGTTGATCTTGGATCTTTCAAAAGAGAAATAGTTTCAGTACGCCCATCATTCGGGAGTGGAGAAAATTTTCAACTTGGATTTAGTTATCTGCACTCAAAAGATGACAAGAATTCGATTCAACTTGGTGCCCGTCCGCAGGAAAATATTACGGTTGGTTCCGACCTGATGTTTGGGTTTGATAATCAAAATATTTTGTTTACTTCTCAGGCAGCTGTAAGTATTCTAAATAAGGATATCGCACCGGGAAACTTAACTGACGCACAGATTGATTCTGTCTTTGGACCAAACAGTACATATGATGTTGATCCCAAAACCGTTAAAGATATACGCGATATAATTGGTAAGTTTATTACAGTAAACCAGAATTTAGGTCCATGGAATCCGCAGGAATTTTCTTCACTTGCTGCCGAGGCGGCTCTCTCATTGAATTATTTTGATAACAATCTGAAAGCCTCTTATATATATCGTGGGAATGAGTATCAATCATTTGGTCAATCATTTTTACGTACAGATGTTAAGGGAATTAATGTTGTAGACAGGTTCCGGATGATCGACAATAAATTATTTGTCTCATTCGGTTTCGAAAACTTGACGGACAACCTTCAAAAGACAAAGCCGGCAACAACTACTTTTAAAACATTGAGCGCGTCAGTTTCTTTTTTCCCGAGAATGAATTTTCCGAACATCACTATCGGTGTTAACCGTTATGAAAATAATAACGGGTTATCACTCAAAGATTCCACAAAAAATCGAACAGCACTTAACGCAGTGGATGATATTACCAACAGATTTTTAATTCAACTTTCATATGATTTTGATTATTTGATAAAACATACAACTACTTTCTCATTCAATACATCAAGCAGAACAGACAACAGTATTTCACATTCTGATTCAAAGTTTAATTCCGCCTCATTAACTCTTAATAGTTATTGGACTCCGCAGTTGAATTCCATTTTCGGTCTGGTGATCAGTTCCAGTTCAATTGCACGTATTCCGTTTAATTATACAACGGTTACGCTCGGAGGAAGATACAAAATGCTGGAGAATAAACTGCTAATCTCTGCAACACTAAGTCCTAGTTTCGGAGATTTTCAGCGGCAGACGGTTGAACTAACTGCTGATTACAATGTACTTATGAATTTGAATGTGATGTTCCAGGCTCGAATTTATAGAATTCCGGGAGCCTCAACTAATTCTATTATCGGTTTATCAACTCGTCTTTCGATCTAAGATGAATATTCAATTATGAGCGGCGTTGTTAAAAAAAAGAGTTTCCTTAAAAAGATTGCAGTTGTTTTTTCCGCCGCTCTTCTTACAATTCTTCTAACACAAGATATTCTTTTTACCTTTGCCCCTCTGAAAGAACTGGAACTGAAACTGATTGATACCAGATTCCTCAAGAGAGGGAAGATTGACATTGCAGACTCATCCGATGTAATAATTATTGAGATGACTCAGGAATTATTCGATCAAATTCCAGCACCTTATAATAAGGCACCGTTCCCAAGATTTATTTATGCAAAGACAATTGAAAACCTTTCCAAAGCCGGAGTTAAATCAATTGGTCTTGATGTTAATATGTCGGAACCGGATAAATATTCTGCTGAGAATGATATTCTGTTGAAGGAGGCGATACGAAAATCGGGGAAAGTTGTTGTAGCAGGAATGATCGATATCGCCAGGGAAAATCAGATTGAAGAAGGAAAGAATTACTACTTATCAAATTATACAGATACGAGTTTCAGTAAAATTCATTATAACTATGAAAACATTTTCTATGATGCTGATAGCTCTCTGGGGATTGTACAGGTGCCATCTGATTATGATATGGTGTATCGAAGATATTCACCATTTCGTAAAACCGCTATAACAAATAAAAGAGTACCCAGCTTTGGATTTGCATTAGTGAATAAGTACCTGAGTCTGAAAGGAACGGACACTGCCATTGTGAGTGATGACTTCTTCACTTTAGGAAACAAACAAATTCCCAAGTTTGATCGGACTAGCGTGCTAATAAATTTTTATGGTTCGAGTCGAACATTTCCGCACTATAAGCTTATTGATGTGTTGGATGATAAGGATTTTAAAACTAAAGATGAGATCAATCTCGGTGCCGATCTTAATATCTGGGATGAAATGATTTCTGATTCTGTTACCCGAAATAAGTTCAAAGATAAAATTGCTATCATCGGTTCCACAATGCCGGAAGATCGGGATCTGTTGGCATGTTCATTTGCTGAAGGAAAACGCAAAGGAGACAATCTTATTTATGGTGTGGAATTCCATGCAAATATTGTACAGAATATTCTAAGCAACAATTATCTTTACTCTCAATCTAAAGAAAGCGAACTTCTTGTAATTCTTTTTCTTACTGCGATATCATTTTACATTTCCTCATTCATTAGAAAAATAAAACTGAGAATTGGTTTCTTAGTGGAAGTTGCCAACTTTATTTTCGTTCTTTTTTCTATTTATGGAATTTATGAGTTAAGCATCATTCTTTTTATTCAGAACAAACTGGTTATAGCAATCGTCAGTCCGTCACTTGCCGTAATTATTGGATATTTCAGCAGCACCGCTTATCATTTCTTGAAAGAACGCCAACAGAATGTGATGATCAAAGGAATGTTCAGTCAATACGTCAGCAAAGAAGTTGTAAATCAATTATTGGTTAATCCGGAAAAATTACGTCTGGGAGGGGAAAGGAAAAATCTTTCTATTCTCTTTAGTGATATAGCCGGCTTTACAGCTTTTGCAGAAAAAAAACAACCTGAAGAACTCGTCAATTTTATAAATGAATTTTTGAATGAAATGACTGAAATAATTTTAAGTCATAATGGAACACTTGATAAATATCTCGGTGATGCAGTAATGGCATTTTGGGGCGCACCACTTGAAGTTAAAGATCATGCATATGAGGCATGCGTAACAGCTTTACAGATGCAAGAAAAATTAGTTGAGATGAGAGAGAAGTGGACAAGTTCGGGTGAAACTCCCATTAGAATACGAATTGGTATTAATACTGGTGATGTGATCGTTGGAAATATTGGCGGTGAAAAGCGTTTTGATTATACGGTTCTGGGAGATGATGTTAATTTAGCATCGCGGCTTGAAGGAGCTAATAAAGAATATGCAACAAATATTATGATCAGCGATGCGACTTATGATTGCTGTAAAGATAAAATTCTTGCAAGAGAATTGGATGTAATTCTCGTAAAAGGAAAGAACAAACCGACTAAAGTTTATGAATTGATAAGTATTGTAGGTGATAAAAAGGCAGAAGAAGCGATCGAAAAGATGGACCTATATTTTCAAGCGATTGATCTTTATAGACAAAAAAGTTTTGAACCGGCACTTGATTACTTTAAAAGATCGTACGAAAAATTAGGAGATTATCCCTCCAAGGTTTATATGCAGCGCTGTGAGTTCTACCTAAAGAATCCTCCGAATGAAAATTGGGATGGTGTCTTTGAAATGAAAACGAAGTAGAAGTTAATCAGCTTCTTAAAAAGTAATTACTTTTTCTGATCCTAACGTTAACTGAGTTAAATCCTGCCTATTGCTTTTTTTAATCCCTTCGATCAAATGAACTGCCGATAATTCTCGTGTCAAGGCACGTTCCACAAGATTTTACTTTACCATTTTTCATAATTACGGATCTATGTATTCTTCCAATGTTGTAATATCCTTGCGGTGTATTTTGATTTGACAAACCACGCAAATATATTCTCACTTGCAAAAGCAAAACTTAAAGGATGCTACGAATCTTTTATAACGATTTCATGAATGCACATTTTGACGGAAATTAATGTTTTCAGGCAAATCAACAGCTATTTCAGGCAACTTGCCGGCTATTAAATTTGTTTTTCCGTTATGAATCTACGTATTCTACGCTGGCATGATTGATGAGTAAATTGAGTATCCTAAAAACAATTAATTAAAGGTGCATCATGAAAAAAATATTTTTACTTGGTTTCATTCTTATAACTTCTTTATCGTTCGCCCAAATGATGAATGGTCATTTAAGAGCAGATAAATTAGATACGCTAACGCTAACCGGCAAAGCAATCGTGGATCAATCCGCTCCAATATCACAATACTTTATCGATACAAACCTCGATGGGAAATCGGATTACCATCTTAACTTTGGCCCACCATGGTATCAACCGGATAGTTCCGCAGCTCAGCGTCCGAAGAATGGTGATCAAATAAAAATTGTAGGCGGCGTTTACCAATCCAACAAATATAATTTTAAGTCTGTTGTAGTTTATAAAATCAATGATCTTCTCTGGCGGGATCCATTCTTTGCAGATTGGAACGATATGGGTAAACATAATTTCAAGTTCGGATGGAGTAAACACGGAATGTTCGGAGGTAGTTATGGTTTTGGTTTGAATCATGATTCATTAAAAACCATCACACTAACAGGCACAACTTTAGTTGATACAACTTTTTTCATGAATCATTTTTACTTAGATACAAACAACGACGGCAAGCCAAATTACTTTATGAATTTTGGTCCTTACTGGTTTCAGCCGGTATCCGGAGCTAAGAGACCTCTAAATGGAGAAGTTGTTACTATCAAAGGTGCTTTGCTTTCAAACAGTTCAGGTCTTTCTATGCTGATTGTCTATGAGATCAACGGAAAAGTCTGGAGAGACGCAACAAAATTGAATCCACATTTGGGTGGTGGTTGGGTAAATAGAAATTCGAATTCGACACGTTTCCATTCTCCTTTCGATGACAGTACTATGGTAACTGTAATGAAAGGCTGGCATCAAGGCGGCCACATGATGAGTACTTTACCTGATTCCATGTTCAGTCAGATGTTCGAGATTTATCCTGAAAATATGCCCAACTATAAAGGACAAAATATATTTGCCGGTTATGAAATTGATATGTTCAACCCAACCGAAAATAACATGATGTGGCAGAACGGTCATGGCGGCGGACATATGGATTTCGGAAACAATCTCAGAGTTCAACTTCATTTTACAGATGCTCAACTGAATGCTTACAATATGAACAAGAACAATATCCAGGTAAAACTATGGGATGATCAATCAAGTTCGTGGAAATCTATTACTGCATCAGTTAATAAACAAACTAACATTGTTTCGTTCAGCACTTCAACGGTAAACAGTTTTATTGCTCTTACAAGTTCTTCTTTAACTGCTGTTGAGACCTCGCTAAACATACCGACTGAATTTGCACTCGATCAAAATTACCCGAATCCTTTTAATCCGGCGACAACAATTTCTTACAAACTTTCTTCCAATGAAAATGTTAGTCTAAAAGTTTATAGCATCCTTGGAAGCGAAGTTGCAAATTTGGTTAGCGGATATCAAAATGCCGGCAGCTACAAGATAAACTTTGATGCCAGCGCGCTTGCAAGCGGTATCTATTTTTATAAACTGCAGACGAGCAGTTTTATTCAAGTGAAAAAAATGATGCTTCTAAAGTAACCCCATCTAAGAGCGGGGCTTGAAAAATCAAGCTCCGCTTCTCTTCTAAATTCTATCCTACATATTCTTTTGAAATTTGGTAATTTAATGCCGGATTATTGGAAAGATCATGATATCAGCCGGAAAAATATTTTCAAACAAAAAAGTAATTGTGCTAATTACGGTTATTCTGCTATTTCTGATTTCGCTCTTGGGGCTATTCAATCCTTTCAATCAATTTACAGAAAACACTTTTACCAAATTAACCGGACAAAGATCATTAGACTCCAGAATAATTATAATTCACATCAACGGAACAGATATTGAAAAACTCGGCGGCTGGCCTCTGAAGAGAAGCTATTACGCATTAGTGGTTGATAAGCTTACTAATGTAGGCGTCTCCAAAATTGGTATTGAAGTTCTGCTATCGAATAACGCTGCTATCGAATCCGTTTATAACGGCCTTTTGAATGAAGAAATAAAACGTAATGGAAGAGTTGTTGTCTCAGCTTTGATAACAAATGACGGGGGAACCGATTCGGTAATTTATTCGCAGCCAAAATTAGATAATCCGAATCTCGCAAGTGGTCACTTAAATTATATTTCAGACGACGGCATCTATATCCATAATTCAATAAAAATTAATGGCAAACCGGAAAAATCATTCTCATCGGCTCTGGCAAATAAGGATTTCGATGATAACCGGATAAAAATTAATTTCTATAACTCATGGAAAAATTTTCAAAACTATTCCTTGTTAGAATTTTTTAAAATGGTTGAAGAGAATGATGATAACCTTGTAAATTTCAAAAACAAAATCGTTTTAGTCGGCGTCAGCGATCCATCAATCGCCAAAACTATTTCAACGGGATTCAATAAAGAACTTCCGGGTGTTGCACTTCATGCTTTTGCACTCGATAATATTCTCACAAACCGTTCTCTTAATTTCCGGTTAAATTCATATCTGGCTTTTGTTTTTTTGCTGCTGTTGATTGTTGTAATTCTGTTTAAGATAAGACTTCAGCGCTATCATGCAGCCATGATCTACTTTTTCAGCTTTCTTATCATCGCTTATATACTCTTTACTTTTTTCTTTATCGAAGTAAATTATTCGGCTGTAATTATACCAACCGTTGCTTATCTCCTAATTGAGTTCGGTTTTAATCTTTCTGAAAGTAAAGCAAAACTGCTGAACACTTTCAACGAATCTGAAATATTGAAACGTGCCTTAGCAATAAAGGAAGAAGAATTAGCCGGACTACAAAATCGGCTCGGTACAATATCAAATGAACAACAGAGCGGACTTACGTCAAAGATTATTTTGCTCGAAGATGAAATATCCCGGCTAAAAAAATGGAAAGAAGATAATGAACCTGAAATATTTTCTACCGAAAAAGAAACGATTACAATTTTTGAGGGAATGGTCTTTCGAAGCAATGTTATGCGCAATCTAGTAGAAATGATAAAAAAAATTTCTGCCTCTGATGCAACAACTTTAATTCTTGGCGAAAGCGGAAGCGGTAAAGAACTTGTCGCGCGGGCAATTCACAATCTTGGAAAACGAAAAGACAAAAACTTTGTAGCGGTTAATTGTGCGGCAATGCCGGAATCGCTACTCGAAAGCGAACTGTTCGGTCACGTGAAAGGCGCCTTCACCAATGCAATCGCAGATCGAAAAGGGAAATTTGAATTAGCCGACGGCGGAACAATTTTCCTTGATGAAATTGGAGAGACAACCGAAAATTTTCAAACTAAACTTTTGCGCGTAATTCAGTTTGGTGAGGTTCAGAAAGTCGGCGCGACGGAAATTAAACATGTAAACATCCGTGTTATTGCTGCTACAAATAAAAATTTGGAAGAACGGGTAAAAGAAAAACATTTCCGCGAAGATCTTTATTACCGCCTCAATGTTCTTAAATTTGAGTTGCCTCCTTTGCGTGAAAGAAAAGAAGATATCGAATTGCTCGCTCATCACTTCATCAGAATGGAAGATCCCGAACTAAATATTTCCAAAGCTGTTTTAGATAGTCTAACTAAAAACGAGTGGAGAGGAAACGTCCGCGAATTGGAATCCGTAATTAAACGCGCCGTTATCTTTGCTAAATCTGAAGGAAGAAAAATTATTCAGCTCAACGATCTATCGGAAGAATACCGCAAAGTTGACCGTTCCAACCTTGAGGATTTAATTTTAGAATCCTTACGACATAAATTTTTTTCACATTCCTCAATAAACAAAACGGCAAGAGAACTTGGCAATATCAACAGAACTATCGTTTCAGAAAATTTGCGAGGAATGTTTTTCAAAAAATATGTAGCCAATTCTTTCGCATTTGACAAAACCATCAGCGAGCTTGTTCAAACTAATGATGAAGAATCTTTGGATCGGCTAAAAGCAAAAGCGGAAACTTATATTGAAAACTTGCAAAAAGATCTGGCACAATTCAAAGTGAAGGATTTCGAATATATTAAATCTGCCTTTGCTTCAAAATACAAAAACCTTCCGGCAAAATTTCATTCTTATTTAGATGAAACAATAAAAGACTTACTGAGAAAACTGCCTGTTTGATTTATTTCAGGCAATTGATGTTGGTTTCCATGCAATTAGTTTTTCTGTCTAATTCGATTCTGCGAAGAAATCGCGCCTTTTGTGTCTGGCACTGATTATGTGTTAATCAAACCATAAATCTTAACACATAAATGGAGTAATATAATGCACAAAGTAAAAATCCTTTTCACACTTTCAATTTTTGCCATGCTGATTTTAGGTTTGTACGGCTGCGATAGAGTTAACCCCCATAGAAGCCGACTCGCAATCCAGTAGTCTAAACTCTGTTCTTGAAACAATCACGGCAAATGACCCTGCAGTTCAATCTTTCGAACCGAACTATAATGAAACTACCGTAATGAGTATTGTTGGTGGACTTGCAAAAGAAATCTATCCAGTTAAAGTGGGACAGAATTTAAAATTGGTTGATAGTAAATTAGATTTTCAACAGCAGACAGACATTGCTTATGGTTATCTTACCCAAAAATTTGAGGGCGAGTTTTTAATTGCCGCTTCGTATCAACAGACCACTACTAACGGACAAGCAAGAGTAGATACGTTAATCCGTAAACCGTATTCAACCACAGTTACGCGGGTGATTAAATATGTTAAGGTTGGAAACACCGGCAACCAGCTAAACGATTGGAGAGTAATTGCAACTTCGCTCGCTAGCGGCGGTA
>CAYTUV010000054.1:0-23093 GCA_964441505.1 uncultured Melioribacter sp. | reverse complement strand
TACGATAATGTTACATAAAGATTTCTCACCACAAAAAACGTGGTTCGAAATGACCGTGAAAAAAGTTCTGCAACATGCTCAGCAGGCAGGTTCGACTCGGTCGTTTGATGTGGTAATTGGGTTTAGCTTTTCAGAGTTAGTATGTTGTGCAAAGTTGATTTGTAGAACGAAGCTGCTTTTAAAATAAAAAGGTAGTTGACAAAAGCGTCATTGTAGTTCTGGGCGGCGGGCTAAACGCCGTTATGTTGCATAATTTACCAAAAAGGAGTCAACAGTATGAAAACCATTTTACGACTTGCTCTCCGCGGCAGATTTCTCTTTATGGTGTTTTTGGCACCGCTCGTCATGAGTATCCCTTTATCTGCCCAATGGGTGCAAACCAACGGCCCTTATAGCGGCTCTGTATATTCATTATTATCTTTTGCCGTTTCGGGCACGAATCTCTTTGCCGGGACTGATGGCGGCGGCGGCGTCTTTCTTTCCACCAACAACGGTACAAGCTGGACTACCGTCAATACTGGCTTGACGAATACTGCTGTTCAGTCACTCGCCGTTTCGGGTACGAATCTCTTTGCCGGGACTTATGGCGGCGGCGTCTTTCTTTCCACCAACAACGGCACAACCTGGACTGCCGTCAATATCGGCTTGACGAATACTTTAGTTTTGTCACTTGCCGTTTCGGGCACGAATCTCTTTGCTGGGACTAATGGCGGCGTATTTCTTTCCACCAACAACGGCATAAGCTGGACTGCCGTCAACAGCGGCTTGACGAATACTGTTGTTCCGTCACTCGCTGTTTTGGGCACGAATCTCTTTGCCGGGACATGGAGCGGCGGCGTATTTCTTTCCACCAACAACGGCATAAGCTGGACTGCCAACGGCTTGACGAATACTAGTGTTCGGTCACTCGCTGTTTCGGGCGCGAATCTCTTTGCCGGGACTTGGGGCGGCGGCGTATTTCTTTCCACCAACAACGGCACAACCTGGACTGCCGTCAACAGCGGCTTAACTTATACTGATGTTCCGTCACTCGTCGTTTCGGGCACGAATCTCTTTGCCGGACCTAATGGCGGCGGCGTCTTTCTTTCCACCAACAACGGCACAAGCTGGACTGCCGTCAACAGCGGCTTGACGGATACTTGGGTTCGGTCACTCGCTGTTTCGGGCATGAATCTCTTTGCCGGGACATCGAGCGGCGGCGTTTGGAGACGTCCATTGTCGGAGATAGTCACTTCAGTGCAAATCCTCCCGAACGAGTTGCCGACACATTTCAATCTTGACCAGAACTATCCGAACCCGTTTAACCCAGCGACAACTATTTCATTCGGTCTTCCCTCAAAATCATTTGTATCACTGAAAGTATTTGATGCTTTGGGAAGAGAAATTGCAACAGTTGTCTCGGAAGAGTTATTTGCCGGCAACTACTCGAAGAATTGGAATGCATATGGAATGCCAAGCGGTGTTTATTTTTATCGTATGCAGTCAGGATCATTTGCCGAAACAAAGAAACTTGTTTTACTCAGATGATACAATAGCAGCATAACAGGTTTCAAAGCCGACTGCCCCGATAACAAGAAGCGGGACAGGCTTTATATACTGCGGGCTTTGTGTTGTTAAAAAGTAACGTTGCAAAAGTAAATTACTCTTTGTGTGTTGTGAGTAAGACTAATTTATAAATAAATATTGGTGTCGGCTATTCAGTGCGGAGTTGTTCTCCGCTAAAGAAGAGAAAAAAAATCTCAGCGGCAAATATTGTGTAATTTATGAGTGAAAATACTTTTATGCTTAGAAGAAAATGGAGGGGGCTGTTTCGTTTATTCCGTTTTGAACTTCCGTTTACTGCGGGTGTGTGCGTTATACTGAGGGAACTGCTTGCGTTGGGAAGATTACCTGCCGTAACAGAAATTGCATTGGGATTTCTGAGCGTCTTTTTTATTTCTTCAACGGCTCTTATACTCAACGACTATTTTGATCTCGAGACCGACAGAATAAACGCTCCCGAAAGACCGCTCCCGTCCGGCCTTATTACAGAACGCGATGTTATTTTTCTCTCCGTTGCGGTTACAATTCTAGGATTCATCACCGCCTTCTTTATAAGCGTGGAAGTTTTTTTAGTAATTGTTTTTGTTTGGGCTGTAGGTTTTCTTTACAATTGGCGTTTCAAGAGGACCGGTTTTATGGGAAATCTTATGGTTGCCTTTTCGGTGGGGATGACTTTCATTCTCGGTGGTATTGCGGTAAACAAACCGTTTGAAAATTTAGTCTGGTTCTTTGCCGTCTGGGTGATGCTTATAGATTTGGGAGAGGAAATTGCGGCAGATGCAATGGATATAGAAGGAGACCGTAAGGCAGGATCGCGTTCACTGGCGATTGTACTTGGAAGCGAAAACGCTCTGAAGATCAGTGCGGCGGTTTTCTTATTGGTTGTTGCAGGAAGCAGTCTTCCATTTCTGCTTAGGTGGATGGAGATGATTTATCTCTTCCCCGTTTTATTGACAGATGCGGTTATTCTCTATTCGACTGTAAAATTGCTGGATTCGGGAATAGCAAACCGGAGAATTTATATCCGCTCTATATACCTTAGCGGATTAGTTGCGTTATTTATTATAATAATCATCCGGATTGCAATGTGAGAGTCTTTGTCGGTTTGATTCTGAGTTGTCCGGCTTCAAGCAAAAAAAATGCGAAGTAAACAGTATCAGTGCATCACTGTCAGGCTGTTAAGTTGCAATGTTCATTTCAATGTACGATAAGTACGACAGAGATGCATTCAACAAAATGGAGAAAGAGAGAATGAGTATTGATCGAAACATTCTGCGGGCTATTGGAAATACGTCGCTTGTACATCTTGGCAATGTTGTACCGCCCGGCTGTGGGCAGATTTTTGCGAAACTTGAATGGGAAAATCCTACCGGCAGTATGAAAGACCGTACGGCACTGGCTATGATTTCAAGGGCTGAGGAGGATGGCCGGTTGAAAGCCAATTGTTGAATACACAGGGGGCAGCACTGGTATATCGCTCGCATTGATTTGTGTTGCAAAAGGGTACCGTCTTCAAATAATTACATCAGACGCTTTTAGTAAGGATAAACTTAATCAGATGACGGCTTTTGGTGTCGAACTTACACTGATACCGAGTGAAGGGGGCCTGACTACAAAGAAACTGATTTTAAATATGATCGAAGCCGCCAGAGAATTTAGTAAGAGACCTCATACATTCTGGACAGACCAACTCAAAAATCTGGACAGTATTGCAGGCTACTATCCGCTGGCTGAGGAGATCCTGGACCAGACGAACGGGGCAATTGATGCATTTGTTCATTGTGTCGGTACTGCGGCTTCATTGCGGGGCGTGGCAACTGTGTTGAAGAAGCATAATCCCAAAATTAAAGTAGTAGCCGTCGAGCCGGCCGAATCCTCGGTATTATCAGGTGGTCAGCCAGGACCTCATAAAATCGAAGGGGTTGGAATCGGAACGGGAGTTTCTCTTTCACGTCAGCTGATGGAAAATATAAATATTATTCTCTCTTTTAAGTTCAACAGTCATCTTAATTCAAAATACTACAGTTTTCTGAGCAGCAGAAGAACCTATACTGCATTTAATCTGGTCTTTAATATCAATATATAAAATATAGCCAGAGCACAATAGAACGGGGGACAGGCGTTTTGGCAATGCCAGTAGACAACAAAATTAAAATGAAAAAATTACTTGCAACATTAATTGTCTTTTCTTTTTGTGAGCTAAATGCCCAGGGTGTAAACAAAAATGAAGAACTAAAATATTATCCTCTTAAGACGGGTAATTATTTCGAATATTTAAAAATCACCTGGCAAATGCCGTATCCTGTCGATTTATCATCCTACTACATTAAGGTTCTTGGGGACACCCTATTGGAAAACGGGGAACACTATAAAATATTGTTAACCAAGAATATTCCTGCTGAAAGTTCTGGCAGTTATTCTTTTGAAAGAATCGATTCGTTGACTGGAACTGTCTACAGATATAAAAAAAGCAATTCATATCAATACATTAAAAACAATGAATATATGATAGATAGTTTATTCGCTCAACTCGGAGATACCATTGCATGTTCAAGAAACGGATTTAGCAGTTTTGGATTTTTCCGAACGATTAGTATGTCAACTTATTTAGATACGCTTTTAGATTTTCCAACTGAAGTAAAAGAGTTTAGAGATCAATCATTCATTCCTGGATTATCTTATAAGCTTGCTAAAGGTTTGGGATTTTATAATAGTTCTTCATGTGAGTTTAGTTGTACTGTAACTAGTTTGGTCTACGCAAAGATCAATGGAAATGAATATGGTAAAACGATCACATCCGTTGATAAAACGGAATCAACTATTCCGCAGGGTTTTAAATTATATCAAAATTATCCCAATCCGTTTAATCCGGAGACGGTTATTCAATATAGTGTACCATATTCGGGGATTGTCACTGTAAAAGTTTATGATCTGCTCGGAAGAGAAATAGCAAAACTCGTTGATGAGTTCCAAAATTCCGGCGGTTACATTATTAATTTTAAATCAACTACCGGCGGAAGGCAGCTATCAAGCGGTATCTATTTTTACAGGCTACAATCTGGAAATTTTGTATCTACAAAGAAAATGGTTTTAATGAATTAAGGGGGCTTCTAAAAACTCCAAAAATAATCCGCGTGAACCTGCCTGCCGGGCAGGCAGGTCTGTTTTATCCGTTTTTATCCACGTCCTATTCATCTGAAAAATAGTTTTTAGAAGTGCCCTAAATTGATACTGACATTTTTAAAGAGTTATTACATGATAAAAAACGTAGGTAGTCTAGTTGTTGTCTGGGTATTGAAAAAACCATAACTTACATCAGCAATCGTAAGTGAAAAACTCAAGAACAAGTATTAGCAATGAAAAACAGATGATAAATTAAGATGAGATGAAATAAAGAAATACTTAGAAGAGTTTCACTAATAAACCGAATTGGAAATTGATTTTTTGTCTTACCAAATTGATAAAAATATTCAGCTTAAATATGTGATATTTATTTTAATCTTTATTATCACATTTTTGTCCAGGTACTTATTCTTTGAAAATGTTTTTTTTGACGGTGATACTGTCGGGGTAGCATTAGGATCAATATCCTATTCTCTGAGAAATACCCGCCCCCATCTTCCTGGTTATTATCTACATGTTAAGTTGATTTCATTATTAAACCCACTTTTCAAAGATATTCATCAAACGATGCTTATCTTGAGCGCTCTCTATTCTTCAATAGGAGCTCTGCTATGTTTTGTGTTATTAAAAAAATGGATTCTTGTAAAAACATCGTTAATTATTACTGCGCTGGTGATTTATAATCCGCTTGTTTGGTTTCAAGGTTCAACACCGGAAGTATATTCCTTCGATCTAGCCTTCAGTTCATTATTTGTCTTACTAGCTTTAAACTCTAGAACGATTTATTTAACTCCGGTATTGCTTGCATTAGGGGCAGGAGTGCGGCAAACTTCCGGATTATTATTACTTCCACTGTATATGTATTTATGGTACAAAAAATATAAGATAGAAAAACTTTCCGGGCATAAAATTATCTTGTTGCACATTGCAGGATTAGTAATATTTCTTTCCTGGTTTATACTAATGGTGAATTCCGCGGGAGGATTTAGTGAGTATCTTAATCTGTATAAAACAAATAGTCCTCTTCCAAATATTTCATTTGCACAAAATATATTTCAGTTTTCTTCTTACTGCTTCTTCATTTTTATTCCGTTTATACTCATCTTATTATTTCTAAAACCGAAGAAAAATCTCTTAAGTGAATTAACCGATTCTGATAAAAATGTAATTTTTATTTTGTTGCTTTGGCTGGTCCCTTCTGTTCTCACATTTATCTTTTTTACATATCACAAAGGATATTTTCTAATATCTATTATTCCTCTTTATGCGTTCATCGGCTTATTATTAGAAAAAAAATTACTGAGGTATTACGGAATATTATCAGTACTTATTATGGAAATATTTTTCTTCATGTTAATGCCATTCCAAGAACTGCCGATTCAAAGTATTTTAAAGCCGGAGATGCGTGCGAATAGCTTATTGGAGATTTGGACAAATAGAACATTCTCTTCTTATTTAATGGCTTATTCAAGACTAAAACATCAAGATCATCTGATGGATGAATTATCCATTATAGTTGAAAAGAATAATTCCAAAATTATTTTTTTAGATCCCACAATCTATTTATCGGCACGGGGGATGCAAATAAAATATCCTGATGTTACGTTTATAACAATGGATTTTAATAAACCGAATTCATATCACGAATATAAGGGACTTGATATTTCCAATAGAAATGGATTAGATAATATTTTGGTAAATTCATTATTGATTACTCGAAGGGATTTTTATAATTATTATTTGAAAGGCATTACCAGAAATGTGAATGAAGATTCAGATTATATGTATATACTGATAGACGATAATTGCAAGGACTATATAAATTATACATATCAAAATTTATTTTTGCGATAAACTAATATTTGTTAATTCAGTTCATTAGACTATTTTTACGGTATAAGAAAAATTAATGGCGCGTTCGTCTAGTGGTCCAGGACACCGCCCTCTCAAGGCGGAGATCACGGGTTCGACCCCCGTACGCGCTACTCCAAGGGAAATTATTTATTTCCCTTTTTTGTTTATTATTCAGCAGCATTTCTTATTTTCACAATCATTGTTAGAAATGAGTATTATGGGACGATACGAAAAACATCTCTTCATATGCGAAAACAAAAGGGATATTAACGACACGCGCGGATGTTGTGCCGATAAGAACTCTTTACAAATCCGTGATCTTTTCAAAAAACGGATTAAAGAATTAGGACTTAACAAAAAAATACGTGCTAACGGCGCAGGATGTCTGGATGCTTGCGCATTTGGACCAAGTATGGTTGTTTATCCCGAACAGATCTGGTACGGTGGAATTAAAGCTGAGGATGTTGAAGAGATAATTCAGAGTCATCTCATCAACAATAATCCAGTGGCAAGATTACTTATATTGGATAAAAAATTCAGAAAAGATGATTGAAAACGAACAAAAAAAATACGCGAAAAAGATTTTTGATCTTCTTGGTAAAGTATACCCGGCCGTACGTCCGGCTTTGGAATATACATCACCATTTCAGTTGTTAATCTCAACAATTCTTTCGGCACAGTGTACAGATGAACGTGTGAACATTGTAACGAAAAGTCTATTTAAGAAATACAAAAAACCCGAAGACTACATTAAAGTAGCTGCCGAAGAACTTGAAAAAGATATTTTTTCAACTGGGTTTTACAGGCAAAAAGCTAAAAGTATTCGTGCTTGCTGTCAACAACTTATTGAAAGACACAACGGAAAGGTTCCTAAGGATTTTGACGAGCTTACAAGACTTTCAGGAGTAGGAAGGAAAACTGCATCCGTTGTTGCCGGAAATGCATTTGGTATTCCAGCAATTGCTGTCGATACGCACGTAAAAAGATTGTCAAACTTACTTGGATTGATCAAATCAACGGATCCTGAAAAAATTGAATTGCGGTTAAAAGAACTTCTACCTAAAAGCTATTGGATTAATTCATCCCACTGGCTTGCAACACACGGCAGAAATGTCTGCTTTGCCCGCAGTCCGCAATGTTATAACTGTGTGCTTGCCGATATTTGTCCATCATACAATCCGGATTCAAAAAAGAATGGAGCAATAAATGAATAACGATTCTACGAGAGATAGAAATTATTGCTTGGGAATTCTCCGGGAATTTACGAAAGGTGATAGCTTGCTTAAACATGCTTACGCTGTTGAGATTTGTGTCCGGGCTTATGCCGAAAAATTGGGCGAAGATATTCTTTACTGGGGAAACGTTGCTTTACTTCATGATTTTGATTACGAAAAATATCCGACAGCTGAAGAACATCCGTTCAAAGGGAATGAAATTCTTATGGAGAGGGGATTTGATGAAGAGTTTCGGAACGCAATTATGTCGCACGCTGATTACACCAACATTACACGCAACACTCCTCTTAAGAAAACACTGCATGCATGCGATGAACTGGCGGGATTTATCACAGCCGTAGTTTATGTCCGACCGACTAAAAGTATCGAGGAGGTTGAAGTAAAATCTGTTCTAAAAAAAATGAAAGATAAGGCGTTCGCACGTGCGGTTAACAGGGACGATATCATCAAGGGTGCTTCTGAACTAGGGGTCTCGCTTGAGGAACACATTCAGTTCTGTATAGATGCAATGAAAAAAAATAAGGAAGCTTTGGGATTGTAGCCGTTGAGTGATAACTCCTTACTCATAAGCTAACAACGCAGTTTATTACTCATTTTAAGATTATTATTAAATGACTTGACAAGTGAAAGTATCTTACCTAAATTTTGAACCAGAAAACCGGAGAAAAATTATAGAGAGTTTGTTTACCGCTTTTGAGTTTCTTATTCTTGCAGAAAATTTTAATAACTAAACTTATATTTCATTAGCGATGAAAACTAAATTCTCTTTATTATTTCTCTTTTTTATTTTAAATCTGATTGCCTCAGCACAGGATATCAAAGTACTCTCCTCAGATTTAAATTCCATCATTTTTGAATATAACCCAATCTACGGCGACACAACGCTCATTTCATCACAAGGGCAGCAATATGTCAAAGTGAAATTACTGGGTGGATTCATTGAAAATTTTGCAAAAGCCGGTTTACCGCAAATGCAGGTAAGGTCATTAAATATTGGTGTTCCCTCCGAGTTTGGTAACACAATTCAGATAATCAGTTCAACTTTCACTTCACTTCCGGGCAAATATTTGCCCAATCCCAAATTGGAAAATGGTTCGCTCGGTTCAATCGAGAAATATTTTGAGAATGCAGGTTATTCAGAATCATCATACAAAGATTTTGCCGCCTTTGGCGATTTTGGTTTGGTCAGAAACCTTCCTGTACAAACCATCAAAATTTATCCGGTTCAGTATGACGGCAGTTCTAACACTATTAGACTTCTTAAGAAGAGTGTAATTAAGATTTCATTCTCCGGTGCCGGTGCTAACCGGAAATTAATAGATGATGAGTTGATGCAATCTGTAGTTCTTAACTGGGAGTCAGCTAAAAATTGGGGCATTAGCCCCAGCAAACTTCAGAAAATTTCCTCCTCTGTGCTTGCGGATGGCGATTGGTACAGGCTCGAAACCCCGGAAGAAGGTATATATAAAATAGATAGAACCTATTTATCAGCATTAGGAGTGAATGTTAGTAGTGTCGATCCCAGAAAATTGAAAATATTCGGATACGGCGGTTACGCTTTGCCGGAAGAAGTTGATCAATCTAAAAGTGCTGGTCCTATTGAAAATGCAATCGTGGTGGTTGGTGAACAGGACGGAGTATTTGATGCCAGCGATTACATTCTGTTTTATGGAAGACCAACAGAATTTTGGGAGTATAAATCATCACAACAAAAGATTGTGCGGATTAAACAGCCATACTCAAAGAAGAATTATTACTGGCTCAATGTGGCAACTTCATATGGTAAGCGGGTAACTGAGAAAGCCTCACTGAATATTTCAAACGCTTATCCTCAACAATCAACCTTTGCTTACAAAAGTTTTGATAAAGACAGCGTAAATCTCGGAAAGACCGGACGGGATTACTTTGGAGATCAGTTAGACAATACGACAAAAAGCAGAATCTATCTAAATACATTAAATGGAATATTGCCTTCCTATCCAATAAACTATAGATTCAGAGTAGTGAACACATCTTCAACCACTATTCCGTTTCGTATTGATGAAAGCGGATCACAAATTTATTCTAATAATATCTGGGGGATATCAAGCTATATTATAGGTATCGAGCATGAAAATAAAGCGATTTATAACGGATTACTTGCGCAGGAAAGAAGTAATCTAAAATTTTCTATTTCCTCGAGTTCTTTAGACGCATCGATCTATATAGATTATTTCGAAATAGAATATCGAAAGGCATTAAATGCCTTATCAGATAATCTTTTATTTTTTTCTAAAGATACTACAGCAAACACAGAATATACCTTAAGCAATTTTTCAAATAGCAGCATTCAGGTATTTGATGTAACTGATTATGCAAATATTAAAAGTATCAACAATGGCACGGTCAGCGGCGGTCAATTTCGATTTCAAGCGAGCGAAGCAAAGAATAATGTAAGAAAGTATCTTGCTGTTAATCAATCTGCTTATAAAACACCTGTAAACGGTATGAAGATTACACTTCCGAATATTCGCGGCAATGTTGCAGGTAGTGAAATGATAATAATATCACCACGCGAATTTAAAACACAGGCGGAAAAATATGTGTCGTACAGGTCAGGTCAGTCTCCCAATAAACTGTCTACACAGGTTTTTTATGTGGATGATATAGTGAATGAATTCTCCGGCGGAGTATTAGATCCCACGGCGATAAGAGATTTTATAAAATTTGCTTATGATAGTTGGCAGACTAAACCATCGTATGTTTTATTGTTTGGTGACGGTGATTATGATTATCTAAATAGCGAAAAGGTTAACAAAAATTTCATACCCACATACCAAACTTCTGAATCTTTGTATGAATTATCTTCATACACAATGGACGATTATTATGCACGGGTTTCAGGCAGTGATAAAAAAATTGATCTTACAATCGCGCGGATGAATGCTCAGACACCATTGGAAGCCGAAACTGTGGTTAATAAGATTATTAAGTATGAAACGGGGTTGGAAAGGGGCCTGTGGCGGAACAAAATTACTCTTGTTGCTGATGATGGACCTGCGGCCGCAGGAAATGATGATGGGTCAATTCATACAGCTCAATCTGAGGAATTAGCTAACTTCAAAATTCCTAAATATTTTGATGTTGCAAAAATTTATTTGGCGGCATATCCAACTGTCTTTACAGGCTCGGGAAGAAGAAAACCCGATGTTAACAAAGCAATTGTTGATGCAATTAATAATGGGACATTAATTATTAATTGGGTCGGTCATGGAAACCCCGGTGTATGGGCTCATGAAAGTGTTTTTGAAAAAATTACAACAATTCCGCAATTGATAAACCAGAATTATTTTTTCTTAACAGCAGCGACTTGCGATTTTGGAAAATTTGACGATCCTGCGGTTCAGAGTTCCACCGAGATAATGAATAATAAATCTGATGGCGGCTCGATAGCTGCTTTTACGGCGGCAAGAATTGTGTATTCTACTGATAATGCTGAAATCAATGAGAGTTTTTATACGAATCTTTTCTCAAATCGTGAAATAAATAATTTGCCGGTCAGAATCGGCAAATCATATTTTCTTACAAAGCAATCATTCTTCGATGAGAACGACGAAAAATTTCATCTGTTTGGCGACCCTGCTATTCGTCTTGTTGAGCCGCAGTTCCAAACAACAATTGATTCTGTGAATGGAAAGAGTTTAAGAACTGTAGTTCAGTTGAATGCGTTGGGAAGTGTGAAGATAAAAGGATCGGCAAGAAATTCCAACGGCTCAAAAAATTTATTTAACGGAGAAGCTGTTGTAAGCGTTTTTGATTCCGAACGCTCTCTTGAATTCAAAGAAATGAACTATACTATTACACTTCAGGGCGGATTAATTTACAGAGGAAGCGTTACTGTTACAAATGGTGAGTTTCAAACTGAGTTTGTAGTTCCAAAAGATATTTCCTATGAGAATAAAAATGGAAAGATTGTCTCATATATATCAAATAGTGATGTCGACGGGGTTGGCTATTCGAATCAAATAATTGTTGGCGGTACTAATCCTAACGCCAAAAATGATGGCAAAGGCCCGGACATAGCAATCTATTTTGACAACGTGAATTTCGAAAGCTCTTATCTCGTTAATCCTAATTTTACATTGATAGCGAAGCTTTCAGATCAGACCGGACTAAATACTACAGGCACCGGGATAGGTCATAAGCTGGAAGTAATTCTTAATAATGATCAGCCCATCGATCTTTCCAACTACTTCGTTGGCGATCTGAACTCCGGCGGAAAAACCGGAACTATCAATTATCAATTTACCAACAAAGCACCAGGCGATTATAAGATTCAATTAAAAGCATGGGATGTGTTTAACAATTTGTCAACCCAAGAAGCATCGTTCACCGTTGTTGAAGCCGATAACGGAATTGTTCTTCGTGATGTTGTGAATTATCCAAATCCGTTTTCTTCAAACACAACGTTTACTTTTCAGCACAATATGAGTGGTGCCATCAATACTAAAATTAAAATTTACTCTGTAGCAGGCAGGATGATAAAACAAATTGAAGAATCGAACATAACCGGTAAGTTTGTAAAGATTGATTGGGATGGACGGGATGGGGATGGAAATCAGATTGCGAACGGAACTTATCTTTACAAATTAATTGTCGAATCGGTTGACGGACAATTAAAAGAAAATGTGCTTGGAAAATTAGCAGTAATTAAATAAATCATAACGTAATGAACAAATATTTTTTTGGAGGTAGTAAAAATGAAAAATGTATCGATGATTATAATATTGATTGCATTGATAATGTCGATCGGAAATAAAATTGAAGCACAAGGTGAAGCTGCCGTGCCGTTTCTTCTTCTTGCACCGGATTCCCGCGCCGGCGGTATTGGAGAATCCGGATCAGGTCTGGCTGATAATTCTGCGGCAATATTTTGGAACCCGGCAGGTATTGCGTTTTTAACCGGTTCGGAATTTAGCTTTACTCACAGTAATTGGCTGCCACAATTCAATCTAGATCTATTCTATGACTATGCAACTTATTACCAGTATGTACCGGATTTAAGCGGCAGTTTAACCGCCAGTATTACATTCATGAATTTTGGTGAATTTGTAAGAACGAGTGAAAACTCACCCGATCCTATAGGAACATTTCGTTCATTCGATGCGGCGCTTACACTCGGATACGCAACTAAACTGAGCAACGATTGGGGATTAGGATTCAACTTCAGATTGATTCATAGCCGGCTATCAGATGCAGGAGCCGGTCAGGAAAAAGGTGAGGGTGTCTCTACCACAGTTAGTTTTGATGTCGCAACCATGTGGAGACCCGAACATTTAGAAATTCCGTTTCTTGGTGACGTCGGAAATAATTTCAGCCTGGGTTTTAACCTAAGTAATCTTGGTCCAAAAATTTATTACATGCAGCAAGCGCAGGCAGATCCAATTCCTACAAGTCTAAGGGTAGGTCTTGCCGCAAGAATTTTTCAGGATGAGTACAATTCACTGACTTACACACTCGATTTCAATAAGCTCTTAATTGGTGTAGCAGACAGTTCCGGTAAACGACCGGATTTTTACAAAGCAATATTCAGTTCATGGACAGACCGCCCCTTTACCGATGTTCTAAAGACAATCAACACTTCAATGGGAATGGAGTACTGGTATGGAATTCCATCCGATTTTATGTTCGCTCTGCGACTCGGGTTTTTCTACGAAGATCCGAATCATGGCAACAGAAAATTCGTAACGCTCGGAGCCGGTGTTAGATATGATTTATTTGGATTCGATTTCAGCTACATAACTACAGATGTTTTTAAAGGCACAGAAAACCATCCTCTTTCCAATACACTGCGTTTTACTCTGCTTGTTGGATGGGGCTCATCTTCGAAACCAACTACCGGTTTCCCACGCGGAATCTAAACTGAAATGAAAAGAATATTTTTTGCATTTGTTCTAGGATTGGGTAGTTTATCTGCCCAATCTTTTGTGGGGAAAATATCTCACGATTCTTATCTGAATTCAAAATCTGCAGTCAATTTAGGCACACTTAGGATTTTAGCTGTCATGGTTGAATTCCAGGAAGATAGGTATGACGCCACAACCGGCACGGGGAAGTTTGGTTCCCATTACACAAAAATTTACGGCGATACCATACTTGATCCTTTGCCTCACAACGCAAATTATTTTTCCGATCACCTTCTCTTTGCAAAAAATTATTTCAGAAAAGTTTCTAAAGGTAAGCTGGATTTAACCTACACAGTATTACCGGAAGTGATTACTGTATCAAAAACAATGAGAGAATACTCTCCCGAATATCAATCTAAAGATTTTTCTCCTCTCGGAAAACTTTCCGAAGAGGCCTGGAAACTTACTGACCAGAAATTTTCCAATATTAAATTTTCGGATTACGATTTATTTGTAATCTTTCATGCCGGGGTAAGCAATGGTCTTGATGACGGCATCTTTTCGATTGACCGGAATCTGCCCTCACTTTATTTAGGAACAGCATCTCTTAAGAACATTTTCGGAAATCAGTTTAACGGCTTTCCAACAAAGTCCGGTAACATTACTAATAGTATGATACTGCCGGAAACCGAATCATATGAAATACTTCTTATTGACAATACAACATATCTTCAGGAACTAACCATTAACGGTGCGATAGTTGCTAACGTTGCGAGTCATCTTGGTGTGCCCGATCTTTTCAATGCAGAAACAGGCAGAAGTGCAATAGGAAGATTTGGACTGATGGATGGACAAGCCATAAATGCCAATAACGGCATGTTCCCGCCGGAGCCTTCGGCGTGGGAAAAAATATATCTCGGCTGGGAAGAGCCTAAGCTTATTTCGACAGACATACGTAATGTTTCTCTTTCTACAAGAGTAAATTCATTATTAACAGATACAACCCTTATCAAGATTCCTATCACCTCATCTGAGTATTACCTTCTTGAGAACCGTCAGCAGGATGCTAAAAAAGATAATGTAATTCTAACCTACCGGCGCAATGATTCAACTTTTACAAAAGAAGTATTTAAGGATACGAGCGGTTTGTATATCATAATTCCGGATTCAATTAAAGGTGGCGGTGTTGTAATTGATGTAGATGAATTTGACGCGGCTGTTCCCGGAAACGGAATAGTTATCTGGCACATTGATGAAAAAATAATTAATGAAAAAATAAATGATAATTCAATCAATGCTAATATGAATATGAAAGGTGTTGATGTTGAAGAGGCAGACGGCATACAAGATATTGGTCAGTTGTTCTCTTCTGTTTTTGGTCCCTCAATTGGTGAGGGAAGCAGGGAAGATTTTTGGTATAAGGGAAATCCATCCAAGTTTTATAAGAATAGTTTTTCGCCGACTACAAAACCTAATTCCAACTCCAACTCAGGTGCTAACAGTTTAATCACTCTCGATAATTTTTCCGGTATATCAAATAAGATGTCATTCAATCTTAGTTTCGGTGAAGGAAATATTAAACTCGTTACATCTAAGAACCTTAATCTATCTCAATCAAAAAAAATCATTACATCGAATGGTTTTGCTTCAGCCAACTTCCTATATGTAATTGATAATTCCAATCTCAATAAATATGATCTGCTGGGCAATCTGGTAAAAACTATTCCAAATTTTTCTGATATACAGCCGGTCGTCCTAAAATACAATTCAACTGAATACGTAATTGGCGGGAAAGGAACTTTACTAAATATCTACTGGAAGAACTCGCAGGAAGAAAAATTAAAAATACTAGATTGTACCAGAACGATAACTGCCATTGGAGCGGATGCCAGTACTAATACTCCGAATGTTTTAGTCGCATTATGGATCCCTAACTCTAAAGCTTATATGATCACTTTAGATATTCTCTTAAAGGCTGATGTATTTACGACCAGTGCTTATGGTATAGTTGAAATATATGATAAGATCTTAAATTTTGGAATCGGAAATTCTTTCTATACTATGCTTGGTCAATCTGAATATCAGGAATATCAAAATTATTCACCAGGTGATCACAAGTTTTTGCAGCTCAAAAGTACAGACTATTGGCTTAAATCAGTTCTTACTAGAGATAGTCAAGGCAATTATCTATCTGTAGTACTTCAAAAAAATAATAAATTCATGACTATCAAACGTGGTATCATTCAATCGACATTTGATGTAAAATCAGCTGTACCAATAAATTCTTTTGCTGTTGCTGATCTATTCAATGATGGTCAGAATTATATACTTCTTGCAAATGGAAATTCCTTGGAGGCATATAATTTTAATGGAATAACGGCAAAGAATTTTCCGTTTACAATTCCTGCAGGGGAAAAATTTACTGGAACACCACTAGCAATTGATATAAATAGAGACGGTTTTTCAGATGTTATTGCCTTTACTGATAAGGGTAATATTTACGCAATCAATCCGGTAACGGGAAAAATTTTAGATTCTTTTCCGTTAACGACAGGTATTCAGAGCATTACTTCTCCGATTCTATTTGGAGAAGAATTACCAACAATGGGCCCTTTGCCAACATATAAACCTTATCTGGCTGTGCTCGATCCGGCAAATCATCTTTACGTCTGGAATCTTGCGCCAACACAGGGTAAATCTTTCTGGAGTGGTGAATTTGGCGACGCGCTCAACTCATCCTTCGTAGTTGCTTCATCATCATCACAAGTTCAAACCGAATTTTTCCCAATCGAAAAATGTTACAATTGGCCAAATCCTGTTTATGGAAATTCTACAAATATCCGTTATTATGTTTCGGAGGATGCCACTGTTACTATTAAGATATTTGACCTTGCCGGCGAGCTGGTTGCTGAGCTGAATACACAGGCCTCCGGTGGGACAGATAATGAAACCGTTTGGGATGTTAGTAAAATTCAAAGCGGTATTTACTACTCCAACATTACGATTAACGGTGATAGCGGCAAATCAGCAAATAAAATCATAAAGATTGCGGTGATCAAATAAACTTATGAGAAAATTATTTTTAATCTTGTTACTGGCTTCCTTTACTTCAGTGATTGCGCAATTTAACGACTATAATCCGGATTATAACTGGCTAACGATTAAGGGTAAATATGTTCGTGTGCATTATCATGAAGAAGCCGAGCGTACAGCTAAAATAGTAGCCAAGATTGCAGATGAAATATGGGAACCAATAACTTCGCTTTATCAGTATGAACCTGATGTAGTTGATTTCATAATCAAAGACATAGATGATTTCTCAAATGGGGCAACTTATTTTTTTGATAACAAAATTGAGATATGGGCTTCGTCTCTCGATTTTGATCTTAGGGGTACACACAATTGGCTCCGTAATGTAATCTCTCATGAATTTACACATATGGTGCAGATTCAATCCGCTATGAAGATCGGAAGAACAGTTCCCGCTTTTTACTTACAGTTCCTGAATTACGAGAACAAACGGAGACCTGATATTCTCTACGGATTTCCAAATTTCATCGGTTCATACCCTATCGCAACAATTAACATTCCGGCATGGTTTGCAGAAGGTACTGCACAGTATATGCGTAAAGATTTTAATTACGATAACTGGGATACACACCGGGATATGATTCTGCGTTCTTACGCGCTTGAAAATAAAATGTTGACGTGGAATCAGATGGGTGTATTTGACAAAACAAGTCTGGGTAACGAATCTGTTTATAATTCAGGCTTTGGACTGACCCGTTATATTGCACAAAAATATGGCGAGGGAAAACTGAGTGAGATTTCCCATAAACTGGGCAAACATACAAACTTTACTATCGATGCGGCATTTAAAGAAGTTCTCGGAAAAGATGGAAATGAAATTTATAATGAATGGAGTACTTTCTTAAAAGTTGATTATAAAAAACGGATCGCTGATGTTGAGTCGAATAAAATTTCCGGAGAAATAATTGCTAAAGTGGGATTTGGAAATTTTTATCCTACATTTTCTGATGACGGAACGAAATTTTTGTACACATCCAACAAAACGGCAGATTATTTTGGATTATCTGCTCTATATTTATATGATCTGTCAACCAAGAGGGAGAAGCAGATTGTTGCGGGTGTACGCTCCACTGCAAGTTTTATTTCGGGAACGAATAAAATAATTTATGCAAAATTGAGTGATGATAATCCGAAATGGGTTAATATTCATGATCTATATACTTATGATTTAGATAATGAAAAGGAAACACGTATTACGTTTGGATTGCGCGCCAATAATCCCTCTGTATCTCATGACGGCAAAAAAATTGTTTTTGTTTTTCAAAATGACGGAACGGTAAATCTTGCCACAGTTGATATAGACGGAAAAAATTTCAAGCGACTCACTTTGTTTGAAAATGGGGAACAGGTGTTCAACCCAAAATATTCTCAAGACGATTCCTCAATTTTATTTGATTTCTCCTTCCATGAAAACAGGGACATCGCGACTATAAAAACAGACGGTTCTGATTACCGCATGATTACAGCTTCAAAAGCTGATGAGCGAAATCCTTTTCAGACGAAAGACGGTAGATTGTATTACTCAAGTGATGAGTCGGGAATATTTAATATTTATTCCGTTGATCTTACGAACGGAGAGAGAAAGCAACTTACAAATGTTTTGGGCGGCGCTTACATGCCGACTGTGAACACTAATGGTGAGATCGTCTATTCCGGTTACACTGTAGAGGGATTCAAAATATTCTTAATCAATAAAGAAGAACAATCCAAAGTTGATCCAACAAAAAAATATATCTGGCAGAATAATCCGCCGCTGGATACCGACAAGCCTAAAGGTGATATGAATAAATATGATCTCAACACACTGAGAAATTTTAACGACCGCGAAACACCGGCTTACACGCCCGAAAAATACTCGGGCTTCTTTTCCAAGCTTAGCATAATGCCTTTCATCCGGTATGATAATTACAGCACATCAAGTTCGGGACTGGATAGAATTAAGCCCGGTGTTTATGTGACCTCGAGTGATGTACTTAATCGTTATTCAATTTTCGGAAGCGCTTCTATCAATAGAAGGATGGAACGTGACTTATTCCTTGTTCTGGATTACCGCGATAAACTGCCTCTGATTCATAAATTGGGATTGCGGCCGGAACTAGGTCTTGAAATTTACAGTGTCAGCCGTGCGTCAAATATTGATATCAACTTTGGCGTTGATTCAACATTTTTACCGCCCAGAATCGATTACAAGATTCCAGCAGAAGTAACATACAATCTTTTTGAATTCGATATTGTCGCCCGTCATAAAATATTCAGTGAGGGAAATAAAATAGAAGCACGATTTATTTTCAGTCAGTACACATCCACACTCAGTAGTTTTATCCTGCCTGAGAGCGAAAACACTCTATATCCGGCGACGAATGACAAATACTATATCGGGCGCAGCGTTCAAATAAAGTACAATCATGATAAGATCATCCCTACGATTGATTCAGATATTAATCCCGTGGGAAGAAAAGTTGAATTTAAATACGATTACGAATTCAATCGCTTCAATAATGAAAATAATTTTACCGTGGTTGATGGAATTCTTAAACCATTGTATAACGATTTTAATTTTCATCGTCTTGAACTGAACTGGAAAGAATATATTGCACTCGGAAGCGACCATACTTTAACCGCTCAGTTTCGTGCCGGGACTATACTTGGACCAACTGTTCCTGATTTCTTCGATTTTTATCTCGGCGGATTAATTGGTATGAAGAGTTATCCGTTTTACTCTGTAAGCGGGAATGAATTGGGCTGGCTTAATCTCACTTACAGGTTCCCGCTGTTCAAAGATATTGACTCCCGCGTTGGTCACTTATATATAGATAAAGTCTATCTATCTGTTTATGGGGATTATGGAAATGCCTGGTCAGGCGATTTCCCATCATTGACTGATTTTAAGAAAGGTGCCGGTGCTGAAATACGAATTAAGATGAATTCATTTTATCTCTTTCCGACAAGTATCTTTTTCAATGCCGCTTATTCATTCGACCGGTTCTCGCGAAGAATCTTAGGCGAGGATGTATCCTATGGTAAAGAATGGAGTTTCTACGGTGGAATTTTATTCGATTTCAGTTTCTAAACTTTGGATGGATAGATGAAAAAAATATTATTCGTGCTCGCAATAAGTTTACAGCTGTCGGTCATACATGCACAATGGTCACTGACATATGGACAAGTCATTAAAAAGATTTCAAAAGAAAATGTTATGAGCGGCTCACTTGCAATCGATTCAAGGATTGCTTTTGATAATACCGAAAAGGTAATCAGCAATTCACCTGATAATCTCAATGAGAATAAGAAATCTGTTCTACTGGCGGCAGGATTATCTCTTCTGCTTCCGGGTGCCGGAGAATTTTATTCCGAGAGCTACATCAAATCTGCCGCATTCATCGCTGTAGAAGCTGCGGCCCTTACATTGGGATTGATTTATGATAAAAAAGGGAACGATCAGACTAACTTATTTCAGAATTATGCGAACGGAGAAAATGGATGGTCGGTTGTCCGGTATGCAAATTGGACACTCGCTAATGCTAGAAAGCTGAATCCTGCCGTGAATCCTGACGACTATCGTAGTAAAGTTTTTAAATCTGATGGGACTGTTGATTGGTTCTGGTTGAATAAATTAGAATCGGCCGTCAGTTTTAATCCTAACATTCCAAACGTGCCTGGAAGTTTTTATTCTCACAACTTGCCGCCCCGCGGTTCTCAGCAGTACTATGAATTAATTGGGAAGTATCAGCAATTTAATGTTGGCTGGAAACAATTTGGTGACGATCCAAACAAATCTTTCACGTATGATGTTGATCCTCTCGTCTTCACTGAGTATACAGCAATGTTTTATCAAGCTGATGAATATTATAACGTAGCTTCAAAAGCTGTGATAGTTGTAATTATTAATCACATTGTAAGCGCACTAGACGCCGCATGGACAGCAAATTCTTATAATAAGAACTTAGTACTAAATGCCAGCCTTGAAAGAAGAGACTATGGATATATTACCGTATATTACCCCCGGTTAAATTTGCAGTATAGATTTTAGGAACAACAAACCGAAATGAGCACACCTTTAGTTTTAATTGTCGGAAGACCGAATGTTGGTAAATCAACTCTGTTCAATCGTCTTACAAAGAGCACAACCGCTATCGTAGATGATACCAGCGGTGTAACACGCGATAGAATTTACGGAGATGTTGATTGGAATGGAAAATATTTCCGCGTAATTGATACCGGCGGTTACGTACCAAACTCAGAAGATTTGTTTGAAGTTGCAATTCGCGAACAGATTGAGATTGCAATGGATGAATGCGACGCAATCCTTTTCGTGGTTGACGGCAGAATTGGTTTAACACCAGCGGATAAAGAGGTTTCCGAACTTCTGCGTCGTGCGAATAAACTTAGTTATCTCCTTGTCAATAAATGCGATTCACCAAGTTTTACTGTTAATGCAGCTGAATTTTATTCGTTTGGACATAAGAATGTGTTCGATGTTTCTGCGCTAAATGGAAGAAATCTTGGTGATCTTTTGGATGATCTGATGGAGAAACTTCCTTTTGCAGATGATCTTGATGAGGAAATACGGTTACGTCTCGCTATAATAGGTAAACCGAATGTCGGTAAATCTTCCATGGTGAACGCACTTCTTGGTTATGACCGGACAATTGTAACAAATATTCCAGGTACAACAAGAGACAGCATAGATTCTGTTCTCAAATATTATGGCGAAGAGATCGTTCTGGTTGATACTGCAGGTCTCCGCAAGAAATCGAAAGTTAAAGAAAATATTGAGTTCTTCTCAAATGTTCGTACTTATAAAGCGTTGTGGAGCTGCGACGTGGCAATTCTGCTTCTTGATTCCAATCTTGGAATTGAAAATCAGGATCAGAAAATTATCGATGAAGCCGTCCGCCGAAGAAAAGGTTTGATACTCGCGGTTAATAAATGGGATCTGATTGAAAAAGAAACCAATACGGCTAAACAATATTCGGATGCTATCCAGAGAAAACTGGGCTCGATTGATTATGTACCGATCCTCTATGTCTCAGCACTAACCAAACAAAGAATTTTCAAGTTGATCGAAGTATCCAAAAAAGTTAATGAAGAGCGTAAGAAAAAAGTTCCAACAAGTGTACTCAATGAAATTCTTCTTCCGGAGATTGAAAATACACCGCCGCCGTCCTCTCCGACTGGCAAGGAAGTGAAAATTAAATACATTACTCAGGTTGGCGATCATTACCCGATTTTCATGTTTTTTTCGAATGATCCACGCAACATTCCGGAACATTACAAGCGCTTTCTCGAAAAGATGATTCGCAGGCATTTCGGTTTTGAAGGTGTGCCAATGACGCTTTCGTTCAAAGAGAAGTAACGGCGTTGTCTATAACAGACAGCCCAGAACAAGTATACTGATTAACCGCAAATACTTTTATTAATTAAAAATGTTTCTTATGGCATTGCCACCCCTTTGGGGGAACAAACTACTTTAATGAACAACTAAACATTGAAACCACAACTCTGTAATTATTAAAATGCCGCACTGAAAAACGCGTGTTGGGCGGCGGGATATACACTAATATGGGAAGATGATTTCTTCTCTTCCCTTACATAGGCATCATTATAAAAATTATTTTTGTTGTTTAATTTTTAGATTAGCGATTATTCCAAATCCATTACACCAAAGACCAAGCGAACCATCTTCTCGATCGGATATTTCGTTTATCTCGAGACTTGGATCGTTTGCACCGTTTACATAAACTTTTATCTCAGGCTTTTTTACTACAATCTTAGCATGAAACCACTCATCACCATCGGGTGACGGTTCAATACCTTTTTCATATACTCCAGGGTGCTCATCACGCAGTCGTTTCCATGTCCAATCTGGATGTGAAATATATTGAACAGCATGAGATTTATTAACGGGATTAGGAGAACGGAAATTAAACGGGCGAAAATAAATCGCATCATAAGTATTTTCATCAACAACACGGATAGCAATGCCAACAAAACTGCTCTGTGGAGGTCCGCTTTTCCCTTTTGCATCAAATTCTATAATTCCGTTTGTGAATTTAAAGCCATCAAGCCAAATGAGATCGTCGCCATCGGTTTTTGTTATCATTAATGCTTCAGCGGAATCTTTTTTTGCAAGTTCCGCTGAAATGAACTTACTTTTCCAACCGCTTCCATTTATAGTAGTATTTAGGTTCGGTGTAAAAATATTTTGAGCATGTAATGAAGATATAAATATCAATGCGAGATATAAGCTACTGATAATTTTTTCTCCCATCGCTTTTCTTCCCTTCAAACTATTTTTTGACTAGTGTATAACGGCGTTGTCTATAGAAAAGAAAGTCAAGAAAAAACAATTCACCCTTGGGAT
>CAYTUV010000053.1:0-23326 GCA_964441505.1 uncultured Melioribacter sp. | reverse complement strand
GGACAACAATTCAAGGTTGTAGAAAATACAAAGTATTATGTCCCGCGTTTAAAAGCTGAACCCAATGCTGAAATCACGTTTGATACTGTTTTATTGTTAGGTGATGATAAGGCTACAAAAGTTGGCACACCGACTATAAAAGGTGCAACTGTTCACGCAAAAGTTTTAGAACATCTAAAAGATGAAAAAGTAATTGTGTTCAAAAAGAAAAGAAGAATTTCTTATAAACGTAAGAACGGGCACAGACAATTTTTAACAAGAATTGAAGTTACTAAGATTTCTTAGGAACGGAGGATTTAATAATGGCACATAAAAAAGGTCAAGGTTCATCCAGAAACGGTCGCGATAGTAATCCGCAATACCTCGGCGTAAAAGCCTTCGGCGGTGAAAAAGTTACTGCTGGTTCAATATTGGTTCGTCAGAAAGGAACAAATTTTCATCCCGGTAAAAATGTAATGAAAGCAGGAGATCATTCTTTGTTTGCAACTATTAATGGAGTTGTAAAATTCGAAAGAAAAAAGAATGACAGACAGTTCATCAGTGTTTACGAAGCTACCGAAGTTGTTGCATAAATAATTTCTCAGTTTTAAAAGAAAATAGGCTGTCAAAAGGGCAGCCTTTTTTGTAAAAGAAAAAAGATTTAAATAAGTTTTGTCTCAAGAAGTAAGGAAACATATATGGGACAAAGCGGAAAAGTGATATTCAAACCCTACCAACAAGATTAAATCAGTTTACCACCACCATTGATAGAAGAAATGATCGGGTCGAATCATCCGGTGAGGATAGTTAATTCAGTAATAGAACAGATCAACATCAAGTCGCTAGAAAAGCAATACAAAGGAAGAGGCACGAGCAGTTATCCACCGAGGATGTTGTTGAAAGTATTGGTATACTCATACTTGCGGAACATATACGGCAGCAGGAAGATGGAAGGGATGACAAAAGAGAATATACAACATATGATGTGGCTAAGCGGAATGAGCCATCCGGATCATCATACGATAAATCGGTTTAGAAGCGAGCGCCTGAAGGAGGTATTACGAGAAATATTCAGTCAAGTGTTGTTTCCGTTGAAAACTGACCAGTATTCCGTTCAAAACTGATAAAGAAATTAAAAAATAATGACCAGTAATTTTTATAAATATCATTAAGCATATCTACAATCTGGGGTTTATCAAAACGTTGATAGCCAAGATACTGCCTAATGTGAGTCCAGTTTTTACCCTCAATATGTGCGTTATCATTTTTATAGTAGCTTCTTGAACGAGTATATTCGACAGAATTACCCTAATCCGTTCAATCCTTCTACGAACATAAAATATGCTCTGCCGCAAAACTCATTTGTGAGCATCAAAGTTTACGATATCCTTGGTAGGGAAGTTAAAACTTTGGTAAACACAGAACTTCCAGCCGGCAACCATTCTATTATCTGGAAAGGTGATGATAACGATGGACAATCAATATCAAGCGGTACTTATTTTTATAAAATTCAATCCGATAATTTTAGTCAGGTCAAGAAAATGATCTTGATGAAATGAATTTGAATGGATATTTTTCAGCAAGAAGCCAGAGTAAACTCCGGCTTCTTCATTTATTACAACAAATTATTTTGTTTTCATGCAATCGCAATGTTTACATTCTTCGGGATACTTCCCTTCTTCTTTCATAAATTCAGATATAGAATCAACTACAAATTTAATTTGCTCATCGCTCAGTTCCGGATAAATTGGCAGTGCTAATGAATCATTGGCAGCACAATTCGAAACGGGATAATCTCCATCCTTACAATTCAGGTATGCGAAACATTCTTGTCGGTGAAATGGGACCGGATAATAAATCTCGCATCCAATTTCTCTCTTTCTCAGAAAATCGATAAGTGCATTTCTTTTTTCTACTCTAATGATATACTGGTTATAAATATGATAATTTTTAAATCCGGAATTTTTATAAACAGCTTTTGGCAGCAGTACCTTGTTATTTGAATCAAAGACTGTCTTTCCCTCTTCAGCGGCCAGTCCTGCATTTGCAAAATATTTTGAGTAGAAATCTGCGTTCTCTCTTCTTTTTGCAGACCATGAATCTAAATGAGGAAGTTTTACACGAAGAACTGCTGCCTGCAAAGCATCCAGACGGAAATTACCACCCATCATTTTATGATAGTATTTGGGCTCCATTCCATGAACACGCTGAATACGCATTTTCTCGCCAAGGGCTTCATTGTTGGTTGTTACGATTCCACCGTCTCCAAATCCACCTAGATTTTTGCTCGGGAAAAATGAGAAGCAACCAATATCGCCAATCGTTCCAACAAATTTTCCATTTTTGTACTGAACACCGATTGCTTGCGCCGCATCTTCAACAACAAACAGATGATGTCTGTTTGCAATTGCCACAATTTCTTTCATCCGTGCACTTTGGCCGTAAAGGTGAACGGGAATTATTGCTTTTGTTCTTGATGTAATTTTTTTTTCGATTCTATTCGGATCAATATTAAATGTTACCGGATCGCAATCAACAAATACCGGTATCGCATTCAAACGCGCAACAACACCAGCTGTTGCAAAGAATGAATAGGTCGGGACTATAACTTCATCACCCGGTTGAATTTCGAGCGCCATCAATGCCAGTAAGAGCGCATCTGTTCCGGAAGAAACTCCAATAGCTTTTTTACATCCAAGATATTGGCAAATTTCTTCTTCAAGTTTTGCAATGTCCGGTCCCATTATAAAATATTGTGAATCAACTACACGTTGAACAGCTTCATCAATTTCTTTTTTAAGCGATAAATATTGTGGTTTTAGATCTAACAAAGGAACTTTCATCACGCCTCCGTAACGGTATTATTTTCTAGTTTATATTTTTTATTTGATTTATTGCAGAATGCGAATCCATCTTCATCAAAAATTAATTTTTGTCCGGCTTCACTCAGCCAGCCGACATGTTTAGCAGGATTTCCAACTACCAACGCGTAGTCCGGAACATCTTTTGTCACCACCGCTCCGGCACCAATAAATGCGAATCTACCTATTGTATGTCCACACACAATAGTTGAATTAGCTCCGAGCGATGCACCTTCCTTCACTAAAGTTTTGAGATAATACTTTGAACCGACTTGAGGATACTTACTCCTGGGATCAACGATGTTTGTAAATACCATCGAGGGACCGCAAAATACATAATCTTCTAATATTACACCTTCATACACAGAAACATTGTTCTGTATCTTCACAAAATTCCCGATCACAACATTTGAACCGATATTTACATTTTGTCCGAGTACACATTTTTTGCCGAGTCTCGCTCCTGATTGTACATGAGAGAAATGCCAGATCTTTGTTCCTTCACCGATCTCTACATTGTCATCAACATAAGCGGATTCATGCTTGAAAAAATTCATGGCCTTATCTCACTTTACTGATCATTGGATGAATTAAGTTCTTTTTCGAAGCTACTTTTGCGAACCGTATATTGTATACGATCTCTATCGAAGGACGGGCATCCTTAATTCCTAATCCTCTACCATTTAAAATCTCCTGGTACACTTTTGTATGAAGATCAGTGAAACCATCGGTGAATTCTATCTCCTCACCATCAACTTTAATAGAACGGTGAGTTGTTTTACTTTTCACTTTTGCATCCGTCGGTAGATCGTTTTCATCAATTGAAAGGAACCAGGCTACATCTGCATTTTTCAGTTCTAAGGATCCGGCCATTTTGTTTTTATCTGATAGATGCACCTGACTTTGTTCGACACTCCCGAAGAGCCAGATTAAAAGATCAAAAAGATGTATTCCAATATTTGTTGCGATCCCGCCGCTTTTTTCTTCCTCACCCTTCCAGGAATAGTGATACCAACTGCCCCGTGACGTTATATATGTTAATTCAACTTTATGTTTTTTGTCAGGTTGCTTACTCAGATTTTCCTTCAGCGCCATTAACGATGGATGACTTCTCAACTGCATCACCGTATAAACTTTTTTCCCTGATTTTAATTCCAACTCCTGCAGTATATCCAAATTCTGAGGATTGAGTACAAGCGGTTTTTCACAGATCACATCCGCACCGTGGTTCAGAGCCAATCGGATATGAGCATCATGAAGATAGTTTGGAGAACAGACGGTAAAATAATCGATCTTAGAAACCGGATGGAGTGCAAGTTTAGTAAGATGTCTTTCAAAGCGTTCATAGACCGTAAAAAAATCTGCATGCGGGAAATAATGATCGAGCACACCGACAGAATCATGCGGATCGTAACATGCGATCAAGCCGTTGCCGGTTTCCTTGATTGCTTTCAAATGTCTTGGAGCTACATACCCGGCAACACCCGTTAAACCAAACTTTTTCATCATCACAGAGAATTGAAATTTTTCAACACAAATTTAGCAAATAGTGTTTGAATAACTATGCCGATTTAGATTAAATTGCAAACCGTAAATAAAAACGGAGCTATTGTGAGTATCTCTTCGGAAGTTCAAAAGTTTAAAACTGGATTTCTTCCATCCTTCTGGGTTGCCAACGGAATGGAGCTATTCGAACGACTTGCTTATTACGGTCAACAGATTGTATTCATGATCTACATGCGGAACAAACTTGGGTTCAGTGAATCTGAAGCCGGGCAGCTTTCCGGAATTTTTGGTGGTTTGATCTACTTACTTCCAATACTTGGCGGTACACTCGCCGATAAATGGGGATTCAGACGAGCTTTCAGTATTGCATTTTCAATTCTGGGATTAGGATACTTTTTAATCGGCTCCGTTGGAATGAGCGCTTTTGCCGGAATCTATGGTGGCTTTTCTCAATACTGGTTGCTAATGGCATTTCTTGTTTTCACTGCATTTGGAGGTTCGTTTATAAAACCATCTGTCTTAGGAACAGTAGCCATCACTTCTAAGGAAGAGACAAAATCGCTTGGCTTTGCAATTTATTATTGGCTTGTAAATGCCGGTGCTATGATTGGTCCAACTATAGCATATTTTGTTCGTGATAGATTTGGTAATGAATTTGTTTACATCGTCTCCTCCATCAGTTGCTTTGCAATGCTCATTGTAAATCTGATCTTATATAAAGATGTTAAGGTAAAAGCCAATGAAGTAGTAGAGTCGTTGGGGAAAAAAATTGCGAATCTTTTTATTGTACTCGCAAATTTTAAATTTATGATCTTTCTTCTGATCTATTCCCTTTACTGGGTGATATTCTGGCAGGAGTTTATCATCATTCCTTATTATATAACAGATTACATTGGTAAAGACGCGCCGTATGAAATCATTCAGTCATGGGCGGGAGCCGGTGCAATAATTCTATTGCAAATTCCGTTGAACCGTCTCACTAAAAATCTTCCGACTTCAAAAGCAATCCTTTACGGCTTTGCATTTTCTAGTATGATCTGGATTATAATTGGAATTTATCCTAGTATTCCAACAATTGCTGCAGGCATAGTTGCATTTGCAATTGGAGAGATGATTCAAGCACCGCGATATTACGAATATATTTCCGGTATCGCACCGGCAGGCCAACAAGGGCTATATCAGGGTTACGCATTCTTGCCGATTGCAATTGCGAGATTTGTCGGCGATCCTTTCGGAGGCTGGATATATCAGACTTCAAAAGCATCGGGTCATCCTGAACATGTATGGTATTCAATGATTGCAATTGGTTTGACCGCTACATTTTTTATGTACCTATATAACAAAACAATTATGAAAGGTAAGTGATGTATCTCGAAATTCAGATCACTTAAGGATAGTTCTAAAAACTTCAATATCCTTTGCGAACTTTGCTTTTTCTTTGCGTTCTCTGCGTTAAATATTTACAAAAGATAGTTTTTAGAAGTACCCTTAATTGAAAAATATTGGAGAGCAATTTGTATAATGTAAAAGAGTATTACGATAAAATTGGCTGGAAAAAAGAGAGGGGTAAATATGTTGATGCCCTTACATTCTCTTCTGATAAAGGTACAAAGTACAAGCAGCTTGGAAATGACAGATTACGGGAAATGATTGGTGAGACAATCTCTTTGCTTGATGTTGCATGTGGTGCAGTGCCTTTCGATTCTAAAGCGAAGAAACAAATTTGTATGGACTTCAGCATTACCGCAGTCCGGGAAGCGAAATTGAATAAGCCGGATGGGCTCTTTGTGTTGGGTGATATAATAAATCTACCTCTTAAAGATAACTCCGTTGCAGATACGATCTCCTTACATACTATTTATCACGTTGATAAAGACAGACAGGAACGGGCAATCGAGGAATTGAGAAGAGTAACTCAAAGGAAATGTTATATAATTTATAATGCCGGTAAATATGCAACGCTCGTAAATATTCTGACTCTCCCTCTGCAATTGTGGAACTGGACAGAGAAGAGAGTCAACCCAAACAGTAAAAGAAAACTGTACTTCTACGCGCACAATTACAAATGGCTGGAAGGATTTGGTAAACTGGAAACTTACCGCCTGATGAATGAAGGCGGGATAAAATTATACAGCATATTTCTGGGACTGATTGGGAAGATTGAAAAGTATTTTCCCAAACAAGCATATTACCCGTTGTTAATAATCGATAAAAACAAAACTAATTAATAGACGGATTTTAAAATGTCTGTAGAACTTCTGTCAAGAATTCAGTTCGCGTTTACCATTTCGTTCCATTATATCTATCCTCCTTTAAGTATCGGTCTTGGTGTAGCTCTGGTGATTATGGAAGGGCTCTACCTTAAAACCAGAAATCCTATCTATCAGCAAATGACAAAATTCTGGGTAAGAATTTTTGCGTTAACATTCGCCCTCGGAGTAGCAACCGGAATAGTGATGGAGTTTGAGTTTGGAACCAATTGGGCTACATATTCACGTTTTGTCGGCGATGTATTCGGAAGTGCCTTAGCGGCAGAAGGAATTTTTGCATTCTTTCTTGAATCCGGCTTTCTTGCAGTTCTCGTCTTCGGGTGGAATAAAGTTTCTCCGCGTATGCACTTCTTCTCTACTATAATGGTGGCATTCGGCGCAATGATGAGTGCTGTCTGGATCGTTGTTGCAAACTCCTGGCAGCAGACACCGGCAGGCTATCATATTGTTGGAGAGGGATTGAACGCCCGTGCAGAGATTACCGATTTCTGGCAGATGGTATTCAATCCATCTTCGGTGGAAAGACTTTCTCACACTCTTTCCGGTGCATGGCTTTCAGGCGCATTTCTGATTCTGAGTGTTTCAGCCTACTATTTATTGAAGAAAAAACACACAGATTTTGCAATGAAATCTTTCAAGGTTGGGTTGACTATCGCAGTTTTCGCTTCCCTGTTTCAATTATTCTCAGGACACCAGAGTGCAGTGGGCGTAAGTAAGAATCAACCTGCAAAATTAGCAGCGTACGAAGCCCATTTCGATTCAAATAAAGTTGCGGACATGTATCTGTTTGGATGGGTGAATGAAAAAAACCAGCAAGTGAATTTTGGAATTGCAATTCCGAAATTTTTAAGTTTTCTCATCCACGGTGATTTCGGAACACCCGTGAAAGGATTAAATGCATTCAAGAAAGATGAAATTCCTCCTGTCAATTTTGTCTTTCAGACTTATCATTTAATGGTTGCTATCGGATTTACACTAATTGGATTGAGTTTGTTTGGTCTCTATTATTTATGGCGAGGTTCTCTCTTTGAGAAGAAATGGCTTTTAAGATTATTTGTTCTATCGGTGCTTCTGCCTCAAGCGGCTAATCAATTAGGATGGTTCTCCGCGGAAGTTGGCAGACAGCCGTGGATTGTGTATGGATTATTACGAACTGCCGATGGATTATCAAAAGCGGTTGTTGCAGATCAGGTTATTTTCTCATTAATACTCTTTACACTCATATATGCTTTATTACTTGTGCTCTTTCTATATCTGCTTAATGAAAAGATCCAGCATGGTCCTGCAGAAGCGGATCTAACACCATCCGAATATGAAAAGCAAAAATTAATTTTCTCCAAAAACGGAAAGTGAAAATATGGAATTCAATTTTGACCTGAATAGTATCTGGTTTATACTGATAGGTGTTCTGCTTACGGGCTATGCGATCTTAGACGGATTCGATTTGGGTGTGGGTGCCCTTCATCTTTTTATGAAGGGAGATACCAATCGAAGGATATTGATAAATTCTATCGGTCCTGTATGGGATGGAAATGAAGTTTGGCTGGTAACAGGCGGAGGCGCACTTTTCGCAGCTTTCCCGCATGTATATGCAACGGTTTTCTCCGGTTTTTATACTGCGTTTATGATTCTGCTTTTCGTTCTGATTTTTAGAGCGGTCGCAATCGAGTTCAGAAGCAAACAGCCAATGCAATGGTGGAGAACGGCATGGGACACAGCTTTTTCAATATCAAGCATTCTAATTGCTTTCTTAATGGGTGTGGCAATTGGAAATATTATTACCGGTATTCCAGTTGGTAGCGATAAAGAATTTGCCGGAACATTTATGAATTTGATTAACCCTTTTACGGTAATGGTTGGAATTACAACAATCGCATTATTCATGATGCACGGTGCTATTTACCTGATGATGAAGACCGAAGGTGACGTGCAGACTATAGTAAAGGGATGGACAAATAACACAATTATTTTTTTTGCAATTTGTTATATTTCATCTACAATGGCTACACTAATTTATTTCCCTGAAATGGTTCAACCATTTAAAACACATCCCTGGTTATTTACTCTTGCTCTTTTAAATATGCTCGCAATAGCTAATATTCCTCGTGAGATACATCTTGGTAAAGAATTCAAGGCGTTTCTTTCATCATGTGCAAGTATAGCTGCTTTGCTGGCATTATTTGCTGTTGGTTTGTATCCAAATATTGTTAAGTCAACAATCGATCCGGCTTACCACCTGACGGTATATAATGCATCTTCATCTCAACAGACGTTAAATATAATGCTGATTATAGCATTGATTGGTGTGCCATTCGTTCTTACTTACACAGTAACCATTTACTGGATTTTCAGAGGAAAGGTAAGGATCGATTCGATGAGTTATTAATTAGTGATTGGTTAGTAGAGATTTGCGATTTGTAATATTTGATTAATTATCCATGACTAAGAATAACCAATCACTAATAACCATTTTATTGCCCATGCGATTTTCTGCTCAGCTCAACACGGTTCAATCCATTAAGCGCAGCAACACGGTATGCTTCTGCCATTGTTGGATAATTGAAAGTGCTGTTGATAAAATACATTAGACTATTTCCATCTCCCTTCTGGGACATAATCGCCTGACCGATATGAATAATTTCGGATGCTTCATAACCAAAGCAGTGTATTCCAAGAATTTTAAAATTCTCACGATGGAAAAGTATTTTCAGCATACCAACTGTTCTTCCGGTTATCTGTGCTCTTGCGAGATGACGGAAAAATGAATGTCCTACTTCATAAGGAATTTTCTTTTCCGTTAATTCCCTTTCATTCAATCCGACTGAACTAATCTCCGGTATAGTATAAATACCTGTTGGAATATCTTCTGTTCGTAATGTTGTTCGTTCACCCAGAATCAGATGTCGGGCAGCAAATCTCCCCTGATCATAAGCGGCACTTGCGAGACTTGGATAACCTATCACATCCCCAACGGCAAAAATATTCGGAATAGCCGATTGATAATACTCATTAACCGGTATGGATCCTTTGGAATCGGTTTTAATATTTAATTCTTCTAATCCCATATTTTGCGAGTTGCCTGTTCTTCCCTGAGCCCATAAGAGGTAATCGCTGCGTATCTGTTTATTCGATTTAAGAAAAATTGTTACACCTTTATCATCAGCCACAACTTTCTCGTATTCCTCGCCATGACGTATCAGTACTCCGTTCTCTCTGAGATGATAAGCGAGCGCGTCAATTATTTCATCATCCAGAAATGATAAAAGCTGGCTGCGTGTGTTAATCAAATTTACTTTTACGCTCAATCCTCTGAAAATTGAGGCATACTCGCAACCTATAACACCGGCTCCATAAATTGTAAGTGTCTTAGGGTTATCCTGAATCTTTAATAAACTGTCGCTGTCAACGATGCGCGGATGAGAGAAATCAACATCCGGCGGATGATACGGTCTGGAGCCGGCTGCAATGATGAATGAATCTGCATGGTAAGTTTTTTTTAATCCAGTCGCTTCGGTGACTTCAATAGAATTTGCATCAAGAAAGCGCGCTCTGCCTATGAGCAGGTCGACACAATTTCTTGTATAAAAACCAAAGCGTAAATCAACCTGGCTATTAATTACCGAGGCAGTCTGCTTTAACAACTCCTGATAAGTCGTTCCCTCAAATTTATTGCTGTCATATAAAATCTGGCTTGCGTGTCTTAGAGCTTTGCTTGGAATGGTGCCTTTATGTGTATTGCTTCCTCCAACAAGTGTGAATTCTTCGCAGACAGCAACTTTCTTACCTTCTTTTGCACAAGTCATGGCTGCACCTTCCCCGCCGGGGCCGCTTCCTATTATGATAACATCGTATTTATTTCCCATAATTATTATCCCAGTTAGATTTAGTCGGACACGCTTAAAAACGATACAAAAGATTCACATCTTGAATTATTTCTCTTTGTCCAGATTTTCATTACCTAACGCATGATGAGTCTCAGACTCAATCAAATTTCAGAATGATAGAATCTCTTTCACGCGAAGATAGTTCATCAGATTTGTTCGTTGATTTAAACAGATCGAAGACAGTATTCACTTCTTCTTGCTGAACTGAAGATGGTTCAACTTTCTTAGGTTCAGAAAATATTTTTAGTGGCGATGACTCTTTTATGGGTGCCGCTGGTGATTGTGTCTGAGTATCAACAGGTGGAATTCCAAGAGCTTGTTTAAGCAGTTCAATTATTTCTTCGCGTAGATCCTGAACTTTTGCAGCTTCCGGAGGCTTTGGTGCAGTCAAATTCTGCTGGGCAATAACGCTTCTATCCTCAGCGATTTTTTTAACATTCGTCATTTCTTCATACTTCGAATCACGGTCTTCCAAATCACGCATTTTTACTTCAGATGAAACCGCTACGTTTTTCTGCTTCGGCAATTCCTCATCAATGAATGCATTATCGAAAGCAAAGATTGCATCGGCGAATATTTTATCATTCTGGCTCTGAGCTTCAATAGCTTTCAGATCAAAACTGTAAACTTCCGCAAAATTTGCTTCAGCCTCCTTTTTTGTAAGTGAAGTTAGGCCAACCTGCTGGATCTTAAAACGGAATCTTTGTGGATCAAGTTCAAACCTGAGATGACGCAGATCCTTTATAGCGAAGATCGGATCAAAATAAATCAGTTCCATTTTTCCATTTATTTTTATGAAGTATCCGTATTTCGTGGAATACGCATCTAGACTATTAACGTTTGTAAGCAAACGATAAATAATCAAATTTTTAGGAGACGGATCTTTGATAAAAGTGCAGACATCAAAGTAACTGATCTGATGCGGGTTTTTTATTTTTTTGTTCTTGTAAATAATTTTAAAACTGTCGTTGAAGTTGAACATGTTTTTTGAATAGATCAAAACATCGTTCGTACGCAGGTCTAGAGTTTCAAGTAACATGTCTTTCCTATAATAATTTTCTTAAGCCCATCTAATCAGGCCAAGTTCGAATTGGTTAATCAACATATGGTGTTTCGGCAATAATCTTAAGGTAAATCCAAACTGACCGGTATCTTTACAATTTATCTCTCCGCGATAAATATATTTCGTTGATTTTGTTTTCTTGGCAATATGATTCATGTTCACAAAAGATTTTGTACCCTGAATTCCATCATCAACTTTACCGTAATATATCTGCACATCAACATCATCGGGGGTTAAATCGCCCAGTTCAATTTCTGCAAGAATAGGATATTTCAGACCGACTTTAAGATCACCATTCTTCTCCTCCTCGGAGATACTTAGAAATGAAACCTTATGCCAATTTTCATAAAGATGGCTTTTCCATTTTGAAAATTCTTTCCCTTTCTCCCAGTCATTTCTCATTAATGCCATTCGTTTTTCATATGATGCAAAGTAGAACTTCTTAGAATATTGTTCTACCATCCGATGGGAATTATATACCGGCCCCAATTTTTTCATCGAATTTTTCATCATGGATATCCAGGAACGCGGAAGTTTATCTTCTCCCCGGTTATAAAACAACGGCACCAGTTCTTTCTCAATCCCCTCGTAAATCAAACGTGATTCAACTTCATCCTGGTAGTCAAGATTATCATATTCTTCGGCATTGCCAATTCTCCATCCGACATCAGGTGTATAAGCTTCATCCCACCAGCCGTCCATCACGCTAAAATTTAATCCTCCGTTGGCTATAACTTTCATTCCTGAAGTACCGCTCGCCTCCAGAGGTCTTCTTGGATTGTTCAACCATACATCGCATCCTTCAACCATATAACGCGCAATGTTCATATCATAATTTTCGATGAATACAATTTTCTTTCTGAGGTGAGGCTCTTTGGAAAGCGCAATTATCTCCTGAATAATTTTTTTACCTTCATCATCTTTTGGATGTGCTTTACCTGCAACAATTAACTGAACAGGGTAATCGGGATTACTGAGAATGCTTGCAAGCCGCTCGATGTCTCTTGCAATCAGTGTTGCACGTTTGTAAGTTGCAAAGCGGCGGGCAAATCCAATTGTTAATGCCTCAACATTCAAAACCTCTTTCGCAAATGAAAGTTCCGATGCCGAACCTCCTCTTTCGATTATCTGTTTTGTCAGCCTGCTTCTTGTAAATGCAACCAATCTTTCTCTTCTTCTCTCATGAGTACGCCAAAGTTCTTCGTCCGGAATCTCATCTATGTGCTTCCATGATTCAGTATCGGCCGGGTTCTGCATGAATTTATCACCCAGATAGCGATATAATAACTCATGCATATCCTTGGAAAGATGTGACCGCGTGTGTACTCCATTTGTTATGTAATCTATCGGAATTTCATCAAAAGGAATATCAACAAATCCTGCCATCCACATTTTTTTAGAAACTTTACCGTGCAGTTTGCTAACACCGTTTACAAATCCGGCCATATTCATTGCAAGATGCGCCATGTTATAATTAGTAACCGGTTTGTCTTTCAGAATTGTTCCCAGCGAATAAAAAGTTTTGTCGTTTATTTGAAGCTCATTCCTGTAGTAATTCCCGAAATATTTTTCCACAAGTTCGTTCGGAAAGATGTCAATACCGGCAGGGACGGGAGTATGCGTCGTAAAAACATTGGAATAAAAATTAATATCTTTTGCCTCGGTAAAACTTAATCCATGTTTTTTAATAAGTGAACCGATTCGCTCGAGAGAGAGAAAAGCTGAGTGGCCCTCATTCATGTGACAAACGAGAGGATCTATTTTCATGGCATGAAGTGCCCGGATGCCGCCGATTCCAAGAACAATTTCCTGCTGAATTCTCGTTTCAACATTACCGCCGTAAAGAGAACGTGTGATTTTTCTATCCTCTTCAGAATTTTCCGGAACGTTTGTGTCAAGTAAGAATAGTGGAACGCGCCCTACTTGAATTTTCCATATTTGCAGAATAACCTGGCGACCAGGGAAATTCATTTCAATTTTTAAAGGAGTATTATCAAAATTTGTAACCAGGGTCATCGGCTGATTAAAGAAGTCGGTTAATTCATATCGTTCTTGCTGCCATCCATCATTTGTTAGATATTGCTGGAAATAACCTTCTTTATAGCAAAGTCCAACAGCAACCAGTGGCAATCCAAGATCACTGGCGGATTTTAAATGATCACCCGAGAGGACTCCTAATCCTCCTGAATAAACCTGCAAACATTCGGTTAATCCAAATTCGGCAGAGAAATAAGCAATAAATTTTTCTCCTTCGAGGGAATAGTTTTTTTGGTACCAGCTCTTCTCTTCCATGTAAACATTCAATTGAACAAAGACCCGGTTCATATGTGATATAAAACTATCATCGGCAGCAACTTCATTCAATCTATCCTGACTCAGCTTCCCTAACATCAAAACCGGATTATGATGAGTTTCCTCCCACAGTTTTCGGTCCAGTCTTCTAAACAATTCTATAGCGTCGTGATTCCAACTCCAGTACAAGTTGTATACAATTTCACGTAACATTTCCAACTTCTCCGGAAGGGAAGGAACAACATTAAATCTGCCAATAAAATTGACCATTTATTTCTCCAATTTTGAGATTATTTCATTTGTGAAACAAAGTTAGTGATTTTTTTGATTGATAAAAAGACAAGCCAAAAACTTTGAAAGTCCGGGAACATCCTTCCTCTCTAAATAATAAAAGTTACCAGAGCTTGAAAAAATTGGTCAGAGTTTTTTCTCGTACAATAATTTTGCTAAATTTGATTTACAACTAAGCGATTAAGTGTAATGCATATATTATATAGTTTTTTGATAGGCTATTTGATTGGTTCATTCCCTACAGCGTATATAATACTCAAGCGCTATCAAAATATAGATATCAGACTAGCGGGGTCAGGAAATGTCGGGACTTTAAACTCATTTAAAGTCTCAAAATCCAAATGGATTGGACTCTCTGTACTGAGCATTGATTTGTTCAAAGGTTTACTGAGTGTGGCACTCGTTAAAATTTTTATAGGAAATGAATTTATTTTTCTCATGATCGCTTTAAATGCCGCTGTTTTGGCGCATTGTTTCTCGCCATGGATAAATTTCAAAGGAGGAAGAGGAATTGCAACTGCCGGCGGCGGATCATTAATTATTTCTTTCCCTATTCTTCTGATCTGGGGATTGATCTGGTTGGTGGCTTTCATATTTCCGAGAAATATCTATCTGGCCAATATCAGTGCAACTTTATTAACCGCGATTATGTCGTTTACATCAGCTTTAATGATGAACAGATTTTCATCACCACATGCTGCTACTAATTTAGAATTTGGAATTTTGGTGGGAACTTTGATGCTGATTATTCTTGTAAAACACTATGTTCCATTTAAGGAATTGATTCTGAATGCAAATAATAAAAATTAAGGGTTATAATAATGAATAGAATGCAATCAATAATTCTCTCTTCTGGAATCACATTAATAGTGGCCACCGTGATTTTTTCGATGGTGATCAAGAACGATTCAAGCCGTCAATCATTATCCTTTGGTTCACTCCTTAACTCGAATGCATCGAGCTATTCCCAAAGACTGCCGGTTAATTCAGATATAACAACAGAAAGGCAGAACACAATAACCAAAACTGTGGCACACTTAAGCCCGGCTGTTGTAGGAATTTCTGTAACTGAGATTCGCCAATATCGAGATCCATTGAGTGCCGATCCATTCTGGCGTCAATTTGTTGGTGATCGAATTTATAATCGTCAGATTAAAGGCTTGGGAAGTGGTACTATAATTTCTCCAGACGGTTATATTGTAACAAATGATCACGTAGCGGGAAATGCCGTTGAAGCTATTGTTACTCTAACAGATGGCAGTCAATATAATGCAAAAGTAATCGGGACTGATCATTCATCTGATATTTGTTTACTAAAGATTGAAGCCAAGAATTTGCCATACGTTGAATTTGGGAACTCCGAGGAAATCATGATCGGTGAATGGGTTATAGCCTTCGGAAATCCATTTGGACTATTCGATATTAATGACAAGCCAACCGTAACTGTAGGTGTTGTGAGTGCAAATGGAATGAATATGGGCTCAATTGAAAATCGATATTATATTAATATGTTGCAAACTGACGCTGCAATTAATAATGGTAACAGTGGTGGGCCTCTTGTTAATGCCCTTGGTGAGCTGATTGGAATGAACACTATGATTTATACCGCTCAGGGTTCATCGGGAAACATAGGTGTGAGTTTCGCAATTCCGGTCAATAAAATTAATCGCATCATTAGTGAATTAAAAACTAAAGGAAAGGTTGAAAGAGACTTCTGGACTGGATTGAAAATATTTACCATCAACGAGCAGATTGCTAAAGCTAATAATCTTAGTGCATCACGTGGAGTAATTATCACGGAGATTGACAAAAATTCTCCCGCACAAAAAGCCGGATTACAGGTTTACGATATTATTATTGGTGTTAATGGATTCCGGATTAACGACGAGAATACTCTTGGTGGTGTAATTCAAGAGTACCGGACTGGCGATACAATTGATATAAAAATACTCCGAGATGATAAACAATTGATCAAGAAAATGAAATTGGAGAAATTCAAATGATAGAACGTTATACACGTCCTCAGATGGGGAAAATATGGAACGATCAATTCAAATTAGAAACATGGTTGAAGGTTGAGATTCTCGCGTGTGAAGCCCGGGCAGAAATGGGAGATATTCCAAAAGAGGATTTAGACCAGATAAAAGCGAAATCAAATTTTGAATTGAGACGCGTTCTTGAAATTGAGGAAACTACCAAACACGATGTAATCGCCTTCTTGACAAATGTTGCAGAATATGTTGGACCCGCTTCCCGTCACATTCATTATGGAATGACTTCATCTGATGTTCTTGATACAGCACTCGCCTTTCAAATGAAATCCGCCGGTGAATTGTTACTCAAAGGGTTGAAGCAACTGAAAGATGTTTTAAAGAAAAGAGCTATCGAACACAAGAGAACAATTTGCGTTGGACGGAGTCATGGCATTCATGCTGAAGCTTATTCTATGGGTTTGAAGTTCGCTCTCTGGTTCGAAGAGGCAAAACGAAATATCTCACGGCTCGAAAATGCAATTGATTCGATCAGTACGGGAAAAATTTCGGGTGCTGTTGGAACATTTGAGCATCTTTCGCCAAAAGTGGAAGAATATGTCTGTGTAAAATTAGGATTGAGGCCGGAACCGGTTTCAACACAGGTTGTTCAGAGAGATCGCCACGCAGAGTTCTTGACTACGCTTGCAATCATCGGTTCATCACTCGAAAAAATTGCAATTGAAATCCGGCATCTTCAACGAACAGAAGTTCTGGAAGCGGAGGAATATTTTTCTAAGGGACAAAAAGGATCTTCAGCAATGCCCCACAAAAGAAATCCGATTGTGAGTGAAAGAATCACCGGCATTGCCAGACTGCTTAGAAGCAATTCAATAGCCGCGCTGGAGAATGTTGCACTCTGGCATGAACGCGATATTTCTCACTCATCAGTTGAACGCGTCATTATTCCCGACAGTTGCATTGCGCTCGATTATGCTTTGAGCCTGGCAATAAAACTAATAGATAATCTCATCATCTACCCGGAAAATATGTTGAAGAATCTGAATCTGACGCGCGGACTGATCTTCTCTCAAACAGTTCTTCTCAAACTTACCGAGAAAGGAATGTCTCGTGAAGAAGCTTATGAGATCGTCCAGACCTCCGCCGTGAAAGTTTGGGAGGATAAGACTAAGAATCTCAAGGATGAACTCTCTAACTCACCTAAAGTATCAAAGTATTTTACTCCAGACGATTTGGATGAATTATTTGATCCCGATAAACTTTTGAAAAATATAGATCATATATTCTCGCGATCTGTGGATTTACAGTAAACTTTTACTTCCAACACAATTGAAAAGGAAAAATTTTCTCCATCTCTACCCTAATATTCTTTGAATATTGGCAATTTTCAAACGAATCTTGACAAATCCCTCTTCATGCATTATATTGGCACTCGCTAATTAAGAGTGCTAATCATTAATCAACTTAAGGAGGTCAAACTATGGCAGATTTCAAAATCAAACCATTAGGTGACAGAGTAATTGTAAAAGCTAAAGAAGCTGAAGAAACCACAAAAGGTGGAATCATTCTTCCAGATACAGCAAAAGAAAAACCAATAGAAGGTACAATCGTTGCAGTAGGGGCGGGAAAAGTTACTGAAGAAGGTAAGCTCGTGGCAATGAGCGTCAAAGTTGGTGATGTTGTATTATATGGTAAATATTCCGGAACCGAAATTAAAATTGACGGTGAAGAATATTTAATCATGCGCGAGAGCGATGTTTACGGAATAGTTAAATAATGGGAATCCACCACTATGTGGAAAGTTTTGAAAATAAAATTGGAGAATAATTATGGCAGCAAAAATTGTAGAATACGGCAGCGATGCAAGAAGCGCTCTCAAAGCGGGTGTGGATAAACTTGCAAACGCTGTTAAAGTTACACTTGGTCCTAAAGGAAGAAATGTAATTATCGACAAAAAATTCGGTGCACCAACAGTAACAAAAGATGGCGTTACAGTTGCAAAAGAGATCGAATTTGAAAACCCGGTTGAGAATATGGGTGCTCAAATGGTTCGCGAAGTTGCTTCAAAGACCAGCGACGTTGCAGGTGATGGAACAACTACAGCAACAGTTCTTGCACAAGCAATTTATCGTGAAGGCTTAAAGAACGTAACAGCAGGCGCAAATCCAATGGATTTGAAACGCGGTATTGATCTCGCAGTTATAAAGATTGTCAAGTATCTGAAATCAATCAGCAAAGAAGTCGGCGGACGCGAAGAAATTTCTCAAGTCGGTTCTATCTCTGCTAATAACGATAAAACAATTGGTAACTTGATTGCAGATGCGATGGAGAAAGTTGGTAAAGATGGCGTTATCACAGTTGAAGAAAGCAAATCTGCAGAAACAAGTCTCGAAGTTGTAGAAGGTATGCAATTCGATCGCGGTTATCTCTCCCCTTACTTCGTTACAAACTCAGAATCTATGGAAGCTAATTTAGAGGATACATACATTTTAATTCACGACAAAAAAATCTCTGCGATGAAAGATCTTCTTCCAATACTTGAAAAGATCGCTCAAGCCGGTAAGCAGCTTTTAATTATTGCTGAAGATCTTGAAGGTGAAGCTCTTGCAACATTAGTTGTTAACAAATTGCGTGGTACATTGAAAGTATGTGCCGTTAAAGCTCCGGGATTTGGCGACAGAAGAAAAGCAATGTTGGAAGATATCGCTGTTATTACAAATGGAACTGTTATCTCAGAAGAACGCGGATTCAAACTTGAAAACGCAACGTTAGATTATCTGGGTAAAGCTAAAAAAATCACCGTTGATAAAGACAACACAACAATTGTTGAAGGCGCTGGAAAATCTGATGATATCAAAAAAAGAATTAACGAAATCAAATCACAGATCGAAAAAACAACTTCAGATTACGATAAAGAAAAATTGCAGGAAAGACTTGCAAAACTTTCCGGTGGCGTTGCTGTGCTGAAGATCGGTGCCGCTACAGAAATTGAAATGAAAGAGAAAAAAGCTCGCGTTGAAGATGCTCTTCATGCAACACGTGCTGCGGTTGAAGAAGGTATTATTGCCGGCGGTGGAGTTTCAATGGTTAGAGCCATCGCTTCCTTAGATAAACTTCAAGGCGAGAATCCGGATCAAAATACCGGTATCAAAATCATTGCTAAGGCATTAGAAGAACCGTTAAAACAAATTGCAGCTAACGCAGGTTTTGAAGGCGCAGTTGTATTAAATAAAGTTCTTGAAGGCAAAGGTGATTTTGGATTCAACGCTGCTACAGAAGTATATGAAAACCTAATTAAGAGTGGTGTTATAGACCCAACGAAGGTTGCAAGAACCGCTCTTGAAAATGCTGCATCAGTCTCCGCATTATTACTCACTACTGAAGCAGTTGTCTACGAGAAGAAAGAAGAAAAAGAAGCGATGCCTGCAATGCCTCACGGCGGCGGTATGGACGGAATGTATTAATATCGAATGCACAAATAACAAGTTAGTATTTATAAAAAACCCTCGGCATAGTCGGGGGTTTTTTTGTGCGGCAAATCAGTTTTGTATTTAATCGTCACTGAAAAAGGCCTGAATAGGAGAAAATATTTTACAGACTCATTATTCTTTTGCCACCTAATAATCCTCTGACCCATTAAAGAAATGATAAATTCATTCAAAAATTATTTAACAGACGGGAATACAACGTTTCTACAATAGTCTATTATACCTCTGCTGCAACTTTTTGTGCTAGTTCTTTCCCCTTTTCTATTGCCTGTTTGTTAAGGGGTATGAGATGGTGATATCTTTCAGGAAGAACTTTTTTAATTCCTTCGATAATGTTCTCCATTTTGATTATCGGTTTCTTTTGGAGGAAAGCGCCGAGTACAATCATGTTCATCACTTTAGAATTTTTCAACTTTGTTGCTTCGATTGCAGCTTCGATAGGAACAATATTTATGTCCGTTCTGGCAGGCGGATTTAGAATTGTGCTGGCCTCATAAATTAAAAGTCCGCCCGGTTTTACAGCTTCTTCAAATTTATCCAGAGACGGTTGGTTCAATGCAATAACTGTATCAAATTTTGTTAAGATCGGTGAACTGATTTTAGTATCACTTATAATGACAATACAATTTGCAGTTCCGCCTCGCATCTCCGGTCCGTAAGAAGGCATCCAGCTTACTTCCTTATTTTCCATTACGCCACTGTAACATAATATTTGACCCATTGACAAAACACCTTGTCCGCCAAATCCGGCTATAATTATTTCTTCTTGCATGATTATTCTTCCTTCTCTGCTTTTGGTACCTTAAGATCGCCAAGCGGATAATAAGGGAACATATTTTCTTCCATCCATTTGTTAGAATCAACCGGAGTCATTTTCCAGTTTGAAGGACAGTTCGAAACGATCTCGACAAAACTTAATCCTTTTTTGAGTTCCTGATATTTGAATCCGTTCATAATTGCTTTTTTTGCTTTCCGAACATTCGCCGGCGTATTCACTGCTGTACGGGTGCAATAGTAAACTCCCGGAAGGTGGGCGACAAGTTCGGTAATCCTCAGCGGATTTCCCATCAGAGATACATCACGTCCGTGAGGCGTTGTTGTTGATTTCATTCCGGGCAATGTAGTCGGAGCCATCTGTCCGCCTGTCATTCCATAAATCCCGTTATTGATAAAAACAATCAAAATGTTTTCGCCACGGTTACATGTATGAATTGTTTCACCTGTACCGATTGCGGCTAAATCGCCATCACCCTGATAAGAGAAAACATATTTATCCGGCAGAACACGTTTGATTCCTGTAGCTGCAGCTGATGCGCGTCCGTGAGGCGCTTCGGTCATATCAATGTTCATATAGTTGTACATAAATACGGAACAGCCAACCGGCGCAACACCAACCGTTTTATCCTGAATTCCGAGTTCGTCAATAACTTCTGCAATTAATCTATGTGCAACACCATGCCCGCATCCCGGACAATAATGCATGGGAGTATCGATAAGAGTTTCGGTTCTTTCAAAAACTAAATTATCATTTGTGCAAAGACTTTCTTCGGCAATCACTTCCGAATAGTGCTGATCTTCAATCATAGTCTTTTCGTTCATACTATTTCTCCAATAAATTTTTCTTCGAGCTTTTGAAGAATTTCTTCCGGAGTTGGAACAATTCCGCCCATTCTTCCGAGAAATTCAACCGGTATTTTTCCATTCACAGCAAGACGAACATCTTCCACCATTTGACCGGCATTCATTTCAACTGTTAAAAATCCCTTTACCTGATCAGCGAGTTTATTTAATTCATCATAAGGATAAGGATAGACCGTTATTGGTCTGAAAACACCAACTTTAATTCCTTTTTCACGTGCTAACTGAGCTGCTTTATGACAAATGCGTGCAACCAATCCAAACGCAACGAGAATTATCTCTGCGTCATCACAATCGAATTTTTCAAACCGAATCTCTTCCTTCTCAATTGCTCTGTACTTTCTTTGAAGATGAAGATTGACCTCCTGCATTTGATCCGGTTCTATGTGAAGTGATGTGATAAAATTGCGTTCACGTGTTTTCGGTTTTCCTACTGTTGCCCATTCTGGATCTTCAGTTGATCTTGGCAACTGATCAGGCAACTGAACTTTTTCCATCATCTGACCGAGTGCACCGTCAGTAAGAATCATTACAGGATTGCGCCATTTAAATGCAAGATCGAATCCCAGCTTTACATGATCAACCATCTCCTGAACAGTGGAAGGAGCCAGTGCGATTAATTTATAATCGCCATGTCCGCCACCTTTCACAGTTTGGAAATAATCTCCCTGCGATGGTTGGATTGTTCCCAGACCCGGACCGCCGCGTACAACATTGACAAGCAAGCAAGGTAATTCCGCACAAGCTATGTAAGAAATACCTTCCTGCATTAAGCTTATTCCAGGTGATGAAGAAGAGGTCATTACTTTCTTTCCTGTGCCGGCTGCACCGTAAATCATATTGATAGATGCAATTTCACTTTCTGCCTGAAGAACAACCATACCTGTTCTCTCTAAAGCGTCTTGTGTTAAGTATTCCAATATTTCGGATTGTGGAGTTATAGGATATCCGAAGTAAGCGTCACATCCTGCCAAAATTGCAGCTTCGGCAAGAGCTTCGTTGCCTTTCATTAATTTCAATTCTTTCATGAGTGCACCGTCAATGTTATGTCGCCGGTTACATTAGTTATTGTTGCTAACTGTTCTTTCTTTTTCTCCGTCTTTCGATAAACTTTAATTATACCGTCCGGACAAACCATTGCGCAATTAGTGCAGCCGGTACAGTTATCCTCTATCTTTACGATATAGTGATAACCTTTTGAATTAATTTTGCGCGAAAGTTCCAGCGAATCCTGAGGGCACGCAACTGCACAAAGTTCACACCCTTTACATTTTTCGATATCGATTAAGATATCACCTTTAACTTTAGCCATATGTTCTCCTCACCTTATTGAAACAAAAAAAGGTTATAGCACACGCCATAACCTTTTTAGAGTTCTTCACTTTTTGATTTAATTATTTTCAATAAAATTTTATTCATTGCAAGCCCGTTTAACAAAAAATCTAAAGAAACTAACGTGCCAACTAATTTTTCTTTTCGTTTAATTCAGTAGTTGATTTGATGCTTTTAATCAATATTTTCAAATACTTTTTGTGTAATCGGCTGTCAGCGGTTGGCTTTCCGCTATCATCTTTTTTATTATTGAGAATGATTAAGCGTCTTTGAGAAAAAAATTATCGCAGACCACGCACTCCAAAAATACAGAAATTTTGTGGAAGTACAAGGAGAGGTTTTAGGACAGGATCATGAACAAGATCGTAACCATGAACAATTTGAGACTTTTGATAAGTAATTGTAATATTGCAATTAAATTTCTCCATTAGAAAAAGAGAAAGGAGTTTAATGAAAAAATCGGATTGTATTCTAAAGGTAGATTCAATACTAAAACAATTTGGAAAAATTACCGCAGTAAATAATCTTTCTTTCAGTATAAATAGATGAGAAATTTTTGCGCTGCTTGGTCCTAATGGCGCTGGAAAAACTACTACAGTCCGTATGTTAATGGACATAATTAAACCCGATGAAGGAATTATTGAATTTTACTTACACGAAAATAAAAGCTCACAGATTCCTCTTGCTTCTGAACTTGGTTATTTACCCGAAGAGCGTGGATTATATCAAGA
>CAYTUV010000052.1:0-23915 GCA_964441505.1 uncultured Melioribacter sp. | reverse complement strand
ACCGTCATCTTCAATTTCTAAAATTAGTTTCTCATTCTTTTCCATAAGCATCACTTGTATATTTTTCGCACCGGCATTTAAAGAATTTTCCGCTATGTCCAAAATATGAAGAGATAAATCTTCCATTGTTATATTATAGTTACTGCAAAATTAAATTTGAATAACCTTGTCATTTCGACCCGGCGCAAGCCGAGGAGAAATCTTTGAAAACGAGTTAAAATCAAAAGATTTCTCAGTCGCTTCGCTCCATCGAAATGACAGATTTTTTGTTTTGTAGAAACTATATTTCAATTTTCCTTCCCTCTTCGCCTCGCAGGGATTTCCTAATTTCGTCAAAAGTTAACTGCTTCATAAAAAAACTTGTATAGTTTCTGCCAATATCCTTCAGCGAATGCGCATCCGAAAACGTTACTATTGGCAATGATCCGTCACTAAATTTTTGAATCTGATTTTTATTGGAAATTTCTAAAGCATCGAGCACTAATCCTTCAGGTATAAACCCTAGCTGTGAGATCAAACTGAACCTCTCTCTATCAACATGAGATGCAATTGCTATTCCTCCTAATTCGTGTATGTAATTAATAATACTTTCGACAGATAGTTCAGCAGCGCCGATCAATAATTTCTTATTGAAACCAAGCACTTCATCTTCCTCGTTAACAACAACTTGATCGCCATATATTTTTTCATCGTCTGTTTCTATTAAATTATCATAGATAATTTGCTGCATTGAATGAAGAGACTTCTCGTTATCAAATAATGCAAGCACATGAACCTCTTCCTTTGATGTCACCTCGATTCCGCCGATAATATCTAAGTCCATATTTTCCGCACACTTTTTTACACTAATTACATTCTCACAAGAGTTATGATCACAAATGCCAATTATATTTAGTCCGCGCTTTTCCGATTCTTTAACAATGTTTTTGGGAGTCATTTCAAGCTCGGCGCAATGAGAAAGACAAGTATGAATATGTAGGTCGGCTTTAAATGTCTTCATCATTTTTACCGATACCTAATTCATACAGCTTACCAACAATCTGGAAAGCTCTCTCATCGGTGCTCAAAACAATTATCTTTTCATCTTCAGCTTTTTTCAAAGAATCTTCGTCCGGCTTTCTTCCGTTCACAATAATTATTGCTGAAAGCTCTTTAACGCTTGCAACAGAAACAATATTTAGATGAGTTTGTAATGTAATCCAGATATTTCCTTTCTTCGCATTTGCGAGCACATCACTCAGCATATCGCTTACGTGGCCACCAATAACATCTCTGTCTAAAAAATCTCCGCCGGTTAAAACGGTGAGGTTTAATTCCTTTATAATTTCTGCGATTCTCATTTTTATATATCTACCATGAATTCTAAATTTATTCCTTTGTGTTACTTTGTGCCTTAGAGCCTTTGTGGTAAAAAACTTCTCACCACAAAGACACCAAGACTCAAAGGATTAATCTTTTTATTCCGTCTTTAATCAGAGGCACATTAAAATTAATCAAGTAGCCAAGACGTTTCCCTGTCAATTTAAGATAGCTTAATATTTGCGCCTGATAAACCGGATTCATTTCGTCAACAGCTTTAAGTTCAACAACAACTAATTCTTCTACTAATACATCAAGACGTAAGCCCTCTTCAAAAGTGATATTGTCATACACAATCGGAATATCAACTTGTCTTTGATAATTCATCCCAAGTTTTTTGAGTTCATAACAGAAACAAACTTCATAAACCTTTTCTAACAGACCCGGTCCTAAATTTTTATGAACTGTGAACGCTGCATTAACAATAGCTTTACCTACAATTTCTTCTTTTTCCGTTAATGGTTTGAGATTCATTTCTCTAACTCTATTTACTTTTTATATTTTTATATATTCACTATGAATTCCAGGTTTGTTCCTTCGCCGACTTTCGAGTCAATATGCATTTCATCACTACAACTTTTAATGTTAGGCAGCCCCATTCCGGCACCGAAACCCATTTCTCTTACCCAGTCAGGTGCAGTGGAATATCCCGGCAGCATGGCTTTTTCGATGTTGGGAATACCCGGTCCGGAATCAACCGCATTCACTTTAATTTTATTTTCCTCAACGTAAACAGTAATTTCTCCTCCATTGGTAAATATTATAATATTCATCTCTGATTCCATAGAGGCAATAACTACTCTTCTTATAATTTCTGTAGCAATTCCCAGTCTTAATAACGCACTCTTTAGAGAACTACTTTTCTCGCCTGCTTTTTTAAATTCTTTCCCTTTAACCTCATATTTAAGTATGACAGTGGTTTTATCTGATTTAATATCCTTAAAAATGTTTCTCATCTTATTCTTTTGGGCTTCTTCTTCATAATAGTCTTTCTCAAATCTTTTCAGGAGACATCTAATCACATCTCCTTTTGTGATCATTCCAACAAGTTTTTTCGTATCGCGCTCTTTTACGGGAAATCTTCCAAATCTATGTTTCTCAAATTTTTTAATAGCATGAATCAGCGGTTCATCACTGTAAATAAACTCTATATGAGTTGTCATATTATCTTTTACTTGCTCATCCTTTCTTCCTTTGATGATACATTTTATAAAATCTTCTACGCTTATTATCCCTTCTAAATTATCATCGCTAACTACCGGTAATCCTGAAATCCGTTTATCTTTAAGTTTCATCCACACATCAACCATTGTATCGTCGGGTGCTACTGTAATAACATCTTTTGTCATTGCCTCTTCAACTTTACATTCATAAGCAAGTTCTTGAATTTTTGAAGTGCTTACTTTATCAGTCATCTTCCGAAATTCCTTTTAACCCTTCTTTATATAATTTACCGCAGCTTTCAAATAAAGGAAGTTGTGTGCACATCAATACAATATCACGCTCTTTTGCTAAACTAATAACATCATCATCCGGTCTTTTTCCTCTTACAAAGCAGATAGCTTTTAGACCCAAAGCATCTGATGCATATATAACCTGTGGTGTTGTCAACCCTGTTAAAAGTAAAGTGCTTTCACTTTCTATATGTGCAAGAATGTGACTCATCAAATCGCAGCCGCATCCCATCTTTACATCCATATCTAATAATTCTTCACCGCATATAACTTCTGCATTAATTATCTGTTTCACTTTTCGAATATTCATGATTTTTTTTCCACTCTTTACATGAAATGATTTCTGGAAGTTGTACCAAGTTATCAATATCGGAACCCGTAACTTTAATTATCGCTGAAATTTTCGGAGGGCAGACTTCCAGACATTGACCACACTTGTGACATTTTTCTTTGTTTATAATGTGAATGAATTTAGACTCTCCTGCGATAGCTTCCGTAGGACAACTTTTAATACAGAGCAAACAACCGACACATTTGTTTGGGTCGATATAATATTCTATCAAATTTCTACAAACAAGTGCCGGACACCTTTTTTCTTTTATATGAGCTTCATATTCATCTTTAAAATATCTCAAGGTTGAAAGCACCGGGTTAGGTAGAGTTTGACCTAAACCGCACATTGAAGCATCTTTAATACACTCTCCTAATTCAGATAAAAAATCAATATCTCCTTCACGTCCTTCGCCATCTGAAATTCGAGTAAGTACTTCCAATAATGCTTCACTTCCGTCTCGGCAGGAAGTGCACTTACCGCAAGATTCTTCATTTGTGAATTGAATAAAGAATTTTGAGACATCCACAACACATGTATCTTCATCCATAACAATCATACCGCCGGAACCCATCATAGAGCCGGCTTTTTGTAAAGATTCATAGTCAATAGGAGAATCAAGCATAGACGAAGGAATGCACCCGCCTGAAGGACCACCAGTCTGAACAGCTTTAAATTTTTTTCCCTTAGGAATACCTCCGCCAATTTCGTAAACCACTTCTTTAAGCGTTATGCCCATTGGAACTTCAATAAGACCGGTATTATTTATTTTTCCAACCAATGAAAATATTTTTGTTCCCTTGGAGGTTTCAGTTCCAACACTTGAAAACCATTCGGCTCCTCTTGTAATTATCATTGGAACATTTGCTAGAGTTTCAACATTATTAATTACAGTTGGACAACCCCAAAGTCCAACTTGAGCAGGAAATGGGGGACGCAACCTAGGTTCCGGAATATCACCTTCAATAGAATTAATCAAAGATGTTTCCTCACCGCAGACAAAAGCCCCTGAACCTTCTCTAATTTCAATGTTAAAATCGAAGCCCGATCCTAAAATGTTCTTGCCTAAAAGACCGTATTCTTCTGCTTGCGCAATAGCAATTCTCATTCTCTTAATAGCAAGCGGATATTCTGTTCTTACATAAATAAATCCTTCGTTTGAACCAACTGCATATCCGGCAATACACATTCCTTCTATGACAGAATGGGGATCAGATTCTAAAACGCTTCTGTCCATGTATGCGCCGGGGTCTCCTTCATCACAATTTGCAATAAAATATTTTGGTGTCTTTGTCTGCTGACTGGCAATTTCCCACTTCATGCCGGTAAGAAAACCGGCTCCGCCTCTTCCTCTTAATCCAGATTTTAATATTTCTTCTCTAACATCTTTCGGTGACATTGAACCAAGAATTTTTTCGATGGCTAAGTAACCATCGCGTGCAATGTAATCTTCGATCTTTTCGGGGTCTATTATTCCTTTGTTCCGTAGTACAACTAACAATTGTTTTTTGAAGAAAGGGATATCGGAAAGCAGGGGAAGTGGTTCTTTTTCTTCCGGTGGTTTGAACATCAATTTTTTTACAGGTCTTCCTTTAAGAAAATGTTCTTCAACAAGATGGTGAATATCCTTCTTCTCGAGCCAGCCGTAGAAAATATTATCGGGTATAACAACCATAAGCGGACCTTGCCCACAGAATCCATTACAACCGGTTGCTACTACGCTTACTTCGTCTTTCAAACCGAATGAATCGAGTTCTTTATTCAATTCATCAATAATTTGGAAAGCGCCGCCGGCAAAACAGCCAGTTCCGGTGCAAACCATCAATTCAATTCGTCTCTTCTCAGCCATTACCCAACCCTCTCGGAACCAATACCCAATACAAATTCTTTAACCACATTCCCCGCCATAATATGTTCGTTAAAAATTTTTTTTACTTTCTCCGGAGTAAGTTTGCGATATTTTACCGGGACAGAACCTTCCATTTCAATTGTAGCAATTGGTTCTTCAGAACATAAACCTGCACAGCCTGTTGTTGTGAACATTATATCAGTTAATTTTCTTTCTTCCATCTCATCTAAAAACGAGTTCATAATTTCTCTCGCTCCGGCGGCAATACCGCATGTGCCCATATGAACTATTACTTTTCCTCTGAAATTTCCTTCGCGCAGGTAAATTCCCTTTCTGGCAGTCGCCCTCATTTTTTGCAATTCATCAATTGTCATCTTAGGCATACTGCAACTCCTTATCCTTCTTCCTTTCAATAATCTCTGGAATATTTTTGGTCTGAAGTTTTCCATAAACATCATCACCAATAGTTGCAACCGGTGCTAAACCGCAGCAGCCAATGCATCTAACTGCCTTAAGAGTAAAAAGCATATCCTCGGTGGTTTCTCCCGGCTTAACATTTAATTTTTCACTAAACTGCTCGAGTAATATTCCAGATCCCCGGACATAGCAAGCGGTTCCCATACATACATTTATAGTGTATTTGCCAATTGGTTTTAAGCTGAACGAACTGTAAAACGTTGCTATACGTGTAATATGCGAAAGAGGATAATTTGTTTCTTGCGAGATATATCTTAAAATATTTTCCGGGAAATAATTGTAGACGGCGTTAACTTCTTGAAGGATGGGCATTAAGGGACCTTTTCTGTTTTGATGTTTTTTCAGAATACCTGTTACTGCTTCCGCATATTTAGGATGAAGTTCTATTTTTTCTTTCTCAACGATTTGAACGCTGTTTCTAGTTGGGCAATTCGAAACACAAGCGCCGCAGCCAGTACATTTTTTTTCATCAACATATCTTGGCTTCTTATTCAATCTTACAGAAAAATTTCCGGGATGTCCGGTAATACTTTCAACCTCGCTTAGAGTGATCTTCTCAATATCTTTATGCCTTCCAATTTCAACTAAGCGTGGCGCCATAGTGCACATAGCACAATCATTGGTTGGAAAAGTTTTATCGAGTTGAGCCATCACTCCGCCAATAGAAGGTTTATTATCAACTAAATAAACTTTAATTCCCGATTCTGCAAGGTCAAGCGCGGCTTGCATACCCCCGATTCCGCCGCCAACTACTAATGCAGAACCGATTTTTCCGTTAGTTTTATTCTCATCAAACATTCTCTAAAACTGGCTCCTTATTTATTTCTACTTGGGTTGCTTTTTCTTTAACCGCTTGAAAGTAAATTGCCAGAGGACGATAAATCATATGGCTCCACTTACCAAACGGAATTTCAATTATCAACATTGGAACAGCTATAGCTAAATGAATTGCGTAAGTAAAATGAGTAGTAAGTTCCAATCCCAAATACCTGAATACGTGAACTGCAAGTCCGCTAACTGCAGTAAGCAATAGCATAATTGGAAATATCAGGTCATTCGCGTTGGAAAATTTGTGTATCTCTTCACGTTTTTTGATTCGGCTTATCAATATTTCTACGGTAGTATAGATTAAAGCTCCGGCAGAAAAATATCCGAGCCATCTCTGCGGATGATAAACAGGGTAGATATTATCAGTCTGGAACCATTCAAGAAAGAAAAATTTTATACAAACCATTAGCCCGCAGCCGGCTGCTAGGATCAAGTGTTTTATCCAGCGGTTTCTAACGTTACAATCTCTAAATCGTTTTTGAGTAACAGCGTGTAATAAAAAAGTTTTAGCTTCGGTGAAATATAAATGGAAAGGTATCTTGAGTTTATCACCGCCCCTCATAGTAAACCAGTACATCCGCAAAGAGTTAGTTAGTAAAAAGAATAGCGGAATTAGGAATACAACCGTCGTAAATGTTCCTATTAAACCGAACATATGTTCCATTGGCATCGGTTCTGAGATGAACACCTCGTACTCTAGTTCAGCAGAAAATAAATGATAATAAACTACCAGCAGTAGAACGATTATTCCAAAGAAAAGGAGAGAGCCAATTTCCCAATATTTTGATTTATAAATCTTTGCGGAAAGACCTGTCCAATCATATTGTGCAGTTAGGTAGCGTCGGAGTGTCATCATCGCTTCTCCGGGCTCTGTTTCCCGCGGGCATGTTGTAGAACAGTCACCGCAGTAGTAACACAACCATGGCTCTAATCTGCTTTTCAATTGTTCCTTTAAACCAATCAATGTATACCGAAGTGTCTTGCGCGGGAATGAATTTGTATCATTTGTTAGATCACACGAAACGGTGCAGCTGCCGCACTGAAGACAGGCATTTGTGTCGAACTTGCCATATTTACGGACTTCGGATAATAAGTTAGGATCGGTTCGATTTTTCATAATGAACCTGCCAATTCGCTTAATATTAGATTAATAATGGTGGTGGGAAGAATATGTAGGAGATCCCTTGTGTCAGTAAAATACGTGACAGTTGTATTCGCCATAGGAAGATTACTTAGATTATGAATCTATATTAGCTTAACTATTTATCTAGTAAAAACTAAATTGTAATCATTGACAAAATGTTACATGTAAGGGATAATTTGAACTTCTAGAAGTAAGATGCACGAAAAAAAAATAACAATCAAATCATTTTAAATAAAATCAGCAGAATTCAACAAATTCTTGGTAGCTGATCGCCTGTAATCATTTCAACTATTCTATTACTTCCTATTATCGTTTTCATTACAACTATTCCCTTATGTTGAGAAGTGACTTTACCAATAATATGCGATTCATATCCGAGTGGGTGTTTTTTCATTACTGTCAATACCTTTTCTGCATCTTCTTTCGTAACAAATAAAATCACTTTCCCTTCGTTTGCAATATAAAGCGGGTCTAATCCTAAAATTTCACACGCACCTTTAACTTCTTCCTTAATGGGAATTTCTTTCTCATCAATCTCAATACCGATTTGGGCGCTTAATGCAATTTCTTTTAGAGTGCTTGCAACGCCGCCGCGCGTTGGATCTCGCATTACGTGTACATTTTTTGATACGCTGAGAACTGAGCCGATTAAGTCATTCAATGGTGCTGTATCACTTATTATTTCCGTTTCAAATGTCAGTCCCTCTCGTGCAGACATGATTGCCACACCATGATCGGCAATACTTCCATTTAGAATTATCACATCACCGTCTTTGCAATTCTTGGGAGAAATGTCAATTCCTTCTTCAACTATTCCGATTCCGGAAGTATTGATAAAAATTTTATCGCCTTTACCATGTCCAACAACTTTTGTATCACCGGTAACAATTTGAACTCCGGCTTTATTAGCCGCTTCTTTCATCGAAAGAATAATTTTCCACAAATCTTCAATGGGCAATCCTTCTTCTATTATAAATGCTGCCGAAATGTAAAGTGGTTTTGCGCCGGATACAGCTAAATCATTTATTGTTCCGTTTACTGCAAGATCGCCAATATTTCCGCCGGGAAAAAAGATCGGCTGAACTACATACGAATCGGTGGTGAATGCAAATCTGTTCTTCCCTTGTGTAAAAAATGCGCTGTCATGTTGAGCATTCAAGATTTCATTATCAAACTGCGGCAGAAACATTTTAGAGATTAATTGATGAGAAAGACTTCCGCCGCCGCCATGTGCTAGTAAGATTTTATCATACTCGCTTTTAGGAATGGGACATGAAAAGCCGGGCGTAATATTTATTTTTGTTTCGTCGGTCATTATTTTCTATTTCACTAAATTAGTGTGAACTGCATTAAACTTATTTTTTCCATAATGAAAATAAGCCGCGCACGCCCCTTCAGTAGAAACCATTGGCGCACCAAGCGGTGTTTCAGGTTTGCATTCTTTGCCAAATGCTGAACACTCAACCGGTTTTTTAACACCTTTCAAAACTTCTCCAGCAATACAAAAACTTGATTCATTTTGTTCAAGATGTCCAACATCAAAAATTTTTTCAGCATCATAATCCTTAAAAATTTCCTTCAAAGCATAACCGCTCTTAGGAATCGTTCCAATGCCGCGCCACTTCCGGTCAATCGTATCAAATACGGTATCAAGAACTTTCTTGGCAGATTGATTTCCGCTCTTTGTAACAACACGGTTATATTGATTTTCAACTTCGCATCTTCCTTCTTCCAGTTGTTTTATACACATCAAAATACCTTGAAGGATATCAACCGGTTCAAATCCGGTAACAACAATTGGGGTTTTATATTTTTCGCAAAGAGGAATATATTCTTCATATCCCATTACGGTACAAACATGTCCGGCAGCAAGAAATCCTTGGATCATACAATCATTAGAAGATAGCAATGCTTCAATTGCTGGGGGAACAAGCACGTGGGAAGAAAGTATAGAATAATTTTTCAAGTTTCTCCGGTTTGCTTCTAAAACCGACATTGCATTTACCGGCGCTGTAGTTTCAAAACCAACAGCAAAGAAAACTACTTTTTTATTTGGATTATCTTCGGCAATCTTTACCGCATCAAGCGGAGAATAAACCATCCGGACATCGCTGCCGTTTGCTTTAACACTCAGCAAATCATTTTGGGATCCGGGTACCCGAAGCATATCGCCAAATGAAGTGAATATTACATCGTTACGCGAGGCGATTGCAATAGCTTTATCAATTTGTTCAAGAGGTGTAACACAAACCGGGCAGCCGGGACCATGTAAAAGAGTAATTTGTTTTGGTAGGAGTTCTTCTATGCCGTATTTAAGGATTGAATGAGTTTGTCCGCCGCAGATTTCCATTATTGACCATTGGTGCGTAACAATTTCGTTAATTTGTCTTGTTAATACTTTGACAGATTTTAAATCTCTGTATTCATCAACAAATTTCATTCAAGTATCAAATTAATTTAGAATATGTTTAGATCCCTTTCTTATCTTCATCTTCTATCATGTTGCTCATTTCGTTCAGAATTCGAATTGTCTCTTCGGCTTCTTCTGTTGCTATCTTGTTCAGAGCAAATCCGGCATGAACAATTACATAATCGCCAATCGAAACATTATCAAGCAATTGTACACATGCGTCTTTTATAATTCCGCCAAAATTAATTTTTGCCATTTTAAGTCCAGCATTCGAATTATCAATCGAGATGATTTTACCGGGGACTGCAAGACACATGTTATCTCCCAAGAAATATTTGGTAATAATATCGGATTTTAATTCCAACATAGCAACAAATTGATTTTAGATTGTAACAGAAAATTTACTTTTATAATTCTGTGTTTAAGTGAATTTCGCCCGGGAATATTTATATCTTTTCGTCAGATTTTTTGTTTGTAATTAGAAAAAGAAATGATACTTTCAGCAGTAAAATTTTCAGCAATTTAATCCGAGAATAAATCTTCATGGAATTCCTAAAATATTTGATTGACCTCTTTCTTCATCTTGACAAACATCTTAATGAAATTATTCTTCAATACGGCGCTCTTACTTACGGTATTCTTTTTCTCGTCATCTTTGCAGAAACAGGATTTGTGTTTACTCCATTCCTGCCGGGTGACTCACTTCTTTTTGCTGCCGGAACGTTTGCAGCAATCGGATCATTCAATGTGCACCTACTTTTTGTTATCCTTTCAACAGCTGCAATAATCGGTGATTCGGTTAATTATTTGGTAGGTCACTATATCGGAGAAAAATTATTCGAAAGGAAAAACCGTTTTCTAAAAAAAGAATATCTGGACCGTACTCATAAATTTTACGAGAAGCATGGCGGGAAGACAATAATACTTGCCCGGTTTATTCCTATAGTTCGAACCTTCGCACCATTTGTTGCCGGCATTGGGGCAATGACATATAGTAAATTTCTTGCTTACAACATAATCGGTGGTATTCTTTGGTGTGCAATATTTATTTATGGAGGATACTTTTTTGGAAATTTATCGTTCGTAAAGAATAATTTCTCTCTCGTGATTATTGCTATAATTCTAATTTCGGTTCTACCGATGCTGATTGAATATCTCCGACACAGATCATCAAAAGCGAAAACGGGTACTGAACAAGTCTAGTACAAATTTATTCTTTGGCGAATCTTTTCCACAGAAGATATACCGGTATTCCTAAAAGGACAATTATCAATCCGGGCCAGGTATAATCAGGTTTGTAAAGAAGAAGGATCAAGGCAATCGATGCTGCAAGGAAAATATAAAGCAGCGGTAAAATTGGGTAGCCAATAGCTTTGTATGGACGATCTACGTCGGGGCGTTTTTTCCGTAAAATGAAAACCCCAACAATTGTAAGTATATAGAATATCAATACGGCAAAGACCACATAGTCTAAAAGCTGCGAATATGTACCGGAAAGACAAAGCAGGCCAGCCCATATCCCCTGAGAAATCAATGCAATTGCAGGTACTGATTTTTTATTCAGAGTTCCCGTTGATTTGAAAAACAATTTATCCTTGGCCATTGCATAATAGACGCGCGGACCCGCAAGTATCAAACCGTTGTTGCATCCGAATGTTGAGATCATGATAAGTATAGCCATTATTATTGCCGCAGGTTCACCAAAAATTAAATTTGCAACTGCGGTTCCAACTCTATCCTCTGCCGCAAATTGAATTCCAAGACTCATAACATCTTTTCCTTCCGGATTTCCTGCAAGTGGAAGAACAAGCAAGTATGCAACGTTTGCAAGAAAGTAAAGTATGATTACTATGGATGCGCCGAAGAACAAACTCAACGGAATATTTTTTTTAGGATTTTTAATCTCACCAGCGGCGAAAGTAATATTTTCCCACGCAACACTTGAGAATAACGAACCCACCATTGATACGCCGACTGCAACAACAATTGAAAAACCGGTCAATTGTTCAACCCAACCGATCTTCCCATCAACGATATGCAGCCATTTACCCTGCCAGATATTAGAAAAATTTGCGCTGATTGCCCCTGCATTTGCGCCGACGAACAGCCCAAGCAGTATTAATCCAAATAGTGCGGCAGTTTTAGCAATTGTAAAAATATTTTGCACAATCTTTGCTTCCCTCACTCCGCGTATGTTTATATAAGTAAGAAGTGCTATTGAACAAATGGCAAGAATTTGTCCGGCATGAATGTTTAACCCCAGAATAGAGAACAAAATATTTTTTGAACTGAACCATGGGATTAGAACGGCTGTAAATTTTGCAAAAGCAACGGCAACCGCAGCAATAGTTCCGGCTTGAATAACCATAAAAAGAGTCCAGCCATACAAAAATCCGATCAACGGATTGTATGACTCGCGAAGATAGACGTACTGCCCGCCGGCTTTTGGCATCATGGCCGCGAGTTCACCGTAGCTTAATGTACCAATAACGGTAATCACTCCCGTAATGAGCCAAACCAAAAGAAGCAAACCGCTGGAGCCAACTGTCCGGGAAATATCTGCACTTACTATGAATATTCCCGAACCGATCATTGAACCAATCACGATCATTGTTGAATCGAAAAGACCGAGTTCGCGTTTGAATTCTACATTAGATTGTTCTATAATCGGAATGTTGTGGTCGCTCATACAATCACCAAATAATTTTGCTATAAAGTTAATTCATACTTAATTGAAGAGCCACAAAAAAAATACCATGCAGGTGCATGGCATTTTTTAAATACAAGATTATTGTCATTCTGAAAATTGTTAGTTTATTTTTCTTACTTCAACATACCAATCGCTTGATTGTTCTAACGATTTATTCAGGCGCTGGATTAAAGTATGCGGATCATCGAGGCTCCCTTCCTGTAAAAGCGCAGATTCAAATAACTGTTCTGTTACATTCACAATGAAATCATCATTTGAATCAGTTTTAAATACTTTGATCAGATTCCTTACCAATTTATGATTTGGATTAACCTCGAATATTTTTTTCTGCTGACCCATCTCTTTGTTAGTCATCCTTAAAATCTTCTGCATCGCTGCGGATAATCCTTCATCTTTCGAAACGATGCACGATGCACTGTCAACAAGACGGGTCGATTTCACAACATCCTCAACTCTATCCGATAAGATGCTTTTCATTTTGGAAAGAAGACTAAAGAAATGTTTTTCATCGTCCTTATTCAATTCCTCCAATTCATTTTTCTTCTCTTCAACATCTTTGATATCGCTTATTTTCTTGGAATCGACAGACTCTGCCGATTTGAAATCGAACTCTTTGTATTTGCGGATTGATTGAACTACAAATTCATCAATCGGGTCGATGAGAAAGAGAACTTCCAGCCCTTTGTTTTTAAATATCTCCATATGCGGATCCAGTTTGATAGCCTCACGATTCGTACCTGTTATAAAATATATCTCTTTCTGTCCCTCTTTCATTCGTGAAGCATACTCGGCTAATGAAATAAGCTCATCTTTATCTTTGCAGAATGAAGAATTGAAACGGATCAGATCCATGTATTTATCGTGATTTGAGAAATCACTATAACCCAGTTTGAAAATTTTTCCATGCTCTTTCCAGAAATCATTAAATGCAGATGGATCATTCTTCGCTTTGTCTGAGAGATAGCTGAAGATTGTACTTGATACGCTAGATGCAATCTTTGAGAAGACAATATTTTCCTGAAGTGTTTCGCGAGAAATGTTAAGCGGCAAATCTTCAGAATCCACAACACCTTTTACAAAACTTAAATACTCCGGCAGCAGTTCTTTATTCTTGTGCTGAATCAAAACGCGGCGGACATATAGATCCAAACCGTAATTCTCTCGGTCCTGCCAGAACATATCGTTGCTTTTCTTAGGTATGAAGAGTAATACGTTAAATTGAATAGGTGCGTCAACCGACTTGTGAATTATATCCATCGGCTCTTCAGAATCGTAGCTTAAAAATTTATAGAATTCATCGTACTGTTCTTTTTTAATTGAGCTTTTTGGTTCACGCCATAAAGCACTTACCGTGTTGATCTTGTCTTTGTCAAGAAAGATAGGATAGGAAATGAAATTGGAATGTTTCTTAATAGTACTTTCCAGACGCCATTTTTCTGCAAACTCAACAGCATCATCTTTCAGATAAACTTCCACTCTTGTTCCGCGCGGAAGTTTTTCATCGAGTTCAATAATCTCATATTCTCCCAATCCATCTGATTTCCATTCAACCGCCTTTTCATCATTGCGGAAAGATTTTGTTTTAATGATTACTTCTTTAGCAACCATAAAAACAGAATAGAAACCAACTCCGAATTTTCCGATTATATTGCTCGCATCGGCTTTTGTTTCTGCAATCAGCCGTACAAATTCTTCTGTTCCCGATTTGGCAATTGTACCGATGTTTGTGATCATCTCATCACGTGTCATTCCAATCCCGGTATCGGTAATGGTGAGAAGTTTCTTCTTTTCATCAAATTCAATTTTAATTTCGAGAGCCAAATCCTTGTCGAACATTTCCGTTCCGCGGTTCGACTCGAAACGCAATTTATCGAGAGCATCGGACGCATTAGAGATCAATTCACGTAGAAAAATTTCTCTGCTTGTGTATAATGAATGAACGAGTATATCAAGAAGTTTCTTTACTTCGGCTTTGAATTCATATTTCTTTGTACTATCTGTCATTTAATTCTCCTCTTTCTCAAATTTTATTTTTATTACTGTTTTCCGGTTGAAAGAATGGCTTAGCTTATTTACATATTAGGGAATTCTCTGATAAAAAATTATCTCTCATCAGAGCCTCCAAACAAATTTAATCTTGATTCCATATTGGAGTGAATAGAATATTGCAGAATTCTTAAACGAAATTTTGGTTCTTATTCTCAAAGAAGAAAGAACGAGCACTTCTTTTAGAAAAGGATTAAAAACAAATAACTGACCCTATCATTTATGGATTTTTATCATCCGGTTTCTTTTCTTCCTCGTTGATCCCTTTTTTAAACTGCCGTATGCCTTCTCCAATCCCTTTCATCAACTCAGGAATCTTTCTCCCGCCGAACAACAGGATGAGCACAAGAACAATTAGTATTATTTCTACCGGGCCTAAATTTCCCATATGATCCTTTCCCTAAAATTTTCTATTGAAAGATAAAAACAAATAGATCGGTTACAAAATACAATCTTGATAATGGCATGAATTCAGTTCTATTTAACAAGATTCGGGAAGGCATCGGGCGAGTAACGTACAATCTCGTCAATAAGTTTTGCCGCTTCCCTTTCTTTTTTCTGGAAGCCGTAGATCTTCATTAGATAGTATCGTGCTATACAATTTGCATCCTCTTCATCTACTGCTTTTACCAAATAGCTTTGAGCAATCTGTAAGTTTCCGGCATGATAAAAAGCCATTCCCTTGAGCGTATTCACATCGGACATTTTTTGAGGGCAAAAATATTCAACACTGTCACACTCGGCTAATATTTTTTGTAGAGTGTTTTTATCGTTATTCTGAATCATTTCTAAAAAATAATTATTCGCTTCGATATAGTGTTTTAAATATTTGTTACCGCAATTTAGCTTCGGTAGATCGGTACCAACATTTTCTTTCCGTGTAAATACCGGAATCATCTGATGCAATTGATCGGAGTAGAATAACTGCGTGTAATAATTTTTTCGGAATTCACTTTGCACATAGAGAGCGCACTCTGCAAACGCGCTGGGTTTGGCTCCGGCCGGAAAGATTATATAATCCGGTTCCTGTGAAATTATATATTCAGCATTGTAGTGTCTCTCTTTCCACAGAACAGGCAAGTCTTCGTCAATCCCCTCCACTTCTTTTGGATGATGAGAGATGTATTCATCGGTCAATCCAACCAGGTCTATTACCCGCGCATCGGAATAAAAAGAGAAAGCCCCAATTGTTGACATGGCAACCGATACTTGTCTTCCTTTTCTTTCGCCCTGTGTGTTAACCCAGCTTGCATAAACTTTCATTTTCTTTACAAGCCCGGATTCATAAGAATGTTTCTCCATCATCTGCGATTTTTGGATACTATAATTCACACTCCCGGCAATAACTATTATCATGATTAAAGCAGCGGAGATTAAATCAGCGACCCATTTTTTCTTGCCGGTAAATTTGCTAATAGTGAACTGAATAGCCTTCATAAAAAGGATGAACATTAATGGCATAAGAGGCAAGAAGAAACGGTGAATTGGCAATACATCTCCACCAATTAAAATATTCAGAATTGTCCAAGCAAATGTGAGCCAGAGAAGCAATGAGAATTCCCTAATATTTTTTTTATCGAAGAAAAGTACTAACGGGTATAGAAGTACGAATCCGTAAAGAAGATATGCTTTGGCAAAATCGAAGAAGTAATTCAATCCGCGAACAATGAACTCGAAAGAAAATTCTGTTTTGGAGTAGAAAGTATTCGGCAGCGGGTAGCCATAGTAGATCAATCTGAAACAGAAATAAATCAATAAAGGGAATGAAAAGAATGATATTTCTTGAATGAGAGTCTTATCTACTACTGATCTGATTCTTAATAAAAATTTCTTTTCTTCACTCAGAAACATATTATAAAATATTTTATGGGAGAGAATAAGAGCAAAAACAATTAAACCTTCCGGTCTAAGGAGGGAATTGAATACCGATATTGAAATCCACCAAAAATTTGGTTTATCCGTTTCTTTCTTTCTAAGATAAATCAGAATTAATAATAAAGTTAAAAAGACAAACAAGGATGTCTCCATTGCACTGACACCCCAATAGATTAAAGGTGTTGAAACAGACAAGAGGAAAACCGGAATTAAAATAATCAGTTCATTTACAAAATTTGCGGTGGTTGATCTTTCATGATCTTCCCGGTTGAGAATTGTCCGGGAAAGCAGATAGGTAAGAATAAGGGTACATACGGAAAAAGTAATGGAAAGAAATTGTGCTTCACTCTCAAGATCAAGGCTTATTATGCGGGCATGATTTAGAAAATAGATAAGACTAAGAATCATGACCCATAAAAAATTTGTGTATCCCTCGACTCTCTCCCCCGCGTTGAAGACTAATCCCTTCCCTTCAACAAAATTTTTAGCGTACCGGAATGAAGTATAGGCGTCGTCCTGAATGAACCTGACACCAATTATGTTGAGGAGGAGGAAGAGGATAATTATAATCAGCCCCATAATTCCAAAATATTTAGGAATCGAATTACCTTGAAAAAGTTTTTCGTAAAAAGAGAATTTCATTTCAGCAATAATTATTAACGAGATCTGTTATCAATTTAATGATTTTTCACTACATAAAATTTAACTGTTTCTATAAACAAGAACAGAATATTTGAGGGCTGCGTTTTTGAGTGTAGGATAATCACGTCAACGTGTGAACTGAAGTTCGCCCTACAAAAGCTTATCCGAAGATTTTACCCTATCTGAGAGAGCACTTAATAATCCGCCAATGAGGAGAGTCGCAATTACTCCAACTAAAGTGAACCATGTCCACGCGACAAGTTTAAGTGAAATGACCGTTATCATTATGAAAATGCCCGCAACAAATCCGGCAAGAGCATCTTCCTGCCTGGCTTTTTTGACAAGTATTCCGAGAAGAAATGTTCCCAACAATCCTCCGTAAGTAAATGAGGCAATGCTTAATGCTAACTCGACAACCGCCTGTGATGTGTTTATGAAAAATAACGCGGTGCATATAAGCAGAACAGCCCACAGCACTGTGAACATTCGGCTGATCTTCAGTTGCGCACTCTCGCTCATTTGATTTCCAAAGAACGGCAAGTATAGATCCATCATCGTTGATGAAGAAAGCGAGCTTATCGATCCCCCCAAAGTTGACAACGCCGCGGCGAATAATCCTGCGATTACTATTCCGAATATTCCTGGCGGAAGTACTTCAATAATGAACTTCGGGAAGACAGTATCCGACTTTACGTTCAAAACTCCGTAATAGCTGTAAAGCATTACACCGATTACTAAAAATATTGCGAACTGAATTATCACAATAAAACCGCTTCCGATAATAGCCTTCTGGCTCTCCTTCAGATTTTTTGCAGCAAGCAGACGCTGGACAATTAATTGATCCGTTCCATGAGATGCCATCGAGAGGAACGCTCCGCCTAGCAGTCCGCCTATTAATGTATACGGTTGACTGAAAAATCCCGCGAAGCCTTTATCGAATCCCAGATTGAAGACAGAAAGTTTTCCGCTTTCCGATGCTGTGCTTATAACAGTTCCACATCCTCCCGGTATCAGATTCAGCAGGTAAATCCCTGCAAATATGGCTCCTCCCAGATACGTGAACATCTGTATAACATCAACCCAAATTATTCCCTTAACCCCGCCCGTATATGTATATATAAGGGCAACAAGCGCCATTATCATAATAGCTTGAGGGTAGCTGATGTCTATCATCAGCTTTAGTGGAATTGCGGTAGCGAAAAGCCTTACACCATCGGCTGCAATTCTTGTAAAGAGAAAAACAATTGATGCGAACGATCTTGTCTTACCACCGAACCTGAACTCAAGAAATGTGTATGCTGTTTTCAAATCACCCTTGCTGTATGCAGGAAGAAATACATATGCTACTATTATTCTCCCCAGCAAGTATCCGAAAGTTACCTGCAGAAAATTCAGATTTGTAATATATGCCAGTCCCGGAATTGAAATAAAAGTCAGTGTACTCGTCTCAGCAGCAACTATCGAAAAACAAACCGCCCACCATGGGACCACTTTAGAGCCGAGGAAATAATCTTTTACCGTTCTCTGCTTTCCCCCTGAAATGATTCCGAAAATCGCGATGCCGATAAGGTAACCGACAATAATAATATAATCTATCAAACTGCCTTTCATAAATTGCTATTCCTTATTTGACGATACTACTTGTTCAGTCGGCCGCACCGCAACTTCTTATACCGGAATATTTACAGGGAAAGTCACCAGTAATTCACTCACATATTATTCTATTGATAAGCAGGTGATTGTTCTCATTTATTCATTATGAATAATACATTGGAAACAGGTCTTTCGCCTGTCTTGTCGCTCGGAAAATTAACCACACCTTTATCTTTTGTCCACATCGTTGTCGATCCGCCTCCGTCAAGATTTATTGCATCAACACATCCTATGTTCAGAAGAAACTCCTGTGCTTCAATCAGACTCATTCCCTCGGCTTCTTTACTTCTGCCATCAACAGTGATAAACACCGCATATTTATTTGTCGTACAAAAGAAAGTTCTGGGATGCCGCTTTTTTACAAAATTGGTTGCTGGTAATTTTATTTTTTGTGAATTCAACAGGAGTAATGGACCGGTTAACAATACAGCCGCTTCTTCTTTCGACCTTTCATATTCATGATCAGACCGAGCTTTTTGTATTGAAACCTTATTATGCTTACTTAAAACGATAGCTCCGTTAAAAAAACTTCTAGGCTTTGACCATTTTAACCGTGGAGGTTTTGTTTTACTTATTACAGTGTCATTTATTTCAAAATATGAAACACTTCCCCCTTTATCCCGGTCAAAAAAGCCGCCGTTGATAGCAGCAACAGCATTTCTACTTACCGCAAATAAACTGGTCGGTTTTAAATCCGATTTACTGTAACCAAATTCGAATCGGAATCTGTCGCTGGAATTTTTATGAAATGCCATCAGACTGATTATCTGCCTGCTGTTAAAAAGTGAATCTGTCTTTAACTGAACAAAAGCAATTGAATCCGCTGGTAATTCTTTCCCCAGATTCAGACTCTTTATACTCTGACTATAACCTGCACAGTAAATCAGAAAGATCGATATGTACGATATAAGATTTTTCTTCAGCATCTTTTTATAGTTAATAAAGATTGTGAAATTTCTATGAATAATATAAACAGATTTAGCCCGAAGTTATTCCTGTATATTTTTAAAAATTATCCAGGATCGATTGCCAGCCCCCGCGCTGAATGCGTTGACTCCGTCTCAAAACTCTCTGCCACTTTTGTTTCCATCCCATTGCCCTGAAAAGATATCGTCACCTTTCTTCCATCAGCAATTGTACATTCTATATAATATTCATGTTTTTTTACCAGGTATAAATTCCCTCAAAGTTAAATCCGGAACTTCCATTTCTTGCTTCCATTCTAGAAGTTCTGAGTTACCATCTAATTAACACTATCTGAGTGTTTAATTTATTTCCTTTTGCAATGAGTAGATAACTGTATTTTCTAATTTGCTCTCATTTACAAAACCAAATTTTTCCATAAGCTTTATCGATTTTATATTTTCCGGCGCAGCTTCACCTTTTATTTTTTGTAACTTCATTATATTAAAACCATAGTCTAAAACAACCGGCATGATTTCTTGCATTATTCCCCGACCTTGATATTCAGGAAGTAGCGCAAATCCAATATCGGCGTTAGACTTTTCGAGTGCGATATTCCATAAGCAAATTGTTCCAAGTAGTTTTGATTCATTCTTTTTAGAAATCCCCCAATAGATCCAATCACTATTACTGATACCGTTATTTATTTTGATAATAAACTGACACGCATCCTCTATGGTGTTAGCTATCGGAATATCAAGATACTTTAAAACTCTTTCATCAGAACGGAGAACAAAAATTTCTTCCTTATCATCCAGAGTCAATTGCCGAAGAGAAAATCTTGTAGTTGATAATTCCGGGAATGGAATATATTCTGATTTGATCATTATTAAATCTTTCGCTTAAATACCCATTACTGAATTTCCGCAAACCGTTAGCTGTGTTATTGATTTTTATAATTCATCCACACTAACACTTTGCAGATACGGTTATGACACATTGCAGCGTTGCAGTACCAACATAGTATAACAGCCGGGAATATTCAATACTCTCATTCCTCAATTTTCCATCTTTGAGATCAGCATCGGGCGCAGTAATTCAAGTTGCGATTCACCCTATGATTCCGACTGAACTTCCGATTTGTTCACTGAATATTTAGTAAATTTAGAAAAGAAAATTCGCCCTAGAACCGGCGGCAATATCTGTTTTCGGTCAATCAAATTTAGTAACCGATCAACAACGTCAACTGGAAGAAATGACACTAAATACACATATCAAAGAAACATTAAAACTTGCCGTGCCAATTTCAGTGGGACAGCTTGGTCATGTCATGCTTGGCGTTGTTGATAGTATGATGGTTGGTAAAGTCGGCTCAGCTTCATTAGCCGCCGCATCTTTAGTAAATGGAATTTTCTTCCTGATACTGGTTATTGGAATTGGTTTATCTATGGCGGCAACTCCATTAATTGCTATTGCCAAAGGTTCCGGTAAATTTGATGACTGCGGCAAAATTCTGAATCACTCTTTAGCCGCGAATATCATCTTCTCAATTGCATTGATGGCTGTAACTTTTGGTTTCTCTTTTTTCATCCCATATCTTAATCAGCCCGGAGAAGTCGTGAAAGAGGCAATTCCCTATCTGCAGGTTTTATCTCTTTCGGTGATTCCTTTTATACTTTTCCAAACCTACCGCCAATTTCTGGAAGGTCTCTCAATTCCAACACCACCTATGTACGTTGCAATTTTAGCTAATCTTTTGAATGCATTCCTGAACTGGATTTTTATCTACGGGCATTTTGGTTTTCCCGCATGGGGACTTTTCGGAGCCGGTGTGGCAACCACACTCACACGTTGGACGATGTCTGCAATGTTACTGTATTTCGTTCTCAATTATAAAAAGGTGAATGTCTATAAACCGCAGATAAAATTATCGGAATTAGATTACTCACTTATTAAAAAGTTGATCAACATCGGATTGCCAAGCGGCTTCCAGTATTTTCTTGAGGTTGCCGCATTCGCATTTGCGGCTATTATGATCGGCTGGCTTGGGAAAGCACAACTCGCGGCTCATCAGATAGCAATCAATCTTGCCTCGATAACTTATATGATCATACTCGGAATTTCTTCCGCTGGTACGATCCGTGTCGGCGAAGCAGTCGGACAAAAAAATATTGTACAAATACGACGTGCCGGTTTTAGCGCGCTCGGTTTTGCAACTTTACTTATGACCTTCTTCGGAGTCAGTTTTATTTTATTCAGAAATTTTTTCCCAACACTATATATAAATGAAATAGAAGTGATTGATGTCGCATCACAACTGTTAATAGTAGCGGCACTGTTTCAGATTTTCGACGGTATGCAAGCTGTCGGCATCGGTGTACTCCGCGGATTAACTGATACAAAAATTCCAATGCTGATCTCATTTGCAACATATTGGGTAATTGGAATTCCAATTTCAATTATTCTCGGATTTTATTTCAAGCTTGGAGCCGTTGGAGTCTGGATTGGTTTGCTTCTTGGACTTGCTTCGCTGGGCATCACCTTACTTTTCCGGTTCAATATTAAAAGCAGGGCTGCCGGTTCAATATCTTAACTATACACATAACTAAGAAATAATTTTTATCTTTGCCCACAAAATTTGTAGAGTTAGCTCTAAGAAAGAAATTCAGATGAGTCGTTTTGCACCGCTTTTTGTAATTATTGCCGCCGCGCTATGGGGAATAGACGGAATTGTTCTGCGCCCTGCATTATATAGTTTGCCAGTTCCCGTTGTTGTGCTTATCGAAAGTTCAATTGTCGCTTTAATCCTCTCCCCCATTTTTATAAAGCAGTATCCGAAGCTCAAATTGCTAAACAGAAAGGACTGGCTTGCATTTTTAGGAGTTGCATTATTCGGCGGCACTATTGGGACAATGTCAATAACCAAGGCTCTCTTCTATGTAAATTTTGTAAATCTGTCTATAGTTATACTTATTCAGAAACTTCAACCTGTATTCGCTTTAACATTTGCCGCTTTCTTATTGAAAGAAAAACTTCCGAAAATTTTCTTCTTATGGGCGGCACTGGCAATCTCGGGCGCTTATTTTATGACGTTCGGTTTATCATTCCCGGATTTGGGGACCGGCGATAAAACAATAATTGCCGCAGGCTTTTCTCTTATTGCTGCAATCAGTTTCAGTTCCTCAACAGTCTTCAGTAAAAGAGCTTTGAGAAATGTCGGCTTTGAAATGGGAACCTACCTGAGATTTTTATTATCAGCAGCAATAATGTTAGTTATCGCTTCAATAATGGGAGACATAAAATCAATCGTGAATGTTTCGGCAAGTCAATGGCTGGTTTTTCTGCTGATTGCTTTTACAACGGGCGGTGCAGCAATTTTCCTCTACTACTATGGGTTGAAAAAAATTACTGCTTCGGTAGCAACAATTTGTGAATTGGCATTTCCTTTAACTGCAGTCGTACTCGAATATTTTCTTCATGGAAATATTTTGAATCCTGTACAATGGATGGGAGTAGCTTTATTGATCTTCAGCATTATAAAAGTATCCGGTATTAATTTCCTGGGCTCAAACGAAAAATAATTTTCTATTCAATTTTACTTAACACCTCGACTGCAATCACCCAGTGTTGTTTATCTTTCTTATATATATGCATGTAATTGAACCGCTCAACCGATTTATTATCCTTACTCTTTATTTCCGATTCACCGTACGTAAATCCGAAATCACCGGATGAAGATAATTTTCCCCCAATCGGTTTGAATTTCATGTTAGATGACTGAGTAGTGCAATAGTTATTAATCTGTATTAATCCTACTACAGGAAATAATCCATCCCGTAAAATTCTTGATTCTTCATTCATAAATTTTTTGTATGTCTCAACAATTCCCATTTTATCGGAGATGAGATTTAATTGCCCGTCCAATGCAAGAAGTTCATCAGGTTCATTATGACTCATTCCCTTGAGCATTTGAAGACTTGAGGAAGCAACGGACTGATATTGAAGAGGTGTTTCAGTAACCGGAGGCTTAGCATTATGATTGCCTATATCGATCGCGAACTTCCACTCCCCGCCCGCTTGTTTTTGCCAGACAGTGCAGAAGTTACCGAACCAGATTGCAGCGCTGTCTTTATCCCTCCGGAATTCTGCCTGACCGGTAGTAAATCCCATATCACCTGCCATTCCTGACTTGTGCCACTTTTAAAAACAAAGTAAAAACATTCGATTATGAGGC
>CAYTUV010000051.1:0-24967 GCA_964441505.1 uncultured Melioribacter sp. | reverse complement strand
AAGGCAACTTGATTAGAACAATCGCATATGTTAATTCCGGATTGTGTCAAGGATGTGGAACATGCAACGCGGTTTGTCCATCGAAGTCCGTTGAATTGATCGGCTTCAACGATGAACAAATTTACGCAGAGATAAATGCGTTGTCTTAAATGCTGAACGAAGTGAAGCATCTCTAACTTGAATAGTTATGAGATTCTTCGCCTCGACTGCGTCGAGACTCAGAATTTAAAGAGGAAATATGGAACAAGAAAAATTTGAACCGAAGATTGCTGCATTCGTTTGCAACTGGTGCACTTATACAGGTGCCGATCTTGCGGGTACCTCTCGATTGAAATACGGAACAAATATAAAAATGATTCGCGTGCCGTGCACAGGCAGAATCGATCCGGTTTTTATTATCAAAGCTTTTGAGAAAGGCGCCGATGGAGTTCTGATTTCGGGCTGTCATCCGAACGATTGCCATTACAACACTGGAAATTTTCACGCGCGCAGACGGTGGATATTCTTTAGACAATTACTCGATTTCATAGGAATAGATTCTTCACGGTTACATTTCTCATGGGTCTCTGCCTCCGAAGGTAAAAAATTTGTTGATGTTGTTACGGAAGTAATTAATTCAGTAAAAGAGAAAGGACCGTTTGTAAAATATGCGAAGATAAATGAGGAGTTTGTTATTCATGAATGAACTTAGAGAGAAAGCAAAAGAACTTTTAAATGCCGGAACAGTAAAAGTAATTATCGGTTACACCGAAGGAACAACTCCAAATAGAACTAAACCGCTAATTGTCCGAACTGTTGAAGATGCGGACAAACTCTTGTTCAATAAGTTTTGTGTCAACAATCTTGCTATTTACCTCACACGCAAGGAATATAAAAATAAAGGAACGGTAGGAATTGTTGCCAAGGGTTGTGATGTTAAAGCAATTGTTCAATTGATACAAGAGAACCAGATCAACAAAGATGACATTTACATTATCGGTATGAATTGCAGCGGAGTTGTCTCGGAACTTGGCAAGGAATTTAGCGCTGATACGATTGCGACAAAATGTTTGAACTGCTCGGTTCGTACTCCTCATCTTCATCATACACTCATAGGCGATATTGAAGAGATGCTGAAAAGGAACGATCATAATTTTGAAACTATGCAAAAACTCGAAGCGATGAGCTCTGAACAAAAATGGGATTTTTGGGAAGCAGAGTTTGAACGTTGCGTGAAATGTTACGCATGCCGTCAGGCCTGTCCTCTTTGCTATTGTGAAAGATGCATCGCTGATAAATCAATTCCGCGCTGGATAGAAAGCAGTGCACACACACGCGGAAATTTCTCGTGGAATATCATCCGCGCATTTCATCTTGCCGGAAGATGTATCGGCTGTAACGAATGTGAAAGAGCATGTCCGGCAGAAATTCCGCTTTCATTTTTGAATAGAAAGATGGGAATGGTTGCGAAGAAAGAATTTGATTACACCGCCGGAATCGGCTTGGATACTCCCACGCTGGTTGGTACTTACGACATCAAGGATAATGAAAGTTTTATAAAGTGATTTAGTGTCACACTGAGTCCCGATTTACATCGGGATAAACTCCGCGAAGTTGTCATACCGAGCGGAGTCGAGGTGTGTGATCAGAGAATGTAAGTCTATTTCTCGACTTCGCTCGAAATGACTTTAAAATTTTGATAATACCTCCAAAAGATAAGGTCAAAGGAAAAAATTATGGAAGAAAAATTAATTAGTCACCAAAATTTAGTCTCACTTGTGAGTGATCTGATAAAAGCAAATCATTTGGTAATCGGACATGATGAAGAATCCATTGGGTGGAAAAGTATTGCTGATGCTACTGAGATGAAAATAAATCACTCCGGTATTCCATCTAATGTTTCATACAAAGAATTTGTTTTTTCAAAAACCGAACCGATCTTTTATTACAAAAATAAGAAAGATGATTTTGATCTTGTTGAGCCACTGCCGGAAGAAAGGAAAATTGTTTTCTTAGGTGCAAAACCTTGTGATGCCCGCTCGATTGAAATAATGAGCAAAGTGTTTAACTGGGATTACAAAGACAAATTTTTCAATCAGCGCGCCGAAAATTCGATTGTATTAGGTGTTGCGTGCAACTATCAAGACGAATTTTGTTTTTGTACCTCTGTTGGGCTGAATCCAACGACAGAAAAAGGTTCGGATATTTTCTTAGTACCCCTCGACGAGAATAAATATGCGTTTAGAATTGTAAATGAAAGGGGAAAAGAATTCATTAAGCCATATGAAAAATATTTGAGCGATGGAAATTCAAAACTATCTACCGAAACTCTTTCTAAAATCAAGAATCCGGAAAAAAGATTTGAAAGTAGAAAAGTTAGAAAATGGATCACCAATAATTTCGAGCACAAACTTTTTGATAAAGTTGGTGAAACATGTTTGGGATGCGGGCAGTGTGCATTCGTGTGTCCGGTCTGCCACTGCTTCGATATCATTGACGAAGAATGCGACTACAGCTGCGGACGCAGAATGAAAAATTGGGATGCGTGTCAATTTGGTCTGTTCACTCTTCACGGATCGGGTCATAATCCTCGCGATAATCAAGGTAAACGATACCGCCAGCGCATTGCACACAAATTCAAATATTACACAGATAGATTCGATGAGATACTCTGTACGGGATGCGGAAGATGTTCCCGCGGATGTCCGGTTGGAATTAACATCGCAGCCGTTGTGAGCGAAATAAATTTTGTGGCAATAAATAATTAATCTTTGTCATATTGAGCGAATTGCCGGAAGGCGAGAACGAAATATCTCTAACTTAATAGATAGAGATTCTCCCGAAGGTCCGAAGGACTCCAATGGAGGATGCCTTCGGCATTATTCCTCGCTAAAGCTCGTTATCAGAATGAGAGAAAAGGAAAAAATATGGGTAACACAAATATTTACAAACCGGAACTAATGGAAGTCACCGATATAATTGACGAAACAATGGACACCAGAACCTTCCGGCTGCAGTTCAAAGATAAAGAACTTGCGAAAAATTTTTCCTTCAAGGCCGGACAGTTCGGTGAATATTCAATGTTTGGTGAAGGGGAATCCACATTTTGTATTGCCTCGTCTCCCACAAGGTTGGAATACATTGAATGTTCATTTAAGCAGATTGGAAAAGTTACATCATCAATGCGGAGATTGAGTGTTGGTGATACAATAGGATTCCGGGGTCCTTACGGGAATTATTTTCCCGTTGAAGAGATGAAAGGTAAAAATGTTTTATTCATTGCGGGAGGAATTGGTTTAGCTCCTGTTCGTTGTGTCATCTGGAATGTTTTGGATTTGCGAAATGAATTTAAAGATATTACAATAGTCTATGGCGCTCGTTCATTTAAAGATCTGGTTTACAAACGTGAATTAAAAGAGTGGAAGGAAAGGACCGATATTAAAACCGTTGTTACTCTTGATCCCGGCGGAGAAGTTCCGGATTGGGACGGCGAAATTGGTTTTGTTCCAGCCATAGTTGAGAAGACTGCACCAAAAAGTGAAAACACAGTTGCGATTGTTTGCGGTCCTCCTATCATGATAAAATTTACTATCCCCGTTTTAACAAAACTCGGTTTTAAGGAAGAAAATATAATTACAACTCTTGAGAATAGAATGAAATGCGGTCTCGGCAAATGCGGACGATGCAATGTGGGTAATGTTTATGTTTGCAAAGATGGACCGGTGTTCACTTACGCGCAATTGAAAGAACTGCCGCAAGAATTTTAGTTTTTTCGAGTTGGATTCTTCACTACTGCGGCGAGGAAACTTATTCAGATAATTCAGTTTTACCGAAAAGATTCTCTCTGTACCTACGGCTCATATTCATTTTTTCACCATTCTTTAATAACACGATATAATCACCGTGAGACCACGGCTGCATTTCCTGAATTTGTTCAACATTAACTATGTAAGAGCGGTGAATGCGAGCAAACTTTTCCGGATCGAGCGATTCTTCAACATTGTTCATTGTATCTCTTAAAAGATATTTTCCTTTTGCAGTGTGCAATTCCACATACTTTTCGGCCGATGAAATAAATATTATCTCTCTAACTGCTACAAAAAAATATTTGGATCCTACACTTATCAAAAATCGTTCTAAATATTTCTTTTCCTTCTTAACTTCATTTAGAATCAGTTTTATGTCATCGATATTTTTTTTCTTGAATTTTATCTCTTCCGTAACACGATTGAAAGATTTTGAGAATCGTTCCTTGTCGAATGGTTTTAACAGATAATCAACAGCGTTCACATCAAATGCGTTGATGGCAAATTGATCGTAGGCAGTAACAAAAACTACCGGGGGCATATTTTCAGCACCGATTTCTTCTATCACTCCAAAACCATTTAGACCCGGCATTTGTATATCGAGAAAAACTATATCAGGGGTTTCGCTTTTTATCTTATTAATTGCTTCGATTCCGTTTCCGGCCTCAAAAATTTGTTCTATTTCATTCTCATCTTTTAAAAAAGAAATAATTTTTTTTCGTGCCGGCTGTTCATCGTCAACAACTAATACATTCAATTCAGTTCTCCCTCATCTTTGAATGGAATTTCTAATGTTAGTAGCAATCCGCCCTCGCTTAAATTTTCCCAATTGAATTCAAAATTGCTTCCATATAATTTTTCAAGACGTTCAACAGTATTTGATAAACCGACACCGCTATTTAATACAGTTGCTGTTTCTTTCTGAATTCCCGGACCATTGTCTTTAATTGTAAGGATAAGTTTATTTTTATCAAGACTGGAAATAATCTCAATTTTCAGTGAGTTAAGTGTTTCCATTCCATGTTTAATTGAGTTTTCTACTAATGGCTGAAGAAGAAAGGATGGAACAAGCGCTTCATTTGTTGCCTCATCAATACGCATATTAATTGCCAGCTTGTCTTTGAATCGATCTCTCATTATCTCTAAATACAGATTAAGAGTTTCAATTTCTTTCTGTAGACTAATCTTTCCTTTCGGATTGTTCTTTAATGAAATACGCAGCAGATCGCTGAGATTGGCAATCATTTTATCGGCAGATTGAATATCCGTATACATAGTTGATGAAATCATATTTAGTGCATTGAAGAGGAAGTGAGGATTAATCTGTGCCTGCAAGGTTTGGAGTCTGTTTTTTGTAAGTTCTTCTTCCAATTGAATTGCACGTAATTTTTCTGCTTGACGATCTCGATTAATCTTTACAAAGTAATAGCTGCCGCATAAAATCCAGAAACCTAATAACAATTTTAGTGATTCCATTAGTATACGGTATGGAAAGTAACCATACTCATATATTCCCCATCCGGCTAAATCAAAAATGAGTGTTCTTGTAACAAACATTATATAAGTATGCATAACACCAAAACATCCAGCAGCAAGAAAGTATAAAGGTATACGAATCCATAATTTTTCTTTTTTAAGCGGCAACCTGCTAAAAAGAATTAGCATCAATGGTGTAAGAGAGAAGAAAGAATAAGATCCGGTCAATTCAAAAATTGTATGGTATAGAATATTTGGTTTTCCACCCTCAACAAGTATAGTGCTTACTATTACTGAAAAGTTCAAGAGCGCATTTACATTAGCAAGCAAAAAGAAAAATAAAAACGTTTTATACTTCGTTTTGAAAAACCGTTGAGACATACTGTTCATTGTTTGTTAATTCCCTCACAAAATTAATGGAATTTCTGATCAAAAGATGATCAATTGATTTGTTTCAAACTCATTTTCTGTCATGAACGGGTATTTGAGAGTCATTAACGGGATTTGAATATTCACTTTATTGAGATTTATTAGAGAAGCCGTACGAAATATATCTCAGAAAATGATGACAGAATTTTTTTATGAAAGTTTTTCCGTTTCATAGATAAAAAAATCCCTCTCATGACATATCGCCATTGAATTGTGAAACCGAATAATATTTTCCCCGTCGAAATTACCAAACAACAGAAGATACAATGGAAACAAAAGAAAGACATCACGATATAGATTGGCTGCGGGTAATTGCATTCTATATGTTAATATTTTTTCATGTCGGAATGATTTTCGTGCCGTGGGAATTTCATTTGAAGAATTCTCAAACCGTTGAATGGTTTGAAACATGGATGGCATTTTTGCATCAATGGCGCCTTCCTCTATTGTTTATGATTTCCGGAATAGTTCTTTTCCATTCTATGGGCACACGTATAGGAAAATCATTTTTTGCAGAACGAAGCAGAAGACTTTTAATTCCTCTCATATTCGGAATGTTTGTTATCGTTCCGCCGCAAATTTATTACGATAGATTATTTCATGGAATTCAATTTCCCAATTATTGGGAATTCTGGAAAACAGTTTTCAATTTTGTCCCATATCCAATGGGCGGCAGTTTCAGCTGGCATCATCTCTGGTATGTACTTTATATTTTTGTCTATTCATTAGTTGCTTACCCGCTTTTCAAATATTTGCGAAATGAAAAATCACTTAACTTAAGAAATAAAATCGGCTCGGTTCTAAATAAACATCCCAATTCGATTTATTCATTGATGCTTCCTTTGCTAATTTATTATTACATACTCGCTCAAAAATATCCCGAAACACATGGCCTGATTGATGATTGGTATTTGCACAGCGTTTCATTTACTTTATTCATCGTAGGCTTTGGTATTTCTGCAGTTAACGAATTTTGGGATGTGCTGGTTGCAAAAAGAAAGCAATCGCTTCTGCAAGCTCTTATACCTGTATTTATCTTAGCTACTTTTGTTTGGGGTCCGACATTCGAAATTGTTGATGAAAATGCCGGTTGGTTTATTTATGTCTATGGAATATTTAAAATGGTGATGATTCCTTCTTTGCTCTTTGCAATACTTGGTTACGGAAGAGTTCTTTTGAACAAACCAAGTAAAGTGCTCTCTTATGCGAATGAATCGGTTTATCCGTTATATATTCTCCACCAGAGCGTTGAATTAATATTTGCATACTATATAATTCAGTTGAATTGGGGAGTACTACCAAAATTTGCTTTATTGGTTATTGTTACGTTCGGTATAAGTTTATTGATTTATGAATTGTTAATTAAGCGATTCAATATCACTCGTCTGCTTTTTGGCATGAAACTGATAAGAAAACCAGGTATAGATATAGTCAATAACAAGGAGAATCTTTTTCAACCTGAAACGAATAGTTGATTGAATAAACAAAATAAAAATCTATTCAGTAATTCTATAATTTGTACTTAGTTAATGAGAGTAAAATCACACTTTCAGTTTCTGAAAATTATTAACGCTAAATCTTTATCCTTTTATTACGATAATAATAGAAAAAAGAATATTCCAATGAAACCGGTCGATAACACAAAAATATTACAAGACTTGTTCTCAAGCAATTCTAAAAAAATAAAACCGCCGGATAAAAATTTATCCGCAAAAGATTCAATCGAAATTTCAAATACGTCAAAAGTTTATAACCGGATTGACAAATTTCTCAATCTTGGCAGACCAGATAGATTAGATGTTAGCGATTTGAACAACGCCGAGCGAGAAGAGTTTTTGAAAATGCTTTCGGACCTTATCAGAAAGGGAATCGTCGGGTTTGAAGTACTGGAAGTAAATGGTAAACCGGAGAAGCACTATATAGTTAATCAAATTGGTGATGAACGACTGAAAGGAGCTAAACTTTATATAAAGAAAGGTTATTACAAAAATTAAACAACAACGTTTACCAAGATCCCGGGCTCTTTCATAAATCCTAAATGATAAGTCGAATTAATTCTTTTTTGCCAAATGTCTATAGGCTTCTTGATTTTTTTTACATCCTTATTGGTTTCATGTTCATCAATCACTATATAGAAGCCAATTTCATCCGGAGACTTCTGGACGGGTTCTTCTTCTGAGGATCTATTTATCTCTGTAAAATCAACATAATCTGCTTTGTTATTAGTGAGATCAGTTTTTTTTGTTTCATTGAATGACTTCAATATTTTAAGAAGTTTTACAGTCGGTGTGCTTTGCTGTAACGGTATGTTGTAATCTTGGATGGTTCTATTCTCATCCATCTTTTCAGATACTTTAATATTTCTTTGGTCATGTGTGGAATATTTCAGATATGTTTTCTCTTCATTCTGAAATTTTGTTTCGTTTAACTTACGTACACCCGAACCATCGGTCGATGAGTTAATATACGGGAAGGTGTAAGGATTACTATTTGTAGCAGAGATAGACATAGTCATCTTTTATTACTACTCAACTATATAAGTTTCATCTATCGAAGTCAATCATTTTTTTTATGAAGCGGGACACGAGGGGTTATTTCCATTATGGAAGAAATACTTAATTTGTACATCATCTTTTCCAAAAGGTTTAGTAAGAATGAATAATTCCGCAGCCCTGGCATCGAAAGAAAAAAAATCCATTGCACTTACTTCAGTTCTTGCCGCGATATTTCTAACTTCATTCAAGCTGGTTATAGGACTGTTAACAGGAAGCCTTGGTATTCTTTCAGAAGCACTTCATTCTGCCCTGGACTTAGTTGCTGCAGTGATAACATATTTTGCAGTAAAATTTTCGGATACTCCTCCGGATGAAGACCACAACTTTGGTCACGGTAAAATTGAAAACTATTCAGCACTTATTGAAACACTTTTACTTGTAATTACATGTGTTTGGATTATATACGAAGCTATTAGAAGATTAGTTACTCATGAAGTGCAGATCGAAGTAACCGTCTGGAGTTTTATTGTAATAATTTCTTCAATTATAATTGATTATTCCCGTTCACGTGCACTTTACAGAGTAGCTAAGAAACATGATAGTCAGGCGCTCGAAGCCGATGCCTTGCATTTTTCTACGGATATCTGGAGTTCATCGGTAGTATTGATTGGTTTGATGGGGGCAGCATTTAATTTCCATTACGCGGATCCGATTGCTGCTTTAATTGTTGCGATGATTGTGTTAAGCGTGAGTTATCGCTTGGGTAAAAGGTCATTTGATGCACTAGTTGACCGGGCACCGATTGGACTGCATGAAAGAGTTGAGGTAATTGTTAAAGAAATTCTCGAAGTCAAACAATTTCATGATATAAAAGTCCGCGAGTCAGGACCAAACAAATTTGTGGATTTAAATATTCATGTTGATAAAAGCATGACCATCGAACAGGCTCACGAAATTTCTCATATGGTTGAGAAAGCTATCAGCAGCAAAATTAAAAATGTAAAAGTGATGGTTCATGCTGAACCGGAGAGCCATTAAAAATCCAGTTCCGCCTTTAATAATACGGTTCTGTTAGCATGAATTTTTAATCTTTATATACGAATCTAGAGATTTACATTTGCTCCAAAAACTAACATCCTCCGTCCAAAATAACTTTCTACTTCTTTTTTTGATGAATAATCTTTGTAATAAGTATATCCAAAGATATTTCCAAAATCGAAAATATTTAATCCTTCTAAAAAGAAAACCGCCGAGTATTTTGAGAAGAGTTGAAATAAATATAATACTCGCAAATCTATACGCTTATAGGTTGAAAATCGTTCTGAGTTTTTAACTCCGTATACAGGTTCATAAATTTGTTCCTGACTATGAAAGATACTGCCAATTATTGGTGAGTATGGTCTGCCTGTCGCGATTTTACAATTCACTCCAACCATCCAAGAATCTGACAGCATATAAGTTGCTACCAAATTAAGGTTGTGTGTAATATCATAATTACTGCTGAACAGTTCTTCAAAATCCATCCACTTTCTTTTAGTTTCCATAATTCCATATGATATCCAGCCATTGATTCCAAAGAAATTTTTACTTTTTAGAATTATGTCTAATCCTTTTGCAAAACCAGAACCATTGTTATCATAATTTAGTGTTTTGTTCTCAAGAGGTAATTCTTCATATTTCTTATAATACGTTTCAATTCTTAAATCCTCAGCATCACCAATTGTCCTGTTAAATGAAAATATTATGTGCGATGCTTTCATCGGTCCAAGATTAGGATTACCGTCAGAATCAGAAAACAATCTTGGATTTGGAAGTTGCCTGAATATTCCTAGCCCAAACGCAAATATTGTAAAGTCATCATATTTATATGCAAAACTAAACCTTGGGTCAATCCAAGATAGTTTTAGTTCTGGAATATAATCTGCTCGTATTCCAAAGGAAGTTGAAAGACTTTGAAATCCAAGGAGGTTTATCATTTCAACTTCTGTATAAGCTCCAATTCTTGATCCAGATAGTTGAGCATTTATAACATCAAATGTAGATCCTGGTCTAATATCATAATCTTCTCTGGGAATAATTCCCTCAAATTTTGAAACTCTCTTTTCAATTTCAAAGCCAGTATTAAATCTAAATGATGTTGTAAGTGTAATCTGTAAATCGTTCCTTAATTTGTAATTATAATCAGTGGTTTTTAAATCAAGCAGACCAATTTTCCAAAGATTATCATAGGTATTAAAAGATAAACTTGTTTTACTGACAATGCTGGATGAAAGTACATCAGTATTTTGAAGCGCAATTAATATATTATTTGATGTACCGTCAAAAGTTCCAACATACTCTGCTCTTTCTAGATTTACTCCTTGCTTATCTGTATTAAGAAAAAAAGTTAATTTCAGTTTTCCTGTGTCAGAATATTTGTAGTTGATAATAGTGCTAAGATCCGAAGAGGAAGGAGTAACCACAAGACGATCTAATCCTCCATTTAAAATAAAAATGGGTTTGGTAAATGATTGGCGTGCATTTAATTGAATTCCAATTTTATTTGTTATTGGCACTCGTGCGTTTACTGATGCATTTGCCATGGATAAGCCAATAGAATAAGCGGCAACTTCTGGAAGCTCCTTTGTTTCTATATCTAGGACACCTGAAAGAACATTTCCATACTTTGCAGAAAATCCGCCGCTCGAAAAAAACATATCTTTTATTAATGCAGTATTAATATTCGAAAATAAACTTCCGTTAGAAGTTTCAAATGTATATGGATGATAGATAGATGCTTGGTCGAGCATTGTAACTGTTTCAATTGGATCACCACCGCGAACATAAAGTTGAGCACCCTCTGAAACAGGAGTTACACCAGGTAAAGTTTTTAGTGACTGAAATAAATCTCCAGCACCGCCGGGTGTCATCATCACGTCTCTCGAACTTAGCACTAATCCTTTCTCTTTTAGAGAGCCATAAGAACTTGCAGTAACAACAACGCCGCTCAACTTGATTATTGATTGTTCTAGTTTCAATTCTACTTCAACATTGGTTTGCTTATCAATATCAATTTCATGGCTTAATTTTTCGTACCCAACCATAGTTGCAATAACAAAAACTTTTCCCTTCTTTTTTGTTGAAAAAGAAAAATTTCCGTTTTCGTCCGAGGTAGTTCCTTCAGTGCTGCCCGCTATATAAACGCTTGCAAATGCTATTGGCTCTTTCCCATCAGTAACTTTCCCTTTTATCTGTGTTTTATTTTGAGCAATACACACTGAAAATAAAACCATATAAACAATTGTTAGTAATTTAAATACTTTCATATATTTTCCTCAAAACTTTTTCTAAAATTAATTTGCTACCGAAGGAAGTAACCTGAATTTTACCCAGCCGAAATCAGGTTGCAGTTCTAGTACTTTTGTAAAAATCTCTTTTGCTTTTTCTTTGTTGTTCATCTTTTGATAACCAATACCCAGCCATACCTGGCTTTCTTCATATCCCCAATTTGGCAAATTACTTTTTTCGCTCTTGTTTGATTCAAAAAGTGAAATGGCTTTATTAAAACTCTCCATCCCTTTTTCAACACTGCCTCCAAACATTGGAGGTGTATTCATAACCATTATTCCTCTTATAATATGAATGCGCGGGTTGGACGGATTGACAGCCTCTGCTTCCCCAAGTAAAGTATGTATTTGAGGTGATAGAGCCATAGCCTCCATCGGATTGTTCGCTAGGCGCATCAAGTATAAAGCGGCAAGAATAGTTTTAATTTCATCAATCATCTTTCCTGCATCTATCAATTCTTTACAAGTTTTAACAGCAGGCTCATAAAATTTTTCAACGAATGGATTGTTTGTGGCTTGCTTTGATGCATATAATCTGTATTCAACATATGCCAAATAGTATTTGGCCAGATCGTTTGCAGGTTCAATCTCAATTAACCTTTCCAAAAAAGAGTGAACCTCCATAAAGAGCTTTACGTCGTTTTGAAAGTACGCGGGTTGAATTTTTTGAAGATTTTCATTCAGCTCATCTGAATTTGTTTCTTGAGCGAAAGAAGGACTGATAGACAGCATTGCTATTACCAACATAAAAAGTATTCTTGTTACAAATTGATTTTTCATATTCTTCTCCTTAAAGTACTTTAAAAAATAAAGTTAGTTGATAAAAAATTTTATTTCTTTATAAGCTTTTCCAAATTTTCTATGTAAGCAGAAAAGGCTTGTCTCCCATTCTGGTTTAACGAATAAGAAGTAACCGGTTTTCTATTTACAAATTCTTTTGTCACTTTTATATATCCTGCTTCTTCAAGCTTTTTAAGATTCACGCTCAAATTGCCATCAGTGGTTTTTACTAAGTTCCTTAAAGCAGTGAACTCGATTTCTTCCACGGTAATCAGAACCGACATAATGGCAAGTCTAATCCTTGAGTGGATTATATCATCTATTTGTTGATAATCAAATTCACTCATCTTCACAACATTGTTTTTTGTGTTTACGATACAGAATAATCCCCGGTATAATTTGCCCAACTGTAATTAAAAAAGCCATGATGAGCAACGATGATAATCCTCCAACATAAAATATAACTACACCACCTATCCACCACAAAACACCAATAATTTTGAACCATTTTTGATTGTTCAATACAGATGTGAGATAGTAAGCTGATCCAAGAAAAATTGCCATAATAGCACTAATATATTCTCCTCTTATAGCATGGGAGAAATATCCTACAAAACCAGCAATCGTCATTCCCATACCAATTGAAAACCAAAGCATCCCCATAATTTTTCCGGCAAAGGTTTCCACTCTAACTTTATTTTTTGGCTTTTTGTACATGAAGTAAGAAAAGATCCATCCGAGCGATATCAGTATTACCCATGCCCATATGTAATCGAAATCAAGGCGAAGTTTGAACTTTAGATAACCACCAAGCATACCGACAACAATAATAATGCCCCAAACAATATATCCCATACCATTATCAGCAATAATTTTCTGGCTGTCTTCTATTACTTTCTTTATGAACCGTAATTCATCAAGTGCTTGCTTTTCTTCCATTATCTTTTCCTTAAAGTACTTTATTTTCTAAAGCAAGATATATAAAATTATTTCCCGTGTCAAGGGGGACAGGATTTTTTTTAAAATGATTGAATGGTTACCCAGGTATGTTAAAGATAAATTTATTTTCGCTTCTATGAATAAAATCAAAAATAAAAAAGTGATGGTTCATGCAGAACCGGAGAGTCTTTTAAAAAATTTTCAACTAATGAACTTCCTCATCAAAGACCTCGTTATCTATCTTATAACGGTTAATTACTAATGAAAATAGAATTCAATTGATGGAATTCTTAAATTAGATTGTCTCTTGTTAATCATAAGAAATTTCTTCTTTTTAATAAAGTTTAGAATTGAATCAAAGGAATAATGATGAACGAAATTAACAATAACGGATTTACCGAGCTCAACGAAGTTGAAGTCAGGGAATGGCTTGAATCGTTAGAGTATGTTTTACAAACGGGCGGACCTGAAAAAGTTAGAGCGCTATTACATGATCTTGATACTTACGCGCACCAAGCTGGTGTTGATCTTCCATTCACTGCGAATACACCCTATATAAATACAATACCAAAGGAAAAACAACCACCTTTTCCCGGTGGGAGGGAAATAGAACGCCGTATTAAAAGTTTAATCCGCTGGAATGCAATGGCAATGGTAGTTCGTGCCAATAAAGAAGAACCCGGAATTGGCGGACACATCTCAACTTATGCATCTGCGGCAACTTTATACGAAATTGGATTCAACCATTTCTTCCGCGGTAAAGACGGTAACGGTGAGGGTGATATAATTTATTTTCAAGGACACGCTGCACCCGGAATCTACGCACGCGCATATCTCGAAGGAAGAATAACTAAAGAGCAATTAGAAAATTTTAGACGAGAGTTGAAACCAGGCGGCGGACTTTCATCTTATCCACATCCATGGCTAATGCCCGAGTTTTGGGAATTTCCGACTGTATCGATGGGTCTTGGACCGATTCAGGCAATATATCAGGCACGGTTCAATCGTTATCTTGAAGACCGTGGTTTGAAAAAAGAAAGCGATCAGAAAGTGTGGGCATTTTTAGGCGATGGTGAAACGGACGAACCGGAAGCGCTCGGTGCTATATCTCTTGCCTCCAGAGAAAAACTTGACAATTTGATTTTTGTTATCAACTGCAATCTACAGAGACTCGATGGTCCGGTGCGCGGAAACGGAAATATCGTTCAGGAACTCGAAGCAAATTTCCGCGGCGCCGGATGGAACGTGGTTAAGGTAATCTGGGGAGGCGATTGGGATCCATTATTCGAGGCTGATAAAACCGGCTTATTGATCAAACGTATGCAGGAAACACTCGATGGCGAATCTCAGAACCATGTTGTACGCGGCGGGAGATATATTCGCGAACAGTTTTTTGGAAAATATCCTGAGCTGTTAAAGCTTGTTGAAAAATATTCTGACGAACAACTTGAAAAGATGAAACGCGGCGGTCACGATCCCGAAAAAGTTTATGCGGCGTTCAAAGAAGCTGTAGATCATAAAGGGGCACCTACTGTAATTCTAGCAAAGACTGTTAAAGGATACGGACTTGGTGAAGCAGGTGAAGGAAAAAATATTACACATTCGCAGAAAAAATTAAACGAGGATGAGCTAAAAGAATTCAGGTCTCGTTTCTCAATTCCGATTAGTGATGATGAAATTGCTAGCGCTCCATTTTTCAAACCTTCGGAAGATTCACCCGAAATTAGATACCTGAAAGAGAGAAGAAAAACTCTTGGCGGTTATGTCCCGAAAAGAGTTGTTAAAGTCTCCGCTCTTAAAACTCCGTCTGAAGAATTGTTTGAAGAATTTTATAAAGGTACTGATGGACGTGAAGCATCAACAACAATGGTATTTGTCCGTATACTTGCTAAACTTCTACGCGATAAAGAAATTGGACATTTAATAGTTCCAATCGTTCCAGATGAAGCGCGTACTTTCGGAATGGAATCATTATTTAGACAAGTTGGAATTTACGCTCATGAGGGACAGCTTTACGAACCGGTTGACAGAGATAGCCTTCTCTACTATAAAGAAGCAAAGAACGGACAAATCCTCGAAGAGGGAATTACAGAAGCAGGTTCGATGTCATCATTCATTGCAGCGGGTACTTCTTACGCAACGCACGGCATCAATGCAATTCCTTTCTTTACTTTCTACTCAATGTTTGGAATGCAGCGTGTTGGAGATTTAGTCTGGGCAGCGGCAGATATGAGCTGCAAAGGATTTTTATTTGGCGCAACGGCAGGAAGAACAACTCTTGCCGGTGAGGGTCTTCAGCATCAGGATGGAAATTCTCATCTGCTGGCTTATCCGGTTCCTAACCTTGTTACTTACGATCCTGCTTTCGCATATGAACTTGCTGTAATTATACGTGATGGAATTTATCGGATGTATGAAAAACAGGAAAACGTTTTTTATTACGTAACAATCATGAATGAGAATTATGCCCAGCCCCTTATGCCTGACGGGGTAAAGAACGGTATCTTAAAAGGTATGTATAAATTCCGGGAATCCGTCCCTTCGGGAAGAGCAAGCGAAAAGTCGGATAAGAAAATTAAAGCACATCTGCTTGGCAGCGGAACAATTCTGAACGAAGTTCTCAAAGCATCGGAAATTCTTGAAAAGAATTACAAAGTGGCCACAGATATATGGAGTGTAACCAGCTACAAAAATCTTCATCTTGATGCGCAGGAAACTGAAAGATGGAACATGCTCAATCCGGAAAAAGAACAGAAGCTTCCATACATCTCTGAAATAACAAAAGGCGAAGATGGAGTATTTGTTGCGGCTTCGGATTATGTTCAACTGATGAAGGATGCACTTGCTAAATGGCTTCCGGGACCGCTTCATTCCCTTGGAACATTTGGATTCGGAAGAAGTGAAGGACGTCCTTCACTCCGTGATTTCTTTGAAGTTGATGCGAAGCATATCGTGTATGCGACTCTTTATTCTTTGATGAAAGAAGGAAAGATAAAATCGGAAGTTGTTAAGAAAGCTCAAAAGGAATTAAATATTAATCCGGATAAAAAAAATCCGGCAAAAGCATGAAGACAATAGAACGCTGATTCTTATGATGGTCTGCGTTCCATTTTTATTAATAATTTTGGGAAAAAAATGATAGTAGATTTTAGATTACCACATCTCGGCGATGGAATTAATGCAGCAGATGTTATTAAGATACCTTTGAAAGAGGGTGAGAGGATTGAAGTCGACCAGGTTGTTGTTGAGATCGAAACCGACAAAGCAACAGTTGAAGTCCCTTCGGATGTTTCTGGAATTGTAAAAAAAATATATGTGAAAGAGGGAACTAAGGCAAAAGTCGGAGAACCGATAATAGCAATTGAAGTTGAAAGTCCCAAACTGAATGACGGCATTGAGAAGCAAGAAGTAAATGAAAAAAAGAAATCAGAATTAAGTAATCAGAAATCAGAAGAAAAATTTATAACGCCTACCATTACTGATAACCAATCACCGGTAAGCAGCAATTATGAATTTAAGATCCCAATGCTTGGTGAAAATATTTCCTCTGCTCAGATTACAAAAGTGTTAGTGAAAGTCGGCGATAAACTAGCTGCCGATCAAATTGTTCTTGAGATCGAAACAGACAAAGCTACTGTGGAAGTGCCGACAGAAGTGAGCGGAATTGTTAAAGAAGTAAGAGTAAAGGATGGCGATAAAGTAGCTGTTGATTCCATTGCATTCATAATCGAATCCTCTGAATTGAAAATTACTAATAAGGAATGGCCAACCTCAAAAGATGAAATTTCCCCAATCACCAATCACCAACAACTAACAACTTCAGTCAAACAGCCATTTCAAAAAGTAGAACATACACACTCCCCGACAGTTGTAACATTGCCCAAAGATATTGTTAAGGTTGTTGTTCCTGCGGCTCCGTCAGTCCGAAGATTTGCACGCGAGATTGGCGTAGATATTCATCAAGTCAGGGGAAGCGGTGTCAGCGGAAGAATTTCAATTGAAGATATAAAAGCATTTGCAAAAGCCCTTAATCAGCAAATACAAAGAGGTGAAATAACCGGAAGCGGAGCAGTTGTTGGCGTTGCAAGAGAAACACTTCCTGATTTCTCAAAGTGGGGAGAGATTGAGCGTCATCCGATGAGTAATATACGTCGCAAGACGGCAGAACATTTATCATACGCATGGGCGGCGATACCTCACGTAACACAATTCGATAAGGCGGATATAACCGATCTTGAAAAGTTACGCAAACAATTCGGTAAGAAAGTCGAAGAAGCCGGCGGAAAACTAACCGTAACTGCAGTTCTTCTTAAAGTTCTTGCCTCTGCCATCAAAGTATTTCCGCAGTTCAACAGCAGTGTTGATATGGAAAAGAATGAGATTGTATTCAAAAAATTTGTGAATGTAGGAATTGCAGTTGACACAGACCGTGGTTTGCTCGTTCCGGTTATCCGCGATGTTGACAAGAAAAATATTATTCAGCTTAGCGTTGAGCTTGCAGAGATTTCAAAGAAAGCGCGGGACAAAAAACTTTCACTGGAAGATATGCAGGGCGGATGTTTTACAATTTCAAATCTTGGCGGAATTGGCGGAACGTACTTTACTCCTATCATTAATTCGCCTGAAGTGGCTATTGTAGGCATTTCAAAATCTACATATGAACCAGTTTATATCGATGGAAAATTTGAACCGCGGCTGATGATGCCGTTATCACTTTCATACGATCACAGAGTTATTGACGGCGCAGATGGAATCAGATTCCTAAGATGGGTTGTTAATGCGTTGGAAAATCCATTCCTGCTTTCACTTGAAGGTTAGAGATGGGGTGTGCCCGTCTCTAAACCGATAATTCTCTAATATCGTTGCATTCCAAAATTTTCTTTTCATATCCATTCAACGTTGCATTTATCATCGCGCGTCCTATTTCCTCTAACGTAACTACATATTTTGGAAATAAAAATTTCAAAACGGGATAGCACGGCGCGAGCACTTTATAAATTTTATATGTGTTCTTCAAGCCTTTGGTTGGTTGAATGTATCCCGGCCTGAACATGTATGCATCCTTAAAAGGTAGCTTCATCAAATCATTTTCGGTTTTACCCTTTACACGCGCCCACATAATTTTTCCTTGTTTGGTACTATCGGTGCCAACCCCAGAGGCATAACAGAAAGTCATGGTTCGACTCCGCTCACCATTTATTTCAATTAATGTATTGGCAAAATTCATTGTCAAGTCATACGTGATATGTCTGTACTCTTCTTCCGATTTGCCCACCGATGAAACGCCCGCGCAAAAGTAGCATGCATCATAACCGGAAAGTTGATCCTCGATTTTTGACAAATCGAAAAAATCTTTATGAATTATTTCTTTTAATTTCTTGTGCTGTACGTTGCATGGTTTTCTGTTTATAACAAGTACCGATTTAACATCAGAGTGTTTAAGACATTCGTGAAGAACTCCCTCTCCGACCATTCCGCTGCTGCCTGTTATAATTACTTTTATCATGCTCTTCTTTCCAATTGGGAATCAAGATTTGTTATAATGCATTCTCTAAAATCTTACGACTAATTTCCAATGACAGGTCTTTGCTCTCGGATAATGTAGTCATTCCTTTTTTCCTTAATCCATTAATTACTTTGTCAAAATCCGCGGGGGTAATTCTGTAATCAGTTAAGTGCGTTTTAACTCCAAGGCTCTCAAAAAACTCTCTTGTTTTTTCAATTGCCAGATCAATCTTTTTTTCTTCATCCATCTCTTCAATTTTCCAAACACGCTCGGCGTATTGTAATAGTTTTGCCCGCTTCTTATCCTTCCTAATATTCAAAAGTGAAGGAAGCACAATGGCAAGTGATTTTGCATGATCAATTCCGAATAGAGCCGTTAGCTCATGTCCGATCATGTGTGTAGTCCAATCTTGAGGGACCCCTGAGCCAATCAATCCATTTAGTGCCATTGTTGCATTCCAAACAAGGTTGGCTCTTAAGTCATAATCAGTCGGCTCATCAATTGTTTTTCTACCCACTTCAATTAATGTCTGTAAAATTCCTTCTGCGGTCCTATCCTGGAATCTGCCTTCAACTGGAATGGTTATGTATTGTTCAACTACATGAACAAATGCATCAACAATTCCATTTGCCACCTGAGTAGCAGGTAATGAAAATGTTAAAGTTGGGTCTAAGAATGAAAACTTTGGAAAAGTTAGAGGACTAAAAACTACATATTTACTATTGCCGTAACTTATTACTGCCCCGGAATTCATTTCAGAACCTGTAGCCGGTAAAGTTAAGACCGTTCCAAAGGGAAGAGCTTCAGAAACAGTAGAAGGATTGAAACCCTTAAACAACAACTCTTCCGTTTTATCACCTTTATATTTTGCGGCAAGAGCAATAAACTTAGTTCCATCCATAACAGAGCCACCGCCAACCGCAAGCAGAAATCCGATATCTTCTTTCTTAACAATTTCTACCGCTTTCATTAAGGTCTCAAAACGCGGGTTCGGTTCAATCCCGCCGAATTCAAAAATGGTATAACCGCTTAACGCACCAACAACTTTTTGAAGTGTACCGTGTTTCCTTACACTTCCTCCGCCATATAATACAAGTACTTTTGCATCTTTAGGGACAAAATTCGGAAGCTCGTTTAAACGATCTTTTCCAAAAATGATGTGAGTAGGATTATGAAAATTAAAATTGTACATATCTATTCCTTTCTTATTAATATCGATTATTCAAAATCAGACAGAAAAAAATCGTCTCCCTAAAAGAATCCACTGTTAAGAAGTCCGGAAAGCAATCGAGTTTATTTCTCTCTTTTTACTATTTTTACTTCCATCAAAATTAAATGATTGGTATAGAAGATGTCAATAAAAACACAGTTAGTAGTTATAGGCGGAGGGCCGGGCGGTTATGCAGCAGCATTTCTTGCGGCTGATCTTGGTATGGAAGTTACATTGATCGACCTGGAAAAAAATCCGGGCGGTGTTTGCCTGTACCGTGGATGTATTCCTTCGAAAGCTCTTTTGCATATCGCCAAACTTATTAAAGAAGCGGAAGAAGCAAAAAAATGGGGCGTTGATTTTGGCGAACCTAAAATTGATCTGGATAAACTCCGGGATTTTAAAAACGGAGTTGTAAATAGACTCACGGGTGGACTTGGACAATTAGCAAAGCAGCGTAAAGTAAATTACATAAACGGTAAAGCTACATTTACAAATTCAAATACACTTTCTGTTGCTAAAGTTGACGGAACAACCGAAGAGGTTGTTTACGAAAAAGCCATTCTTGCAACCGGATCTATTCCTGTAAAAGTTCCCGGTCTATCAATAGATTCACCGAGGGTGATGGATTCAACTTCGGCTCTTGAGTTGAATGATATTCCTAAACGGTTACTTGTGATTGGGGGCGGATACATTGGTCTAGAACTCAGTACAGTTTATGCTGCGCTCGGAAGCAAAGTAACTGTTGTAGAAATGTTACCGGGATTATTGCCCGGCGCAGACCGCGATCTCGTTGCTGTCCTCGATAAACGTGTTAAGTCGATGATGGAAAATGTTTTTACTGAGACTAAAGTTGTCGAATTAAAAGAATCAGGTGAAGGAATAAAGGTACGTCTGGAAGGAAGCAAAATAACAGAGCCCGAGCAAATTTTCGATAAAGTTTTAATTTCTGTCGGCCGCAAACCGGTGACTACAGGATTTGGATTAGAGAACACAAAAGTGAAGGTAAGCGAACGCGGATTTGTTGTTGTCGATAACACATTGAAAACGGACGACCCCAACATTTATGCAATTGGTGATATTGTCGGTAACCCGATGCTTGCACACAAAGCTGCAGCTGAGGGTAAAGTTGCTGTTGAAGCAATACTTGGTCGCAAAGTTGTGTTTGAGCCCAATGCCATACCAGCGGTTGTATTTACTGATCCCGAATTAGCATGGGCAGGCATAACAGAAATCGAAGCCCGCGAAAAAGGAATTAAAGTTGAAGTTGCAAAATTCCCATGGGGTGCAAGTGGGCGCGCAACTACATTGGATCGAAACGATGGAATGACTAAATTAATTATAGAACCGGGCACTGAAAGAATTTTAGGAGTGGGCATGGTTGGCGTTGGTGCCGGTGATATGATCGCTGAAGGAACTTTAGCAATTGAAATGGGCGCTGTTGTGAAAGATTTGGAATTAACAATTCATCCGCACCCGACTTTATCAGAAACGATGATGGCGGCAGCTGAAGTGTTTTATGGCCGGGCGACAGATATGTACCGCCCTAAGCGAAAATGAGTTTAATGTGAAAACGAAAATTATATTTTTAATTGTTTTTTTAATTGCGCTTCGTCTCTCCGCACAAAACTATGATTGGGTCCGGCACGACTCACTTGTTAAAGCGGGTATCAATCAAATCTATGGTATCGAATTCGACAAAGCGGATAAAACATTTGATGTAGTCACAAAAGAATACGCAACACATCCTTCCGGAAAATTTTTTAAAGCGATGACAACATGGTGGAAAATTCTTCTTGAGATAGACAACGAAAGTATGGATGAGAAATTTTATGACCAGCTTGAAGAAGTGATCGATCTTTGTGACAATATTTTAGATAAAAATGAGAAAAGTGTTGACGCGATGTTTTTCAAAGGTGGTGCACTTGGGTTCCGCGGACAGCTGCGCGCAATTCGCGAAAGCTGGTTTAAAGCCGCCCTTGATGGAAAAGAAGGGTTGGGATTAGTTTTCAAATCTTACGAATTGAATCCCAAAAATGTTGATGTTCAGCTCGGTTTTGGTATATACCATTATTATGCGGATGTCATCCCCGCACGTTACCCAGCAGTAAAACCATTCATGATTTTATTTCCAAAGGGGGACAAAGCTAAAGGAATTAAAGAGCTTGAAAACGTTGCGTGGAATGGCAGATACACTCGAATTGAATCCAGAAATTTTTTATTGAAATTAAATTTTCAATTCGAAGAGAGAATGGATGAATCCAGAAAATGGGGGAAGATACTGCTTAATGATTTTCCGAATAATCCTTATTTCCAGAAATATTACGGACTCACATTTGTTAAAGAAAGTAATTATACAGAAGCAGTAAAAACTTTCCGTGATATATACAATAAAGCAAAACGCGGAATGCCGGGATACAATAAGCGCTTTGAACGTGAGGCAACTTATTATCTTGGAATGGATTTTAAGATCAGAGAAAAGATTGATTCATCAGCCTTTTATTTTGAGAGATCAGAAAAACTCTCTCGCGAACTTGATAAAGAAAATGAATCGGGATTTTTAATTAATTCTGTTTTCTATCTGGGCATGTTGTATGATCAGATGGGAAAGCGGGATAAAGCAATTGCATATTATAAAGAAACTCTTGAATTGAAGGATAGAAACGATTCACACAAATACGCGGAACAATATCTTAAAACACCATATAAAAAATAGTATTGAACGATTGACTAAAAAGAAGGAAAGAAGAATTCTAAATTCTTCATTCTACACTCTTCGCTGTATTAAAGGCTTGTTGATATTCCAATTCTATGAAGTGCGCCCACCGATCCAAGCGAGGAGAAGGAATAATCCACGTTATACTTACTTACAAAAAATCCAAGACCAACGCTAAACCCGGCTAAACCCGAAGTTGTAGAACCAATCTTCATATCTTTTCTTTTTTCGTTATCATAGCCAAACCGTAATCGTAAACTTTGTCCCATTCGGAATTCACCGCCGAAAGTAATTTGTTTAAAACGGTCAAGGAAATTTTCGTATCGATCACTCAGTCTGTTGAAAGACCAGAATATTCTAAAAGGAAGTTTCTCCAGTTCTTTAGAGAATCCAAGTCTCATATCGAGGGGCAGGTCTTCTTTAGTGTTGAAATAACTTTTAAGCTGTGTGCCAAGATTTAGAACTGAAAATCCAAAATTCCATTTTGATTCCGGAACGGCATAATGCAAGCCAAGATCGAATGCGACAGCTGTTGAAGAATAATTTTCAATTGAGGAGTAGATAAATTTTACATTTGTGCCGTAATAAAAATTATTATCGAGTTGGTTTCCGTAACCGAGTGTTAATGCAAAATCACCGGCGCCAAAATTGCCAAGCTTTAAACCATTCTTATCTGCTCTGGTAAAAGTGCCGTAATTAATATATTGAACGCCGGCAGCAAATCTTCCTAAGCCTTCATAGTCTTTTGAGAATGAAACGCTGGCTGAATTGATGTCCATTAAATGCTTTAAGAATGAAAACGAAACCGGCATTCCCTTCAGTAAATTTATTCCTGCAGGGTTATAAAACATTACATTTGCGTCATCGTTATCGGCTACAAAACTTCCGGCAAGTGCAGCCGCGCGTGGACTTGTGTCCAATCGCAGAAACTCAAATGAAGATTGTGCTGAGACAATTGTCGTCAGCAATATCGAAAAAACGAATACTCTAAAAAAGATTTTGTGCATAATTCTCTCAAATTGACGAGCGATTTTAAATATTATTGGCTCTAAAGGCAAGGTAATACGAAACGAATCGTTTTTACGAGGCTTTTAGGGAACACTCTTCACCGGTTTATTGTTAGACATGGTGAACAATCTGTCCTTGATGGAAGAATTTTTTCACTATAAATTTGTTTCAAAATAAAAGGAGTTTTACATGAACGGTTTCAAAACTGTTATTCTGATGACGGTAATGATGGTATTGTTTATTCTTGTAGGTAACCTCATAGGTGGACAATCCGGAATGATGGTAGCTTTTGTAATATCATTGGCAATGAATTTCGGTTCATACTGGTTCTCTGATAAAATTGTTTTAAAAATGTATCGTGCTCAGGAAGTTACACGTGAGCAATATCCGCAGTTGTTTAATTCCGTTGAAAATCTGGCGATGACAGCAAATCTTCCAATGCCGAAAGTGTACATTATGGAAAATCCAACGCCGAATGCATTTGCAACCGGGCGGGATCCAAATCATAGCGCCGTGGCGGTTACTACCGGCATTATGAAAATTCTTAGCAAGGAAGAACTTGAAGGAGTGCTTGCCCACGAACTTACTCATGTGAAGAATAGAGATATTTTAGTTGGTACGATCGCAGCAACACTGGTTGGAACGATTACATTCATTGCCCGTATGGCAGGCTGGGCGGCGATGTTCAGCGGCGGCAGAGATGAGCGTGACAGAGGGAGCGTTATTGGTGATTTGGCTCTTATGATCATAGCACCGATTGCAGCAATGCTGATTCAGATGGCAATCTCAAGATCACGTGAGTATATGGCCGATGAAGGAGGTGCGCAGATATCCGGAAATCCACTTGCACTTGCTTCTGCACTTAACAAGCTGCAGCGCGGAAATGAACTTGTACCAATGACAAATGCAGGAACCTCTTCTGCCCATATGTTTATAGTGAATCCGTTAAGCGGAAAGGCATTAATGAAGTTGTTCTCAACGCATCCTCCTATTGAAGAAAGAGTTGAAAGACTTAAGGAAATTGCAGCAGGAAGAAGATAATTCTAAATCCTTAGCGGTCTCACCGTTAAACTTTTCCCAAAGGGATGGAGACTGTGTAAAAACTTCCTACTAAAAATGTAGTTAAAATCATTAAAAATGAAATAAGTCATTTTCCTATAATATTTTTTTGAATTTTCTTAATAAAATCGCACTTAAAAAAATTAAGATACTTCACAACATTTAAGACCTTATAATGCTTTAATTAATCCAGCTACCCCGATAATTGATAGTGCCCTTCTAATATTATAGACAAGAG
>CAYTUV010000050.1:0-26673 GCA_964441505.1 uncultured Melioribacter sp. | reverse complement strand
AAAAATGGAAGGAAAAAGATCAAATAAGTAATTATAAGATTTATGAATTGTGAGTAGTCGGCAAATATCAAATATGAATCGAACCTTGCGAAAGGTAATTGAGAAAGAAAAATTGCGCTGCATTGAAGCAATCCCGAAATCAGCATTGAAAAAGGAATCAACCAGGAAGAATATTCAACTAACCTATTTTTAAATAATGCAATAAATGAACCGGCGGCACCAAAACCGAGCAGTGCAACCGAGATAACCATAAAAGCAAAATGATACCACTGAGTTATTGAAAAGATGTGCATCAACAGCAATTGATATGCAATGACAGAGACGGAAAGAAGAAATATTGAGATGGAGATTCTTTCCACATAGTGGCGAATACCCATAATATTTAATCCAAAATAATTCACTTGCCTCTTTTGAAAGGAACAAACATAACCGGCATCAAACTTTTTGTAGTTACTTTACCGTCTTTTTTTTCGATCAGCATTAACATCTGTGTTTGAAACGGAGAACCAACCGGAATGATCATTCTACCGCCGTCTTTCAACTGCTCTATCAAAGGGGGAGGAATATATTCAGAGGCAGCAGTAACAATAATTGCATCAAAAGGTGCATGTTCTTTCCATCCGTAGTAACCATCGGCATTTTTTACATAAACATTTTTGTAGCCAAGTTCCTTCAACTTTTTTTCTGCAGAATTACTCAACTCGGTAATGATCTCAATAGTATAAACATCACTTATAATTTCAGCGAGCACAGCGGCTTGATAACCTGAACCGGTACCGATCTCGAGCATTTTAGAATTCTTGTTCGGTCTTATTATTTCCGTCATATAAGCAACTATGAACGGCTGAGAAATAGTTTGTCCGTAACCGATCGGCAAGGGTCTGTCATCATAAGCGTATTCTATTTGATCATGCGGAACAAAAAGATGCCGTTGAACCTTCTTCATCGAAGATAGAGTTGCCTCATCCGCTACACCGCGCATTTCAATTTGAGTGTGAACCATTTCTTCACGTTTCTTTGCATATGGATCATCTTGAAAAAAAGAATTCAAGACTAAAACCAACATTAGAGTTAGTATGTGCATGGTGTGTCTGCTCTCACTCGAGTTGATAGACAAACGTCAACTGCTGCGTAACGAGAATAATATTGTCAACTACAAGGCTGCCGGACGGCGCCGGAAGAAAATCGGCAGTGCGAGCGCCAGCGTCAGATGGTGTAACACCACTAGACGCGGTTCCCACCATTCCGTTTCCAAAGACAAGCTGTAGTGTGTACATCAACCGAATACTGCCAAGACTCGCCGTTAAGCCGCCGCTTGCTGTTGTTTCCAACCAATCTGTTGAGAACTCGCGGGCTGTGCGGCGAATATTGTCGTTCTGATTCATGTTGTATCTGTAGAAGTGAAACTGCACGCCAAAACGATAATCCAACCATTCCAACTTGGACTGCGACTGATGTCCGATTCGTATTATATGATTGTAGAAGTTGAAGAAGTTCTCGACTGTTTTGAAGTTCGGGGGAAGATTTTGATTTGGCGGCAGCAGCATTTGTTCGCCTGCTTCTGCCCAGGTATTAGTTGTGATCGGTTCGTAGATGTATTCGAAACCCCACATGGATTTACTGTTAGACCAATTCGCTCCAACTCCAATGTTGTACGCAACAGAAATTCCCGGGTCCCTGGGGATATTAGCAAGACTGTAGTTCGGAATTTTCGGATGGTCTTTCCAGTTAACGCTTAATGATGCGCCAACTTTCCAAAAACTATTGATGGGTCGCAGATAACGTGCATACAAAAGCCATTCTTTTGTTTCATCTTTGTTGATCTCTGTTCTTATAAAGTTTGTAATTATCGGGTCGCGCCAGAACCATGAAAAATTTGAGTAGCTCACTTCGTGTGTTGCCTTATAGATACTTCCTCCGGCAACAAATTCCAGTCTGTCGCCATCAGCTAATTCTCCAACAGCTCCAAATTTTGCTTCCCATGCTTCGCCATCTTGTTTAAGATCGAGCGCGCCGGGGTAGAGTAAGTTTACACCGTCAATAGCACCGAACTTTCCCCACGAGCCACTTATTGCAACAGAGAGGCGGGTATTTGGGATTGACATGCCAAACAAACCGTGCAAGTAAGTGTTGTTGCCAACATCAGTTCTCTTTGCATCTATCAGGTAAAAACCTGCAGGTCGTCCTATCGGGTTAAAGTTACGCAACGATCTTTCTCCATTGTATCCCTGATACGCAACCATGATTCCGCCAAAGTAGTTATCAGATTTGAAGAACCCACCGAAGGGAATTGAATTAATAGATGCGCCCGGATAGAACGATGAACCGCCTCCGGCAAATACCGCTCGTCCATCTTCATTACTCCAACTGTTCCGCGATGGAGAAGCGAAAAGTGTTATGCCGTTTAACAGCGATGCTTTTGCCGGATTGATAAACTGACTGCCGAGCGGATCATCAAAAGCGATCGAAAGATTTCCCATTCCCCGCGCAAGCGATGGTTGAAACTCGGATTGATTGCTTGCAATAACCGGGACTGTGCGAATTGAAATCCATTGTGCGGACAACTCGGATGCGAGTAGAAAGAGTGGAAGAGCGGAAAAAACTATTCGTAGTCTCATGACGTTCTCCTCAAAAATGCAGCTTAAATCTATGATGAAACATCTATCTTGTCAATGGTTTATTTTAGTATCGTCAAACCTGTCCCGTGTTTTTTACGGGAGAGAAATTGGATGAATAAAGAATCGGGATAAATTCTCTTCGATGCGGCTTCACTGAGCAGCTTCAGGTTCCGTAAATCTAAGTTTGTATCACGCCCGGATTGAAGCGATGGATATGAGGATTATTATTAGCGCACTCGATTGAATACGAAATGTATTTTCTTGTAAGTGCCGGATCAATTATTTCATCTACCCACAATCGCGCTGCGGCATGCAAAGGATTGCTCGTCTCTTCGTAGGACTGCATGATTTCATCTAACAATTTCTTCTTCTGTTCTTCGGTAAAAGCAATTCCGGATTTTTCCCCCTGTTTTATTCTGATATCGAGCAGAACAGAACTCGCCTGGGCACCGCCCATAACTGCAATCTTTGCATTAGGATAGGCAAATATAAAACGCGGGTCGTAAGCTTTACCGCACATTGCATAATTGCCCGCGCCGAAGCTATTTCCGATAATTATAGTAATCTTAGGCACCACAGAATTTGCAACCGCATTCACCATCTTAGCGCCGTCTTTAATTATTCCGCCATGTTCGGCTTTACTTCCAACCATAAACCCGGTTACATCCTGCAAGAACAGTAATGGAATTTTTTTCTGATTACAATTCATTATAAAACGTGCCGCTTTATCTGCGCTATCGGAATAGATTACACCGCCGATCTGCATCTCTCCCTTCTCGGTCTTCACAACATTTCTTTGATTGGCAACTATTCCAACTGCCCAGCCGTCAATGCGGGCATATGCGGTTATGAGACTTTTCCCATAACCGGCTTTATATTCATCAATGTCGGAGTTGTCAACTATTCGAGCGAGAAGCTCATAAGTGTCGTAAGGCTTTGTCCCATCTTCAGGAATCAATCCATAAATTTCTTTTGAATCGAACTTCGGAGAAACAGATGCAATGCGGTTGAATCCAGCTTTTTCATTTTCGCCAAACTTACCTACTAAACTTCTTATTTGAAGAAGGCAATCGTCATCATTTTTAACTATATAGTCTGTAACACCCGATATATTTGATTGCACCCGCGCTCCACCGAGACTCTCATTATTAATCTCTTCGCCGATTGCAGCTTTCACTAAGTGAGATCCCGCAAGGAATACTGAACCTTCTCCCTCAACGATAAGTGATTCGTCGCTCATAATAGGAAGATAAGCACCACCCGCTACACATGGACCCATAATTGCTGCAATCTGCGGGATACCCAATGAAGACATAATCGCATTGTTGCGAAAGATTCTGCCAAAATGTTCTTTGTCGGGGAAAATATCTTCCTGAAGAGGGAGGAATACACCAGCGCTATCTACTAGATAGATAATTGGAATTCGATTCTCGATTGCGATTTCTTGCGCTCTTAAATTTTTCTTTGCGGTAATCGGAAACCATGCGCCAGCCTTTACAGTTGCATCATTAGCAACAATTATAAAATTTTTACCAGATATTTTCCCGACTCCGAAAATTGTTCCGCTGCTCGGTGCGCCGCTGTATTCTTTGTACATATCGTATGCGGCAAAAGTATTCAGTTCGAAAAAATTTGTTCCTTTATCAATCAGTTTTTCAATTCTCTCGCGAGCGGTCAGTTTTCCTTTTTCGTGCTGCTTATCAATTGCAATTTTTCCACCACCGAGTTTAATTGTCTCTTTAACGGCATTAATCTTTCTGATAAGATTTTTGTGGAAATCTTCTCTGCGGAGAAAAGTTTCTGTTGGTTTTATGGGAGAACCGATTTGTGCCATTTTAGTTCCTAATAGCACGCAGATTTTTTATGATGGTTATGATTGATCATGATAGATCATAAATAATCATAATGATCTGCGTTCCATCTATTTTTCTAATCTTGTAAAAGTGTTCGAGCAATTACAATTCTCTGTACTTCGGAAGTTCCTTCGCCGATAGTTAGTAATTTAACATCACGGTAAAATTTTTCAACCGGATAATCTTTTGTAAATCCATAACCGCCGAAGATTTGGACGGCTTCATTCGCTGCACGGGTCGCAACCTCGCTAGCGAACAGTTTTGCTTTAGCAGCAATATCCAGAATATTCTTATTCTGGTCTTTCATCCTTGCGGCTTTGAAAGTCATCAAACGAGCGGCTTCGATTTCCGTTGCTAGATCAGCAAGCTTAAATTGAATAGCCTGAAACTCTGAAATTGATTTACCGAATTGCTTCCTTTCTTTAGAGTAAGCAAGTGATGCCTCAAGACAACCTTGCGCAAGTCCAACACTTAACGCCGCAATAGAAATTCTTCCACCTTCAAGAATTCTCATAGCTTGTGTAAATCCTTCTCCTTCGTTACCCATTAGATTATTTGCAGGCACATGGCAATTCTCGAATATCAGTTGTGTAGTTTCACTTGAGCGCATACCAAGTTTATTCTCTTTTTTGCCGGTAGAAAAACCTTCTGTTCCTTTTTCAACAATGAAAGCAGAAATTCCTTTTTTGTTTTTTGATTTATCTGTGACAGCAAGTACAACAACTGTTTCTCCAACTCCACCATGGGTTATAAATGCTTTAGTCCCATTTAGTATATAAAACTCTCCATCTTTCACTGCAGTAGTTTGCATAGCAGCGGCATCGCTCCCGGAACCAGGTTCAGTTAATCCCCATGCACCAATTTTTCTACCGCTTGCAAGGTCAGGCAAATATTTATTTTTCTGTTCATCGTTTGCAAATACGTTTATATGATTTGTGCAGAGACCGTTATGTGCTGCAACAGAGAGAGCTATTGAAGGGTCGATTCGTGCTAATTCTTCAACAATGAGAGCATATTCGACATAACCGAGTTCAGAACCTCCGAATTTTTCTGGAACAAGAATTCCGAGAAAACCAAGATCGCCAAGTTGTTTCATCAATTCCATTGGAAATTTTTGTGACTCGTCAAATTCCATTACACATGGTTTGATCTTTTCTTCTGCGAATGCTCTGATTGTATTTTTAATTGCTAACTGGTTCTCGTCAAACTCGATTAAAAAACTATTTTCTAAACTTGATTCGATCATAAAGACCTATTTTTTAATTGTTAATTTGAAATCATTAAATAGTGATTCCGCAATCTGGTAAGGTGAAGTTTCGCCTTCAACAACTTTTGCTAGGGATGCTTCAAGATTCCCGGCTCGGTCATCTTTCCATAATTCATTCTTCAATAAATGTTCAACAATTTCTTTTATACGAACTTTATAATTAGCCTCACGTTTTGTCTTCAGTAATCCATTTTGATCTAAAAACTGATGATGCCTGTCGATCTCATCAGCAATTTCTTTTGTTCCGCTATTCTCCGATGCGATTGATTTTATGATATTTGGAAGCCAGCTTTTTTCATCATGATCGCGCAGCATTAATATAGTTTTAAGTGCCATAATGGCGCTGTCGGCACCGGGTCTGTCGCTCTTGTTTAGCACAAAAAAATCGGCTATCTCCATAAGTCCGGCCTTCATTGCCTGAATTGAATCACCCGATTCCGGTACAAGAACTACGATTGTTGTGTCTGCGGCTTTGGCAACATCAAGTTCGGATTGCCCAACACCAACTGTTTCGAAAATAATAATATTATAACCAGCAGCATCAAGAACATCGGCAGCATCAATTGTTTTTTTGCTGAGTCCACCCAAACTTCCACGCGTCGCCATACTTCTAATAAACACACCCGGCTCACTTCCAACTTCACTCATGCGGATGCGATCACCTAATAACGCTCCACCGGTAAAAGGACTTGTCGGATCAACAGCGATAATTCCAATTTTCAGATTCTGTTTACGATAAAATTTCGTCAGTTGATTAGTTAGTGTAGATTTACCAGCCCCGGGAGGACCCGTTATACCAATTCTGTAAGCGCTGCCAATTTTTTTGTGCAATTCTTTTAAGAGATCAGTTGCTTTTGAGTCTGCGGTTTCAATAATACTAATTGCCCTAGAAACGGCTCTCTTATCGTTATTAAAAATTCTTTCTATTAGATTGTCTGAAGTTACCAATGTTGTCAAAGATATAATCCGTTTTGAGTAATATATTCTTTTACTTTAATCGGAACAAGATAATCAAGGGGTAGTTTTTTCTTGGCTCGTTCCCGAATCTCTGTTGAAGAGATATCAACCAAAGTTGTATCCAGCATTATAGCAGAATCATAGTATTTATTTCGGGTGGTAGGAAAAAAATCAATCGCACGTTTCATAACAACGACTTTAGCTAGCTGGAAAATATCATCAGGACGTTTCCACTTATCAAAAGCTACGAGGTTATCAAATCCAATAATCAGTTCCATTTCAGAATAATTTTTTTTTAACTCTACTAATGTATCATAAGTGTATGAAATATCACCTTTGCGAATCTCAAAATCACAAACTTCGAAAGAGGGGAAATCTTCAATCGCCAACCTGATCATATTTAGTCGATGAAAATCCTCCGTGATTTTCTGATCAATTTTATGAGGGGAAATCTTACACGGTACAAAAATAATTTTGCTCAAATTTCTTCTTTGTAGAACTTCATAACTTGTAATTAAATGTCCAATATGAATAGGATCGAACGATCCGCCAAGAATTCCAACAGGTTTCATATTTCCCCACTAGTTAATTGATAAGAGAGTACGAACCGCTTCGCGGTTTTTTTCTATTTCTAATGAATAGTATTCTTTTGAAGAATCTTTTGCCCGTTTATATTGAATTTTACTGAATGCAAGCCGAATAGCAATGCGAGTATAAAGAACTCTAATGCTTTCGTCAATCCAACCACGCCTGAATCTCAGGTGGCTGCTTAGTATTTTAATATGTGCCTCCGGGAGAACATTCATCTTACTTTCATCAAGAAGTTCTCTCTCTATTATTCTTCTTTCATTAATTATAGACAATTGTAAAACAATATAAAAAAGAAGAACTAAAAATAACATAAATATAAATCCATAAAAATACGTCTCATCGAAACTTACTAAAGTATTCCATGCAAAATGAATGAAGATTGCGAAAGTCAAACCTGAAAAGGGAAGTAGATTTTTCATGGATAGAGAAGAAAATTTTGAGATTGCGAGTATTGCACCAAAAGAACCTGTAGAAATGCAATGCATCACCGCAGAGAAGAGGGAGCGGATAACAACAATCTGAAACCAAGTTTCTGGAGAATTTCCATACGTTAAAAAGTAAATGAAGTTTTCGGTCATTCCAAAACCAAGTCCTATCGCTCCGCCGTAAACCAGTCCATCGGTGATATTGTCGAATTTCTTTGAATTAATAGAGAATAAAAGAAAGGATGCTTTTGCAATTTCCTCACTGAAGGGTGCAAAAATAATAGTTTGGATTAATGAAGATGAATTGGATGATTGCCCAAGCATTCCTGTAAGCGCCATACTTCCGGTGATTCCAAGAATAATGGCTCCAAAAGCACCCCACATAAAATGTAAAAAAACAAATAAAATCGGTTCGCGGTCGTATTTATCCATCCACCAGATCAGGATCAGGTAAAGTAACATTGGGGTGACGGCGGCAAAAAGCGATGCGATAACAGGCATAAGTTCAGATTCTTCGATTATTAATCAATTTATATGTCTTCTTGATTATAAAAGATTGGCTGTATATATTTTGACCCAATTTTTTCATGTTCTTCAAATGATTATAAAATATACTAATTTTTCTGACGGTATACATAATTTCCAACTGAGCGAGCCCGTCAAAAATCTCGGTTTAGAAGAATTGTTCTTTGGGAATGTCGATGTCAATTGCAGAATGGATAAATCAGCTCACCAGATCGTGCTCGATTGTGGATTGACGGTTTATGCTAAATTGATCTGCGATCGATGCGCGTCGGAATTTGAAACTAATCTGACAAGTCATTTCCAGATTAGCTATCTTTTCAGCCGGGAAAAAGTGGAATCTGACAATTACAACGTTAAATACTTATCTCCCGATCAGGAGAAGATCAACTTAAGGGATGATATATACGAATATGCGGAACTTTCTCTTCCTCTGAAAAATTTATGTAAGGAAGATTGCCTGGGATTGTGTTCACATTGCGGAATTAATCTCAATGAATCGAAATGTAATTGTAAAGATGAAATAATAAATGATGTATGGGAACCACTACAAAAACTTAAAGGTAAATTTAATAACTAAATAAACAGGTTGTACGATGCCAAATCCGAAACGGAAGATGTCCAAGACTAGAAGAGATAAGCGAAGAACTCACTATAAAGCAACAGTTCCTACCTTGAGCCGCTGCTCTAACTGTGGTGAGATTAAATTAAGCCATAGAGCTTGTCCGAACTGCGGTTATTATGCCGGCAGATCAATGTTCGTTCCAGAGTCGTAACATTTTATCTTTTAGATGACAGAAAAAAAACCAGAAAAATGTAGAATTGCAGTTGATGCTATGGGGGGCGACTATGCCCCTAAGCATGAAATTCTCGGTGCATTATCTGCTTTGAAAGAGGATAATTCTTTTGAATTAATTCTAGTGGGTGACAAGCATAAAATCCTTGAGACCGCTGGAAAAGAGAATATTTCCCTGGATGAAAAGATTATTCATCATGCCTCACAAATTATTGATATGCACGATAAACCTACCGAGGCAATTAAAGCAAAACAGGATTCATCTCTTGTTATTGGCGCAAAATTAGTGCGCGATAAACATGCAGATGCATTTGTAAGCGCCGGAAACACTGGAGCCGTTGCAGCTATTTCTACACTTTTGATAGGCCGTCTTAATAATGTTGAAAGGCCAACAATCGGAAGTTTTATTCCTAGTACCAACAATGCAACTTTCGTTTTCGACGTGGGCGCTTTTGTTGATGTTAAACCGCAGCACTTATTAGGTTACGCAGTTTTGGCGGAGATTTTTGTTAAAGAACTTTACAATATTGCTAATCCTACCATCGGATTGCTGAATGTTGGTGAGGAAGCTGAAAAAGGGAATAAGCAGGTTAAAGAAACTGCCACACTACTTAGAGACAGTAAACTGAATTTCATTGGAAGTGTGGAGGGCAGAGATATTCTCATGGGTAAATGCAATATTGTTCTTTGTGACGGCTTCGTTGGAAACATATTGCTGAAATTTGGGGAAAGTGTTCCCGGTTTCATGAAGTACCTTCTAAGACAGCATGCTGAGACAAGCATTTTTGAAAAAATAAAAATTGGATTATTCAAGAGCACTTTAAAAAAAGCGTTGAGCCCTCTGAATCCGGAGCTTTATGGCGGGGGTCCACTCTTAGGAGTTAATGGAATAAGTATAATTGGTCATGGTTCAAGTTCGCCTCTGGCGATTAAGAATATGGTTTTACGCGCAAAAGAAATGTATGATAAAAACTTACTACAGAAATTTGAGGAAGCACTAAAAACCTATGCAGTCACAAAATAAAAAAGTACGTAATGCTTCAATTACTGCCGTTGGAATGTATGTCCCTGAAAAAATAATGGACAATAAATATTTCGAAAGTATTGTTGAGACTAATAACGAGTGGATTGTATCTCGTACCGGCATTCGTGAAAGAAGATTGATGGAGGTTGGAGCTACGAGTGACATGGCAGCTAAGGCTTGCGAAGATCTTTTTAAAACAACCAATGTGAAACCCGAGGAGATCGATGTTATAATTGTTGCAACGGTAACCCCGGATATGTTGTTCCCGGCGACTGCTTGTTTAGTACAGGATAAAATTGGTGCTAAGAATGCCTGGGGATTTGATCTATCCGCTGCATGTTCCGGATTTTTATTTGCACTTCAAACTGGTGCAAGTTTGATCGAGAGTGGGACATACAAGAAAGTTATTGTTGTAGGATCTGACAAGATGAGCGCAATAACAGACTATACAGACCGTAATACTTGCATCCTTTTTGGTGATGCTGCATCTGCAGTATTACTGGAACCATCCGATGACTTGAATTATGGCATAAAAGATTCTTTGCTGCATGTTGATGGGACGGGTAAAAATGCACTCAACATGAAAGGAGGCGGAAGCGCTCTTCCTGCGTCTCACGATACAGTCGATCAAAAATTGCATTATATATATCAGGATGGGAAAGCAGTTTTCAAAGTAGCAGTTAAAGGTATGGCAGACATTTCTTATGAGATTATGGAGCGAAACGGTTTGAATGCTGATGACGTTTCCTATCTGGTACCTCATCAGGCCAATCTTAGAATAATTGATGCAACCGCTCAGAGAATGGGTGTTTCGAAAGATAAAGTAATGATCAACATTGATAAGTATGGAAATACTACGGCCGCAACTATTCCGCTCTGTCTTACAGAATACTATCGTGCTGGTAAAGTGAAAAAGGGTGATAATTTAATTCTTGCTGCTTTCGGTGCTGGTTACACATGGGGTTCTATCTATTTAACCTGGGCTTTTGATTAATGGGTAAAAGAGCATTCATATTTCCCGGACAAGGTTCCCAATACGTTGGTATGGCCAAAGATCTGTTTGAGCATTCTGTTGAAGCCAAAGAGATGATTAAAACAGCAGAAGAAGCAACCGGTGTTGGACTATCTCATATTATGTTCAATGGTCCTGAAGATTCTCTTAAGCAAACCGATGTTACGCAACCAGCAATATTTTTACATAGCGTTATTCTTGGAAGTCTGATTCGAACAATGGACACAGATATGGTTGCCGGCCACTCATTAGGTGAGTACTCTGCACTTGTTGCAGCTAAAGCAATTCAATTCTATGATGCAGTAAAGTTGGTTCGGCACCGGGGAAGCGTTATGCTTCAGGCCGGTATTGAACAAAAGGGAACAATGGCAGCTGTTGTAGGTTGTCCTTCCAATGTTTTGGAGGAGATTTGTGCAGAGGCATCTGCTAAAGGAATTGTCCAATGCGCAAATTTTAATTCACCAGGACAAATTGTAATTTCGGGCTCAGTAGAAGGTGTTCATGAAGCCATGGCAATTGCAAAGTCGAAAGGTGCTAAACTTGTGAAAGAATTAGTTGTTAGCGGTGCTTTTCACTCTCCGCTTATGGAAAGTGCTAAAGACAGTTTAAAAATGAAATTAGATGTAACTCCATTTTATGATGCTAAGATTCCGGTTTATGCAAATGTTACAGCGAAACCAGTTCACCTGAAAGAAGAAATTAAAGAACTGCTCCATCAGCAGTTGGATAAGCCTGTAAGATGGGAAGAAACAATAGTGAATATGATTAATGACGGCGCAGATGAATTTTTTGAAATAGGTCCCGGTAAAGTTTTACAGGGACTGGTTAAGAGAATTAATCCTGACGTTAAAGTTTTCGGAATAGATAAATTTTCCGATGTGGAAAGGTTTTTATAATGAAACAGAAATTTGAAAAAATCATAAATGGCTTGTATATAGATCCCGCAATCTTCACGCAGCCTTTTGTTAAATCGTGCGATGTATGCATCTGTTCTGGGGAGTGCTGTTATTACGGAGTTTATACCGATAAGACAGAGCATGAACTTATAATGTCCGTCAAGGATAAGATTATTTCTCATCTTGATGATTCACAGACAAAAAATGCGGATGCATGGTTTGAGGCTCCTGAGCCGGACGATGATTTTCCATCTGGGGTTGCCGTTGGGACCGAAGTTTATAACGGTAAATGTGTATTCCTTGATAAGCAGGGATTCTGTACACTTCAAAAAATGGCAATGGACGAGGGTGATTACAAGTGGAAATATAAACCCTTATATTGTATATTATTCCCGCTTGTAATTTTTGAAGGCGTTCTTACGTTCGATGATGAGCATTTAGACAGGATGCATTATTGCAATAAACCGCAAAATCAGGTTTCTACTATCTTTGATTGTACCAAGAATGAGCTTAAACATGTCCTTGGTGATCAGGGATTTGGTGAACTTTTGAAGTACAAAGAAGAATATTTAAGCGGATTGCAGACTGATGAAGAAAACATAGAGGCCGCATAGTTTCATCAATTTTAATAAATAGTTTAAGGAATGAAGTTGGACAACGAAAAAATAAAAAGAGCAATTGTTACAGGTGCATCCCGTGGAATTGGTAAAGCTATAGCTAAGCAATTGGCGGCGAAGAACTGCAATGCAATACTTATTTCTGACATTGCTTTCCTTAATGATGACCCTGACGCTTTTGCTGCAGAATTTCAAAAAGAGTTAAGCGATCCCGACGTAAAAATTTATGCTTTCAAGGCAGATGCAACGTCATTTACAGGTGCTCAGGCTACGGTTGATTATGCTGTAGAAAAAATGGGCGGAGTAGATATTCTGGTTAATAATGCAGGAATAACAAAAGACACATTACTTCTAAGGATGACAGAGGATGACTTTGATAAAGTTATCAATGTAAATCTGAAGAGTGTTTTCAATTATAGTAAAGCGATTCTGAAACCGATGATCTCCCAGAAATATGGAAGGATTGTGAACATTGCTTCTGTTGTTGGTGTTATTGGTAATGCAGGTCAGACAAATTATGCCGCATCAAAGGCCGGTGTTATCGGTTTCACAAAATCACTTGCAAAAGAGGTAGCCTCAAGAAATATAAACGTAAATGCGGTTGCGCCCGGTTTTATTGAAACTGATATGACTCATAAATTAAATGAGCTACAGAGAGAGGCTTTAGCCAAAAACATTCCTATGGGAAAACTTGGGAAACCAGAGGATGTAGCAAAAGTTGTTGGATTTTTGTGCAGTGACGAGGCCGATTATGTTACCGGTCAAGTCATCAATATTGATGGCGGAATGGTGATGTAATTCTAAATCCCTCTTACATAGTTGGGAATATGAAATAAACAAATAAACGTACTCAATTTTTTCAGTTAATTAATATCATTTCAATCACTAAAAGGAGTAGAAATGGACGTTGAAGCAAAAGTAAAAGAAATCGTAATGGATAAACTGGGTGTTGAAGAATCACAAATTACACCTACAGCTTCATTCACAAACGATCTTGGTGCAGACTCCCTCGATATAGTAGAATTAGTTATGGGTTTTGAGTCGGCATTTGATATTTCAATTCCAGATGAAGACGCAGAAAAGATTTCTACAGTTGGGGATGCAACCAAATACTTGAAGGAAAAATTAGGAAAATAAAATTACCATCGACCATGGCTAGCCATGGTCGTTTTTTTTATTTGACTTAATAATAATCCTTCCAAAAAATAAGGGAATATTTATGAGTAGCAGAAGAGTAGTGATAACTGGAATTGGCGCGTTAACTCCGATTGGAAATAATACTAAAGAATTCTGGGAAGGCTTAATCAGCGGGAGAAACGGTGCCAATTTAATAACAAAGTTCGATACATCTTCTTTTACTACTCACTTTGCATGCGAGCTTAAAAATTTTGACCCCCTTGTTTATATAGACAAAAAAGAATTAAGAAGAATGGATCCTTTCTGTCATTATGCTCTTGCTAGTGCAACAATGGCTCATGAGGATTCTCAATTAGATCTTTCGAAAATTAATTTGGAAAGAGTAGGTGTAGTTTTTGGCAGCGGAATTGGTGGTATGGTTACGTGGGAGGAAGAACATACTGCATTTGCAAACGGTGGCGCTAAAAGAATTAGTCCTTTTTTCGTTCCCAAAATGATTCCGGATATTGCTGCAGGGCAAATCTCAATCCGTTTCGGATTGAAAGGACCTAACTATGCAACAGTTTCAGCTTGCGCTACATCATCACATGCAATTGCAGATGCATTCATGCTAATTCAGCGCGGTTCAGCCGATATAATGTTTTCAGGCGGTTCTGAGGCTGCAATTACTCCAATGGCAATCGGAGGATTTAATTCTGCCCGTGCTTTATCTACATGGAACGACAGATATATGGAAGCTTCAAGACCTTTCGATAAAGATAGAAACGGTTTCGTTATGGCGGAAGGATCTGGCACTCTTGTGTTGGAGGAATTGGAACATGCATTAAATCGCGGTGCTAATATTTATGCTGAAATAGTAGGTGTTGGGTTAACCGGAGATGCATTTCATGTTACAGCTCCACCTCCCGGCGGAGAAGGTGCCGTCCGCTCAATGCGTGAAGCTCTGCGGGATGCCGGTGTTGAACCAACGGCTGTTGATTACATTAATGCACACGGAACTTCAACCGAATTAAATGATCTGAATGAAACACAGGCAATTAAAACTCTGTTTGGTGAACATGCATATAGATTGGCTATCAGCTCAACAAAATCTATGACAGGACATTTATTAGGAGCGGCAGGAGCTGTTGAATCGATTGCTACTGTTCTTGCAATTAAGCACGGCATTATTCCGCCGACAATAAATCACGATCAGGCTGAACCTGAATTGGACTTGAATTATACTCCCAAAGTAGCCGTAAAAAAAGATATAACTTATGCTATAAGCAATACGTTTGGATTTGGCGGGCACAATGCATCCTTACTATTCAAAAAGTTTTTAGGATAATTCTTGTTTCATAAGATTTTTGGTTGGCTAAATTTTTTTAATAGAAGAAAATTTTCGACCGATAGCAATTTAGATGCAACGATTAAGAGGAACTTATTAAGTCTGCAGAGTTCTTTAAGCATTTCTATAAAAAATCCTATCTATTATATAAAAGCCTTAACACACAGTTCATTTCTTGACCTACATCCTCAACTCGGAAAGTCAAACGAACGCCTTGAATTCCTGGGGGATTCTGTTCTGAGCATGATAGTCGGTAAATATCTTTTTAAAAATTATCCGGACGAAGAAGAAGGTTTTTTAACAAAAGCACGTTCATCATTAGTAAACCGGGAAAGATTGGCGGAAGCAGCGGAAGAATTTGGCCTGCAGAATATAATTCTGTACAATCAAAGATATTTAAAAGATTCAATTGAAGGAGTTCAGACAATACTTGCCGATAGCCTGGAAGCAATTATCGGCGCCATTTACATGGATCAGGGACTAAAGCGTGTTGAACAATTCATTATATCTAGATTAATCAATCCATTGGAAGGGGACGATTCGTTTCTTGTTGATACTAATTATAAAGGACAGTTATTAGAACTATCACATTTATATAAAATGCCTCCACCCCGTTATAACGTTGAAAAAGAGGAGGGACCCTCTCACAATAAAGCGTTCACCATTGAAGTTTTTATCGGGGATGAATTGATGGGTGTGGGGTTCGGCAAGAATAAAAAATCCGCCGAACAAGAAGCATCTCTCAAAGCGTTACAAAAATTAAAATCTTCAGAGTCGAATGATTAAGTACTTTGGTCTAAATCAGAATGTACTCTCAGAGTAGGAAGATTCTACTCCTTCATGCTCATTCAAATACATATTTGAAATTCTTTTCGATAATAAGATATATTAGCATAGCTGGAACCGTTGTGATTAAATTCCGCAAAACTCAGAAATGTTGATAAGGTAACTGAAGTTACGCAGAGTGATGTTATAAAGGATAAAACCAAGGCAGTGTCATTCCCGCGAAAGCGGAAATCCACGATTTTAGCTGAACTTTCACTAATGGATTCCCGATAAAAATCCCGCTGTACGAGATGCCGTAAAGCGGCACATTCGGGAATGACATAAATCTTGTTTTGCGTAACATCAGTAAGGTAATTGAAAAAAAATGAATTATTGTCGATTATAAAAGCAGAATTAGAAACATCACTTTTTATTTCAGTAGTATTAATAAAATAGATGTATTGTTATTTGAAGATGAATTTTAAAAGAAGTTAGGAAATTAAATGTCAGATGAAGTTCGAAATAATCTAGCTGCTCTGGTAAATCTTGAAATTACAGATAAAAAAATGAAGGCTTTTCTTAAAGTCAAAGAACCTGCGGATACCCTGGCCCCGCCGATTACGTCTCAAGATCTATTAGCTCAGATTGAAAAAGAAGGGATCAAATTTGGAATTAACGCAGCTATACTTGATGAGATTATAAATAGGGGAAAATGGGATGAACAAATTTTAGTTGCGGAAGGTTTATCGCCTGTTTCAGGAGAGGATGCAAGATTTGAATTCAATTTTCCAACGGATCGATCTCTGAAACCACAAATATCAGAAGATGGTCATATAGATTTCCGTGAAATAAGTATTGTAAACAGTATAGCGAAAGATTCCGTTCTTGTAACAAAAATACCGGCAGCATCAGGTTCAAAAGGGATGGATATTTTTGGAAATGAAATCCCGGCAACAAAGGGCAAAGATGTGGGAATTATTCTGGGGCAGGGAACCTACACGGACCCAACTAATAATTTAGTGATCAAAGCTGCTGTTGATGGAATTATATTTTATAATCAACAAAAAAACAGTATAGAAATTCAGAAATTGTATATTGTTCAAGGATCTGTAAATTTTTCAACAGGTAATATAAATGTTAAGAGTTCGATAGATATTAAAGGTGATGTTAATCCCGGATTTTCAGTCACTACGCCATATAATATACAGATCAAGGGTACGGTCGAGAACGCAACAATCTCTTGTGAAGGAAACCTAATCGTTCAAGAAGGTATTGTCGGTGATGGTAAACAGCTTATTTATGCTGGAGGGGATATTCGTTCGGGTTATATAACTAACCAAAATATTAGGTGCGATGGAAGTGTATATGTAGCATCTGAAATAAGAAATTCCAATATCGAAAGTAAAAATGAAGTTACAACTTTGAGGAACAGTGGTGTAATAATAGGCGGAAAGATTAGCGCTGCCAATAAAATAAGTGCTGCATCTGTCGGCAATAAATATAATGTTCCCACTATACTCGAAGTCGGTATGAATTTTTCATTTAAGGATAATTATGTAAATAAAGAGTTGGAAAAGATTACCCTAAAAAAAATGCTGGAAAATCTTAAGAAAAATATTTCTCAGTTATCAGAACAGTCTCAAAGTAGTGCTACGAATGCACGTCTAATTAATTTCCAGAAGGAATACAAGGCTTCTGCCGAAAAATTTGAAAGAGTCTTAAAAGAATTAAAAGATATTGAAAAGTTATATTACGATGTAGTTGATCCGGTGGTGTGTGTAACAAACACAGTTTATCCGGGCACTATTATTAAAATCAAAAATATCACATATGAAGTGAAGGATGATTTTTCACGAATGATGTTCAGACTAGTAAATAATGAAATAATTATGACGGCTCTTAAGTAGCAATCCGTTCTCAACTCTGGGCGAAATGAAGTAGAAATTTCTAATAAATAGATATAGGGATTTTCCAACTTAGTAGAATTATTCTTCGCAGGCTGTTAGATCGTTAAATTATTTCTCCACGGACAATAATTAGCGATGCTGTTTATGAAAGAATAATAAGAAAAACGAAAATGCTTATTTACTTATTTGCGCACTAAACAAAATTTGTGAAAAGCCATGAAATCTAAACTAATAATTATTACGGCTGCTGTTATCTTTATTATAACAGTAATTCTTTTATTCTACCTTAATTCAACAAGCGAGAAAGGGGTTGTCCAGCGGTTCCAAGCTGAACAGCTAGTTGCTGCGCGCACGCTTGCAAGAGAGATTGAATCCTACTTGCGAAACCGATCTCGTGGAGTTGAACTCCTCTCTACATTTACATCCTTCCAAAAGCGTGATATGAACGCGATAGCTACCACAATAAAAGAATACTTTGAATATTTGAAAAAAGATCACGTCAAGGCAATCACTGTTTATGATGAAAAAGGAACTATCATTTGCTCAACTGCAGAAGGTGTCCTCGGAAGTAACTATGCGAAAAGCGATTTCTTCCAATGGGCAACAAAAAAAGAAAACAAAGACAAACAGTTTATTTCCTCACTCGTTGGAGTAACAGACCAGCAAATTGAACATATTCCTAATTTTCGTTTTCTCATTGCCGCACCTATCTATTACGAAGGAATCCCTACGGGACAAGCGGTGGAAAATCCTCAGCATCCTAAACCCTTGCATAATTTTATTGGTGTTGTTACTGCGACAGTAGACCTGGAAGAAGTTATAGCCGCATTTTTACCTATTGCAAGTTCGTATGCCGCAAAAGAAAAAGTATGGATTGTGGACAAAGATGGAACCTTATTGTTTCAATCCGGGCATCCGGAGATGGTTTTGAGAAATATCCGTTCGCAAGATAAAACTTGTCTTAAATGTCACGTTACATTCGAGCATGTCGAAACAATACTTAACAAAAGGCAAGGAACAACCGAATATCAGCTTAAAGATAAAACGAAGATATTAACAAGCTATTCTTCTATCGAATTCAAAAATATTTCATGGACGATTGTCATAAACATTCCGTTTGAAGAAATCTCGGGTTTTATTAACACAAATCTGATCCTGACATTTATCCTTATAGGTATAATCACTCTATCACTTATAGGAGGATCTTTACTATTCTACCGCAGCAGCCGATTGAAGATTAGAGCGCAGGAAGAAGCTAAGCAATGGATGGAGAAGCATGAGTTAGAAGATAAAATACGCGAATCAGAAGAGCGGTACAGAACAGTTGTTGATATTTCACCGGATGCTGTTATCATCCATTGTGAAGGAAAAATTGTTTTTGTTAACCCTGCGGCAGTTGAAATGGTTGGCGCATCAAGCCCAAACGATCTTCTTGGTAAACCAGCTATTGAATTTGTTCATCCCGATGAAAGGGAATCTACCAGTAAGCGTATTTTAGAAATATTAAAGAGCGGTAAAACTTCACAATGGCTTGAAGAACGATTCATTAGAATGGATGGCAGTATAATCTATGTTGAAACTGTAGGAATACCTACAACATACAACGGTAAATTGGCGGTGCAGGTTATTGCACATGATATGACCGAACGTAAACAAGCTGAAGAGCAAATTCGCCGACTAAATCGTATCTACTCAGTTCTAAGTAATATTAACCAGGCAATTGTACGTATTCATGATATCAATCAATTATTCAATGATATTTGCCGGATTGCAATTGAAGACGGTAAATTCCGAATGGCATGGATTGGTACGGTAAATACCGATTCAAGAAAAGTTGAAGTAGTTGCATCCGCCGGATTCACAAGTGACTATTTGACTAAGATTAATATTGATTTGAATGATGAGAAACGAAGCCAAGGCCCAACCGGAAGAACTATTATTTCCGGTACTCATTCTATTTCAAATGACATTGAACATGATGAAAGCATGGTTCCATGGCGTGATGGTGCAAAAAAACACGGTTATAAATCGGCGGCATCATTCCCTATAAAAGTATTCGGAATGGTGCGCGGCGTGTTCAATATGTATTCAAGCCAAGTCGGTTTCTTTGATGAAGATGAAATTAAATTGCTCGATGAACTGGCAATGGACATCTCATTTGCGCTCGAATTTATAGAGCGCGATGCCCAGCGCAAACAGGTGGAAGAAGCACTGCAAGAAAGCGAAGAAGGATTCCGCCGTTTATTTGAAGAACCCACCGATCCTATTCTGCTTCTTAATCAAAAATGTTTTTTCAATTGCAATTCCGCTGCACTTTCAATTCTTCTATTTAACTCAAAAGATGAAATTGAAAACAAAACTCCATGGGATTTATCACCCGAATTTCAACCGGACGGTAAATTATCTTCAGAAAAAGCTGTCGAAATGATTTCGACTGCTAAGCAAAACGGCTTTCACCGTTTCGAATGGGTTCATACAAAAAAAGACGGCACTAATTTTTTTGTTGAAGTAATGTTAACGCCAATCGAACTTCATGGTGAAGAAATTTTTCATGTTATCTGGCGCGATATAACCGAACGCAAACTGGCAGAAGAAGCATTGCGGGAGAACGAAGAGCGCTTGCGAACAATCATAGAGACTGAGCCGGAATGCGTAAAGGTAGTTGACCGCGGTGGGCAGCTTCTGGAGATGAACGCAGCAGGGTTGGCTATGCTCGAAGCAGAATCGATAAGCCAAGTGCAGCAACACACACTCTACAACTTTATTCTTCCCGAATACCGCGCTTCTTTTGGCGCCCTGCATAAACGCGTGATGAACGGAGAAAACGGTATTCTGGAGTTCGAAATCATGGGGCTCAGGGGTACGCGGCGATGGCTCGAAACTCACGCTGCACCAATGCGTGATGCAACCGGCGAAGTTACGAAGTTGTTGGGTGTTACCCGCAATATCACAGAGCGCAAGCGTGCCGAAGAAGAAATTATTTTTCAAAAGAATAGATTTGCACAATTGTTCGAAAACTCGCCGATTGCAATTGCTTTGTTAGATGATAAAGATAAAATTGTTCATATCAACGAATCGTTTTCAGGGCTGTTCGGTTATTTCCTCGAAGAAATTAAAGGACAGCCGCTAAATGACATAATAGTTCCTACTGAATTGAAAGAGGAAGCTGAGAGCTATTCAGATCAAACACGAGCGGGAAATCAGATAAATAAAGAAAGTTACCGTAGAAGAAAGGATGGTACCCTTGTTTATGTTCAAATTATTGGCGTACCTGTAAACATAATTGACAAGACAGTTGGTATTTATGGAATGTACATGGATCTGACCCCGCGAAAAGAAGTTGAAGATAAGATGAAAATGGCAAAAGAATTAGCCGAACAATCCGACAAAATGAAAACAGAATTCCTTGCTCAAATGTCGCACGAAATTAGAACTCCGATAAATATAATGGTTGGAAATGTTGGTTATCTCAGTGAGTTGTTTGGTGAAAAAATGGATACTGAAGCCCGTGGCTGCTTTGATGGTATTGATCTGGCTTCAAAAAGAATTATTAGAACGGTAGAGTTAATTCTCAATATGTCTGAACTGCAAACCGGGATTTATAAGCCTTCATTTGAAATAGTAGATATTGATTCACAAGTTCTAAAAAATTTGTATAATGAATACCAACTGGTGGCAAAACAAAAGGGAATAGATTTTATCTACAAATGTAAAGTAAAGGAATCAGAGATTATATGTGACGAATATTGTGTCACACAAATCTTTGCCAACCTAATTGATAATGCAATCAAATACACTAAGAAAGGAAAAGTAGAAATACTTTTAGATAAGAATAGTAGTGGCAATATTCTGGTTGAGATAAAAGATACGGGAATCGGAATAAGTAAAGAATTTCTTGCAAGAATGTTTGATCCGTTCGTTCAAGAAGAGCAAGGATATACAAGAGCTTATGAGGGTAACGGGCTTGGATTAGCTCTTGTAAAAAACTACTGCAATTTGAACAATGCAATTATAGAAGTTGAGAGTGAAAAGAATTTTGGTTCAACTTTTAGAGTTATTTTTAACAGAAAATAATTGTTCTGTCATTCAGAGAATCCCGGCTTGACGCCTGTGCGACATTTTCGAAATCGCGATGACAAGAGAATTTTAGAGTAATTGATTCATCTAATATTTTTCCACCTTCCGATTTTCATCTTTTACTTATATTTACAAAACAAAAAATCATCAATTTGAAAACACAATAGTGAGAGAATTTAAATGAACCATCTCGATTATTACGACAATTTTGTTGACCGGCATGTTGGTCCAAGCGAAGAAGAGATTTCTAAGATGTTAACTGCAATTGGTATTTCATCCCTTAATGAATTGATTGACAAAACTGTTCCTGCATCAATAAGACTGAAAAGAGAATTAGAACTCGATCCACCCCAATCTGAATTCGATTTTTTGAATAATCTTAAGTCAATTGCTGAAAAGAATAAAGTGTTTAATAATTTTATCGGTTTAGGTTACCATCCTACAATTACACCTTCTGTTATTAAGAGAAATATTTTTGAAAATCCGGGCTGGTATACACAGTACACACCATATCAGGCAGAGATATCACAGGGTAGATTGGAGGCGTTATTGAATTTTCAAACTATGGTTGTGGATCTGACCGGAATGCCAATTGCAAATGCCTCACTGCTTGATGAGGCAACAGCCGCGGCTGAGGCCATGACAATGCTTTTTTCCCTGCGCAAGACTGCAAAGAAAACTTCAAATGTTTTCTGGGTATCGAAAGAGGTTTTACCTCAAACATTAGATGTGTTGAAAACACGTTCAGAACCATTGGGAATTCAAATTAAAATCGGCGATCATACCAACACTGAATTGACTGATGATATTTATGGTATTATAGTTCAGTATCCCGCGACTAATGGTGAAGTATATGACTACTCAAAATTTTTCAGACAAGCTGAATCAAAAGGAATTTTCAAAGCGGTTGCCGCAGATCTGTTATCGCTTGCGCTGCTAGCTTCTCCAGGTGAGTTCGGTGCCGATATTGTGGTGGGATCAACACAAAGATTCGGAGTGCCGATGGGCTTCGGGGGTCCGCATGCGGCTTTCTTTGCAACAAAGGATGAGTATAAAAGACAAATTCCCGGGAGAATCATCGGTGTATCTGTTGATGCTCATGGAAGGCGGGCACTTCGTATGGCGCTTCAAACCCGCGAACAGCATATAAAACGTGAACATGCAACCAGCAACATCTGTACTGCTCAGGTTCTTCTGGCAATTATGGCGGGGATGTATGCGGTTTATCATGGCCCCAAAGGAATAAGAGCCATCGCCAACCGGATTCACATGCTTACTTCAATTTTAGATCAGGCTCTTAAATCAATTGGCTTAAAGCTTACCAACAAAATTTATTTTGATACTCTGAGAGTTGAATTAAACTCAACGAGAGAGGCTCTCAACGTTCGTGCAGAAGCAGTGAAGTGCGGAATCAATTTCCGTTACATTGATGATAAATCGATCGGCATTTCATTTTCCGAACCGAATAAAATTGGTGATGTTCAGAAAATCCTTGAAATATTTGCCAAGGCTCTTAATAAAAATCTTGATCTTCAAAAATATAATGAGATCATAAATAATCAGAAATCGGAACTCCCGGAAATCCTCAAAAGAAAAACTGATTTTCTGACTCATCCGGTATTCAATTCATATTATTCAGAGACAGAGATGATGCGTTACATCAAAAGATTAGAAAATAAAGATTTATCATTAACGACTTCAATGATTCCTCTCGGTTCATGTACAATGAAATTAAACGCAGCATCGGAATTATTTGGAATCAGCTGGCCCGAATTTGCCAACATTCATCCCTTTGCACCGCTCGATCAGACAGCAGGTTATCTGCAATTAATAAAAGAGTTAGAAAATGATCTTGCCAAGATTACAGGTTTCGATTCTGTATCTCTGCAGCCTAATTCAGGTGCAGCAGGAGAGTTCGCAGGACTAATGGTGATTCGCGCGTATCATATAAATAAGGGGGACAAAAATCGCAACATAGTTTTAATTCCATCCTCCGCTCACGGAACAAATCCCGCGAGTGCTGTTATGGCGGGAAGCAAGGTGGTTGTTGTAAAATGTGATGAGCTCGGAAACATCGATATGACGGATCTAAAAGCGAGGGCGGAACAATATAAAGAAAATCTTTCTGCGTTGATGGTTACGTATCCATCCACCCATGGGGTTTTTGAGGAATCGATTATTGAAGCATGTGAAATCATTCATAAGAACGGCGGATTAGTTTACATGGATGGTGCTAACATGAATGCACAGGTTGGTTTAACCAGCCCTGGGTTTATCGGCGCAGATGTATGTCATCTCAATCTGCATAAGACATTCGCAATACCTCATGGAGGAGGTGGACCAGGAGTAGGACCTATTGCAGTAGCCAAACATTTAAGTCCATTCTTACCCGGTCATCCGCTTGTTAAGATCGGAGGAGAGAAATCAATTCCTGCCGTCGCAGCTGCTCCGTGGGGTAGCACAAGTGTTCTGGTTATATCTTATGCATATATCAAGCTGATGGGTGCCGAAGGATTGACATTTGCAACTAAGGCAGCAATTCTTAACGCAAATTATATCAAATCAAAATTGGAAAATCATTATCCGGTTCTTTATTCAGGAACGAATGGCTTCTGCGCTCATGAGCTTATTTTTGATTGCCGCTCATTCAAAGCATCTGCCAATATCGAAGTTGAAGATATTGCTAAGCGATTAATGGATTATGGATTCCATGCACCAACAGTATCATTCCCGGTACCTGGAACAATCATGGTTGAGCCTACAGAAAGTGAATCGATACGAGAGCTTGATAAGTTTTGTTATGCTCTGATTGCAATTAGAAAAGAGATCGAAGAGATTGAGAAAGGAATTGTTGGAAAAGAAGATAACGCACTGAAAAATTCTCCTCATACAATGGAAGATGTGGTTGACGTAAATTGGATTCACCCTTACTCAAGGGAAGCCGCCGCTTTTCCAACTCCCGACTCAAAGCAGAATAAATTCTGGCCGACAGTGGGACGAATTAATAATGCATTCGGCGACAGAAATTTAGTCTGCAGTTGTGTGCCTATCAGCGAATATGAAGAGGTAGCTGCTAAGTGAACGATGAAAAAGAATTGAAGGAGATTTGCCGGATACTTGCCGATGCAAAAACTATTGCTGTGGTAGGACTATCCGACAAGCCTGACAGGACAAGCCGGCAGATAGCTGATTTTCTTGTAACTAAAGGATATAAGGTTGTTGGTGTTAATCCAACGATTAATAAAGCGGGCGAGATTGATGTTTATCCCAATCTCGCAGCTGTTCCATTTGATGTGGATATCGTTGATGTATTCCGAAGATCAGAAACAATTCCTGATCTGGTTGATGAAATACTTCTTAAAAATCCTAAGACACTCTGGCTTCAGCAGGGAATTCGAAATAATACGGCCGTTAAACCAGTTATTGAGAAAGGTATCTATACAATTCAGGATAAGTGTATTGCGGTATATTACAATTTGTGTAAAGTTTTCCGTAATTAACTGCTTACATAATGAATAAAATTTTTTTCACAAAATATTATTTTTCTCTTGCTGTCTTTCTTTTAGTTTCTGTATATAACCAGAAAATTTTTTCAGAAGTACCGGATTCGCTTTTGGTGAAAGATTCAGAGACAATCAGAATTGATTCCATCAGGATTTCGGGAAACAATATCACGGAAGATTTCATTATTCTCCGTGAACTAACATTTCAGACAGGGGAAACCGTTACAGGAAAAACTCTTCGCTTTAACCGTGAGCGCATTTACAGTTTAAGATTATTCAACCGTGTTGAATTTATCATCGGAGATTCCGAGAATAAAAATATTCTCGAGATTCACGTCTCTGAAAGTTGGTATTTATATCCGCTCCCTTTTGTTCGAATAGAAAATAGCGATGTTAAGAAGGCCACATACGGATTCAATATTTTATATAAAAACTTTCGGGGAAGAAATGAAACTTTGAGAGCGATGGCTGGTTTTGGTTACGATCCTTCCTACTCATTATACTATGATAATCCGGCATTCTTTTTTGAAAATGATATTGGATTTTCAATAGGCAGCGCCCATTCACAAATAAATAATCGAAGTAATATTGCTAAAAATGTTTTAGGCGATGAATTCAAGTATAAAATCTTTTCTCAATCTATCTCTGTAAGTAAACGCCTTAATCAGTTTAATATTGTCTTTCTCTCGCTTGGATTTAATTATATCGAAACACCATTTTCTAAAAAAGGAATGACAGCATCTGATGAGAGGATTGATCGTTTAATATCTGGTACGATTAATTACATTTATGACTCACGTGATCTAAAACAGTATTCGGAAAACGGATTATATGCATTTCTTCATCTCAGTCATAAAGGATTTGGAATCAACAATATTAGTTATAATGATTTTGAAATTGATTTCCGAGAATATAGAAACTTATTCAAACAACTTAGCGGTAAGTGGCGTATTGTTTACCGCAGAACGTTTGGAAAACTTGTTCCATTCTATGATTACTCTTATCTTGGATATGGCGAGCGTGTGCGGGGGCACTACAATGACATTCGCGAGGGGAAAGGATATTTGCTGGCTTCATTCGAATTGAGCTATCCGCTTGTTAAGGAGTGGAACGTAAGTTTCAAACTTCCACTTTTGCCGGAAAGTTTAACTTCAGCCCGAATTGGAATTTATCTGAGCGGGTTTATTGATGCCGGAGATACATTTGATAGCAGCAAATCGGTTTCGATTAGTCATTTTTATTCCGGATATGGATTTGGAATTACATTATTGTTTTTACCTTTCAATGCGATTCGTTTTGAATATGCATTCGATGAATTAGGGCGAGGAGAATTTACAATTGGCACCGGCTTTTCTTTCTGAAGTTGAATTATATTACAC
>CAYTUV010000049.1:0-26969 GCA_964441505.1 uncultured Melioribacter sp. | reverse complement strand
AATTTGTGTTTATTGTTTGTCTTCACACGGATAAATCCGTGTGTTAATAAAATAATACCTCGATTCATCGAGGTGCAAAAAAGCCGCTAAAATATAATCTAACTGTTTCAACAGCTTATAATCACACACAAAATCATAACCTGACAACATTGGACATAAGTCGTGGGTACAATTTCACCTCTCAATTCTAAATTAGTTATATTTAGCCCAACAGAATTGGTCTGGCGAAATGTATCCGTTAAACACACGAAAAAATATAATCGTCATCGGTGGCAACGCTGCCGGTCCTGCCGCTGCGGCAAAAGCAAAACGTACGGTACCGGATGCTAATGTTCTTATGATAGAAGCGGGAGATTTTATTTCCACCGGCACCTGCGAGCTGCCATATGTGCTTTCCGGAGAGATCAATCATTATGAAGATATTGTTTTCTTCACTGCTGAATCATTCGAGAGGGAAAAGGGTGTTAAAGTTCTCACTTCGCATCTTGCCGAAAAAATAGATCGTGCAAAAAAAATAGTTTCGGTCAGGAATCAGAAGAGCGAACATAAATTTGAACAAGAATACGATAAATTAATCCTTTGCACAGGTTCAACCGCTAAATCAATTCCGGCACTTCCTAAAAATCTTTCAAATGTTTTTACACTTAAGACTGTTTCAGATTTTATTTCAGTCAAATCCTATCTTGCAAAAAATAACGTAAGAGATATATTAATTATCGGTGCAGGGTATATAAGTCTCGAAACTACTGATGCACTTAAAACACTCGGTTATTCAATTACAATTTTAGAAAAAGAAAAATTACCGCTTCCCGGTTTAGAGAATGAATCGCGCCATTTAGTATCCGATCTGTTGAAACAGAACAATATAGAGTTCTTCGGTAATGCAACTGATGTTAAATATAATCACGATGGACAAAAATTTCTCAGTATCAAATTAGATGGAAAAGTTCTCCAAAACGATATGCTATTGATGGCTGTTGGATTTGAACCAAACAATAATCTTGCTCTTTCATCAAAGCTTAGCATCGGAAGTCATGGCGGGATAAAGGTTGATCAGAAACTTCGAACAACTGATCCAAATATTTTTGCTGCCGGCGATTGTATTGAAATTGTAAACCGCATTACAGGAAAACCCGAATATCTTCCGCTTGCAACTATTGCACATCAAACAGGACACATAGCAGGGGAGAATGCTGCCGGTGGCAACACCGCGTTTCAACCTGTTGTGAAAAATATTGCTGTGAAATTTTTTGGAAAATCTCTCGTCTCTGTGGGATTGAATTCGGCTGAGGCTGAGCAATATGGTCTTAAAATTTTTTCAGTCAACGCAATTGTGCCAAATCTCGTTAAGGTGATGCCGAACTCAGAGCCTGTATTCGGGAAAATAATTTGCGATAAGAATACAAAACAAATTATCGGTGCAAACTTTTTTGGTGGAACTGAAACTGTCGGTTATGGCGATTTAATCTCGTCATTCATTCATAATAAAATTAAAGCTGTTGAACTTGCGTCAATAAATTTCAATTATACACCTCCACTTTCACCATTTGTAAACATTCTATCGGTTCTCGGTAGAAAAATTGAGAGAGAACTCAAATGAAAAATTTATTTTTAGTTGAAAATCCGCTTGTTAAAAGAGACGTAACGATTTTGCGAGATAAATATACTAAGCAGCCGGAGTTCCGGGCAGCATTGAACCGTGTTTCATTTTCGTTGGCTGTCGAAATAAGTAAATCATTTGAACTCACTGAGATTGAAGTTGATACCCCACTTGAAACAACAAACGGATTTAAACTTTCCAAGCAGATAATTCTCGTCCCCGTGCTTCGGGCTGGATTGAGTATGGTAAGTTCATTCCTTGAAATCATACCGGATGCAAAGGTTGGACATATCGGTTTGCAGAGAGATGAAATAACATTGCAGCCGATAGATTACTATTATAAGACTCCCAAAAAACTTGATGAATCGGTTACTATTGTTTTAGACCCGATGCTGGCAACCGGCGGAAGTGCTGTTGCATCATTTAACTCACTTAAACAAAAGGGTGCTATAAAGTGCGTGCTTGCATGCTTAATTGCCGCACCGGAAGGGATTAAAAAAATGAATGATGAACATCCGGATATATCTGTTTACACCGCCGCTCTTGATAGAGGATTAAATTCTGTTGGTTACATTATTCCGGGGCTTGGGGATGCAGGAGACAGAACTTTTGGAACACTATAACTCGGTGAATGGTTTATTATGAGTATAATACTTGAATCGATAATTAAATGTCCCTTCTGTAGTTTCCAAAAAATTGAAATTATGCCTGAGAGTGCTTGTGAATATTTCTATGAATGTGAAAATTGTAAGAAAATGTTGAAACCGAATGAAGGCGATTGCTGCGTCTTCTGTTCTTATGGATCGGTAAAATGTCCACCGGTTCAGAATAAAAGGAAATGCTGCTGAAATAAGAAAAATATGGAAATAACAATAAGTATAAAACACCAGAGGATGCTGGAAGATCTGCTGAAAATTTGCAGAGCTAATCTTCCATCTGTGAACGAAAATCTTATCAAAAAAGCATTTCAGTTAAGCTTTGAGTCGCATAAAAATGATTTTCGCGCTTCCGGTGAACCATATTTCAATCATCCCTATGAAGTAGCTACAATTGTTGCACGGGAAATCCCACTTGATGATATTTCAGTAGTTGGTGCACTTCTCCATGACGTAGTTGAAGACAGCGATATTGGTCTTGAATTCATAACAAAAGAATTTAGCAAAGAAGTCTCAGAAATAGTTGATGGTGTTACTAAGATCGGTGGAGTATTCAAAGGGCAGGAAATTACACAGGCTGAAAATTACCGCAAACTTCTTCTCTCCATGGTAAAGGATGTTCGTGTTATTCTCGTAAAGTTTGCAGACCGTCTTCACAATATGCGGACACTCGAATTTGTACATCCGCAGAAACAGAGAAGGATTGCAAAAGAAACATTAGAGATATATGCCCCGTTTGCCCACCGATTCGGTCTGGGAATTCTAAAATGGGAACTTGAAGACCTTGCATTCAAATATCTGAATAAAGAAGCCTACGAAGACATCGCTAAAAAAATTAAGAACACACGGAAGGAAAGAGAAGTTTTTATTAATAAATTTTCCAAACCTATTCTTGATAAACTGAATGAGCATGAACTAAAATATGAGATTGGCGGCCGGCCAAAACATCTTTATAGTGTCTACCGCAAAATGATAATTCAAAACAGACCATTCGAAGATATTTATGATCTGCTTGCCATAAGAATTATTCTTGAGAGTAACGATGCGAATGAATGCTACTATGTACTGGGGATAATTAATCAGCTTTATAAACCGATCCCGGACCGCTTCAAGGATTTTATTTCAATCCCCAAGAAAAATAACTATCAGTCAATTCATACTACTGTAATTGGTCCCGATGGGAAACTGATTGAGGTACAGATACGCACAAGAAAAATGCACGAGATTGCCGAAAAGGGTGTTGCCGCTCACTGGAAATACAAAGAGAATACGGCAGCAAATGATAAGGATCTGGAAGACTGGGTTAATTGGATCCGCGATGTTTTTGAGCATTCATCCAAAGATGAAGCGACAAAAGAAATTCTTGCCAGTTTTAAACTCAATCTCTATCAGGATGAGATTTATATCTTTACTCCAAAAGGTGATTTGAGAAGATTACCGCTTAACTCTACTCCCGTCGATTTTGCATTTGAGATTCACAGTAATATTGGTTACAAATGTATTGGCGCCAAAGTGAATGGAAAGATTGTTCCGCTTGATACAGTAATTCACAGCGGAGATCAGGTTGAGATAATCACTTCGAAAAACCAGCACCCGAATAAAAGCTGGTTACAGTTCGTTCAGACACACAAAGCAAAAAATAACATTCGAAAATTTCTGAACAAAGAAGAAGAGAAAGTTCTTGAGACGGGCAAGGAAATCTGGGAACGCAAAATTAAAAAGCTCAAACTGTCTTTCAATCCGGATGATCTTTTAAAACTGGTGCGTAAATTAAAATTTGAAAACAATCGAACATTTTTTCGGGCAATTGCAGAGGATAAAGTTAACCTCGATGAAATATTAAATCCTACCAAGGAGACAGAAGAAAAAGGTGTTCCGGAAGTTCAATTCGAAAAGTTTATTGATATTGCACGCGGTAATGCCGGCGAAGTTGTTATTGAAGGGGATCACAAAGGATTTGCCTATTCATATGCAAAGTGCTGCAATCCTATTCCAGGTGACCATGTAATTGGTTTTATAACAATAGGTGAGGGGATTAAGATTCATAGAAAAGATTGCAAAAATCTGATCAATATGGTCAAGACAAACTCCGATCGGTTAGTACCTGTTACCTGGCCAAAATCAAATGGAGCTTTTTTCGTAGCAGGACTAAGTATCCGCGGCGATGATGTTCCCGGAATACTTAAGGACATTTCCAACAGTATCACAACTTATCAGAATACAAATATCAAATCAGTAAACATCACTACCGGAGATTCGCTCTTTAAAGGCACCATTACAGTGTTCGTTAAGGATCTGGATCATCTTAACAAACTCATTGAACGATTAAAGAAAAACCGGGGAATTTATTCTGTTGAACGGTTCGATACGGAAAATCAATAAATCATTTACCGGAAAAGTATTGAAAGAAGAGAGAATACTTGCAATTGATTACGGCGAAAAGAGAATCGGTTTTGCAATTACCGACCCACTGAATATGTTTGGATATCCGTTAGCCACTTTTCTAAATGATAAAAAGTTTTGGAATGAGCTTTCAAAAATAATTTCAGATTATTCTGTTGTTAAAATAATTCTGGGTTATCCGTTAAAAGAAAGCGGATCTGAATCAACAACTTCGAAAGCCGTTTTGAAATTCAAAGAAGAGATGGAAAAACGGACGACTGTTCCTGTTGAATTAGTTGATGAGAGATACTCTTCTTCGATAGCCATAGACCGAATAATTTTATCTGTAAGTTCAAAAAAGAAGCGGCGGGATAAATCTCTGGTGGACAAAAATGCCGCGGCAGTCATGCTGGAAGACTATCTCAACAGCATAAAAAAATGAGTAAACCGGTCACTAAATGGCAATATTAAATTGACATTTTTGACGAGATAAATTATTTTGACTTAGTGATAAAATCAAAAATGGGAGCAAATGTATGACACTTGATGCACTTGGAATGATTGAAACCAAAGGATTAGTAGGCGCAATTGAAGCTGCTGATGCTATGGTCAAAGCCGCAAAAGTTGAACTGATTGGAAAAGAAACAATTGGTGGCGGTTATGTAACAGTAATGGTTCGTGGCGATGTTGGAGCAGTTAAAGCTGCAACAGATGCCGGTGCCGCTGCCGCTCAGAGAGTTGGAGAACTGGTTTCAGTTCATGTCATTCCACGTCCGCATACAGATGTAGAATTGATACTTCCTAAACGTGCTAAATAAGAGATGCAATTAGCATTAGGTCTTATTGAAACTAAAGGCTTAATCGGCGCTATTGAAGCTGCCGATGCAATGGTTAAAGCCGCAAACGTAAAGTTAGTCAGTAAAGAAAAGATTACTGCCGCGTTGGTTACAGTTAAAATCATTGGTGAAGTTGCAGCCGTTAAATCAGCTGTTGATGCAGGCGCTGCCGCTGCTCAGCGTGTTGGTCAATTAGTTTCTGCACATGTTATTCCTCGTCCCGATGATCAACTTGAAGATATTATCTATTTCTCTTCCTTGCAGACCGCTGTAGAGAAAGATGAAACACCAAAGAAAGAGAAAACCGCAAAATCAAAAATTGTTGAAGAAGTCGATCAGGGAAAAAGTGAAGCGGTTGAAAATCAAGATAGTTTTTTTGGTGATATAGGCGAGAGTAAAGAAGAGACAGTTTCTGCCAAAAAAGAAAGAAAACCAAAACGCGTTTCAAAAGAGGCAACACATTCGAGGCTGGAACTTCTTAGAATGGAAGCGACCAGAGAACTGACAACTGAGAGTGTACCGGAGGAATCCTTTCCTAAGGAAATTCCTTCTGCCGAAGCCCTGGCTGAATTAAATGTTCATGAACTCAGACATCTTGCACGTAGTTTCGATAATTTCCCGATCAAAGGAAGACAAATCTCACGAGCCAATAGAGATGAACTTCGCGAATATTTTAATCAGATTAGATGAAAATTTTATTTGAAGCCATTACTAAGAAAACTCCACGTCTGTGGAGTTTTTTTTATATTTCGGTATGAAGAAAAAGATAATAACCATATCGGTCATCGCGTTTTTTTCGATAGCTCTTTGGGTATCCGTTTCGCTATCAGCTGTTTTTGTTACAACTGTAAAAGTTCCGGTTAGTTTTACAGATCTCCCGCTTAATTATACTGTAAGCAATGTATCGCTAAGTGAGGTCGAACTTCAGGTTAAAGGGAGGGGATGGGAACTGGCAAAATTGATCTTGGGGCCGGAAGTTGATTTTGAGATTTCGATTCACAAAAGGATTGGCCATCGTAGGAATGATTTGAGCGATCTAATTAAAGCTAATGCATGGCTTACTTCTTCATTCCAGGTATTGGAAATAGCACCATCGCAGATTGAGTATGATGTTGAAAGAATCGCTTCTAAAAGAGTAAGTCTGATCAAAAATTTTAAGCTAGAGTTTAAACCCGGATACGGCGTTTCATCTGAAATTAATATTACACCTGAGACGGTAGAAATTTTTGGCCCTTCAACTGTATTGCAAGGAATAGATTCTATAACTACCGAGTACAAAGAGATATTAAATGTTTCGGAAAATTTTAAAGCCGATCTTCAAATAAAAACTCCGGAAGGGATATCAACACCCGCAAAAATCTGTACGATCGAATTCGAAGTCCAAAAAATTGTTGATAAGACTTTTGAAAACCTGACGGTTGAGGCACGGAACGTTCCCTCTTCAAAGGAACTAATACTTTATCCCGGTAAAATAAATGTTGTCCTTCGGGGCGGGATAAACAAACTTGGCAGATTGACAAATGACAGCATCAAGGTATATATTGATTTTTGGTCGGCTCTTCGTGAAGAAAGCGGAAAAATCGAACCTGTAATTGAAGTTCCGGTTTTTACTACACATGTCAGCACGATCCCTAATAAACTGGAATATATAATTAAACAGTAGCGAACATGTTCATTACATTTGAAGGACTCGACTTTTGCGGTAAATCAACTCAGGTGCAGCTGCTGGAAAAGTATCTGAAAGAGAATAATAAAGAAGTAAAAATTATTCGTGAACCGGGAGGTACAGTAATTTCCGAAAAGATTCGCGATATTCTCCTGGACAAAAAAAATTCAGAGATGTCGATCGAAACAGAACTGATTTTGTTCTCCGGAAGCCGGTCGCAACTTGTTAATCAGGTAATAATTCCTGCCTTGAAAGATAATGTTTATGTTATCTCGGACAGGTTTCATGATTCATCTATTGCCTATCAATCGTTTGGAAGAAAAATTTCTCTCGGGTTCGTTGAGGAGCTACAGAGATTTGTAATAGGTAAAGCGGTTCCCGATATTACATTCTTCCTGGATATTCCGATTGACGAGGTAATCAAGAGAAAATCAAAAGTGAAGCAAGTTGAACTGGACCGAATAGAACTTTCTAAAATGGATTTCTATGAGCGTGTTCGAAAAGGCTATCTTTATCTTTCTGAAAAAGAGATAAGGTTTAGAACCATCAACGGTCAACGTTCAATCCTGGAAATCCATGATATTATTATTAGTGAAATAAAGAAATTGGAAAATAGAAAGGCGATAGATGAAAATTAAAAAAATGATTATTCTTTCTCTGGCAACAATTATTCTGTTCTCCGGCTTTATTACACGCGATAACGATATTTATCTCGAGATAAGCAAAGGCATAGATATCTTTGGCCGTGTATATAAAGAAGTTGCATTGAATTACGTTGAACCTTTGAATCCCGAAGAATTTATGCTCGCCGGTATTAATGGAATGCTGAATTCCCTCGATCCTTACACAAATTTTATTGATGAGAATCAGCAAAAGGATATCGAAATTATCACTAAGGGAAAGTACGGCGGTATCGGTGCATCTGTTGGAGTTAGAAATGATGATATTACCATAGTTGATTTGATTGAAGGTTATTCTGCACAACGACAGGGAATGAGGATAGGCGATGTAATCACAAAAATAAATAATACTGCAATTTCCAGAGAGAATGTCGATAGTCTAAGCGAATTATTGAAGGGGGACCCCGGTTCAACTGTAAAAGTGATAGTTAAACGAGAGGCTAATAATGAACTGATTACTTTCGATCTTGTACGTGAGGAGATTGAAGTAAAGAATGTATCCTATTATGGTTTTATACCTCTGGAAAGCAACAACGCTTACATAAAATTAAGCGGCTTCTCGCGTTCTGCAGGTGAAGAGGTCAAAAAAACTCTGCTTGAACTGAAATCACAAAAAGAAATCAAATCGATTGTATTGGATTTGAGGGGCAATCCCGGCGGATTACTCGATGCCGCAATAGATGTATCGGAAAAATTTTTAAAGAAAGGCCAGCCTATTCTCTCGGTGAGAGGGCGTGACAGTCTGAATATCAAGAATTATTCAGCTGCAGAGGAACCAGTATTAAGTGATACCGATATGGTTGTTCTGATTGATGAGGGAACAGCGTCTGCATCGGAGATTGTTGCGGGTGCCATTCAGGACCACGATAGAGGAGTGGTAGTGGGAACAAATTCTTTCGGTAAAGGATTAGTTCAAACCGTTCTTCCTCTTTCCAATAATACATCCTTAAAGATAACCACGGCCAGGTATTTTACGCCCAGCGGCAGATCAATTCAAAAAATCAACTACTCAGAAAAAAATAAAGTATTTGGACAAAGTTCGACTATTAAACCAAAAGAATTTAAAACTGATGCTTTGAGAACCGTCCTTTCGGGTGGCGGAATATTGCCGGATTCTATAGTGAAGAACGTATCTAATTCATATTTTGTTCAAACTTTATTAGCTGACGGTATGTTTTTTAAATTTGCTACCAGCTATTTCAACAACAATCACGGCAAGGACTGGAAAAGTTCTAATCCTGAAATACTGTTTAAAGAATTTACAAACTATTTGAAAAGCCAGAAATTTGAATTTGTCTCCAAATCGGAAAAATTGATAAGTCAATTGATAGTCACCGGCTCAGATGAAAATATTGATAAGAATTTTATTAGTCAGCTTGGAAAGGTCAAATCCGAGATTGACGCCAATCATACCGCTGAGCTTGAAAAGTATAAGGATGACGTTCTTTTTGAAATCAGGGAAGAACTTTCAGCCAGAAGTGATGGGAGAGAAGGACGGATAAAGGAATCGCTTAAGTTCGATAATCAGTTTTTAACGGCATTCCGGATTCTTCAGGATCAGAAAAAATATCGAGCATTGCTCAGATAAACTCAAGTTTATCAATATTTTGCTTAATGCATTGAGGACTATTATACGATGGCAACACCAAAAGTACTATTCCACAGGAATCCGCAATTTAGCCAATGTCCTGAGTGCAAGACAGCGGGCTCTTTGCACCGTTCACGTTCGAAAAATATGTATGAACAAATACTCCGCCGTATAACATTTCTTAAGACCTATAGATGTAAAGAATGTGGATGGCGCGGGTTTCGTTCAACTGTTGTTGTCACCCGTAAATCTATTAGAAGTATTGTGATTTATTTAATAATTATTCTGGTGACTGCTTTTCTAGCAAGATATCTGATTCTTAACTATGCGTTGACATGATCAATTCTCATGAATTACCCCCGAGGGAAAATCTATTTCCTTTCAATGATAAACTGAGAAGCTAATTCTTCAGTCGATTTATAATCTTTCAGATAGTGCACTTTAATTTTTCCCTTGTTTTTTATGAACCAGCTTAATCCGATCCTTAATTTTTCCAAATCCTTATCCGAGAAAGCCTTATCCAAACGAATTGTTTCACTGAAATAATCATCTAGTACAGATTCAAACAGTCCTTTCTTATCAATAAAGCAATCCTGAAAAATTATCCTCCCCTCGATCAGTAGTAGATAATCGTTTTTAACCGGACCTGAGACTTCAATCAATACATTTGCCTTGTTGATAGGTTCTGCAAGAATCGAAGATTTATTTATTTGGTTGAGTATAGATTGAACAACATCACGAATTTGTCCGGCCTCTTCATACATTTGCCTTGCGCTCAGTTCTTTCATTCTATTCAGAAGCCGGTCAACCGCGGATTGATTATGGCCGGATAAAAACTCATGAACCTGAATCAGTTCGTTATTATAAAAGCTGTGGATTTGCTTCTCTGTGCAAGGTGCAAGGCAGCGCTCTATATCAGCTAAATAACATCTCCGTGATTTGTTCAATTCCTTCGTGAGGCATTCACGAAGTTGAAAAGTTTTATCCATTACCTCTTTAATAGTAGCTGCTGTTTCCCGGTTTGGATATGGGCCGTAATAATCATTCCCGTCAAATTCGAAACCGGAGGATACTTCAACTGACGGAAATTCATGCGTTGTGGTAATCCTAAGAAAATAACTGCGCGGATACTTCTTGAGCATCTTATTTAATCTTGGATTGTGATGTTTAATAAGCTCTGCTTCGGCTACAAGTGCTGTTAACTCACTATTAGTTTTTCGGAACTCAAGTCGAGAAGATTTTCTTACAATATCCTTTGCTTTTCTGATCGCGTTGTTGGAGAAGTAATTGTTCAGTCTCTCCTTCAGTGATTTGGCCTTACCAATGTATATTACTTCATCCTTTGTGTTCTTATAAAAATAAATTCCCGGCTCGTCAGGTATTTTGGAAAAATCATCCAGCAGTTTCTTTTTAATAATAGGAAATGGTTTTGATGTTACCGGATGATTCTGAAAACTGATTAAATCGCTTACTGTATCAATATTGTGTTCCTCACGAAGAGTCGGAAACATTCGTAATAATATCTTTGCTGTCGCCAGTGAATCACCCAGGCCGCGGTGAACATCTCGATGCCGGATTCTGAGGGATTTAGTGAGGTTCCCCAGTGATTTACTGGGGAATTGCGGATAAATTTTACGCGCAAGACGAAGTGTACAAACAGCTTCGTTTGGAGGGAATTCAAGTTCTGCGTTCGCGCATTCATTCTTCAAGAAGGAATGGTCGAAACTAAGATTGTGTGCGATCAGCACGGCATCGCCTATTAATTCTTTCATCTTATGATAGACTTCATCAAAAAAAGGAGCGTTCTTAACATCGGCGTTTGTTATTCCGGTTATCTTAGTTATAAAGTAGGGAATTGGTCGGCCAGGATTAATGAACGAAGAAAAGGTATCCGTAACTTTTCCTTTGATGATCTTTACCATACCAATCTCTATGACTTTATCCCGTCGGCCAGACATGCCTGTCGTTTCGAAATCGAAGACGCAATACTCAGCCTCTTCGAAAGGTATTTCTTCTATTTTGATTTTAGTCTTCATTCTTTACTGACAAATTTACATAAAATAGATTTATCGCGAGACACAGGAACCTCATCTTAATGATCAATGGACACGGTTCATAAATATCCCGTGTAATAAATATCATCTATTATCAGCCCGATTCTGCCGTTAAGGATAAAAATCAATATACCGAGGCCCACGAAAAAGCATTCAGGATTATCAACAAAACATTCATGTCCAAACTCCCTAGTAAAATTGCAATACTTATCTGGAACAACAGTGAGGAGGCACAAAAATATGGCATTCCTCATCTGGGTTTTGCAAAACCGGAAAAATGCCAGGTCTTCAAAAAATGGGATCAAACTACAGGACATGAAATTACACATGTAATTTCTTATTATACCTCGGGAAATCCTCAAAGAAACAGATTTATTAATGAAGGGATTGCAACGGCATTTAATCTGAGCCGGAACAATCGGTTGGAAACAATAAAGAGAATTAAAGAAAACGAAAACTATAATGAACCGGTTTCTATCAGAGAAGCGTGGACTAATTCTGAGAAGTATCCGGAATTGGTTTATTATTTTGTCTCGGCGGAACTTATTCAGCGCTTGATAGATATAATCGGAAAAACTAAATTCCTGCAGTTGGTTGGTGATCAGTCTTATGAGAATGCAAAGAAAATTTATGGAAGTCATCTTGAAAGCATTATCGATTATTTAGAAAAGCAGATTAATTTATAGCCGAAAGGAAGTTCTATGCAGAAAATAACACCATTCTTATGGTTCGATAATAATCTGGAAGAGGCAATGAAATTTTACTCCTCTGTTTTTAAAAATTCAAAAATCGGAAATGTCATTCGGACCTCATCTGAAGGACCAAACGGACAGGTAGTTACAGCATCGTTTGAACTTGAGGGACAAAAATTCATGGCTTTAAATGGCGGTCCGCATTTTACATTTACACCCGCTATCTCTCTATTTGTAAACTGCGAGACACAGGAGGAAGTTGATGAACTCTGGGAGAAACTCTCTGAAGGGGGAGAGAAAGGCAGATGCGGCTGGCTTAAAGATAAATTCGGTTTGTCGTGGCAGATAGTACCTTCAGTATTAGGAGAACTGCTGCATGATGCCGATGCTGCAAAATCAAAGAGGGTAATGGAAACGATGCTTACGATGGATAAACTAGATATAAGAATATTGAAGCAGGCTCACTAACAAAAATAGACCGGGGCAAAAAGAAAAGGTAAATATTATGGAAAATTGTGTCAATCATCCTGAAAGGAAATCGTTCTCAAAATGTCATGGCTGCGGTAAACATTATTGCCAATCATGTCTGGATGAAGGGAAAGAATATTATTACTGTAAAAAACCGGAATGTCAGAAACTTTTACAGGTGGAATCACCCATCGGAATATTATCACCGGAAATTATCTGTCCCAGCTGTTCAAATAATATTATTCTTTCTGATTCGGAGAAAAAATCGAGAAAAGTTCACTGTCCGGAGTGTGAATCATTTCTCGATTATTCCGTTGATCCGCCAAAGGTAATAACTGCGGAAAAGTATACTGAACTATTGTCCTCTATGAATCAAGGTGACATTGGTTTAATAAAATCAATTCTGGAGAACTCAAATATTGATTATTATATTTTTGGCGAAAATTTTTTAAGTGTTGAACCGTTAGTTCAGCCGGCAAGAATCTTTGTGCATACAAGGCACATAAAGGAAGCGAAAGAATTATTGAAGGATTTTGATCTAAATATATTTGGAGCGTCGTCAAGAACTGAAATGGATGAATGAAAAATCAAACTTGATTAAATTTTATCTTCAGCTTGTCAATAGACAAAGAAAGGAAATCATCTAAAAAAAAGGAGATTCAGGTGAAAGCAAAATCAATTTCTCATTCGCTATTCTTTACACTACTTCTATTGTTTGTACTGCAAATTACACTTGCTGCTCAAACAACCGTAATCAAAGGAAAATTGCTTGATGTGGAAGGCAAGCCGTCGAAATATGCTCTTGTAGGAGTTTCGCTGATTCCCGGCGGTAACGGACAGGACTTTGTCCCTTGTGATGAAAATGGAAATTATACAATCAAACTTACAAAACCGGGACAGAATTATCTGCTCTTCTCGATACCAAGTCACAATGCAGTAAGAGTGCCAGTACAGAATAATAAAAACAAAGAGTTTAAAATCGATGTAACATTATCCCCATATAAGTACAAAGACAATTTTGATAATCTTGGTATTGCCGGAACATTTAACGGCTTCAGCATTACATCTCCGGAAAAAATGGAAAAGCAGTCTGACGGTTCATACACATTTGAAGTGAAGAGTGACCTGAAAGAAATAAAATATCAGTTGTGCGGTATCGAAAAGAATAACAGAACAGTCAACGCCTCGGAATCTGCCGGATTCGAACCAGATTCTTCCGGCGATTACAGGTCAATCATTAATGTGAATGCCGGCAAAGCAACAATTGTATTCAACCCTTCCAAGCTTCTTAAGAAGGATATAGAGCATAAAGTAGCCTTTAGCGGAAGTGATTATGATGAAAAGGTATTCAAGTTCGCTGACGAGTACACAAAGCTGAGTATGGATGCCTCTCAGAAGATGAGAGCGCATATGGATGCGAAAAAAAATCCACAGGATTTTCAGTATGACGGAGGCAATTACTTTTCGGAACTTCTTAAGAAAATTGATTCTGAAAAGGATCAGAAATTCAGGGATTATTTAAAACTTGTTTACGTTGCATTATCAACGTATAAACCTAAGGATTACAGTTTTGAAAAAGCTACTTCCTTTTTCGAATCTGTCGCGCCTGATAATTCTGCCTGGGATCTGTTGCCTTCGGCTTTTTATTCCTACTATTCGCTTGTTCCGCAATATAAATGGAACGAGCTGCAGGATAATTTTCTGAAGAGTTCCAAGAGTACAACTATAAAAGTATCAATTCTGTCAAATAAACTTGCCAACGCAAAATTTTCCGGCAACACTGAGGAATTGAAAAAACTTCATACCCTTCTTTCTAGCGAATATAAAGATCTGAAAGAGGTTCAGGATCTGCTGAAAAGATTTCCAATTGACTCGAAGATAAAGGTTGGTGTCGACATTCCGGATTATGAATCGGTATCGATTGATAATTCAGGAGAGAAATATTCAAAACAGAGTATGCTCGGAAAGGTTTATATGATAGACTTCTGGGCCACTTGGTGCGGACCCTGTGTAGGTGAAATGGAAACGATGCACAAAGTATTTGAAAAATTTAAAGACAAGGGTTTTGAAATTCTGAGTCTATCACTTGATGCTAAATCCGATGATGTTGTTAAATTTAGAAATGATAAATGGAAAATGCCCTGGAAGAATAGTTTTATAGGAGACAAAGAGGGAAGAAAAATCGCTGAAAAATTTGAAGTGATAGGGATACCAAGACCAATACTTGTAAGTTCCGAAGGTAAAATTCTTGAGATGGAAGGCGACCTGCGCGGTGACAAATTGGAAAAAACTCTTTCAAAATATTTCAAATAATTATCTCTTTATGCCTGCCCCGATATAACCTTAGGGGCAGGCTATTAATCGATCACGCCTTGTGATTAATCTAAATATGGCGTAACATTAAACAATCCAATAACCTAATACGCAAGAAATCAGATGATCAATTTTATAAATGGATTACCAAAGGCAGAATTGCATCTTCATATTGAAGGCACGTTGAATCCCGAGCTGATGTTTAAAATTGCCAAGCGGAATAAACTTGAAATCAGATACAAATCGGTTGAGGAATTAAAACAGGCATATAATTTCAGTAACCTCCAAGACTTTCTAAATCTTTACTATGAAGGAGCGCAGGTTCTTCTTACGGAAGAGGATTTTTATGAGATGACGTGGGATTATCTTGAAAAGGCTTCTTTACAAAATGTTCTTCACACTGAAATGTTCTTTGATCCGCAGACACATACGAATAGGGGAGTTAAATTTGAAACCGTTATCAACGGTATTCATGCGGCAATGACCGATGCAGGTAAGAATCTAGGTATTTCGACAAAACTGATTATGTGTTTCCTGAGAGATCTGGATGAAGACTCAGCCATTAAGACTCTGCAGGAATCCTTGCCTCATAAAGATAAGATTATCGGAGTGGGATTGGACTCAGCTGAAATCGGTAATCCTCCATCTAAATTCAAAAATGTATTCGATATGGCACAGCATCATGGATTTCTTACAGTTGCCCACGCAGGGGAAGAAGGTCCGTCTGAGTATGTTTGGGACGCACTTGAAAATCTGAATGTTTCCAGAATTGACCATGGCAATAATTCGATGGATGATGATAGCTTGATTGAAGAATTAGCCAAATCGAAAATGCCGCTGACAGTCTGTCCCTTATCAAATCTCAAATTGAAAGTTGTTGATGATCTTAAAAAGCATCCGTTAAAAAGAATGATTGATAAAGAACTGATGGTAACAATAAATTCCGATGACCCTGCTTATTTCGGCGGATATGTGAATGAAAATTATTCGGCAATAACCGATGCATTAGATTTATCTAAAGAGGATATCTGCCAGCTTGCCAGAAATTCCTTTCAAGCCAGTTTTCTGGATGATGATGAAAAGAGGAAAATGTCTGCAATGGTAGATGAGTATTTCAAAGCTAATAAGTTGTGAGTACTCCGGGAGGTGGAATCAATCCGCTCCCGGCTGAATGAATCTTGAGAGGTTACTTAATTACAAAAATTATCAATACCTCCATTGACCCCGTATTTATTGGGTAAAAGCCTTCTTTGTGTTTCCTGCTTCCTCATATTCTAATGTAAATTCTTTACACATGGATGATTCAGTATGCCGTAAATCCTTTTATGACTCACCCGCATGGATATGTGGTTTTTCATAAGAAGCAGAACTAAAGCAGAATGCCTTCGTCTCAAGTTATGAATCGGGCAAAAAACTTTTACAGATTTTCAAATAAACAATTAACAACAAAACGAGAGAGGCATGTCATGAAAGCACGATATTTCTTCGCGTTGGTTTTAGCAACAACATTTCTATTCGCATCAGTATCATTTGCTGAAGGGAATAAGACCGTCACACAAGCTAATACATTTGAAACCATTGAACTGAACAGACTTATCGGTCTGGCTTCGGATAATGATGGTTTAAAAGTCAGTTGCGCTTTTAATCTTGGTGAAATGAAATCACAGAAAGCGGTAATTCCTCTTATAGCTATGCTGCGAGATGGAAAAACCGATGAAGGAAGAATTATCGCAGCTCTTTCATTGATGAAGATAGGTGATACTCAGGGAGTTTATATGGTAAGCCGCGCCGCAAAATTTAATGATTCAGGGCGCGTAAGATACATCTGTGAAAAATTTTACAACGGCTATTTGATTGATAAAGATAATTCTAATAAGGTGAATAATACTACCGTTGCCAGTATGTGATTGTAAATTATTATTAAATTCTTTCAATAATATAGCAGTTAATAAATAAAAAATTTTTCCGAGGTCAAAGGGGAGAAAGTGCCCCGAATCTTTCGATGCAGATTTAGCCTCACATACGATATCTCCGGTTAGTCTAAGATAACCGGAGATTTTTTTTGTATCTCACTTCAATGATCCTTCTTCCGACAAATATCTATTCTGAGTTTTATTCGGTAATTTTGCATTGCAACAAAGTAAATATGGACACAAACCGAGAAAAACAATTAAAGGATATTGATTATGTATGAATATCTGGAGAACAATAGTTTTTTCGCTCAAGTACCGGGAATGATGGAAACTCTTTGTGAAGAAGAACTGATAGAACTTGGAGCAACAAATACAAAGGTCGCATACAGAGGAGTTTATTTTAACGCAGAGCCCATTGCCTTATACAGAATCAACTATACCTCACGTTTGGTGTCCCGTGTGCTTGCACCTCTGCTTGCATTCCAATGTCACAACGAAAACATTCTTAAAAAGAAGGCTGAAAGTATCAGATGGGAAGAGTTCTTCTCGGTAGATAAAACATTTGCAATAACTGCTTCGGTCGCTAAAAGTCAGATCAACAATTCATTATATGCCTCGCAGTGCCTCAAAGATGGTATAGCCGATTATTTTCGCAAAGTAAGTGATGGCGTCCGTCCGAGTGTAAGTACAGTTAATCCGGATGTAAGAATAAATCTTCACATCGAAAAAGATGTGGCCGTAATTAGTTTAGATACCTCCGGTGAATCACTCCATAAGAGAGGCTACAGACTCCTGGCAGGTGAAGCGCCGATGCAGGAGACGCTTGCTGCGGCAATAATCCGCTTGAGCAAATGGAACGGGCAAAATCCTTTGTGGGATTGCATGTGCGGATCAGGAACGATTCTGTGCGAAGCGTTGATGCACTATTGCAGAATCCCTGCTCAAAAATTGCGGACAAACTTTGGATTCTTTTACCTGCCCGATTTCGACAAAAAAATATGGGGAAATCTTAAAGCGGAATGCGATAAGGAAATTCGCCCGTTGCCGAAAGGATTAATAAGCGGCAGCGATAAATCGCAAAGAATTATTGAAGTGGCAAGAGAAAATCTTTCACGACTTCCATTTTCCGATGCTGTTGAAATAGCGGGCCATCCTTTTCAGCATGTTAAACAATTTGAAAACGGGACACTGATTACAAATCCTCCGTATGGAATCCGGATGGGGGATTATGAGGATGTGAAAAAGCTTTATACCGAACTGGGAGATTTTATCAAACAAAAGTGTAAAGGTACTACAGCCTTTATTTATACGGGTGATCCGACTCTTAGAAAATCTATCGGACTCAAAACTTCTAGAAGAATTCCTCTAGTTAATGGAAAACTTGAAGGGGTACTAGTTCAGATTGACAGTTATGATGGAAGTAAAAAGAGATACTATGCTGAGTACAAAGCCGAGGAAGAATTACTTAAGAAAAAATCCGAGCAATAATACAACCAGACTGCATTAATAAATATAGCTTCTCCTTGGATCTTTGATACCGGTTTTAACGAAATCAAAATTGAAACATCTTATTATTCCTTACTCCTCTTAAAAATGTAATAAATTTTACCCTGTCGTAAGAAGTGAATCTTTTATGCGCGTAGACCGTTCTTAATTCTGACACATAAAAGGGAAAACAGGTATGGACAGAAAAGCATTTTTAGTGACACTCGGTAAAGGTGCGGCGGTAGCCGGAATAGCTTACTGCGTAGGCTGTTCCTCGAACGCAAATGATATTACAGCACCAACAAATGTAGATATGACTCTCGACCTGAGTCAATCTGCAAATGTCTCTCTGAATACTGTCGGCGGTTCAATTGTTAATAATGGCATTATAATTGGCCGAACCGGTACATCCACATTCGTTGCTGTTTCTTCTGCCTGTACACACGAGGGGACAACAATACAATTTCAATTAAACAATAACAGATTTTACTGCAATAACCATGGGTCAACTTTTTCATTAGACGGAAAAGTTACGGCAGGACCTGCATCCAGGGCGCTTACAAAATATAATACAACGTTCAGCGGAAATAGTCTACGGATTTTTACTTAGGACCGACTTCTGTAAAACAAAAAAGCCAGCACAAGCTGGCTACAGCCTCTTTTTGTTTTTATAAGAGAGAAAATTTTACATTCCTAAAATTACCAAACAACTCTTTGCGGCTTCAACCAAAGGTGTGAAATAGATACCAAACACTAGAATCATTGCTACTAGGGATGAAACCAGAATCTTGTTTGGAACTGAAGCAATAACAGTCTCTGTTTCTTTTTCAGCTTTTGTCAAGAACATGTGTTTCAATACACGCACATAATAGTAAAGCGATACAACAGAGTTCAACAAAGCAATAACCGCAACAGCAATCATCTTAGCATCAACAAGAGCAATAAAGAGATACAACTTACCGATAAATCCGGCAGTCGGCGGTAATCCGGTTAGAGATACTAAAAATATCGCTAATGAAATTCCGAGGAACGGGGAAGTGTGGCCGAGTCCGTTATAATCGTGAATATCTTCGGAACCTGTTTTGTTGGCTATCAGCATTACTACAAGGAATGCGCCGAGGTTCATCAACAAATAAACAGAGAAATAAATTAAGATTGCCAGCAAACCCTGATTTGAAAGAACCACTAAACCAAGTAATAAATAACCCGCGTGAGCTATAGAAGAGTAGGCGAGCATTCTCTTCATATTATTCTGCCATAGCGCAGAGAAATTTCCAAGTGTCATAGTAAGAATCGATATCGCCACCAGCAAAGATCTCCAGTCGAATGCGTCTATCAAATGCCACATTCCCTGTGCATCTACATATGAAATAAAAGTCGTTTTAACGAAACGGATCAGCAGAGCAAAACCGGCAGCTTTACTCGCAACGGATAAGAAAGCTGTAATAGTAATAGGTGCGCCTTCGTAAACATCAGGTGTCCAGAAATGAAATGGTGCCGATGAAATTTTATAACCTATACCCGCGAAAATCAGAATCAATGAAAAAGCCAATGTAAATTGATTAATCGAAGGGTTATGCAGGATTGCATTTATCACATAAAGATTTGTACTTCCGGTTAATCCATAGATAAGTGAGATGCCGAACAACATTAAGCCGGAGGATACAGCTCCGTAGAGTAAATATTTCAGAGCGGCTTCACTGTTTCTTTCCCTCAATTTTGTGAATCCGGTAAGAACATACGAGGAGAGAGACATCAATTCCATCGAAAGATATATCAGAATCAGATCAGTAGCGGAGATCATGAAAAACATTCCCAGTATCATACCGAAGATCAGAGCATAATACTCGCCAATTCTATCTTTAATCTTTTGTATTTCTTCAGAACCAAAGGAAAAGAAAACAATGAACAGAGAAGAAACAACAACAATCATTTTGAAGAAGATTCCAAATGCATCAACTGCAAACATACCGTAATTTGTCGAGGTTGCCTCTGATGTGGAAAAAGCAGATCCGAAATTTCCAAACTGGTTTAATGTAAAAAAACCGGTTACGGCTATTGCTGCCAGCGCGATGTACGGAATAAACTTTTTATCTTTATGAAAAATCAGATCTGCCAGAACCAGAACAATTAACGCAACAGAGAGAACTATTTCCGGAACGATAAGACTTAGCGAGTGATATAAATTTGTATTTGCCATCATTAAAATTATAATCCGCCTAATGAAGTTGTGCTAATAGTTGTTGTCACAAACTGAACCAAAGTATTCACAGATGTATTCATAATATTCAACATTCCGGATGGATAAACTCCCAAAAAGATAATGATAATAGTAAGAGGAATGAACATTGCATATTCACGTGCGTCAAGATCTTTCAATGATGACCATTTTTCGTTAAGAGGACCAAAGAAAATTCTTTGAAGAGTCCATAACATATAAGCCGCACCGAGAAGGATCCCAAGTGTTGAAATCATTGTAAGTGTTCTAAGAGTATCAACACCGAAAGCACCAATGAATACGAGCGCTTCTGAAACGAATCCGCTCATGCTTGGTAAACCGATTGCGGCAAAGAATGCGACTGTAACGAATCCGGTGTACATTGGCATTTGAGATGCGAGACCGCCGAAATCGTTCAATCCTCTTGTGTGAGAGCGGTCGTAAATAACACCGACGATCAAGAAGAGCATAGCAGTAATTGTACCGTGGTTAAACATCTGGAAGATTGCTCCGTTAATACCTACGGTAGTAAGTGAAGCCATTCCCAATAAAACATAACCCATGTGGGAGACCGAAGAGTAAGCGATAAGTTTCTTAAAATCTTTTTGTGCTAATGCAACTAATGCACCATAAACAATATTAATCATTCCAAAGAGAGCGATATACCACATTAAATCACGGGTGATATCAGGAAAGATTGGATAGCTGACTCTCAAGATACCATAAGTACCCATTTTCAGTAAAACACCGGCAAGAATAACTGAGATTGGTGTTGGAGCTTCAACATGAGCATCGGGCAACCATGTATGGAACGGGAACATTGGAATTTTAATGGCGAAGCCGGCAAATAATGCGATGTAGGCGATCAATCTGAAATTATTTGGATTCAGTGCCGAGAGAATTCCGTCAGCAGAATAATTTGCCGGGTTCATCAAAGCCAATAAACTGAATGTATGAACTCTGCTTCCGTCCGCCATCAACTCGGTAGCGCTGAAATACAAACCGATCATCACTAAAAGAATAAACACGCTCCCGAATAAAGTATAAATGAAGAACTTTATTGCCGCATATTCTTTTCTTGGTCCGCCCCAAATTCCGATTAGGAAATACATTGGGAGAAGCATCAATTCCCAAAAGATGTAGAAGAGGAAAAAATCAAGAGAAACAAACACGCCCATCATACCGGCATCAAGAAGAAGGAAGAGAGCGAAATAACCTTTAACAGATTTCTCAATTGTCCATGAGGAAATTGCAGCTATGAATGAGATAAGCGCAGTCAATAAAACCATAGGCATGCTTAAACCATCAATTCCTAAGAAGTAATCAATCTTTACATTGCCAAGCCAAGAGATGCCGCTGATATTGATCCACTGAAACTTTTCAATAAATTGAAATGACTTTTCCTGATAAATACCCGCAGCTGAATAATTGTAATATGCTAGGAGAACAACTGCCAGTACTACTTGAAGGGCAGTGATTCCAAGCGTCAGGTATTTTATCGATTTGGGCTGTTCCTTTTTCATGAACAAGATTAAGAACATTCCCAATACCGGAAGAAAAGTGATTAACGAAAGAATCGGAAATCCATTCATAACTACGAACCTATGTTTAATTTAGCTTTTAGCTATTAGCATTCAACTATTAGCAATTGTTTACTTTTTAATTAATGTCATTTCGACCGAAGGGAGAAATCTTTATTTAAGAGATTTCTCAGTCACTTCGTTCCTTCGAAATGACAAATAAACTTTGTCAGAACGGTTTGAAGAACATCAGCAAAATAATTACTGCGAATACTACGAACACAATGTACGTCTGAACTTTTCCTGTCTGAAGTCTTCTGAAAGACAATCCTACAAAACCGCTGAAGAATGCCGTAAAGTTTACTGCACCATCAACGATAGTATTATCAAACCAACCACTCATTCTAGATGCAAATCTTGTAACTGTTGCTGAGCCGTTTACAATTCCATCAACAATTGTATTATCGAACCAAGAAAGGAACGAACTGAAACTCAATGTTCCGGCGATAGCCGTTAAATCATAAAGTTCATCAAGGAACCATTTGTTCAAAGAAAAACTATATAGCGGTTTCAGTTTCTCCGCAAGTTTATCGGCATTTAACTTTTTCCATTGGAAGAACATGAACGCAATTAAAATTCCGAGTCCGGCAACTACCAGCGAAAGGAACATAGCAGGGTAATGAGCCCAATGCATTGTCTCTGTATATTCAACAGAATGAGTGATTTCTCCGTGCACTTCAGCTTTTGCTTCTTCTGTGCTCGGTTTCATAAATTCATATCTGGTCTCAAGCGGGGTAACCTGCGTTGGAGTTTTAATCCAGCTTTTCATTACCCATCCGTCATTTGCGCCGATTGGATTTGGAGTATACCAGATGAAAATTGAAAGACCCGCAAGAATAACAAGAGGTGCTGCCATAACAAACGGTGATTCATGTGCGTGATCATATTTGTGATGATCTTTCGGTTCGCCATGGAAGGTCATAATTACCAATCTGAACATATAAAAAGCTGTCAGGCCTGCAACTGTAAATCCGATGATGGGGATCAACCAATGTCCGGTGAGTTTGCCGAATGCTAAGGTACCGGCGAGGATTCCATCTTTACTCAAGAAACCGGAGAAGAGAGGAACACCGGAAATAGCCAATGTTGAAATTAAAAATGTGTAATAAGTGATCGGCATTTTCTTTTTCAATCCGCCCATGTTGCGGATATCCTGTTCGTGGTGCATAGAATGAATTACTGAACCCGAACCAAGGAATAAACAAGCTTTGAAGAAAGCATGTGTAACCAAATGGAAGAATGCGAACGCGTAAGCGCCAACACCGAGAGACATAACCATATAACCCAACTGAGATACAGTTGAGTATGCTAAAACTTTTTTAATATCGTTCTGTGTGAGTGCGATTGTTGCGGCAACAAGTGAAGTGAAAGCACCAACTACTGCAATTACAAGCATTGCATCCGCAGTAAGCATAACAAAAATTCTTACAACGAGATAAACACCTGCGGCAACCATTGTAGCAGCATGGATTAAGGCGCTGACTGGGGTAGGACCTTCCATTGCGTCGGGTAACCACACATGGAGAGGGAATTGAGCAGATTTGCCAACGGCTCCCATGAAAATTAGAATTCCTGCTGCGGTTAGCCAGGCATTACTTCCAAATGGAATATTTCCGGCAGCGATCTGTGCATATATAACATCAAACGTAAAAGTCTTGTATTGTGTAAAGAGAATCATAATGCCGATGAACATTCCAACGTCGCCGATTCGGTTGACGATGAACGCCTTCTTGGCGGCGTCCGAAGCGGATTTTTTCTCGTACCAGAAACCAATTAACAAATAAGATGAAAGACCTACCAGTTCCCAGAAGATATACATCATCAATAAATTATGTGTAAGAACTATTCCGAGCATAGAAAAAGTAAAAATACCCAGGTAGGCAAAATAACGGGTATACAGTCTATCGCCCCTCATATACTCGATGGAGAAAACATGTACAAGGAAACTGATGAGGTTTACCACGAAAAGCATCATGACAGTAATGTTGTCGATTTTCAAACCAAGCTCTATGTCGAGTCCACCGATACCAGGAGCGTTGCTCATTGAGATCCATGTGAACACGGAGATTATATCTTTAGTATCATAATAAGAAAGTTTTACGTAGCCAACAATAATTGAGAGGAGAAGGGCAATTCCGAGAATTGCTACTTCAAAAAGATAAAGTTTTGGAATTCTTTTGCCGAAAAAAATGACGGTAGTGAATCCAAATAATGGAAGAAAGAGAATAACAATGCAGATATTGATCAGTAAACTTTCGCTCATAACCTATTCTTTTAAGTTGTCTATTTCGTCAACGTTAACGTTTGAGAATGTTTTATAAATATTTAAGACAATTGCAAGGGCAATAGCTGCTTCAGCCGCAGCTAATACAATTACAAAGAGTGCAATTACCTGTCCGGTTAATCCGAAATTGCCGAATCTGGAGAAGGCTACAAAATTAATATTGGCAGAATTGAGCACAAGCTCGATCCCCATCAGAACCATAACAGCGTTTTTACGCGTTACAATTCCGTAAATGCCTAAAGAAAAGAGTACGGCACTAATAATTAAAAAATGAGTTAAACCAACGTGTAACAAATCTATTCTCCTATCCAGTTTACAGTATCCAGCATCCAAAATCGAGTATTCAGAAACCAGGAACTATTCTTTATCTCTTCTTGCTATTGATGCTGCACCGATAAGCGCAACAAGCAGAAGAATACCAAGTAATTCAAAAATTAAAACGTAATCGTTTATTAAGAGAAGACCGATATCTTTAGTTGTGGTAGTCGGAATGGTTCCCGGTTCCGATTTCCAATTAGTCCAGATCATTATTGAAACAACAGCACCCATGAAGAGGCCAACACCAATGGCAGCGGGAAGCATCTGTACTGTCCCTGTGCGAATTTCAACACCGGTAATTTTGTTTGTAAGCATCACTCCAAAGAGGATCAATATCAAGATACCGCCCACATAAACCATGATTTGAGCAATTGCAATAAAATCAGCGCCAAGAAGGATATAAATTCCAGCCACCCCGAAGAATGTAAATAAGAGGAAGAATGCGGAATGGACAATGTTGCGTGTCGTAACAACAACCAGAGCAGAGAGAATTGTTATCACTGCGAAAATGTAAAAGATAATGTCATAAAAATTCATAAAAACTTTTCTCTTTTTACTCGGTTTTATTTTCTTGTTGAGGAGCCGGCGGAACTTCAAGTTTCGGTTTTGCCGCGGCTGCTGCTTTTAATGCTTCTTTTTCTGCTTGCATTTTTTCGTAGTTAACTTTCTTTTGAGCGGCTTCTTCGTCAGTAAGAGTAGCAAATTTGTAGAGCAGGTTGCTTCTTTCAAATTCTGCAAACTCATAAACGTCAGTCATATAAATACATTCTGTAGGACAGGGGAATACACATAACTGGCAGTAACAGCACTTTGCGATGTCTATATTAAACTTGGTGACCCATAAAGCTTTCTTTTTGCCATTCGAGGTGATACCAAGATCTTCGCCGGGAACACTCTTAACAGTTTCAATTTCAATACAGCTGACCGGGCACGCACGAGAGCATTGATCGCATCCGATGCAATCATCCATATTAACATATAATCTGTTACGTACACGCTCAGGCAAAGTAACTTTCACATCGGGGTATTGAATGGTTACCGCTGGGGTGAAAAGATGTTTAAATGTAATTTTCATTCCAACTAATACTGTGAAAATTCCATCCCAGGTATTTCTTAAATATTGTTTCATTTCAGTAATCAGTCTTCGTCAGTTTATAGTATTGAAATAATTCCAATGATAATTAAATTTACAAACGCGTAAGGGATTAAATATTTCCAGCAAACGGTCATAAGTTGATCAACACGTAAGCGGGGAAGTGTCCATCTTAGCCACATTTGAACAAATACCAAGATTAATCCTTTTGCGATGAACCAGAATCCCTGTTCAAAAGGAACCATCCACTCAGCGCCTAATGTATTCCCGAGATAACCGAATGGCGATTGGTATCCGCCGAAGAATAAAATCGAGATAATTGCGCTGACTGCAAACATATTACCATATTCCGCAAGCATGAACATACCCCATTTCATACCGCAATATTCGGTAAAATATCCGGCTACCAGTTCGGATTCGGCCTCAGGAATATCAAAAGGCACTCTGTTTACTTCAGCAAGTGTGCTGATGAATAAAATCAGGGCTCCTACGAACATGAAAGGGATCAGTAAAAATTTTGATAAACCGAATACAGCGCCTCCGAAAATATTCCAGTTCCAGAATGATGAGGTCTGCATCTGGCTCATTTTATCCAGGCTCATTGTACCGGTAAGCATGATCATCGATAGAACAATCAATGCTGTGGGAATTTCGTAACTGACAATCTGAGCAGCCGCGCGCATTGCACCAAGCAATGAATATTTGTTATTGGCAGACCAACCTGCCATCAAGATCCCCGCAACAACTATGCTGGAAATTGCAAGAACATAAAAGATACCTATTTCAACTTCGCTGCCGAGGAGTTTGCTGGAAAAAGGAATAACAGCATAAACAGCAAAACTTCCGGTGAAAACAAGAACAGGTGCAATGTTGTATAAAGTTTTGTCCGCATCATTAGCAACTATATCTTCTTTCTGAAGCATCTTCAGTAGATCTGCAATGGTCTGAAGCCAGCCATGCCAGCCGGTTCGCATTGGTCCAAGTCTATCCTGCATATGCGCAGAAACTTTTCTTTCCAACCAAATGCCAAAGAGTGCAAAAACAAGTATGATAGTTAACGGTACAACGGCTACAATTAATCCGGCAACTATTTCATTACCAATCAGGTTATAGAGGAATTGATACATTATCTATCTATTTCTC
>CAYTUV010000048.1:0-27086 GCA_964441505.1 uncultured Melioribacter sp. | reverse complement strand
TTAGCCTCTTTTAGAGGCGTATTAAAGCCACGTCCTTTGGGCGTGGTTGTTTACTTGTTACTACTGATCATGCGGGCTGTGACCCGAAAGTTGAAAAATCATCCGAAAATTTTTCTGAAGTGTATGGCGGCATTCCCGGTGTTGAACACCGAGTACCGTTTTTGTTCAGCAAAGGATTTTTACAAGAAAAACTCACTCTGCAAAAAATTATTCAGTTATTATCTTCCAATGTCGCAGATTATTTCGGATTGAAGAGTAAAGGATATTTGAAAGTTGGTTACGATGCAGATATTGCGTTTATTGATCTATGGAATTCGGAAATAATTTCTGCATCTAATATGCATTCCAAAGGTAAGTACACGCCTTTTGAAGGATCTGTGTTTGATACAGTCGTTCAAAAAGTTTTTTTGCGGGGAACTGAAATAATGAATAAAGAAAAAAAAACGGATGATTTATTCTGCGGGGAATACATTAGTACTTAAGAGGGAAAAATGAAGAACATTATTACAACTATTGAGAATGCCTGGGTTTGTCCCGTTATTGAGGGTGAGATTCTGCCTTTATTCGGGGACATAACAATTTCAAACGGGGTGATTTCAAAAGTGCGTCCGAAAAATTTTCAAACTTTTCTAAAAAATCCGGAAAAAGTAAATAAAGATTCATTCAATGCTTGCGGAAGAGTGTTGACATTACCCCTTGTAAATTTTCATGATCACATCTATTCCAGGCTTGCTAAAGGTTTGCCCCTCTCGGGTGATTTTGGAAACTTCCAGAATGTACTGCATAATTTATGGTGGAAGCTTGACCGTGCGCTCGATAATGATATGATTGTAGCAAGCGCTCAGATGGCGGCACTGGAATCGATCCGGAACGGTGTAACATATATTTTTGATCATCACTCATCTCAAAATGAAATTAGCGGAAGTCTTTCTACAATCAAAAATGTACTGCATGAGTTCGGGCTGCGGGGCGTACTATGTTTTGAAAGCACCGACCGCAATGGTACCGAGAAGGCATTAAGCGGATTGAACGAGAACAAAAACTTTTTCACTTCCCAGCTTAACGGAGATTTTCATGGAATGCTCGGGTTACATGCATCATTTACGCTATCAGATGACCTGCTTGCAGAAGCACGCGAATTGCAAAAGCAATTTGAACTTGGCATTCATATCCATGTGGCAGAGGATGACAGCGATAATAAATTAAGTATCGAGTTCACAGGAAAAAGACCGGTGCGAAGGTTGATGCAATACAAGCTGATCAACGCTAAAAGTATTCTTGTGCATGGTGTTCATCTAATCGGAAAGGATTTCATAAAGATCAGCGAGACAGAAGGGGCCCTTGCATTCTGTCCGGATTCAAATCTTAATAACTCAGTCGGACTTCCTCAGTTTGGAGATATACCCAACAACATTCCTTTTTTAGCCGGAACGGATGGGATGCATTCAAACATAGCGCGTTCAATTAAGCAGCTTTTCCTTCTTACGCGCGGACAGAAAAATAGTTTTGATGATTCAACAGCTATCATAAAGAAAATCTATTTTGATCAATTGACATTTGCCAAGAGATATTTTCATGATTTTTCTTCTTTGAACCAGGGCGATAGAGCCGATATGATATTGTGGGATTACGTTCCGCCAACTCCGATTAGCCGAGAAAATTTTTGGGGTCATTTTATTTATGGTATTTTAGAATATCCGGTTCACAGCGTTTTGCAGAATGGTGAATTTTTAATGAAGGATTTTAAACTTCTTAATGTGGATGAAAATAAAATCAAGAATGAGATCTACTTACAAGGAGAAAGGTTGGTTAACAAACTAAAATAGCACGCTGATCTTTATGATCATTTATGATTCGTCATGATCATAAAAAATCATAATTATCATAATGATCTGCGTTCCATCACAAATATAGAGAAAGAAATGAGCGAAGAATTTTCCGTCGTTGGTAAAAAAATTATCCGTGAGGATGGTTTTGACAAAGTAACCGGTCTGGCAAAGTTCGCAGACGATTATAAGTTTGATGGCATGCTTCATTCTGTGATGTTAAGGATACCTGAGTGTCATGCTAAGATCAATTCCATAGACTTTTCGGCTATTGAAAATAATCAATCTCTTTCCTCAATTATTACCTCGGCAGATATTCCCGGTGCAAAAAAAGTCGGAATGATCAAAAATGATCAGCCGATATTCTGTGATCAAAAAGTTGTAACTCCCGGTGATGTTCTTGCCATGCTTGTTGGTGAATCAGAATCTCCGTTGCGTTTACTTCTTCCGAAGATTAAAGTTGATTACTCACCGCTTCCTGTTCTGAACGATCCGAAAAAATCTTTGGATAAAGATTCTGTCTTAATTCATCCGGAGACCGGAACTAATCTTATTGTTCATCATCCTTTACGCAAGGGAGATATTGAAAAAGGTTTTTCGGAGAGTGACGAAATTCTTGAACAGACGTATACAACACAACTAATTGAACATTCTTACATTGAACCGGAAGCTGTTATTGCGATTCCACTCGGATCATCTCTTGGAGTTAAGATTATCGGCAGCATACAAAATCCATTTACAACCCGGAGATTTGTTGCTAATGTTTTGAATCTGCCTTTGACAAAAGTACGTGTTCAACAAGCGCACCTTGGCGGGTCATTTGGCGGAAAGGATGATACAATGTGTATCCTGTCTGCACGCGCCGCTCTTGCTGCTGTCAAAACAAATCGTCCTGTTAAAATTCGCTACACACGTGAAGAATCTATTCTTGAGTCTTATAAACGTCATCCATACATTCTGAATTATAAAGTTGGCTATGCAAAAAACGGCAAGATTAAGGCGATGAAAATTGATATCATTGCTGATAGCGGTGCCTATGTTTCAATGAGTCCTTTTGTGACATGGCGTACAGTTGTTCAGGCAACCGGTCCATATGAAATTGAAAATGTACACACAGATGTAAGAGCGGTTTATACAAACAATCCTTACACAGGCGCGATGCGAGGGTTCGGATCTCCGCAGCCGATCTTTGCGCAAGAATCTCTGATGGATGAAATTGCTTCTCGGCTTGGAATGTCACCTGACGAAATCAGGAGAATTAACGGATTGAAAGTTGGTTCTGTCACAGCTACCGGACAGACACTGAAAGACCATGATGTTAATTTAGTGCGTGTTCTTGATGTTGCATGTGGAAGTACGGACTTTATTACGAAGTGGGAAAAAAATAGAAAGAAAAAATCTGCTGTTATTAATTATGATTCTTCAAAACTAATTTTGGACGACTCGCAATTTATCCAACCGAAAGATGCAATCAAGAAGGGGATTGGTTTGGCAGTGAGTTTCCGCGGATGCTCTCTTGGTGCAGAGGGAATCGATGCAGTAGCTGCATACATTTCGATTCAGAATGACGGAAGCGTTTATCTCGATTGCGGATTGGCAGAGAACGGGCAAGGTCTGCGTACAACTTATTCTATTGTTGCATCTGAAGTTTTGGGAATCACAACTGATAAGATTATCTATCTCGAACTTGATACAGGAATAACACCTGACGGCGGGCCAACCGTTGCATCGCGCGGGACTATTATGGGCGGGGGCGCTGTTAAAAACACCGCAGAAATTTTACGTGATAGATTGATCAAACTGATAAAGGATGAATGCAAATTAACTGAAGAAGATGTGGTTTCATTCAGTGAGAACTTAGTTTTTTCCAGAAAGAAAGGGTTGATTGCGAAGTTTCCCGAAATTTGTAAGCTGGCTTCATCGCGAGGTATTAACCTGGCCGCTGTTGGCTGGTACAAAAGCCCAAGTGTTCACTGGGATGAGGAGTCCGGACAGGGTGATGCATACTTCACTTATGTTTACGGATGCCAGATTGCCGAAGTAAGTGTAAACATATTAACAGGAGAAGTTTATATCGATAAAGTTACAGCTGTTCACGATCCGGGAAGAATTATTAATCGTCTCGGAGCGGAAGGACAGGTTTACGGAGGAGTAACACAAGGTGCGGGTTATGGAATTTTCGAAGAGGTAACTACGGACAAAGGATTTATACGTGAATTAAATTTTGATACATACACAATTCCAACCAGCAAAGATATTACAGAGATTAAACCAATCTTTGTAGAAGGAAAAGAATCATACGGACCATGGGGCGCTAAATCCCTGGGAGAACCTACCTTGGAATTAACTGCGGCCGCAATATCAAATGCGGTGTGCAATGCACTCGGGAAAAGATTTTTCAATTTGCCGCTGAATCTTGAAGAAGTTTTATTAGGTAAGAAACTTCGGCCGGCTGACACGAAAAGGGGAAGTCTGATATGATGCCATCATTTGGAATATTGTTTCCGAAGAATCTTAATGATGCCTTGAATGTTATTGCGGGGAATAATGAGGATGTTCATATCATTGCCGGCGGAACAGATATTATACCCGGATTGAATCAGGAATCAAATCGTTTCAAGAATACACGATTACTTATAGACATAAATAAAGTGCCTGAAGTTAGAGGCATTAATATCGGGGTAGAAAAAATTTCGATTGGTGCGGCAGAAACTTTTTCCAATATTCTTCTGAACGATGTTATCCAAACAAAACTTCCGTTGCTTTGTAAAGCTGCCGCAACAATTGGAAGTGTTCAGATCCGCAACCGGGCAACTCTTGCCGGCAACTTTGTTAATAACGCACCTTGCGCAGATTCAGTTCCGGTGTTATTAGTCTATAATGCAACCGTTGAAATTCAATCGCTTCATTCCACAAGGGAAATGCTTCTTAACGATTTTCTAAGCGCTCCATACAGAACGAAACTTAATAAAGATGAATTGGTAACACGGATCAATATTCCGATCCTATCCAATAAATTTGTGGGTGATTTTAATAAACTTGGAAGAAGAAGAGCGGTTGCTATAAGTAGAATTACTTTAGCACTGCTGGTAAGTTTTAACGACAATATAATAGATGAGATAAGAATTGCTTCTGGTGCGGTTACACCAATCGGGAAACGCTTTATTGAACTTGAAAAATTCGCAGTCGGTCAGACTATCACTGATCAGTTCCAAAAAGAGCTATCAAGAAAATTAGGTGAGCAAATAATTGAGGCTGCCGGACTCCGTTGGTCAAGCGAATATAAATTGCCTGTGGTGCAGCAGATGTTTTATCAACTATTTAAAGGAATAGAACGCAGATCTTTGTGATTAGTTATGATCTTAATAAATCATAACCATCATAATAATCAGCGTTCCATTAAACGAGTAAAGATGGAATTGAAATTCAAACTAAACGGTAAAGAAGCAGAAGTTACTATTGAACCCAATACTCGTCTGATTGATCTATTGAGGGAGAAATTTGATCTGACCGGAACCAAAGAGGGATGCGGTGTGGGCGAGTGCGGTGCATGTACAGTTTTGATGAATGGCCGCGCTGTTAATTCATGTTTGATACTTGCTGCTCAGGCTTATGATTCCGAAATTGTCACAATTGAAGGTATTGCTGAAGGAGGTCTTCTGACGTCGCTTCAAAAGAATTTCCTAAGCTACGGAGCAGTTCAATGCGGATTTTGCATCCCGGGAATGGTGTTGTCCGCTTCAGCGTTGTTGGATAAAAAGCCAAATCTAACTGAGGAAGAGATTAAAGATGCGATAGCCGGCAACCTGTGCAGATGCACAGGCTATAAACAAATTATTGAAGCGATAAAAGAAACTGCAAAAGAGTTAGAACTACAACGAAATAATTAATTCGTCAGCTCTGGCAAAACTAATCCTCTAAAGATTTCTCACACTCGCCTTGCTCATGTTCGAAATGACATCTACTTATTTTGTCATGTCTGGTGGAGTAAAACATCGGTTATAAAGATTTCTCACATTCGCTCCGCCGATGTGAAAATGACGGCAGTTCTTCTTGTTATGTCGAACGAAGCGAGACATCTCAAAAATCCATTTCTTTGCTTAAATCCTTCCATTCTGGATTAATCAACGCAATAGGGGTATTTGAAATTTTAAATGCGCATTTCTTGACATTCTACCGGTATAGAAATATATTTACACCCTTTGAAAAATAGCATTTTGCTTTTGGAGGATGTTTTGAAGCAGGAAAGAATTACAAGATTCATTAAACCCGAAGACGCCAATCAAAAATGGTACGTTATTGATGCCAAAGATAAAATTTTGGGTCGTTTAGCAGCTAAAGTTGCACGAGTCATTCGTGGAAAAGAAAAACCAGTCTTTACGCCTAATATGGATGCCGGCGATTTTGTCGTTATTATCAATGCCGATAAAGTTCGTATGACGGGTAAAAGAGAAATACAGAAAACTTATTTTACCCACTCAACCTATCCGGGTGGTGCAAAGGTAAGAAGTTATGCAGAAATGATGGCTAAGAAGCCTGAATTTGCTGTTGAAACTGCTGTAAGGGGTATGTTGCCAAAGACAAAACTTGGCAGACAATTAATTAAGAAGTTAAAAGTGTATGCCGGCGAAAACCATCCGCATAGCGCTCAGAAACCAGAAATATTAAGTTTTTAACGGAGTGATTTGATGACAGATAAAATTTTTGTCGGAAGAAGAAAAAACGCTGTTGCGAGAGTATATCTCAGAAACGGTTCTGGTAAAGTTACTGTTAACGATAAAGAAGTAGAAGTATATTTTCCACTAAAAGAACATAGAGATAACCTCTTACTTCCATTCGTTGCTACCGAGACACTAGGAAAATATGATGTGTTTGCTAATGCGGCAGGCGGAGGTATTTCAGGTCAATCCGATTCAATTCGTTTAGGTATCTCTAGAGCTCTTGAAAGTATTAACGGAGATTTCAGATCTTCGTTAAAATCCGAAGGTCTTCTGAAGAGAGATCCGAGAATGGTTGAGCGGAAAAAATACGGACAGAAGAAAGCCCGTAAGAGATTCCAATTCTCTAAGAGATAATTTTACAAACCCAACTTTTACCAGTTGGGTTTTTCTTAAAAAATTAATTAACAACAATCATACTCTTAGATTTGCCCCTGTGCCTCGATAAACCTGCCTACCGGTAGATAGGTCGGGGTGGACGGCAGAGATGAAAAGAGTAGAAGAAAAACAGGAGAAAAAATGCCACGAGTAGAACTCACCCAACTTATTGAGGCCGGTGCTCATTTCGGTCACTTAACACGCCGCTGGAATCCAAAGATGAAACGTTACATCTTTATGGAAAAAAACGGTATTCATATTATCGATCTTAAAAAAACACAGGAAGCTATTGATGTTGCTGCTCAGGCAATGACAGAAATCGTTTCCCAGGGTAAACGCGTTCTTTTTGTCGGTACCAAAAAGCAGGCTAAAGGAACAATCGCTTCCGAAGCAAGACGCTCTGACAGCAACTGGGTTAGCGAACGCTGGTTAGGCGGAATGCTCACAAATTTCCAGACAATCCGCAAAAGCATTAAACATTTGCAAAATATTGAAAAGATGGAAAGTGACGGCACATTTGAAAAGATTACCAAAAAAGAACGTTTAGTTCTAACTCGGGAAAAAGATAAACTGAGAAAAGTACTTGACGGTGTTGAAACATTGGCAAAAATGCCGGGTGCTTTATTCATTGTTGATATTAAAAAAGAATCGATCGCGGTTAACGAAGCATTGAAATTGAATATTCCGATTTTTGCAATTGTTGATACAAATTGCGATCCTGATCCGATAGATTATATTATTCCGGCTAACGATGATGCATCACGGGCAGTGGAAGTTATAACAAAAATTATTGCTGACGCAGTTATTGAAGGTAACGCTAAAGGCAAAGAATTAAGAGCTCATGAAGTAGCTGAAAAAGAAAAAGACAGAAAAGATGAACCCGCTCAAGATTCAGACAAGAAAGATTCAAAAGGTAAAGTAAGAAGAGTGAAAATTGATGGTAAAGATGATAGAAGACCTCAACAGAGAGACAGAAGAGATAGCCGTGGTAGTGATAGGCCAGCTCCTAGAAGAGATGGAAAACCGGAAGTAAAAGCTGAGGTTAAACCTGCGGAAAATGTTGAGACAAAATCTGAAGAGAAATCAAATTAAAAGTTTTTGAATAATATTGAGGTAAATAAGTTATGGCTGTTAGCGCAAATCAAGTAAAAGAATTGAGAGATAAAACCGGCGCCGGTATGATGGATTGCAAAAAAGCTCTTGATGAATCCGGTGGAGAATTTGAAAAAGCTGTTGAGATTCTACGAAAGAAAGGTGCTGCTGTTGCTGCGAAAAGGGCAGAAAGAACTGCAAGCGAAGGTGTTGTCCTAACCAGTGTGTTCAACAATGGAAAGACAGCTGCCATACTTGAAGTTAATTGCGAAACTGATTTCGTTGCAAAGAGTGATGATTTTGTAAATTTTTCAAGCTTCATGTTAGAATTAGTTGTAGACAATAAACCTGCTGATGTTGCATCTCTATTGCAGTTGTCTAAAGGCGGGAAAAACGCCGCTGAAGAACTGAATGCAATGATTGGAAAAATTGGCGAGAAAATTGAGATATCACGTTTTGCAGTTGATAACACCGCAAATGGCGAAATAGTTGATTATATCCACGCGGGTTCTAAACTTGGTGTTTTACTGGAAGCTGAAAATGTTCCGGAAGCTAATGCTGCTGAACTTCAGCCGATATTGAAAGATATTGCTATGCAAGTGGCTGCAATGAGACCAATTTCGATCTACCGAGATGAAGTTGATAAATCATTGATCGAAAAAGAAATTGATATCTATAAAGAAATTGCACGTAAAGAAGGAAAGCCGGAACAAATTTTAGAGAAAATTGCACTCGGTAAGATTAATAAGTTTTATGAGGAAAATTGTTTGTTCGAGCAGGCGTTCGTTAAGGACAATACAAAAAAAATCGGCAGTCTTATAGATGAATTTAATAAAAAGAATTCAACGCAAGTGAAGCTTGTGAAGTTCAGACGATTTCATCTCAGCGATGAGAAGAAGTGATTCTAAAAAAGGTCTTATTTCTAAATAAGGCCTTTTTTTTTATATTGGAATGGAAATATGAAAAATCATCTTAAATACAAAAGAATATTATTAAAACTAAGCGGCGAATCCTTAGCCGGGAATAACGATTTTGGGATCGATTCCAAAATTTTAGACTTTTTTTCGGATGAAATCAAGAAGGTACACGATCTTGGTGTTCAGGTGGGAATTGTAATTGGCGGCGGGAACATATACCGCGGATTGAATTCAAACGGAAAAAATATAGACCGGGTTACAGGCGATCAGATGGGAATGTTAGCTACGATGATTAATTCACTTGCTCTTCAGAATGCATGCGAAAATAAAGGAATGTTTACAAGATTGATGACTGCAATAAGCATGGATTCGATAGCTGAGCCGTATATCCGCAGAAGAGCTATCCGCCACCTTGAAAAAAATCGTGTTGTAATTTTTGGCGCCGGTACAGGGCATCCGTATTTCAGTACAGATACTGCCGCATCTTTACGCGCAGTTGAAATTGAAGCTGATGCAATTTTAAAAGGAACACGTGTTGACGGTGTGTTCGATTCCGATCCCGAAAAAAATCCGGAGGCTGCTCTCTTCGAAGAAATTTCCTACGCAGATGTAATGCAAAAAAATCTCAGGGTTATGGATTTAACCGCAATTAGTCTCTGCAAAGAAAATAATCTTCCAATCCTTGTGTTCAATATGGATAAACCGGATAACCTTTTAAAAGTAGTTACAGGCGAAAACATAGGTACGTCCGTCAGAAGTTTTTCTAAACCAAATAAAAACTGAAATAATTATTACGAGGATTCTATGATTAACCATCCCCAAATTAAAGATGCTCGGCATAGAATGGACAAAAGTGTTGAAGCATTCAGATCAGAAGTCGCTAAAATAAGAACCGGTAAAGCAACCACCGCAATTCTTGATGGGATCAAAGTCGATTATTACGGAACGATGAGCCCTCTGCATCAGGTTGGCAATGTTACTGTTCTTGATGTTCACACTCTTGCCATTACACCTTGGGATAAGAGTATGGTACAGGCAATTGATAAAGCTATTCTTGCATCCGACCTTGGTTTAAATCCAATAAGCGATGGAACAAACATCAAAATTCCTATTCCCGCTCTAACTGAAGAACGAAGAAAAGATTTTGTTAAACTGGTTAAAAAGTTTGGTGAAGAAGCAAAAGTTGCATTGAGGAATGTACGGCGTGATGCGAATGATCATCTTAAACGATTGGAAAAAGAAAGTAAGCTGACAGAGGATGAATTGAAAGAAGCAGAAAAGGAAACCCAAAAACTTACTGATGAGCATATTGCTAAGATTGAGGAAATCATTAAACACAAAGAAAAAGAAATTATGGAAGTGTAATTTTAGCTATTAGCTGTAAGCAGTTAGCTTTTATATAAATCCCGGCAGACGCTGGGGTTTTCTTTTTAACTTCACTTTACTATAAGCCTCTGATTTGATAACGCCATTTGAATCGGTAAATAAAGACTTCTTGATTTAATAGTTCATTCTTGGTAGCTTATTATCAGTAAAGAAAACTTTAATCGATAAGATACTACTCGCAATAAATTATCATTTCTCAGAATACTCATCTTACCGTTAAATTAATTTTCCTATTCGGTGAAAGTTGTTTTAATTACATTCAATGGTGGGCGACTCATCAATCTAACGAATGTTACATATGTCAAGACAAGTTCTTCCGTTAACAGTAAAGCTAATGAATAATGATTCCTCAAAGCGTACAAAATAAATTAAGTGCCATAATAGTTGATGATGAACTTTTTGGAAGGGAAAATCTTAAAAAGATTATTGAGAATTATTGTCATGAAATTGATATCCTTGGATGCACCGATTCTGTTGTAAGTGCAAAAGATCTTGTAAATATTCATAAACCCGATGTAGTGTTCTTAGATATCAATATGCCTGTACTTGACGGATTTGATTTTCTTGAAGAATACGACGATCGGAATTTTATGGTTGTATTCGTCAGCGCTCATGAGGAATTTGGAATCAATGCCGTAAAAGCGGGTGCCGCAGATTATCTTCTTAAACCGATAAATATAAAGGAGCTTAAGCAGACGGTTAAAAAACTTCTCACACTAAAATCAAAGGAGTCAAAAGCCGCAACTGTACCTCAATCAGATAAATTAGTTATTCCCTCAACTCACGGTTTTGAAGTAATTATTATTGAAGATATTATCCGTATTGAAGCCGAAGGATGTTATTCTAAAGTAGTTATAAAAGCCGGAAAGGATAAAATCGTTTCCCGTACATTAAAAGATTTTGAAGATACTTTACCAAAAGAGAAATTTTTCAGAATTCACAAATCGCATCTGATCAACCTGAAGTATATTAAAGACTATTCAAACCTAAGCGGAAGCTTTGTTACAATGACAGACGGCAGCAAAATTGAAATATCACGCAGGAGAACTCCGGAATTTATTCAGAAAATAAAAACAGTGCTAAATACTGTCTGATATGATTAAGAAATGTTTAATACTTACCGTAATCAGTTTTCTTCAGTATGCCCAGCTTTATTCGCAGACCCCTTCATATTATCATTACACTTCATCCGACGGACTGGCTTCTTCAACAGTTTATCAAATTATTCAAGATAGAGAAGGCTTTATTTGGTTTGCAACCCAAAATGGCATAAGTAAGTTCGATGGTAAAAATTTTTCTACTTACAGAATTAAAGATGGTCTTAATTCTAACTCAATTATTTCTCTGGTTGAAGGAAAAAACGGTGAGTTGTATATAGGTAATTATGAAAAAGGAATTAATATTTTACGAAACGGCCGTATCGAAAACTACTGCAATGAAATTGACGGAAAAAGTTTTGCTCTATCATATTTATTACTTGTTCCGGCTGGAAAAGACGAGCAAAAATTATATGCCTACCGTAGTTGGAGTAATATAAATGTTATAAACGAAAAAAAACATTCCGGTTTTTCTAATTACATTATTAATACTTATCCTCCTCGAATAATTAAATTAGAAAAATTACTGAATGGCGAAATAATTGTATTGGCAACAACCGGACTATTCAATTTAAAAAATGATGCGTTTAATAAATTGCACATTGATGGTTTTAAAGATACCGATGTTTATAGTCTTGCCGAAGGTGATGATGGCAGTTACTTCATTGGTACAAGGGGAATGATCTATAGGATAAAAAACAATAATGTAATTAGAAAATATAAAATAAATTTATACGCAGATAATAATGATGTAACGGCAATTTTTAGAGATAAAAACAATAGTCTTTGGTTTTCGATTATGAACAAGGGTTTCTTTTTAATTCCTGATGGTTCCGATAAAATCATAGATATAGGAAGTAAAATGGATCTGCAAAATACTCTTGTAAATAATTATCTTGAAGATAACGAGGGGAATATCTGGCTTAGTACATACGGCAAAGGTGTTTATTGTCTAAATAATCTTTATATAAAAAGCTATAATGAAAATGACGGCATGAGCAGTAATAGTGTTTATTCCATTGTGAAAGAAAGATCGGGTAAATTATTAATAGGTACTTTTAACGGTGTTAACATTTTAGAAAACGGAAAATTCGAGCAGATCAAAAGCAAATCGAAAAAAACATTAACGGAATATATTCATAGTATTAAGAATTATAATAACGAGTTTTATATCTGTGTAGCGTTCGGTGGAAATGAAGTAAAAAATATTTCTTACAAAGGATTGAAACTGCACCTGTTCGATCAGAGGTCGTTCTATAAGACCAGCGACGGACTTTTTCTTTTAGGAATGGCGGGGAATTCTATAAGAGTTCAAAGAGAGCTTGACTATAAGAAAAATCGTTCATTCCTATTCTATATTTTTGGAGATAGCACTAACGTAAACCGTGTTAACGAAATTTTTGAGGATACAGAAAAGAATGTTTGGATAGGAACAGCTCTTGGTTTATGTAAAGTATCCAATCTTTATGATAAAACAGGAAAGACAGGCTGGAACAAATCTTTTTTTTCAAGTGATCCGGTTCTGAGCTCAAGAATAATTTCGATCATTCAGGATAACGAAAACAACGTCTGGTTTGCGGGTGATAAAGGAATTGCACGTTATAATCTTAAAAGTGATTCAGTTACCAGCTACACAAATATTATGGGGCATGATTTATCATCTTCAACATCGCTTGTACCAGACAGTAAGAACAGAATTTGGATCGGAAATATGAAGGGACTTTATTTATTTGATGGGAATTTCATTAAACATCTTAACAGACAAACCGGTCTTCCATCAGATGAAGTATATTCACTTTTTTATGATAAGGAAAAAAAATTTTTATACATCGGTACAAGTAACGGAATCTCTTTTCTTGATATAAATTTATTCGACAATTATGTACCTCCCTCACTCGATGTAAAAATAATGAGCATTAAAGCAGGTGATTCGGTTTATACGAATTATAACAATTTAGTCTTTGAACCGGAACAACATAATGTTTACATAGACTTCAAAGCGTTAAGCTTTTCTTCGCCTAGCTCGGTAAAGTATAAATATAGTTTGAATGGCGAGTGGAATGAAACTGATCATGATTTCCTGGATTTCACTTCTCTTGAGAGCGGGAAATATGAACTACAGATTATGGCTAAATCTCAGAATAGTGACTGGGGCAACCCAATCAATCTCATCTTCGAAGTTAAACCTCGCTTCAATGAAACTATCTGGTATAAACTCGGAATAATATCAATATTTGTTTTTGTCTCTATTTCAGTTGTAACATGGCGCTTGAAACTGAAGAATAAAAAGATTCGGGAAGAGTTCGAATTAACGGAAAGGATAAATGAGCTTAAACACCAGGCATTATCTGCAATGATGAATCCGCATTTTATTTTTAATTCACTCAACTCGGTGCAGTACCTCATTAATTGTCAGAGAAATGAAGAAGCCAATGATTACATAGCAATGATGGCTAAGCTGATTCGTAAAAATCTTGATACTGCCGGAAATGGTTTTATTCTTTTAGGGGAAGAAATTAACCGGCTTAAGCTTTATCTCGATCTTGAAAAGCTAAGATTTCAAGATAGTTTTTCTTATGAAATTATTGCGGGAACAGACGTAGACACAAGTTCTATAATGATACCGAATATGATCATCCAACCGTTTGTAGAAAATTCTCTTTGGCACGGGATTATCAATTCCGGCAACAGAGGACTTTTAACAATTTCTTTCTCTTTTGAAAATGTAGACATCGATTCAGTTATTTGCAGATCATTGATAATAAAAGTAACAGATAATGGTGTTGGAATTAATACAACAAAAAAGAATAAAAAAGAAGATCACATTTCTAAAGGGATACAGATTATTGAAGAAAGGCTCAAATTATTGAGCACAAAAATGCAGCTTCCAAAGCCAATCATGTTTGAAGATCTGAGTAACCGTAATAGCAACTCTCACGGAACAGAAGTAATTATTTCCCTTCCCACGCCACTTTATAAAATGAACAACCTTGAGCCAGATTCTCCCTTTTCACTTACCGATTAATTGTTAAAACATACCGTTCGCTTAAAATAGGACGCCATATACTGGTTTGCTATTGAAAAGACCTACTACTGATTGTAGGTTTGAACAAAATTCAGGCAGACCAAAGTGAAGTCTATAAAAAAGTTACTCGGTTTATTCACAACAAAAAGCGCCAAGACCACTCCTCTTTTAATCATTAAAAAAGAATCGGATGATCCAAACATTAAAGAATTCAAATCAATTGAAGAAGCAATAGCCGATCTGGAAAACGATCCGAATGTTCCGTCCGATAAAATTAGCAAATTAAAATTATCTCTCAAGAATCTTAAAAATAAAACATCTATAAAGATCAAGAATGGAGAAATAGTAAAATGAAATCAACCGAGGTAAATATGAAAAAGCTAACTAAAAAATTTGCAGTTCTCTTCTTCTTGTTTGCAAGTACAAATTTATTTGCACAAGTGGCTTCTGTAACATGGTCCCTTACAAGCAATCAAAACCCAAATACACCTATTGGAAATATTCAAGCGTTGCCAGAAACAATTGGCACTGGTTCGGGAGCTTATATCTTGTCTGTTTTCAATCCTTACGTTGCAAATGGGCAAAGACTTTGGACAGGCAATCAAGGAACTGGTTGGATAGCAGGACTACCAGATTATACAAGATATATTCAGTTTGATTCGAGCCCTGCTACTGGTAATAATTTCACAGTTCAATATCTTTCTTTTCAGTACAGCGATAATCCGCTAAATACTAATTTCAATATCATCAAAGCTGAAGTTTGGTATTCAACGGATGGGTGGAACAACAAAACTCAACTCAACACATCGCCGCTAGATTATTTGAATACTTCTGTTCAAACATTTTCAAAAAGTATGAATGTGCAAGTTCTAAACGGGCAAACTTTTTCTGTTAGGATTTATCCATATACTCTAAACGGTGGTTTGGCTATGACTCCTTCATTTGCTACCCATAAAAATGTAATTATTGAAGGAATAACATCTCCTATTGTTGTAAACAATGGTTCAATCTGTGGAGTGAAGTTTAATGACTTAAATGGTAACGGCAGAAAAGATGGTGGTGAACCGGGATTATCCGGCTGGACAATAACTTTATCAATGGGCGCAGTTCAGATGACTGCGACAACCGGTGCAGATGGAAGTTATTGCTTTAATAATTTAGCAGCTGGTATTTATACTCTTTCTGAAACACCACAAAGCGGTTGGCAACAAACAGCGCCAGCTTCTCCGGGAACTCAAACCGTAAGACTCACTTCCGGTTTTAATGCAATTAATATAGATTTTGGTAACAAGCGAACTCTTGGTTCTATATCCGGAACAAAATTTAATGACATAAATGGTACAGGAGATCAACAAATCGCTGAGCCAGGGCTTTTAAACTGGACGATAAATTTGACTGGTCCTGTTTCGGTTTCAACAACAACTAACTCTAATGGTTACTATCAATTCGATAATCTGCCTGCTGGAACTTATACTATTACAGAAACAAACCAATCTGGCTGGCAGCAAATCTATCCTATCTCTCCAGGTTCGTACACCATAATCCTTACTGAGGGACAGCTTGTATATTCCAAAGATTTTGCAAATCAAATAATACCTCCACAAACGGGCTCAATCTGCGGAGTGAAGTTTAATGATCTTAACGGCGATGGCAAAAAAGATGGAAGTGAAACTGGATTATCCGGCTGGACAATTAATCTATCAATGGGCGCAGTTCAGATGACTACTACAACCGGCACTGATGGAAGTTATTGCTTTAACAACTTAGCAACCGGCACATATACGCTTACTGAAACTCAACAAAGCGGATGGCAGCAAACTGCACCGGCTTCTCCGGGAACACATACTATAACACTTACGCCCGGTACAAATCTCATTGGAATTAATTTTGGGAATAAAGAAATTCTTAATCCTAATTGCACTGATTTTGAAAATGGAACTTCCAACGGCTGGCAAGTCAATAATACTTTGATGTCAATTCAGCAGAATGGAAATAATCATTTTATACAAACCACCGATCAGTCGGGTGCATCGTCATTTTATAATACAAGCAAACCTTTAATCGGTAATTGGACTAATTTAATTTCAAACGGGTGTGGATCATTATGTTTTGATGTTAACTTTTTATATGGCGGTAACCCATTTAATGGTGTTAATCCTCCCCAGACTTTTACACCTTATATAGCTATTGAAGGAAATGGTTTTTCTGCCGCATTTGTTGTTAATAATCCAATTACAGTTGGAGATGGCTGGCATTCCTACTGCGCGCCATTAAGTTATCTTAATTCGGAGGGAACTTTACCTTCTAATTCTGATGGATATTGGGTTATGGGTGTTGGTACAGCAAACGATTGGAATACACTTTTAAGTAATGTAACAAAAGTTAGACTTCCGGTCGATCCTACAAGTTATCAAGCAGAAAAATTTGGATATGATAATATTTGTCTCAAAAATACTGGAGATTGTAATTCCCCTTTGAAACTTGGTTCTATATGTGGAATAAAAATAAAAGATAAAAATGGTGATGGTATAAAAGATCCTAATGAAGATGGAATTCCTAATTGGACAATAAATTTAACAATAGGTTCTACTACAGTTAGTACAACTACTGATGCGAATGGCAACTATTGTTTTAACAATTTGCCGGCTGGTACATATACAGTTTCAGAAGCTAATCAACTAAATTGGCGCCAAGTTTATCCAGTCGCACCCGGTTATCATACTGTTAATCTTTTACCAGGTCTGAATGTCACTAATATTAATTTCTCTAATGTTGAAGATCCTGCAGTTCAGCTTGGTTCAATTTGCGGAATAAAATTTAATGATATCAATGGTAATGGCGTAATGGACTTAAACGAACCCGGATTACCGAACTGGCAGTTTAATTTGACCGGAACCTCTAATCAAACAACTACAACTGACTTAAGAGGTAATTTTTGTTTCTCTAATTTGAGAGCCGGATCTTATACTATTCAAGAAGTTATTCAAAATGGTTGGGAACCAACATTACCGAATAATACCGGAACTTTCTCTGTCACTCTTTTACCAGGTCAAAATCTTTCTGAAATTTATTTCGGGAATAAAGAAATTTTAGGATCTATATGCGGGAAAAAATATAATGACTTGAACGGGAACGGTTCTTGGGATACAGGCGAGCCCGGATTGCCGAACTGGCAAATCACTATTTCATCTTTTGGATACACATCCAGTGGTCATGCTGGTGGACCAACATTAGATTTAATAAGCACTGTAATAACCGATCAAAATGGGAACTATTGTTTCAACAACCTGAAACAAGGGTCCTATTTGATGGGTGAAGTCATGCAGTCGGGCTGGAGTCAAACTGAACCAACTACCGGTATCTATGGAATTACAATTACACCCGGACAAAATATACAAGGACGTAATTTTGGAAATAAAGTAGATGTAACAGTACGGCTTGGTTCTATTTGTGGAATTAAATTTAATGATAAAAATGGAAATGGAAGACAAGACGATGGCGAGCTTGGAATACCAGATTGGCAAATTCAATTAGGTGGGCCAATAGATATGACTGCTGTAACAGATAAAAATGGAAATTACTGTTTCAACAATCTACTTCCCGGTGAATATAAAGTTGGAGAAGTTATGAAGACCGGCTGGAGGCAAACAGTACCGGCAACCAACTTCTATATTATTCAACTTGCATCAGGACAAAACCTAACGAACATTATTTTTGGAAATAAAGAAGATGCGACTGTACAGCTTGGTTCAATATGCGGAGTTAAGTTTAACGATAAGAATGGTAACGGCAGACAAGATGATGGTGAATTAGGATTACCTAACTGGACTATATATTTAACCGGACCTATAAATTTAGCTGTTAAGACAGATGATAATGGCAATTTCTGTTTTTATGGTTTAATACCCGGAAGTTATACAGTTAGAGAAGAAAATAAAGTTGGATGGAGACAAACTTCACCTTCATCAGGAACATATACATTTGATCTTAAGTATGGAGATAATTTTAAGGAAATTAATTTTGGTAACAAAGAAGATGCAACTATTAAGCTTGGTTCTATCTGCGGAATGAAATTCAATGACTTGAATGGCAATGGAAGAAAAGATGATGGTGAGCCGGGAATTCCTAATTGGGCAATAAACTTAACTGGCACTATGAATTTATCAACTAAAACAGATTCCAGAGGTTACTTCTGTTTTGAAAACTTAAGATTTGGTAAATACACTGTTTCGGAAATAAATAGAGATAGATGGATTCAAACGGCACCTTCTACCGGCAGCTTCACTATTGAACTTACGGAAGACCGAAATCCTGATGACCTTTATTTTGGAAATAAAGAGGATGTCAATGTTAGACTTAGTTCTATATGCGGTATTAAATTTAATGATAAGAACGGGAACGGAATTCAGGATACTGGCGAACTTGGTATACCTGATTGGCAGATCAATATAGGCGGTCCAATAGATTTGAGTATTAAAACTGATAAAGAGGGGAAATATTGTTTTGACAATTTGTTACCTGGAACTTATGTCATTAAAGAGGAAATGGTATCGAATTGGGTACAAACTTATCCAGCTTCACCTGGTTCTTATTCCGTAATACTTACATCCGGACAAAACCTTAAGGATTATAAATTCGGTAATAAGTATGAACCTAAGGTCGGTTGTGTTCAGCCGCCAAGTGGAATGGTTGCATGGTGGCATTTGGATGAAACATCACGTTCAAAATGGCCTGACCTTGCGGGTTACAACAATTTCGGAACATTGATGAATGGACCTATACCCGTCGCAGCAAAAGTATTGGGCGGATTACAGTTTGATGGAATTGATGATTATGTCGAAGTAGCAAATCATTCCGATCTCAATTTCGGGAGCGGAGATTTTTCTTTTGATGCATGGATCAAAACCAATGCTGCTGATGGTGTGAGAGTAATTCTTGATAAAAGAACAGAAACCTCGGGACTTCTTACAATCTATCAGGGTTATTCCATCTTTCTGAATGATGGTAAGCTTCATTTGCAAATAGCCAACGGAGCTTTTTTAAATTCTTATACAAACTATCCATCTCCAGTTTTAGTTGCCGATGGAAACTGGCATCATATTGCAATTACTGTTTCAAGAACTAATACTCAAGGAATAATATTTTATGTTGATGGGGCACCAATTCAATTTGGAAATCCTACTGGATACCAGGGATCGCTTACTAACACGAGCTCTTTAAGAATCGGCAGTCAATCTTTCACTGGTGTCTTTTCGGGAATTGGTAAATTCAAAGGTATAATCGATGAAGTGGAGCTTTTCAATCGAGTATTAACGCAAGCAGAAATCGTTTCTATTTTTAATGCCGGAAGTTCTGGCAAATGCAAGCCAAGTAGTTCAGTAAGCTCAATTTGGGGACATGTATTTCATGACCTTAATTTTGACGGAGTTATTAATGGTACGGAATCTGGGTTATCAAACTGGCCTGTATTTTTGAATGGGTCAACAATTGCAACAACTTATACCGACGTGTATGGAAATTTTGGTTTCGCCGATTTGAAACCGGGTAATTACACTATTTCTGTTGCAGTTCAAACGGGCTGGTCATATACAAAACCTATAAGAGGAAATTATACTTTTGAAATAGCGCCGGATATAAGTATTGATGCATTCAATTTTGGATTCACCAATGACCCATGTCTTTCTGGAATAAAAACCTGGCAGCCACTTGGAATAGGTGTGAATAATGATGTATATGCACTTGCTAATGACGGTACAAATCTATTTGCTGGCGGAATATTTACTAATGCCGGCGGAATAGCAGTTAACCATATTGCAAAATGGAACGGCACAACCTGGTCCGATCTCGGGGGCGGAGTTAATGGCACTGTGAATTCCATCCTCGTAGTTGGCAGTAATTTGTATGTCGGCGGTTCATTCACCTTGGCCGGAAACGTCAGCGCAAAAAATATTGCCAGGTGGAATGGTACAAGTTGGTCGGCACTTGGTGATGGCACGAATGGTAATGTATCATCGCTTGCAATGGTAGGCACTGATTTATATGTTGGTGGATTATTCACAACAGCTGGCGGAGTAAGTGCCAAAAACATTGCCAAATGGAACGGTACAAACTGGTCGGCTTTAGGAGGCGGAGTTATTCAAAATGGAAGTTATGGCGTATTGGCTCTTGCTTCAATAGGAACAGATCTTTATGTGGGCGGCGGCTTTTGGGGGACTGGCGGTGCAAACGGCGCAAACAATATCATAAAATGGAACACTGTAAATTCAATCTGGTCACCAATGTCTACTGGATTGAATGGCAGAGTTTACTCTTTAGCCGTAATGAACGGTGAACTTTATGCCGGCGGAGGATTTTCTACAGGCGGGACTCATATTGCAAAGTGGAATGGTACTATGTGGTCAGCTTTAGGCAACGGAACCTCCGGCAGTGTTACTGGCTGGAACTGGGCGCTTGCGACAAAGGGAACAGATTTATTTGTTGGCGGTCAATATGCAACTGCCGGAACAATTGCGGCAAACAATATTGCCAAATGGGATGGTACGGATTGGTTTGCCTTAAGCAGCGGAGTAGGAGGATTTTATTATGCAACAGTGATGGCACTTACCATAATTGGGTCGGATATCTACGTTGGTGGTGTATTTACAACTGCCGGAAATGTGAACGCAAATTATATAGCGAAATATTCGTGCAGTAGTATTACCACTTCGGTTAAAGGTGATAAACAAGGCAATACTCTGCCACAGCAGTTCCAACTTTCGCAAAACTATCCTAATCCATTTAATCCCACAACAACAATCAGATATGATGTTCCTAAATCTGGCTTTGTAAAAATTAGTGTTTATGATATTCTCGGGAGAGAAATTAGAGTGTTGGTAAATGAAGAAAAAAGTCCTGGTATTTATGAAGCCAAATTCGATGCGAAATATTTAGCAAGCGGAATTTATTTCTATACAATAAGAACCGGAGAGTTCACTCAAAGCAAGAAGATGATTTTGATGAAATAAGGACGTCTGAAATATTTTCAATAAGAAGCCGGAGTGAATATCTCTGGCTTTTTTATTTAGAACTCATCATCATTTTTTTACTTGTTTTTTGTTTGGCAATAAATCCATAATTTTAGGGCGAAAGAATCTCAACTACCTATAAAATTCATTTCATGAATTAAAAAAAAGGACAAATTTTATGAGTACGAACAAAGAAGAAGCTCTGCGCTATCATAGTGAAGGACGGAAAGGAAAAATTGAAGTTGTTCCCACCAAACCCTGCTTTACAGCTCATGAGCTATCACTTGCTTATACGCCGGGTGTTGCTGAACCGTGTAGAGAAATCGAAAAAAATGATGACGATGTTTACAAGTATACCGCAAAAGGAAATCTGGTAGCAGTTGTTTCAAACGGAACTGCAGTTTTGGGATTAGGCGATATCGGTCCCCATGCAGGAAAACCTGTTATGGAAGGAAAGGGTGTATTGTTCAAAAGATTTGCCGATATCGACGTGTTCGACATCGAATTGAAAACACATGATTCCAAAGAGGTTATCCGCGCGGTTCAATTAATGGAACCGACATTTGGCGGAATTAATTTGGAAGACATCAAAGCACCGGAATGTTTTGAGATCGAAGAAGAACTTAAGAGAACAATGAACATTCCAGTCTTTCATGATGACCAACATGGTACAGCAATTATTTCGTGTGCAGCGTTAATTAATGCTGTTGAAATTGCAGGCAAAAAATTAGACAAGATCCATCTTGTTGTTAACGGCGCGGGTGCGGCGGCTATCTCTTGCTGTAAATTATATGTCGCCGCAGGTGTTAAAGTTGAGAACATCGCCATGTTTGATACAAAAGGTCACGTTCATAAAAAAAGAACCGATCTTAACAAATACAAAGAACTATTTGCCCAGGAAAAACCTTATGCCGATCTGGCCGACGGCATGAAAGGTTCCGATGTTTTCGTAGGATTATCTAAAGGCAATGTTGTTTCTAAAGAGATGGTTAAATCGATGGCTAAAAATCCAATTGTATTTGCCATGGCAAATCCTGATCCGGAAATAAAATATGACGATGCCGTTGACGCAAGGAAAGATATCATTATGGCAACCGGACGCAGCGATTATCCAAATCAAGTAAATAACGTTCTTGGATTTCCTTTCATCTTCAGAGGCGCCCTTGATGTTCGCGCTTCTCAGATCAATGAAGAGATGAAAATGGCCGCCACACGCGCACTTGCTCAGCTTGCACGCGAAAAAGTTCCGGAAGTGGTTCTTAATGCCTACGGCGGAAAAGAGTTTTCATTCGGTCCTGAATATATCATTCCCAAACCGTTCGATCCGCGTGTTCTTTGGAATGTTGCCCCTGCAGTAGCAAGAGCTGCAATGGAAACAGGTGTTGCAAAGAATCCGATTGAAAATTGGGATAAGTATAAAGAGGAATTACAGGAGCGTCTTGGATTCTCAACTGAAATTGCACGTGTAATGGTTCACAAAGCACAGCAGAATCCTAAAAAAGTTGTATTTCCAGAAGGCGAAGAGGAAAAGATTATTCGCGCGGCTAATGCTGCCTTTGATGAAAATATCGCTAAACCGATTCTGCTTGGTAACGAACACGTGATCAAAACAAGAATTGAAGATCTCGGCTATGATCTCAAAAAATTTGAAATCATCGATCCGGAAACTACTGCTAAGGGAGCCCCTTATGCTGATGAATTTTACAAGAAACGCTCACGCAAGGGTGTTACGCCCCGTGATGCAAAAATACTTATGCGTGAACCAAATTACTTTGCAGCGATGATGGTGGAAATGGGTGATGCAGACGCAATGGTAGGCGGACTTACTGAACATTATCCTCAGACAATCAGACCTGCGCTTCAATGTATTGGAGTGAAAGAGGGATTTAAAATTGTATCGGGAATGTACATTGTTATTATAAAACGCAAAGTATTCTTCTTTGCTGATTGCACTGTAAACGTTGATCCAACCGCAGAGCAGCTTGCCGAAATAGCAATAAGTGCGGCAGAAACAGTTAAAGAATTTGATATTGTTCCCAAGATTGCAATGTTATCATTCAGCAATTTTGGAAGCGCTCCATATCCTCAATCAATTAAAGTGGCAAATGCTGTTAAGATTGTAAAACAAAAACGTCCTGATTTGGTTGTTGATGGTGAGATGCAGGCTGATACAGCTGTTGTTGCTGAAAGAATGGAAAAGGATTTCCCGTTCTCATCACTGAAGGGTGGCGCTAATGTTTTGATATTCCCATCTTTGGAAGCAGGAAACATTGCCTATAAACTTTTACAACGGTTAACGGATGCAACTGTTATAGGTCCCGTTTTATTAGGAATGAAAAAACCGGTACATGTAATTCAACGCGGCGATACCGTTAATGATATAATTAACATGACAGCCATCGCTGTAGTTGGCGCTAAGGATCGTAAATAGAAATCTATCGCTGAAATTCTAATACCACAAAAGAGGCTGTATCAAAAGTGCCAAAAATGAATGAGTTGGATTTAATTTCGTTTTAAAATCACAACTTTTTGGCGGTAATAATTACTTTTGAGACAGCCTCTTTCGTTATTTATATTGCGAATGGAAAATTATTTCTTAGCCACTAAGATTCGGCAAGAATGAAGTGTTAAAAAATATTCTATATATCTCGGGAAGCATAGTCCTTTTTTTTGCTGGAGTGATTCTTTACGGAGTAATTCTCAATTTGCGGGAAGTTACACTTGATGAAGCGCTAAGGGAAAAAGGTCTTGTGAAGTTAAATGAGATCCAGCTCATTATTGACAGAAAAAATTATAGAATTGAATTATACTCGGATAAAATTTTGATTAAAACATATAAAGCTGCTTTTGGAAAAAATTCCGGTACGTTAAAAACTTCTGCCACAGATAATGTCACTCCCATTGGTGAATACAAAATATGTGCGACTGACTCATCTTCAAAGTATCACAAATTTTTACATCTCGATTATCCGAATGAACACGATGCGGCAGAAGCTCTTAAGCAGAATTATATTAATACGGATGAGTTCAGTACAATCATATTAGCGGTTAAGAAGAATGAATGTCCGCCTAAAGAAACAAAGCTCGGTGCCGATCTTGGTATCCACGGCATTGGAAAATACAATGCAATATTCAAGAATCTTCCGTTTTCTTTTAATTGGACTAACGGATCAATAGCGGTAAGTAATGAGAATATTGACGAGCTTTACTCTATGGTCAAAATAGGAACACCTGTTAAAATAACTTATTGACGGATTACTCTTTTGAAAACTAAATATTCATTCATTTTCTTTTTCTTCTTATCGGGTCTGATCTTCTCCCAGAATGATAAAAAATATGAACTCAAGGAAATTCAATTTGTCGGTAACGATGCATTCTCTTCCTCAATCTTGAAACCGTTACTCTTATCCAAAGAATCTCCGAGTTGGTTTTTCCAGTCAATCAATAAAATTTCTTCTATTGGAGGCAAGGCTATTTATTTTGATTCTTTATTGATACCGAACGATATTAACGCGTTGAAAGGATATTATCAATCGAAGGGATATTTCAAAGTTAGAATTAATTCGCACTATGAAATAGATACTGCAAATAATAAAGCGATTCTGACATATTCCATTCAGGAATCTGAGCCGGCATATTTCAAATCTTTTTCTGTGAAGGGGCTTGAGTGGATTGCTCCATCATTCATAGAAACACTTTCAGATTACATGCATGCTGATACAACCACAGTTTATGAGGATGCGATAGTTGATGATAAGAAAAACTTCATCTTGAATTTTTTACGCAACCATGGTTATATGCTTATACAAATAGATCGTCCTACAGTAACAATCGATACTATGAAAAACAGTGTGGATGTTGAATTGAAATTTAATACCGGTTTGAGATATAAAATTGGAGAAATCATTGCTACGAGAACTGGCAAAGGCGCTGAACTGGTTGGAGATGATTTGTTAAAAGAAATTGTCGGGCTAACTCCGGGATTCTGGTACAGTAATTATGATATTCAGCGTGGACAAGTCCGGCTCTTCAGAACCAACCTCTTTACATCAGCCTCGGTGAACGCAATTATTGCAGATACTGTTGGTAATGTTGTCCCGGTAAATATCAGCGGTGATATTGGATTAATGCATGAATTATCGCCGGAGATTATCGTTAACAATGAAGACAATACTTTTAATCTTGGTTTGGGATTAAATTTAACCAAGAAAAATTTTTTAGGAGACGCTCGTAAAATAACCGTGGGAACATCGGTGGCGGCTCAGAATCTTTCGGAATTTATAAAGCACCCCTCATTTGCTGATTCTACATTTTACGGATATGCCGATGCGAGAATTACAATCGAGCAGCCATTTCTTTTTGGTGAACTTATCAATACAAGATTTGAAACCTATTTAACAACTCAGAAGAGAAAGAATGAATATAATTCCAATCTTTACGGATTTAAATTCAGTCTCGATTTTGAGCTGCCTCAGAATACATATATCAATTCTTTCAATACCTATTTTAATATTGAGCGCTCTGAATACACCTACAAACCTGAATACATGAAAAATTTGATAAGCCTTCTCTACCAGAGATATGATTATCCTAAGATTATTGCAGATTCAATGGCTGCCGTGGAAGTTAATGCTGCTACCAGAGATCAGTTTATATCTCAAAGTACAAATGCGGTACTTGGTATAAACCTCGGTGCTAACAAAACGAATGACCCGTTCTTTCCTACATCAGGCTATGCTCTTTCACTTCAACTGGAAGATGGAAACTCAATTCCTTATCTGATAAGTCGTTTAGCAAAAGTGTCATTTGAAAGACCGTTATTTTTTAAAACTGTTTTCACCTCCACAGTTTATTTGCCTTTCTACTCGAGCAAAATTAATTCGTTGGGTCTCAAATTTAAAGTGGGGCAAATCTTTACTTACCGAGGTGATAAAGTTAACCTTTCGCTGAACCAAAAATTGTATGCCGGAGGAAGTAACTCTGTTAGAGGATGGGCATCGCGTAAACTTGTTCCACCATTGTCCGAAATCTCTATCGGTTCTAATCCATCTCAAGAAGATATTGAAGCAATATTTACTAAAGGTGCAGTTCCGGGTGGTTTCTTTTTAATGGAAGGTTCAATCGAAACTCGCAATCGTTTGTTTGGACGATTTGGTTCTGCACTATTTCTGGATTATGGCAATACTTGGAACAGTGCTAATCAATTCCGCTTTGATGAAGTTGCTGTTGCCGCAGGATTCGGGCTTCGTTATTACTCTGATTTTGCCCCTTTTAGAATTGATTTTGGGCTCAAAGTTTACGATCCGTCTGACCGTCGTCCAATGTCTCAAAAACAGTTTTGGAGAGATGTTTTGCAGTTCCATATCGGAATTGGCGAGGCGTTTTAATTAATTTTATTAATAGCATTTGTTTGGAGTAAGAATAACTTTTAACCTCTCGATGATTTCGTTGTCTTGTAATTACTACAACTAGACCCCCTTCGCGGAGTAATATTCGTAAATAAAGTGCTTTTTAATTATATTAAATTATAGAACTTGGCGATAGTAAATAAAACATGCTGAACGACAATTTAAAAAACCAGATTAAAAAAAGACTCCTTGCAAGATTTAACCCCGATAAAATTATTCTTTTCGGTTCTCAGGC
>CAYTUV010000047.1:0-27301 GCA_964441505.1 uncultured Melioribacter sp. | reverse complement strand
TAACTTATCGCGCTGATTTCTCAAATCTATATCATTCTGTAAGTTCAGCCAAAAACGCTCCGAATTTCCAAAGAACCGCGATAACCTTAATGCAGTATCAACTGTTATTTTCCTGTTACAATTTAGTATATCTAGAATTGTAGTTGTTGAGACATTAATCTCTTTTGCCAAACGGTAAGCCGTTATTCCTAACGGATCAAGAAATTCTTCACGTAATATTTCGCCAACTCCGGGTGTTGGTAATTTATGCGATCCAGCTCCCGCAGAGCGGTTCGCCTTTGGCGAATTCACTTTGTTCAACATTTTATTTTTCCTTTCTTTAGTGATAATCTTCTATACCTGCATCATAAACATTTCCATTCTCAAATCTAAAACATATTCTCCACTGATCATTAATTCTTATTGAACACTCACTTTTTCTATCTCCTTTCAAATGTTCAAAGTGATTTGAATATGGAACAATTAAATCACTTTCATGTTCTATGCTGTTTAACAAAATTAACTTTTTTAATGCACGGTATTGTATCTCTTTAGGCAATTTTCTCGAATATTCCTGATTAAATATTTTTTCTGTTTCCTTATCTTTAAATGATTTAATCATTTTAAAAGTATCTATTATTACTATATATGTCAAGCGTATATATACCCAATTTCCTCAGTCACTCATTCACTCAGTCTCTCACTGCTTCCCACCTTCCTGCTGCCCCTCTGACTTCTGATCTCCGACTTCTGATTTCTCCCTACTCATTTCTCCCTACTCCTTCTCTGCTCTCTGCTCGTCACTTGTTACTCGTCACTATTTGTCGCTATTTCCCCTTCACCATTCACTTCGCCTTCGGCGGATCATTATTCACTGTTTTACGTTGAACGCCAGATCATTTTTTCACTATCCTATATTTCTTGAATTTTGAATCGTGACGTACTAATGCTTACCACTTTAAATTGATGTTTTGGAATAATCTCACACCAATTCTTTTGTAATATGTTCGACCAAATAACTAAAAAAATTAACTCTTTTCATATTATATCTCATTTAAAATTAACTAAAAACATTTACTAGAATGTTGACAATTCTTTCTGAGGCTTTCCCATCCCATAATTCTGGGATTTTCCCTTTTTTAGTTTTCCCATTCATAATATCAATCGCAGTTTCGTAAGCGTTGTTTAAATCTTCCCCCACCAAAAAATTTGTCCCTATCTCAACAGTAACTGGTCGTTCAGTTGTTGTTCGTAAAGTAATGCAAGGTATTTTTAGGAAGGTTGTTTCTTCCTGAATACCACCGCTATCAGTTATCACCAAAGCGGAATTCTTAACCAAAGTAATAAAATCAATGTACCCTAAGGGATCTGTTAATTGTACATTGCCATTGAGATTTTTTATTAGATCGTAATCTTCTAAATAATTTTTTGTGCGTGGATGAACAGAGAAAATAATTCTTTTCTTCTTGGAAATTTCTTGGATTAGAGTGACTAATTCTAAAAGATTTTCTCTATCATCTACGTTCGAAGGTCTGTGTAATGTAACAATTATATAATCATCAACCCTAACATTATATTTTTCTGAAATTGAATTAAAATTCATTTTAGGGATATAGTTGACTAAGCTATCTATCATCACATTGCCAACAAAAAACACCTTTCTTTTATCTATTCCTTCTCTTTCCAGGTTTTCGATACCGCTTTTCTCAGTAACAAATAAGAGATCTGAAATTGAATCCGTAAGCACCCTATTAATTTCTTCCGGCATTGTTTTATCAAAACTTCTTAATCCAGCCTCAACATGTGCTACCTTTATGCCTAATTTTACAGCTGTAACGCAGCATGCTATTGTTGAATTAACATCGCCGACAACTATTATTAAATCCGGTTTCTCTTCAAAAAGTACTTTTTCAAATTCTACCATTACTTTTGCAGTTTGCACAGCATGGGATCCAGAACCAATACCTAAATAAAAATCTGGTTTTGGTAATTCTAAATCTTCAAAAAAAACTTTAGACATTTTTTCATCGTAGTGCTGACCCGTATGACAAATTAAATGTTCAATTTTGAATGTAGAGTTTTGAATTTTGAATTTTTCAAAAGCTTTGTGAATTGGAGCTATTTTCATAAAGTTAGGACGGGCGCCAACTACAGATATAATTTTCAATTTTGAACTCCAAATCTTTGATTTAAGAAATATTACTGCAAGAAAGGTTTTTGTTATTATTTTTTAATTTTTCTTATTGTTTTACTTTGTAATGAAGCTAGCGTAATTAATTGATAGCCAACTGTTGAACAAAATCCCAAATCATTAATCCTACTATGCTCCATTCTCTGTTCACTCCTTACTTACTTTTCCCTTACTCTTCTTCTGTAAGTTGAACGCCAGATCATTCTTAAAATATTATTTTTTTATGATTGGATGAAAATTTAATAACATAGGTATTATGCCTATTCCATGAAAAGAATTAGTCGTTCCTTAAAAAGTGATTTTTAGATTTGGCGCTGGCATGATGGACTCCCAAGATCTAAAAATGAGTTGTTCAACGGTTTTGGAAAAAGAGACAAAAAAAGTTTTTCCAAAGGTGCCGACTTCCATTGCTTTACGCATCCACTTTCTCAAATTAAATGCTGATGCAGCTAACATCACATTTATCTGATCTCCAACTATTCCCTTTAAGAAGTTTCTTGACAAGCGGTTATTTGTTTTTAGATGTCCAATCACCGGTTCTATCGATGCTCTTCTCCTAAACCTACCGCGTACTTTTTTCTTTTCATATTCACTTATTGATTTCTTTGGGGGCTTGGGTATCTGTATTTCCGTATTACCTATTCTTGCCTTGCCTTTGTATCCTCTGTCAGCTATGGCTAGACTTGGACGTAGTCCTCGTAGTTGTTCACATTGACCTAATGCATTTGGTAATGTGTGTCCATCATATTCATTTTTTTCTAAACTGTATGCACCTACGATTATTCCACTCTTCTTTGTCAAGACTATCGACGCCTTCGAGCCAAACCCGACTGCCGTCAGGCAAGTCTCATATTTCTTATGTTCTTTGCCCTTTGAGACACAATAGACTTCCGGTTCATGGATGCTGTAAATCTTTTCTTTATCATCTTTCTTTTGTGTCAATATTCTGTTGAATATTTTTAGCTCCGCTTCGTATTTCTGTTTTGTTTCTGCTGTCGACTTTCGTTCAAGCTCTCGCACAAGACACCCAGCTATTGTCTTCAACTTCCTTTAGAACGTTCTTTTATAAAAAAAATAACAAAATTTATTCTATACAATACTAAATGCGAATTTTTCAGATGTTTCTAGCTGTTAGTTTGAATTCCTCTTGGTCTCTTTTAAACCACTCCCAATATTCGCTTAACATTTCAATAAAGGATAAATTTGGTTGATAATTTAAATTACTCACCAAATTGGTGATATTTGCAGAACTATAAATAACCTCACCTTTCCTGCGCGAGCTATAATTTATCTTTATTTTTTTACCGGTTGCAATTTTTATATACTCAAGAAGCTGGTTAATTGTTATTGATTTCCCGGTTGCTAAATTAAAAATTCCACTAACATTATTTTCAATTGCATTTATTACAGCATTAACAATGTCCCGTACATTTATAAAATCCCGAGTCTGTTCTCCATCACCATATATTGTGATTGGTTTATCATTAATTATTTTTTGGAAAAAAATAGGTATTACATTTCCATAAGCATCAAATCTCTGATTTTTACCATAAACATTAAATGGACGAAAACAAACAGAGCGGAAATTATTTATTCTACTCATACATAAAACATCTTTTTCTCCAGCAAGTTTACTAACACCATAAGGAGAATCAGGTTCACATGGATGGTTTTCATCAATCGGAAGATATTTTGGTGTGCCGTAAATAGCCGCTGAAGAAAAATATATTAAGGAAGGAATTTTATTTTTTAAAACTGCTGAAATAATATTTCTAGTGCCCAATACATTGACTTCTGCATCATGAATTGGATTTTCAATAGACTTTACGTTCCCAACGTTTGCCGCAAGATGAATTATCACATCAAAATCTGTAGTTATTTCATTTATTTTTTTAAAATCTCGAACATCCACTTCATGAAAATCGACATGAGGACTTACGTTAATTTTATATCCTGTAGAAAGGTTATCAATAACACGCACTAAATGATTGTGTCTTAATAATTCTTCAACAATATTAGATCCTATAAAACCAGCACCTCCTGTTACTACAATTTTCATTAGCTAAACTCCTATATTGTAATATTTTTTCATCCAATCAACAGTTGCTTTAATACCTTCTTCAAGTTTAATCTTGGGTTGATGATTCAAATCTTTTATTGCCTTTGCACAATCTACAACTTTGTTTTTAGTAGTGAAAGGTTCCGCTTCTTTATATGTGACTATATCTGATTCTTTTTTACCGGTTTCTTTTAATATAAGATCGGAAACTGTTTTGATATCATGATAATCAAAACCGGCAATATTATAAACCTCTCCCTCTATAAAATTTTTAGAAATATTTGCAAGCGTTCTAGCCATATCTGTAATGTATGTGCTAGTGCGTTTATGCCCACTATAGACAACATATGGCATATTATGCAAGGCACGATATGTAAACATACAAATTACTGAACGGTACGGACTATATTTTTCACCTGGCCCATAAGTATTAAAAAGTCTCACCCTAACACTTTTTGTCCCATACTGTGTAGCTGAATTCAATACTTGCAATTCATTTACCCATTTAGAAATTGCATAATCATTCATTTGTTTAATTGGATGATCATCCATCACGCCCTCATTCATCTCACCGTCATAATCACCATATACTTCAGAGGAAGAAAAATAAACCGCTTTGAAACCATACTTTTCTTGAAGTCTCAAAATATTTTTTGTACCAATTGCATTAGATTTCCATAACCTTTCATAATAATCTTCTCCATTCCATCTACCAAATTCAGCAGCCAAATGATATACCATATCGAATGCTTTGGGTGAATGATCATAACCACCAGACCATCCTCCACCTTCAAAGATCCTTTGAAGTTCTCTATATTCAGAAACATCACAACGGATATAGTTTTTTTCATGATTGTGACTATGGTATAAATCAAGAATAATTACTTCATGTCCGTCTGTTTTTAATTCTTTGACTAAATAGGTACCAACAGCGCCAAGCCCACCAGTAACAAGTATTTTCATTACTAATTCCTTTTTTTATTCATAGTTTGTTCATATATTTTTTTATATTCTTTATAAATTGCTTCCCAAGACATCGTATCTCTTACCTTTCCTCCTAAATCAAAAGCAGCCCTTTTATATTTTTTTCCATTATTTTCAAACATACGAATTGACTCACTAACACTATTAGAATTTTTCTCAAAAACTATCGCTTGAAGCTCATTATTTGGATATTCAACAACTTCTCTATTAAATGGGGTATCAACACAAATTACAGGTCGATTTTGGCCAACAACTCTTACTAAAGCACTATTAATCCCACCCAAAGAATGTCCGTGCAAGTATGCCTTACAATTAAGGATTAACTGGTTTAATTCAAATTGGTCCTTTATTAATCCCAAGAAGATAACATTCTTATTTTTTGATCTTTCATTCAAAGACTTAAACCATTTCGTGTCAGGTAAATGCCCCGCAATTAACAAATGAGACATACTATTAGAGGAAATAAAACCATCTACAATTATATCTGTAAGATTATGCGGTGTAACTCTGCTCATTATTAAATAGTACCCATTGGAGTAATTATATTTATTATCCAATTCTTCCCTTTTAAAAACTATATTGTTACACCCATAGCCTATATTTGGTAATTTTACTTTGAATGATTTTTCATAATGTTTACTCATGTGATAAGAATCAGTAATAATTTTATTACCAAATATTAAAGAAATAATTGCACATAGATTAAAATACAGATGTCTTATTCCCCAAGGCCATTTTGGATCTTTCCAAATTTGTCCGTCTACATTAATAAAAACTTTTTTTCCGAATATTTTTGGTATCCAGCAAAAAATAGTGCTATTTAAACATTGATAATGGACAATATCATTTTTTGAAAAAGCAGCGCTTATAGAAGATTTTAAGGCTACAAATAGTTGTCCAGTAATTTTCCCGCCCGGTGTTTTGTGAAAAACCCTTTTAATGCCATTGTAGTAATCTTCTTTTATTTTGTTTTTTTTAGATTCCTCATTCTGCCAACAATGCACAACAAATTCATCACCGTCTTTTACAAATCTGGGACCTAATTCCCTTACCATATCTTCAGCACTTGCATAGCTAAATGGGACACCTCGAGCGCCGATAAATTCAATTTTCATTTTTATAATTCCTTAGAATAATCCGCCAAAATTTCCTAAACTTCACATTAGGTATTCATTAAAAATAAGATTATGCACTTTTATTTTTTTACAACCGTATAAGACTTAGTAAAAAACCAAAATTTCTCTTTTAATATTTTGCATTCAGGGAATAAATATTGCAAATCAGCATATGATAAAAGATTAAGGCTATCTAAAAATTCTTTACACTGCTTTTGGGTAAGTCTCCCGATTAGCCCCCATAAGGTAAAATTCTTCATCAAGCGTTTTTGAAAATTCTTAGGTAAATAATGGGAAAATGGTGTCAGTGTATGTTGCTCTATGAAAAATTCGCGGGCTGGTGTTTGGATCCATACATTTTTACCAACTCTTAACGCTTCATTTGCAAATCTAACTTGATCCGCAAATGTGCCTACATGTTCAATCACTGAATTAGAGAATACGATATCGAAAGAATTATTATCATAAACCAAATGTCGGCCATCACCTTTTACAAAATGAAAATTATGAGAATATTTGGCAGCAATATCGTCTGGAGGTGTAAATAAGTTTAATATGGTCAATTCACTTAGCTCCCAAAAATCTGCCCCCCCCCCAACATCTAAAATATTCGTACTTTCTAATGGGTTTAGTATTTTTATAAACAAATCTATCCGTCTGCGTCTAAAGTAAGGCGAAACAAGTGCATGAATTTTCCACATCAAATAATGTCCAAATCCACTTTTCATTAATTCTTTCTTTTTCATTTTTATTGTTTTCTTATCAATTTTTGATTCTTAACGGCTTCAGAATAAAGATTTGCCACTTCAACGGCATGCGTGTCAAAACTAGTTAAAGTTGATGATATCTTACACGCTTCTTGTCCAAGAGAATATATTTTCTCTGGTTGTTCAAGAAGTTTTTTAATTTCAGATGTAAAATTTTCAGATGTTGGTTCGTTTATTAGAATACCATTATAACCGCTTTGAATTAATTCGGATATTGCACCGCGATTACTTGCGATTACGCAACCTCCATTTACCATTGCTTCTAATACAACATAACAGAAAGTTTCATAAGCTAAATAAGGAACAACTACAATACTCCCCTCACCGATTATTTGGTATATTTCTTCATATTTTTTCCAGCCATGGAATTCCACTAATTCGTTGTTTTTTAATATATTCTTAGCAGCATATTCTTCAGGTCCAGCACCAAAAACATGTATTTTATTAGTAAAATCTTTTACGGCTTCAGCGAAAATTTTGATACCTTTGTGCGGGACAAATCTACCAATATATGCAATATCTATTTCATTTAAGTTTATGGAATTTACTTTATTTTTTATTATAGGAAAACGGATATATTTTATTTTATCTTTAAAATATTCATTTTGCCCTAATAAATTCTTCACAAAAAACGAACCGCTGTGAAAATATGTAATTGCTTCAACAGCTTTTGTGTATTTCCAAATTGACATTTGTATAAAAATTCCAAGACTTTTTAATAATGAATTATTTTTACAGCGTTCAAATAATATTGGGTACTGTTTTCCTTTCAGACATTTAGTACAAGGTTCGTTAGTTCTTCCAGAATAAAAACCCGAATTACCACAAATAACTTTATAATCGTGTACAGTGAATATTATAGGAATTTTGTATTTTTTTAATAAAATTAAGCATGAAATTGTAAAATATTGATGAATGCCATGAACATGTACACAATCAGGTTTTAAATGATCAATAATAATCTTTAAAAACCTTTTAGATCTATAAGAATAATAATTTGATGAGAAAAAATTTTTGTGAATTGCTAATCTATTGTTAATAAAAAAAGATTTTGAGAAATAATCGAATTTAATATGGTTAATACTATTATCATCAAAGGAAATAATATCAACTGTAATTCCATTATTAATTAAACCTTTCGCCAGATTTAATGCATATACACCATCACCAGCTTTTTTATTGAATCTAGGAGCCAGAAATAATATTTTCATTAATTTTTAGATTTACTATTTCCGTTATAATCTATCCACAATCCAAGAAAGCCGATTAATAAAATAAATCGGAAAATAGATGGAATATCCTTGCCATAAATTAAATTTCCACCAATGAACATAAAAGGAAATATTATGGACACAGCAAAGAGTGTAGAAGAAAGAGCTTTTACAAGAATATCTGTTCGAGAAATAAAAATATTGTAGGACAACTTTAAATAGGAAATAATAAACCAAATAAAAAAAACAATACCAATTAAACCCGTAGTAAAGTAGACATTAGCCCAACCAGAATCCATACTAGTCGTTTGGATTAACTGACCACTTTGCTGAAAATACATCGATGTAAATTGACCAATTTGAAAACGAACCCCATAGTATCCGGGAAGCGTTCTGTAACCCAAACCTGTAAAAATGTTACCACCACTATAATCCATTACCTCATTAGCAGCGCGAAGATAATCAAATCTCATGGTAGCAGAACCTGTTCCTCCAAGCATAATATCTTGATAAAGATTTGAAAATCGTTCTATGAACTTTAAAATCACATAACTATTTGAAGCTACAAATACAATAATCAAAAGGGTCGTTATCAAGACAAGCACTGGAAAATGATTTCTTCTATTTGTAAACTTAGGTGATAGTATAAGAAAAGTTACTAATGTTATTATTATACCACCTAATGAACTACGGCCTATTGCTAAAATTTCTAAAGTTATTGCAGTAATAAAGATTATATCAAATAACACTGTTTTTTTTACACCCAAGAAAAAGATAGCCATAAAAAAAATTATAAATAGATAATTAAAGGGCATTCCCATACCTGAATAACCAATACCAGCATATATTCTAAATTTTTCATAATATTGCGCTGCTTCAGTCCAAATTCGACCAGATTCTCCTAATCCTTCGTTAAAAGGAGTCATTATTAGAGGATTATTACTTAAAAAGCCTGCGAGATTGATTAAAGTTGAAATACAGATTAGAATAAAAACATACTTGAACGCTCTTTTCAAGTCATCTAGCTCAATGAAATAAGCAGGCATCACAAATAACAAAGAATTATATAATATAACCCTCGCTGTTCTAAACGCACCATAAGGTTCATAAAATAAAGAAGAATAGATTATCGTAAAACCAACTAAAATAAACAAGAATTTAACGGGTTTATTCAATCTATTAAAATATTCCCCTTTATAAGTTAATCCACCTTTTTGTACTCCAATCACGAATAACATCAAAAATTCTAAATCGCTAAATCTTGCTATATTTGCTAATTGCCAACTATCTGGTGACACTTGTTCGGCTAACGCACACATATCATACAATACAAATATAAAACCAAACACCGAATGAGAATGAATTAGTCCAATTAAAAGAATAATTCCTATTATTGGAAAAATTATTAAACTTGTGTTCGCGGTACCAAGACGTAAAATCAAGAATAGTATAAGTATTATAACCGTTTCTACGTTTATTTTCCTTGCCGAAGAAGTTGGCTTGAGTATTTTTTTGAGGCTTGGAACCATAAATAATTTCATCTTTTTTTTATGTTAAAAAATTAGGTAGAATAAGCTTTAATGGCTTTTGTAATTTATCCATTTGATTAGCAACTTAAGAAATTGATATGTACAATAATGAATTTTATTTGGTCTTAGCCATACACTTTTAAGTAAATAAAAGAAGGAAAGATTGAGATCTTTTGCTAGATGAATTCCTGTTGATGCGGAAAGGTAATACATAGTACCATAAGCTTGTTTTTTTAATTTCATTATTTCTTGGGGCAAATCGAATAAACCAAAAAAAGTATTAAATCCTTTTTCATACCAATATTTAAATTCTTCTACTTTGATTAAACTAAATTCTGAATCTTCATGAACGCGATATTTTGTTAAAGGTATTTTTATCAATGCAGCGCGGTTTGATTTTAAAAACGTTTTAAGATACACTATTTGCTCATCCACTTTTTCAATTTCTTCATCTTGATATTCATTTTTATCGAACACCTCCTTTCGAATAATAACAGAAGAATGAACAATAGGATTTTTAAATGTTAACAAATACTTCATAGGATCTTTACTTATATCCTGAGGAATGATATTTTTTTTCTTTATACCATTCGAATCAATAATTTCAAAACCGGTATATACCAATGGAATAGAATAATTAGAATCAAGGATCGAAACTTGTTCTTCGAGTTTTGTTGGATTCCATTGATCATCAGCATCGATATTCGCAATATATTTACCATGTGTAAGTTTGAAAGCCGCATTTCTTGCAAAAGTTTTACCTCGCCGCTTTTCAATAACCAATTTTATTCTTTCATCAAATAAGAAATCTTTTATAATATTTACCGTATCATCATTTGATCCATTATCGGCAATAATATATTCCCAATTTGAAAAAGTTTGATTTTGAACACTTTTAATAGTTTCAGCAATATATTTTTCAGCATTATAGCAGGCAGTTATAACAGATACTTCAGGGGTGGAGATGTTTATCAAATTAAACCCATTATTTTAAAAATATCATTAAATCTTTTTTCATAAGTATGTTCTTTAATAGTTTTTTGGTATCCTGCTTCTGCAATTTCTTCTCTTTCTTTTTCATGCTTTAGATAGTATGAAATTAATTCTATCATTTTATTACAATCTTTAAAGCACACAATTTCTTTTCCAATATCAAAATATTCTTCTAAGTTATCAGCATAGCCAGTAAGGAGAAAACCGCCGCACGCAGGAACTTCAAAAGTACGGCCTTTTATTTGTTCTTCATATCGAGTTTTTGAAGAAGCGGTTAAATTTAAGTTTATTTTACTCTGGCTGAATACTTTAATCATATCCTCCTGAGATATTCTACTTTTATTCAGAGCATCTTCAGCAGCTTTTATATTTACAAAATGTAATTTCTTCATAATTCTATAAAAAATATTTGAATTCCAACCTGTACCCCATACTTTACAATCCACACCAGATTTCATTACTTCGGAAATTATTTTTCTTCGATTTCCATGTGGCGCGCCCACAAAGGACACATCATGGATTATAGGTAATTCACTTTTCTTATATAAAAAATGGTTTGCTGCCCATTGGGTTTTTATAACATTCTTATAGCCAATATATTGATATTTGAGTAAAGCACTTTGTGCAGTAGTTGACACCCAACTAAAACATGGAGCGTAGTATCTGGAAAAGTTTTCGAATCGCCAGTGATCATCACAAAACCAGTTGAATGCTATAATCTTTTTAGGATTAGAATCTGTAATCTTTTTGATTGTATCAATCTTAATTTGATCTTGAAATAAAACCGTAAACATAAGGTCTGGCTGATGAAGATCTACGGTATCTATCAATAAACGATTCATCTCCTCCTTACCATGTTCTCGCAACAGTGTCACAAAGTCAAAAAAAATACACTCATGTCCCATATGCATAAGTGTGTAATAAAAATTGAAGTATTCATAACTAAACCCGCGCTGAGGGATACCATAATCATATTTTGATGCTACAAACAATATTTTCATTATAACATTGATAGATTGATACATGTTATCCGAATCAATACTCTTACAAAAGATAAAATTGATTCACAATGTAAAAATCTTTTTGATATGCTTTTGGGGATACGAGATATTTAGCAAGCCACTATATGCAAGTACCCATGTTCAATTATTAATCTACTTTTTGAATACAAACAGCCCACATCCGTAATTACAACGTCGAGCAGTATTAAATGAGGCATTACAGATAATGCCTTTTCCTTCATCATCTATCAATGAGAATTCCTCAAGTCTGAGCGGAGAAAAAGCTTTTACTATAGTTTGCGGGTCAAAAATGCGATGTGCATCAAAACATAAACGTTCTCGACCTACAGGCACTCCCAAAAGCAGAACCCCTCCTGGTCGCAATACTCGTACGAGTTCACTTGCTGCAATTAGATAGCTATCCGGATCCACAGAATCACCATAGCGGCCAAGACCGATATGTTCAATGACGTGAAGGCAACTTAGGCTTGATAAAGAGTTGTCATCGAACGGCATTTGCAGAATTGAACCTCCTCTTTCTTCCAGACCAGGGATCTGCGTCCCGATAGGACGTATATCCACATAGATAACCCGACAGAATAGGACAATATGCGCTAAGAAACCATCCAAGCGGGAGCCTACATCCACGTGCTCACCCACGTGATGGTCAAAAAGGTAGCGTGCTGCCCAGAGGTCCTGCCAGAAGTAATGCCCCCTCGCTGTGCCTGCGCTTGCGAATCGGTCGTGTGAGGTATAGAGAACCTCGCTTAAACGGAAACGGAATGACCTGTCTCGATTGAGACGGAGGTATCGCAACAGGTTCCGCGTAAAGTATGGCAGTGCCCGACATTTGTTTATCAACTCCATTGGGTTAAAAAAGAAAGAGCAAAACAATAAGTAGAATCGCTTAGCAAGCCGGTAAACGTGTTTGTAAATGTATTTCATAGCCACCTTCACGCTGCATCGAAGAAAGGTTAGAGGACGGATTATGTCCTGCGTTGCGATATCCTTCAGAACTGCCGTCAAGTTAACAGGGTTACGTCTTAACCATGCAGAATAAGTTGTGATAAGATTTAGGGTTGCGGTGCGTTCGAAATACTTGACCGTTATAGGATCCCACGCGCCGTCAAGCATTTCCCGGTAGAAACGCAGCACCTCCCTTGTGTATCGCACTTCAGTGGCTAAGCGCAGAGAATCCTGCGATTTATGCTGGCGCGTATTGTATGTCGGTGACGTTAAGTAGGCGCATGGCCCCTTCTGCGCAAGAGACAATAGAAGAGACTTGTCGAAACACAACGAGAAGCGCTCAGTCAGGTTTTCTAGGATTGACTGTGTCCCCATGAGAATGCTTGTACGATACAAGGTCGAGCAAAAACCGAACGGCTTCCTGCCGGCTATGTATGCTCTTGCCAGTGCACGATCATCCTCGAAGACCTCGTAGAATAGGGCATTGTCTAGATCGAAGGCTTTCATCTTCGTATGATCCCTTATTATTTCACATCCAGTCATGACGAACGCCGCATTAGGTACCTCCTTGAAAACCTGCATCTGTGACTCTAACATCCTAGGATGCACGCAATCATCATCATGAAAGATCATGAAAAAATCGCTGTCAACCATCTCCCAAGCCTTTTTGTAATTCCCCAAAACACCAAGGTTTGTTTCATTCCTAAAGAGTGAGATTCGCGAATCCTTCAATTTATGTATCATACCTTCGATATCCTGATCGCTCGCATTGTCCAACACAACGATCCTGAAGTCCTGATAGGTTTGTGATAGAAAGCTCTGCAGACATTCTTCCAGCCAGTTTACACGGTTATAAGTCAGCACAATAATCAGCAAGCGCTCCCTCATTAAATTCTCCTCATTAAATTACTACTCAAGCCCGCACTATAAGCAAGTAGTACTTGATCAATTTAATTATAGAATTAGTAATCTAAAAAATTACCGATGATTTCGTTGTCCGCGAAGAAATCGAACTAACGGGCGTAGGCGCCGTTTACCTGCCATCACTCCGATATCCGCCATAAGCCACAACTGGGTTGATAAAGATAGTTTGTGTTGTGCCGTCGCCGGCGTTGTTGCGCAGGAGTTCAAAGCATCTAACAACTTCTGGGCAAAGCTATCTTGATAGAATGGCTCGAAAGCAGGAGAATCAAGGAACGCTCTTGCCGCCTTCAGATACCTGAGCGCCTGATCAGGCGTCATCGCTGCGAGAAACGCGGCGAGCTCGTCATAAGTATTGAACTGCCTAAAGTCAATGAATGCCTCTTTGGGCACATAGCGCTCAATATCCGGCGCTCCATAATAGACGGGGATACAGCCGGCAAAGAAACAGTCAAAGATCTTTTCAGTAACATACCCCGAAAAGCGCAAGTTTTCAAAACAGATCGAAAAACGGTATTGTGCCATGGTTGCAATCTTGTCCTCACACACACCATGGTAGCACCTTGCAATGGCTTCATTCAAGTCGCTTGTCAACCACTTCTGCTGTTTGGCCCAATTGCGACCATACAGGTGAAAGCCGGGATTGTGTGAGAAATGTCCAATTGCCCGTAACCGTTCTGCATAAAGATCGTTGCGGAGTGCCGGTTCGCAAAGGCAAGCCAGTCTGTGCCGGAAACCCGTTATGGGACGGTTATTACTGTTAATCAATGCCATGAACTGTTTGTTACCCCACGGCATACCGCTATCTACGACGCTACGCATCGTTTGGGGAATATAGAGTTCGTGTAATTTTGTATGGGTCTCATTTACCCATTTTCGTGCACCTTCATAGACAAAAACATGCTGGTACATAGAACTGATCTTACCAAGCTTGGAATAAAAGGACCAGTAGAACGGTGATTCCTGGCAAACGAGAAGTCCGGGAAGCGCACCACTCAGAATCAACCCCGCAGTATAGGGAGACCAGTGATCTGTTATCAAGATAGCCTCTTTGGGAGAAATCCCTATGTTTGCAAAAAGGTCATAAGTTAACACTGTATACCCCGCGCGCGTAGCAAGCTCATAGAACTTCACAATTGCTGGTCCACCTGGATATTGTCGCGCTGCCTCTGGGTCAAAGACCCTATTATTGTAAAACACCGTGTTGTAAGTGTCCCAAACGACATATTTTTTAATAGTAGTTCCTTTTCTAAAAGTCAAGAATATATATCCCTGCCAATGAGGTGCGTCAAGAAAGATCGACGGTGATCCGCTAATTTCTGCAACTTGGTAATTAAGTGATTGTGAAAATTCGGATTTAAACAGATCACGTCGTCATGGCCAGTATCTGCAGTCACATTCTTCTGAGAATTTATTTGGATCAGACCGTTCGGACGCCACGAGAACGTCATGTAGCCGAAATTGTGGATCACTGCCAGAAGGTCGTTCAGAGTATGCCCGAACGCAACATTCGCGTCTCTCTCAAGTTCCACAAACAGAACCGGTGGTGTTGTCTGTGTGAGTACCCGAGTGGCTCCGTGCAATATGTCGATCTCCGAGCCCTGTGCATCCACATTGATCAGCCGGATGGGTCCAATCTGATTTCTTTCAACATAATCATCCAGCGTTATCAGCGTCACCTCAGTTTGTGTATCGTGCTGATGCCCAGGCCATGCTCCACCACGAATGGAACTGGCTCCTCCATAGTTCTCAGCGAATTCGTAAAGCGTCTCTTTGCCCATCCTACTTCCCAATGCAGCTTCAGTGATGACGACATTCTTCTGTCCCATGCAGGCTACCCATTTGCGTAATAGCTTTATGATAGTGGGTGACGGTTCAATGCTATGTACTTTGCCGTGCGGTCCTACTAAAAACGCCGCATGCCATGTATACTGACCCCAATTTGCGCCAGCATCAACGAACACATCACCCTTTTTTAGGGCGAGGAACATGGTTGTGAAAAGACCGTCACTTATCCAAAAGTGGGTATGACAAACTAAAAAACGCTCGATAAGCAGACGTAGCCTTAAGTAAATTTGTATTGTACGCGACTTGGAGGGAATATCCTCAGAGTGTAATATCGCCAGTTGATAATTATGTATTAATCGCCGCTCCCTGTCCAAAATACGTTTGATCAAGTCTTTCATGTATTTCTCCAATTGTGATTAAGATACCAGTTGACACCGCTTCCCTCGATCGACTGAAGGATCGCCCCTGAATGAATCAAAATGATAGTCTGATGTTATCTATTTGTGCCTTTGTACAATATCTATTCAGTCTCTCATACTTCGGCTCGACGGAAGATCTTTCGCTTTATGATAAAAAATACCTCCTTCTCTGTAGGTCCCAATATCCCTATCCGAGACCCAATGAATAGGTAAAGTACCGCGTAACCTAACATGACGCTAGCAAGAGCAAACCACGAGGTGACATATTGCCGCAATAGAAGAACCGGGATTAAAAGAGTAATTCCTAAAGCCACTGTGCGTATATGTTGCCCGAAAAACCGCGTGACGGGGATCTTTAGATACACTCGCAGGCTAAATGCGCCAAATGCGATATCCAGCACAGATGTCGCCAAAATAGCGAGCCCGGCTCCCAGAATGCCATACAAACGAATTAACAAGAGACACATACCTGCGAGGAAAGCAGTTCTGAGAAGATACATCCATGTGAATTGTCGTATGTACTCTAATCCAGTGAGAAGGTAACTAATTAGCATGGTCATCGTGGCTAAGTAGGTACCGACCAACAGCAAACGAAATACATTCGCCGACACCATCGTTAACTCACGTCCGACCCATAGTGTTAGAAAGAGATCGGCAAGCAGAGTAAGCGGAGGAATGACTATTGTGGCGATCACTAAAACGAAGCGAGAAGATCGGAGAAAGATATCGCGCAACCGTTCAAGATGCCCAGAATGGAGCATTTCACTTGCCATGGGAAACAGGAAGTTCATCGCACGTAGCATTATCTGATTCAAGTATATTGTAACCATATATGGAACTGAATAGGCCGCAACAGCAGCCGTGCCAATCCAAATACCAATGAGTGTACGATCAATCGAGCCAGTAATCACCCCCACTATTCTGATCACGACTCCGTATGCAGAAATACCCCAAATCCGACGTAACATCTCTCGATCATACCCAAAGCGCAATCTTAGCGTTGGAATTAACCGATAAGCTATTACAAATCCGACCACACCTGCCATGCACGTCGTCAGAATCCTGGTTAAAACAAAACCCACAACACCATAGCCAGCGTATACCACTGCCACTCCTACACCTGTGCTGACCAGGCTGGTTGTTATAGAAATCCCATTCATGATATCATAGCGCTGTAAACCATGTGGCACAGCAGTTGCCCACATAACCAGCATACTGGCTAAAAACCCCCAAGCCCCGAGCCGGAAAATGGTAGCAGCATCGACCTTGAATGCCTCGGGGACGGAAAAAACACTATTTGCCAGCATGTCGGCTGAAATCAGGATTACTAACATCCCGATAAGCCCCATACCCATGTATATTTGGAAATTGGTGCTCATTAACCGATTGATCGAATCTTTATCTCCCTTGACGTGGTATTCTGCCAGCAATTTGATTGAAGCGATGTCCATTCCCATATCCATGATAGAGAAGTAACCAATCACCACCATAACCAGATTGCTCAGGCCGTAAGCATCTGGCCCCAGGCGATGCAACAAAAACGGGATGGCAATGGCGTTAACTACGACAGGTACCACCCAACCGATCAAGTTGGAAGCCATGTTCAGAACAGAACGCTCTAATCTTCTCATAGGCAAACCTTATTGCTAGGTCCTGTCCTAAACTCTTTCATGTGAAGCAAGCAATTTCCTCTTTAGTTTTCTCGCATATCCTGCAATTCGTCCTGAAATTCGAAAAATGGCTTTAGATGCTGGAACGCCAAGACGCAAACAAGTCCACTGAAATACTACAAAAGGATTCCGAATATAACTTATATGAAAAGGGATTTCTTTCCCTTTCTCTCGGAATGGCGTTAGATTAGAAATATTTGTCATTCCTGCCAAGATTCCATAGATCATTTCAAGCACATATCCATTGTGCCAATATTTGTAATTTTGCGCATACTCCGGACAATTATTTTTCACTATTTCATGATCAAGCAAAAGAAGGTAATCGTCCCACCATTGAGGAGAAAATCCATCGCATGGATTACCAAAATTTTCATCGCAACTTGCAAGAAACTCGTGAAAAACAATTACCTTCTTGATTGCTGACAAATGTATTATTTCAAGGCTCACTGCCAACCAACCATAACCAGTATCTTTTAAATAGCTTACATTGGTGAGAGCATTCTGCAAATATTCGACTTTCACAACATATGTACTCATCTTGGCTAATACTAGGACATGAGGAATTGCCTCACGCATGTCAGTTATTTCTTCAATGCCAGTTTTATTCCCATGGTTTATTGCCTGTGACCCAATGGGCTGTTCAAATTCAAAGGTCAAAACAGTTGGTTCATACCAGATCAGGGTGTCCAGAATCTTATGGAGTGATCCTGGCTTGGGGATATCATCATCGCTCAACAACCAGACGTAAGTTGCCCTCGCGGTCTCATAAAGTCCCCAAATGTTTCTCAGGGCTCCAATATTTTCAGAATTGGTACGAACTATTATTTTGTTCCTAAAAGAGTGTTGTTGAAGCATTTCTTGAGTTGTATCTGAGGAATGATTGTCTGATACGGTAATTCTAATTTTTATTTTGTCTGGAATTGATTCTATTTCTTTCTCAAGAATTGACAACAACCGATTCAATTTATAACTACGGTTATAAGTTGGTATTAGTATTTCGAGGAAACACTTTTCCTCATGCGTAATCAAAAATGTTACCATTTCTAAGTTCCTTCCATATCTAAAGGCTTAGATAATGGTTCCATTTCTGTAATTGGTTTTCCAAATGCTAATTTTGGATAAGCATTGGTATGTACATCAATCATAACCTGTAATAATTTTGTTTCATTATCGTCATCAAAAAACCATTTAAGCGCTTCATTAAATTCATTCTCATTCGATATTGTTTTGGAATCAATACCATACGCTTTACCAACTTTTTCAAAATCCGGGGAGCCATACCCCCAAAAAGTAGATTGATAACGGCTGTCAAAATAACTATCCTGAAATTGTCTTATCATTCCAAGGCAATTATTGTTCAGCACAATAATTTTTATCGGTAATTTGTTACTCACAATGGTTTGTAATTCCTGAATGTTTACTTGAAATCCGCCATCCCCCGCAATTACAATAACAGGTTTTTTATCCAAAGATAGTGAAGTGCCAATTGCTGCAGGCAAGGCAGAGCCCATGGCACCCATACCTCCTGCGGTTAGAAATAACTGCCCTTCCTTCAACCGCAAAGATTGCGCCGCCCACATCTGATTATTACCAACATCAGCAACATAAGCCTGTATTTCAAAACCCATTTCTGAAAGGGTTTTAATAAACAGATTAGGATTGATACCATTAATATTTTTCAGTTCATCGGTATCCGGATATTTTTCTTTTAATTCGTTAATTCTTTTTTGCCAATCTTCAGTTATAGCTATGACATCGGCACTTATTTGTTCATTAACTTGTATTAAAAATTCTTTTACATCAAGATTACAATTAATACATCCTGTAATTCTATTATTAATTTCACCTTCTTCGCAATCTACATGTATTATTTCTTTATTTTCTTTAAAGCTTTTAACGTCAGCTCCGGTTTGCCTAATATCCAAACGGCTTCCAAGTACAACCAACAAATCACATTCCCCTAATAAAATATTCGCCCATCGATTACCATAACTGCCAATAAAACCTACTCTCATTGGGTCATCGTAGACTAAATTATCCAATCCTAAAAGTGTTAAAACGACAGGTATTTGAACCTTGTTTAGAAATTCCTTGAATTCATTTAACGCACCGCCGGCGCGAATACCTCTGCCAGCAAGTATCAGTGGTCTTTTTGCTTTTCTAATCTTTTGAATAATATTGTCAAAATCTATCTCGGATTGAACAATATTTGTACTAAAGTTATTTCGAATTATTATTTCTTCATCAACATTTTCTCTTTGAACATTCATCGGGATATCAATCAAAACCGGTCCTGGTCTGCCTGAAATTGCAATTTGATAAGCTTTCTCTAAAGTTTCAGGTAATTGAACAGCACTTTCAATCATTACTGCCCACTTTGTTATTGGTTTTGCCATCGCAACAATATCTGTTTCCTGAAATCCTAACTGACGTATGTTTTTATTCCCTTTTTGTTCATCAGTATTTACTTGTCCAGTGATAAATATTGCTGGCGAAGAATCAAAAAAACAGCTCCCGATCCCGGTGAGTAAGTTTGTAGCGCCAGGACCGCTTGTTGCAAATGCTATTCCAGGCTTACGTATTATCCTCCCTTCCGCATCAGCGGCAAATGCAGCAGCTTGTTCATGATGTACACTTATAACCTCAATACTCTTTTCTTTGTTTAATGAATCAAGAATATGCGTTATCATTCCTCCGGCTATTTCATATACATGTCTTATCCCTTTACTCTTAAGAAACTCAACTATATAATCAGACGCTTTCATTATTTTCCTTTTTTTTGATATTTCGATAATACTCAACAGTAACGCGTAATCCATCTTCAATAGGCGTTAAAGATAAGCTGCTTCGGCTAAGAAATTTAGAAGAATCCCCTTCTATGTGCATTGGTTGATTTTGTCTATAAGGAAGTTTGCCAAAATTAATGGTGGAATTTGAATTCACAATATCTTTTATCTTCTCGATTACAGAATATAATTTATGAGAAGAATTCCCAGATAGATTATAAACATCTGCCGGGATTTTATTTTCTAGTATAAAACCAATAGAATCAACAAGATCTTTAATGAATAGGTAATCATATTTTTGTTCACACTTTGTTAGGTCTAATGGTTCATTTCTTAACATTCTTATTATAGCGTTTGGAATAAACCACTTGGTATCTTGCTTTGGCCCATACAACGAAAAAATTCTTAACCAATAAAGTTCAATTTGTTTTTGCGCGCAAAATGTTTGTAATAAATCTTTTAATGCAGCTTTAGCTGCGCCGTATGAAGTGTTGGGCTTACAAATAATATTTTCATCTAATCTTCCTTCAATTCCATATTCAGCTTGTGACCCAAAACAGATAATTTTTTTTGTTTTGTATTTGTTAATCAACGAAAATAAAATGCTGATATTCCCAATTTGTTTAATCCAATTATCCCTATCTTTATTTTCTACACCGTCCCAAGCACAGTGAATAATTGCATCGTATTCTTCCATCTGGTTTACATTATTGTCAGATAATTGTTCTATGTATTTAAAATTTACATCAGCTAAAAATTCTTTACAGCGCCATAAGTTTGTACTTTTTCTAATAACAGCACTAACATTATATTTTTTAACCAAAGATTCCGCTATGCTTGAACCAATAAACCCGCTAATCCCAGTGATTAAAATCTTATCCATTTACTCCCAGTCATCAGTAATAACTTTAGTTAAAAAACACTGTAGTATATAAAAATTTCTTAAACGATTTTATCATCGACGGAGGTCCTGAAATAAAATATGTAGCTGAATTATCATTATCATTAAAAAAAATTACATTAAATAAACCCAGGAAAATATAATTCAATAAATTTCATTTTAATATTTTTCAGCAAATCTCTTGAATGATTTATGAATATGCTCTAACATTTTATCTGTTAGACCATGGTGACATGCAATTAAAATTCCTCCCCGCATAACATTATCAGCATTACTATACCCATCTTTACTCTTTACACAGTTAATATCTTTAAAACCGGGCTGCCTTAGAATATTTCCTGTAAAGATGACGCGTGTTTGTATATCATCCTTTTCCAGTGATATCTGCATTTCGGTTCTGGTAAATGGTGCATTATCATTAACGATAAGTGGGAAAGCTAACCAGCCTGTTCTTGTTTCCGGTGTCTGCTTTGGCAGGATAAACCATTCTTCATATTGTTTAAAGAATTCATATTGCTTATTAAAATTTTCTATTCTTGCTTCAATATTAGCTTGCAGCTTATTCAATTGCACAAGCCCGAAAGCAGCACCCATTTCGGAGGGTTCTATATTATAACCGGGTTCTGCGAATACGAATTTTGCGTCGTATTGAATACCTTCAAGCTCAACATTAAACCTGTTCTCAATTTTTTCAGATTCAACAAAAATAGATGAGCTTCTTCCCCAACTGCGTAAAAGTTTTGCTCTTCTGAACATCTCATTATCATTTATACATAGCATACCACCATTACCGGCGCAATTGATAACGTGAGATCCGTAAAAACTTGTGATCGAAATATCCGAATGATAACCGCTGCTCATTCCTCTTAATGTGCCTCCAAGTGTATCGGCAGAATCTTCAATAATCTTTAAATTATATTTTTGAGCAATTTCTGCAATTTTATCCCAATCAGGTATGTTGCCTAACAAGTTAGGGATTGAAATAGCTTTGGTATTCTTCGTAATTATCTCTTCTATTTTATTCACATCTATAACAAAAGTATCAGGTTCCACATCAACAAAAGAGGGGATAAGCCCATTCTTGACAAGAGAAGCAACTGTAGTAGAAAATGTTAATACAGGAGTGATAACCTCACTTTCTTTTGGAAGATTTAGTATTTCAACTCCAAGATAAAGAGCTGATGAACCCGAGTTAACCATTAATCCGTACTTCTTATCAAATAACTTTGCAACTTTCTCTTCAAACTCTCTTACATTTTTTCCCATCTGTGTTGAAGTTTTTAATACTTCAACTACTGCATCTATTTCTTCCTGTCCGTGAACAGTCATACCATAAGGAACACGCATAAGTTTATTTTTCACTCCATTTTATTTTCTGTTTAGCAGCTATATCTAAATATTCTTTTATTGTCGCAACCCTGTTTTCTAAAGAATCAGAAATATTTTTGATATCATTTAGATATCCGTTTACAGTCAATTCAACAGTTTTATTAAAATCAAGCACAGGTTTCCATCCTAATTTAAAAACTGCTTTAGAAATATCTAACTTTAATATTTTTGCTTCATAAGGTTTTATTGAATCATTGCTTTCAGTTATTTCAACGCTTTGGTCAAATTTATTTATCTCTTTAAGAAGTTCTCTTACTGAATAATTCATTTCATCTTTTGGTCCGAAATTCCAACCGCCGGAATATTTAGCATCTTCTGATAATTTTGAAGCTATCAACAAGTAGCCGGAAAGCGGTTCTAAAACATGCTGCCAGGGTCTTGTAGCAATTGGATTACGTACAAGTAATTTATTCTTACCCAATAAAGCCCTGAAGTAATCCGGAATAATGCGGTTTTCTGCCCAGTCGCCGGCACCGATAACATTACCGGCTCTTGCTGAAGAAATTTTGCAATCAGTATCATTAAAGAAAGAATTCAGGTACGAATCTGTGATAAGTTCAGAACAACCTTTAGATGCGCTATAAGGATCTTTACCCCCCATCGGATCATTCTCTCTATAACCCCAAACCCAATCATTATTTTTGTAACATTTGTCGCTTGTAATATTTACAACGACTTTAATAGATTTTGTTTTTCGAACTGCCTCAAAAAAATTAACCGTGCCCATTATATTTGTTTCAAATGTGTAATGCGAATCTTTATAAGATTCCAATACAATCGGTTGAGCAGCAAGATGAAAAGCTATATCAGGTTTTACATCATCGAAGAATTGGAACAAATGCTCTTTGTCTCTTATATCCCCATCTTCATGTTTAATTTTTTTGTTTAATTTTGTTATAACAAAATTATCTCTTTGAGTTTTTGGAGGTAATGCATACCCATAAACTTGTGCACCAAGTTCATTTAACCAAATTGCTAACCAAGAACCTTTAAATCCGGTATCTCCGGTAATTAATGCTTTTTTATTTTCAAAAACATTATTGAATAATTTTTTCATTCCACTCTCATTACTCTTCGCATTTTACTCACTAAACTATTGCCATACTTTCCATGGTGCTTTTTTACTTGACCATAAATTTTCTAGTTCATTTTTATCAGATAATTTATCCATTGGCATCCAGAATCCATGATGATTAAATGCAGACAGTTGATTATTTTTTGCTAAACTCTCCAAAGGTTCCTTTTCAAAAAAGGTTTCATCACTTTTTATGTACTCAAATACCTTGGGGTCTAATACAAAAAATCCGGCATTTACCCATTTACCATCACCCTTTGGTTTTTCAACAAAAGATCTTACATTTTTATCTTTATCAATATCTAAAGATCCAAATCTTCCAACCGGCTGTGCTGCTGTAACAGTTGCAAACTTTCTTTTAGAATTATGAAATTTAATCAATGTTTTAATATCAATATTGGCTACACCATCACCGTAGGTCATCATAAAAGTTTCATTGCCGATATAATCTTTCACCCGCAAAATTCTTCCGCCGGTCATAGTATTATCTCCGGTATCAACAAGTGTTACTTTCCAGGGTTCTGCATAATTATTATGCGTCTCAATTTTATTATTCTTCAAATCGACGGTAATATCGGATTGATGAATAAAATAATTAGCAAAATATTCTTTTATTAAATATCCTTTATAACCAAGACAAATAATAAACTCATTAAACCCGTAATGAGAATAAATTTTCATAATGTGCCAGAGAATGGGTTTACCTCCTATTTCCACCATAGGCTTAGGCTTAATAGTTGTTTCTTCGCTTAAACGAGTGCCGAGACCACCGGCTAAAATTACTACTTTCATCTTATGCCCCTAAAATTTAAGTTCTTCTCAAAGGATTGTTAATACAGAATTATAATTCGTCATTCGTAAATCGTACTTCGTAATTCATACTTCGTACTTCGTAAATCGTACTTAGGGTTTGATTGTTTGGATGTTTGGTCCCATGAAATAGTAAAAACCACATTTCACGGGACAGGTTGCATGAAATCCCGTAAAATAAAAAAACATTATACGGAACAGGTAGTAAAAACCACATTTCACGGGACAGGTTGTATGGATGATTGATGCATGGTTGCATGAAATTCAAGTTCAATGATAAATAGTAAATGTTAAATTAAGTCAAATATAAATGATAAATTAAAATCAACTATAAATTATAAATGCAAATCACGTTTTAGTTTTAATTTCAAATTTAGAAAATTTTAATACCTTCTTTTTTAATATGCCTTATTAGGTAATCTTCTTCATTAATAAATTCTGTTTCAGTAAAGCAGACTGTTTCGATTAAAGAATTCTGCTTCTGGATTTCATGGTAGATATCAAACGCTTCGTTAAAAGGAGAACCATTTCTTATTTTATCAAGCACAACAGCAACATCTATATCACTGTACTCAGTTGCATTTCCTTTGCTGTATGAGCCAAAAATATAAGCTGCTTTAATACTATGATTCTTAATAAGGCTAAGAATAATATTTCTGGCATTGACTTTTATTTCATCTTTTGTATAACCCACTTTATCATCTCCTTTGTAAAAATAATTATATCTGCCGAGAAATTCTTTGTAATTCCTTTTGAGAGTTCGACAATGTCTTCCTTATAGCGAGCATTAATGTAATATTGAGAAAGAAAATCCAGTTTAATTAAATGTTCTTCAGTAAGGTCGTCTATGATCCCTGCGTTTTCTGCTAAGCGACGCAGATTGTGAATTGGTAATACATCCTTTCCCAAATTATTTATGAAGGCTTTCATCACTTTTTCAATAGCTTGCTGACACATAAAGATCGCATAAATATAACGCCCCGTATTCAGCATCGCATCTGCAGTTTGCAAATCGTAATCAACTCGTTCAAGCCATTTTTTAGTATTACCGGTGCTCATATTCAAAATTAATTATTAAAGCGAATTATCATTTATAGTTTTTATGAAACCTTTAATAAAATTTATTATTGGTTCAGAATTAAGATTTTTTTTAATCAAATTTATATCTGCAAAAGAATGTTTTTTATCTCTGCGTTGTGGTTCTGTATAAATACAATCGCCTATTTCCGTGTAATTCAATCGCTCTGTCCTAAAAGATTGCTTGATTGACTGTATGGTAGGAGCGGATATCTCCTTCAATCAGTTCAATATCCTTTTCGAAAGGTTTAAGATTCTCACGCTTACCTGTAGAAAAGTTATCAAGTACTCTGACTTCAAAACCTCGCTTGAGTAGTTTTTCAACTATGTTGCTGCCGACTTGTCCGGTGGAATTTGTTTTATAATTATTCCATCGGATAAAGCCGGCACCGCTGGTGGCTAAAAATTTCATTTAATTTATATTCCTCCAGAGAATATATGCATTTTTTCTTTCTCATGATTAAGAACGAGTTTTTCATCTCGTAATTTGTATACTAACTCAATTGAATTTCGTGCATCTTCTATTCCAAACCCTTCACCAGCTAACGTTTTTTCATAAACTTTTGTATGAAGATCTGTAAATCCATCCGTGAACTCAATTTCTTTATTGTCAATTTTTATAGATCGAAAAGTTCGTAGAACATTGTCAGTAGTCAGTGGTGTCTGGTCAGTAGTTTTTAGTAGTCTAAGATCATTTAGATCAATTGATAAAAACTATCTTACATCCGTCTGTACTAAAGTTTCTGGCTTCGCTAAAACTACGCCAGACAGGTCGCCGGACAGGTTTGCATTTTCAAGTTCTATAAATCCAGCCATTTTGTTTTCTTCAGATAAATGAATTTCGCTCTTCTCCACTTTTCCGAATAGCCAAATCAATAGATCAAAAAAGTGGATACCTATGTTAGTTGCAATCCCGCCACTTTTATGCAGATCTCCTTTCCAGGAATATTTGTACCATGGTCCACGGGAAGTGATGTAAGTGAGAAGCACTTCGTGCTTAGTCTTGAGTGTTGCCTGCCCGCCGACTTCTTGGCGGGAGTGTTGAGTGTATGTTTTAAGGCAATGAGTGCGGGATGGACTCGTAATTGAAGAATTGTATATACTTTTTTCCCATATTCTTGTTCAAGCTCTGCAAGTGCATCAAGGTTCCATGGGTTAAGAACTAATGGTTTTTCACAAATGGCATTGGCACCCAAACGTTACGCTAACCTAATATGAGCATCATGCAGATGATTTGGTGAGCAGATTGCAAGATAATCTATTCCTTCACCTTTTCTTTTCAACATTTCAAGATGGCGGTCAAATCTTTCTATCTCAGTAAAGAACGCGCAATCCGGGAAATATTGATCTAGAATTCCAACAGAATCATGAGGATCTACAGCGGCAATAAGGTTATTCCCGGTTTCTTTAATAGCTTTAAGGTGCCTTGGAGCAATGTAACCGGCTACACCGGTAATTGCAAAGTTTTTCATATGTCAGTGATCAGTTGTCAGTTATTAGTGATCAGTTTAAAAAATAAGAAATAAGTTAACAATAAGCAGTTTGCAGTAAATAAAAGATAATTTTTAGAACCGCCCTAAACGCTAACTGCTGATTGTTAATAGCTTTATAGTCGTATTACAAACGGTACTGCACTTTTTCGAGAAAATATAATTTCCGGATAGAACCAC